>NZ_CAJTMT010000019.1:4756-61550 GCF_910577345.1 uncultured Duncaniella sp.
ATCCGAACGCACGCCAACAAACTATCCGAATGGCCGTCAACACATATCCGAACGCACACCAACAAACTATCCAAATGGCCGCCAACACATATCCGAACGCACGCCAACAAACTATCCGAATGGCCGTCAACACATATCCGAACGCACGCCAACAAACTATCCAAATAGCCGTCAACGCATATCCGAACGCACACCAACAAACTATCCAAATGGCTGCCAACACATATCCGAACGCACGCCAACAAACTATCCAAATAGCCGTCAACGCATATCCGAACGCACACCAACAAACTATCCAAATAGCCGTCAACGCATATCCGAACGCCCTATCCGCATGGCCGTTAGCAAGCTGCGGAGCAGCGATGTGATGGTAGCCCCACATCGAGCGACAACGCAATGAAGCCCGTAGGGCGAAATTGCGTGGCGCGAAGGTGTGGGGAAAAAGAATAATTACCCAAAAGGGCATCGAAGATGTCCGATAATCCACTTACCCACCTTTTCAACCACAAAAACCTTTTGACCACTCTGCCTTTACATACCCACCCCATCAAATATTACACAATTTTTCGTAATTTTGCACAATAAGCAACAAATCGGTATATTTTATGCATATTTCGTTTAAATTTGCAACAATTATCACAATTATAATATTCATCTTTCAACTTTCAACCGGATGCGGAGGTGGCGACCGCCTCGACACTTACCTTGACCGTGCCGAACGAATCATGGACGAGGCTCCAGACTCGGCCCATGCAATCCTCGCCGACAGCATAACCACTCAGCTCCTTGCCTCCGCATCCGAAAGGCAAGCGGCCCTCCACGCCCTGCTCCTGACACAAAGCGAGTTCAAAATCTACCAGCCTTCCGACAACGACTCCATCATATCAACAGCCGTCGAATATTTCGAAAATGCCGACGACCGGCCTCACCTGATGAAATCACTATACTATAAAGCAAGAATATGCAACAATAATGAAAACTACTCTGATGCAATGAATTCAGCCATGCGAGCACGCGCTATGGCAAAAATGATTGAAGATAACTTTTGGCAAGCAAGATGCGATGATGTAATCGCTAAATTATTCTCATCTTTCTACCATAGTAAAGAAAGCATTAATTACGGAAAAGAAGCTGCTGAATTATATAAAAAATCAGGAAATATCTTATTTTATATCTATACATTATCTGATCAGGCAATCAGATATAACCATTTAAAGCAATATGAAAACTGTCAAGCGGTAATCGACACTATATTAAATTTATTTCAAAATCCGCAAGTTATATGTGATGAGTTTCGACAATCCATTTTAGCTGATATATCAAGTACTGCACAATTAATGTATAGTACATTAGGAGAATACGAAAAAGCCGAGCAAATGGGCGATTCTGTTTTAAAATATGAGGACCATCTACTAAATACAGCAATAGAACATGCAATTATCGCTGATGTAAAAATTAGATTAGGCCGAATTAATGAAGCAAACGAAATATTAAAAAATACATTCCCTAAATTGAGGACAACCCGTGATTCCATTTTTTATTATAATGCACTCTCCCACTATTATGAAAAAAAAGGAGACACCGAAGCTACACTTAAAGCGACTAAAAAATCACTTGAATTATATAGTCAGATATTCGATATTGTTACAACCCAATCTGTAATGTACGCTCAACGTGACTATTACTCCGAAGAGATGATTCGTATAGCTCAGATTGCGACCAGGAATCGTCTACTATTGATTTTAGCTCTCTTCTCTACTATATTTCTGATCATAACTTCCATACTAATATACCGTAATCGGTTAAGTAAGAAAAATATGGATATCAGCAAGAAAATGACGGAAATCATACTCCTTTCCAAAACTCTTCAACAGACAAATTCTGAAAACGAAACACTCAATAAAAAACTTTCCGAGTTCAATCAACTATCATCTATAATTTCAACACAAAACTCAAAAATCGAGGAACTTTCTGAAAATCTCATTTCCAACAGCAACCGAAACGAAAAACTTAGCTCGATGGTCCAAATACTCCTGCAAGGACGCTTCGCCCAACTCAACACTATCATAACGGAGTATGCCGCTCAGGAAGAAAACGAGACAAACTATCTCGCTTTCTACAAAAACATCAAGCATGAAATCGACAAATTCAAACGTCCGGAGAATATTCAAGAAATCGAACGCATGGTAGACGATTGCCTTGACGGAATCATCTCAAAAATCCGCACGCAGATTCCATCCATGAGAGAGAAAGATGTCACTCTTCTTGCCCTAACTCTCGCCGGCCTCAACGCCCGCGCAATCGGACTTTTCCTCGGCATTCATCCCAACTATACCTACCGACGAAAAAAACAGTTAATCAAAATAATCGCCGATTCTTCCGCCCCAAATGCCCCCGAAATAGTCGAAATCCTATCAAGATACTAAATGCCGGTATCTCACACCTCATACACATCCACTTCCCATCATAATATTCTACACAAATACCACAAGTAACAAATTGACATATCCATGCGTACTTTATTCAAACTCGCAACAGTCATCTCCCTCTTAACATCCATATTTCCCATACTCTCCTCATGTGGAGGTGGCGACCGCCTCGACACTTACCTTGACCGTGCCGAACGAATCATGGACCAGGCTCCCGACTCGGCTCATGCAATCCTCGCCGACAGCATAGCCCCTCAGCTCCTTGCCTCCGCATCCGAAAGGCAAGCGGCACTCTACGCCCTGCTCCTGACACAAAGCGAGTTCAAAATCTACCAACCGTCCGACAACGACTCCCTCATATCAACAGCCGTCGAATATTTCGAAAATGCCGACGACCGGCCTCACCTCATGAAATCCCTATACTACCTTGCTCGAATAAAACATATTGTCGGAGATAATTCTACAGCAATGAGTTCAGTAATGAAATGCCATGAAATAGCTAAAAAATTAAATGATCAGTTTTGGCAAGCACGCGCAGCCGATGTCATTTCGTTAGTATTATCACGCTCCTATTATTATGAAGAAAGTATCGAATATTCTAAAGAAGCAGCTAAATTATATAAAAATAATGGATACGATGGATTTTATCTGTATACAATGGGTGATCTGGCCGCAAGATACAATAGCCTTGGACAATATGATAAATGCGAGACAATTTTAGACTCTCTGCAACCAAAAATTGAAGCATTTCCTACTCTTAAGATTTATCTTCTAGGTATAGGACACTTAATGTATGAAAAAAAAGGTGAATATACCAAAGCAGAAGAATATGGAGATACTCTTCTAAAATACAAAGACATCTTAGAATATCCATCAACAGATTTGGCTGATATCGCTTTTGTTAAAATCGCTGTTGGAAAATTAAAAGAAGCCAAATCACTGCTTACATTTTCGGCTGACAAGATGGAAAGCGTTAATGATTCCATATTTTATTACGATGCCATGGTACAACTGAGTAAGAAAGAAGGAAATTTAGCCCAGGCTTTTGAATATCAAGAAATATTATCCAAATTAGACAACAAAATATTCAAAAATGCA
The DNA here is from genome assembly GCF_910577345.1 of uncultured Duncaniella sp. Taxonomy (GTDB): domain Bacteria; phylum Bacteroidota; class Bacteroidia; order Bacteroidales; family Muribaculaceae; genus Duncaniella. The sequence goes on from NZ_CAJTMT010000019.1 coordinate 8,284, forward strand.
GTAAAACAATCTGCAGTTGCCGGTCAGCGGAATTTTTACTCGGCAGAAGCTGCAAACACAGAAAAAATAGCTCAACGGAACAAACTTTTGTTTATATTTTCTACCATTATAGGTTTACTACTCATTATGATAGGTACTCTTTTATATCATATCCGCCTAAACAGAAAAAATACAGCCATAAGTAAGCAGATGACTGAAATCATACTTTTGTCAAAAAAGATTCAAGAAATAGATTTCGAAAAAGAATCTTTAAGTAAGAAGCTTGCAAAACATGGAGAAGACATTGCCAATCTTTCCACCATTCTTTCTAACAAGAATAATGAAATCCAACTTCTTGCAGCAGACCTTACCCAAAATAAGGGACAGAACGAACTACTGAGTAAAAAAATACAACCACTATTACAAGGCAGATTTTCTCAACTTAACATTATCATAAATGAGTATGCCGCTCAGGAAGAAAACGAGACAAACTATCTCGCTTTCTACAAAAACATCAAGCATGAAATCGACAAATTCAAACGTCCGGAGAATATTCAAGAGATCGAACGCATGGTCGATGACTGCCTTGACGGAATCATCTCAAAAATCCGCACGCAGATTCCATCCATGAGAGAGAAAGATGTCACTCTTCTTGCCCTAACTCTCGCCGGCCTCAACGCCCGCGCAATCGGACTTTTCCTCGGCATTCATCCCAACTACACCTACCGACGAAAAAAACAGTTAATCAAAATAATCGCCGATTCCAACGCATCCGATGCACCCGAAATAGTTGAAATCTTATCAAGATACTAATTTTCAATGCTTTAACCACCATATACATATAAGCATTATCAATAAGTAAGTTAGGCTTAGGTTAAATATCCAAATTTTAACCTAAGCCTAATAGTTTTATATACTGCAACTTACACATAAGCAAGTTTAAATTTATCACATCTTGAAATTCGTCATCTGTTTCCTCGTCGGCCTAACTTTGCATCAGAAAACAAAACCACAATGTTTCTAATAAATTTAAATTATGAATATGAAATTATTATCACTGGTTCTTATTTTTAACTTTACAATTATTAATGGATATGCCAATCCTAATAACAAGAATAAGGATGAGCCCACTCGTCTTGAACTCCCCACAACCCAAAACGAAATCACATGCGAGTACGACAACGGCTACCTTGTCATTTCATTCGAGCATGAATCCGGTCGGACACACTTATCTCTGTCAAAAGTCTCCGACAACTCAATCATCAATGAAATCGAGATTTCGTCAACATGCCAGTTCGTGCATTACATCGGTCAAATCGACGAACCAATAATGGTAAATATTACGACTCCCACCTCCTCCCACTCAGAAATCATATATTAAAGCATATTAATCATCACATTTTATCAATCAAATCCTATCTTATTATGAAAAAAATCTTTTCCATCCTCATGCTCTCGATGCTGATTCTTGCCTCATCATGCACAGAAACCAACGCACCGGATATGCCCGACATCAAACCGGCAGAAGACATTCCCTCAACTGACGACACACTTCCGGCAGACATCTACAACCAAGAACTTTCCACAGTCTTCGCCGCTCTCGACAGCCTCAACTCAACCATCCCCGACAAATCAAGCCGTGGATTTTTAAAAAGATTTGGCACCTTCCTGGCCGATCAGGTAGGCAGGGCGGGAGGCACATACTGCGGTGGGCCGCTTGGAGGAAAACTCGGCTGCGCATTAACCTCGGCAGCCGCTGAATATTTTCTGGAAAAAGTGGAATCAAGAGCCACACCCACCAATTGGATACTGAAATATGACATATCCATCAAGCCATCAGAAATGAGAACCAACTCATCCGGAGGGGACGACCGTCTGCCCGTCGACGATAATAAAATCGCAATTGATTCTTGCGGTCCTATCCGTCCATTGCCGGGACGTGCCCCCGATCTGTCGTCCGCCGATGATGCCATACCCGCCTACGAAACCATCACCGTTGACCTCCTCGGTTACCAGCACAACAATGCCATGTGTGAGATCATGAACAACAGGAATTCCTATCTTGATAACAACACACTTGACATGGATCGTCTCACCAATGACCTCGTGGGCCTCATGGATGCCAACTCTTTGTCACTCATCGAAATCAACCGCATCCAATCTCACGCCAAACAGATTGCAATAATTACCAAGGACTCCGACGATTTCGGCCACACCAACCAAGACCTTATAAATACCTACCACACCTATCTGCAGGACTGCCGTCTGAGCAACGATGAACTGCACATATTCACTGACTTCACCTCAGAAATCGCCCTGAAATGTCTCAACCAGTCAGACGATGCCATCCACAGCTACGCAGCAGAACTCAACGAAATGCTCAAACAGCTCAACATCTCCGAGGATCTCAAGGTCGAACTCGCAATCATTGCCCAGTACACCGTCAACAGCGCCCTCTTCTGGCAGCAATAATCGTCCAAATGAATATAGCAACCCATATACAAATAGATTACATTTCATAACACAGAATACACTTTTCGAAACAATAAATCAAAACTATGTGTACGGGTGATTCCCCTGACGCATGGCTTAAAGCTCCGGCTCGTGAGAGTCGGACTTTGACGCAGACATACATCAACCATCCGTTCCCTCAAAGACATAAAAAACTTCCATTCCTTAAAAGGCATAAAAAACCTCCGTACCTTCATAGACACAAGAACGCCTAACTCTCAAAAAAACATAAAAAACTTCTGTTCCTTCTGACCCTCTGTCTTTGTGTACCCTTCCCGCACAAAATCCTCCTCTATAAAAACTTCTGTTCCTTCTGACCTTCTGTCTTTGTGTACCCTTCCCGCACAAAATCCTCCTCTATAAAAAACTTCTGTTCCTTCTGACCCTCTGTCCTTGTGTACCCTTCCCGCAACCCCTATCCGCCTTATTTGGCCTATTTGACTTATTAGCCCTATTTAATACACTGGTATCATTAAAAATGCCTACCTTTGCAGTCCGAAACCGTTTGAGACTCCTATCAACTTATGAAAACCTCTTCACTCACCCGCAAGGCGGGTTTCTGGAAAGCATACAAGACCGAATACAAAAACCTGTGGCGGCTCGGGCTCCCCGTGCTCATCACACAGGTCGGCATCATCGTCGTCAACTTCGCAGACACCATGATGGTCGGTGCCTACGGCACTGACGAACTTGCCGCAGCAGCCTTCGTCAACTCCATCTTCATGATAGCAACCGTCATGCAGATCGGTTTCGCCTCAGGTATGACCCCGCTCATCGGCGCGCTCTACAGCCGCAAGGAGAACACCGAGGTCGGCATCACCCTCCGCGCCGGACTGCAAATCAACGTGATAGTCTCGCTCTGCTTCACGGCCATAATGGGCACTCTCTACTTCTTCCTCGACCGCTTCGGACAGCCCGAAGAACTCCTCCCGCTCATCCGCAGCTACTATCTAATTGTCCTGGCCACCCTCCTCCCAATGGCCATCTTCAACTGCTGCCAGCAGACAGCCAACGGCACTACCGACACCGCCACACCGATGTGGATGATCCTCTGTGCCAACGCCATAAACATTCTCGGAAACTACACCCTCATCTACGGACACTTCGGCGCCCCACAGCTCGGACTCGTCGGCGCAGGTCTCAGCACCCTCACCGCCCGCTATCTCGCCATGACCGGAATCCTCCTCTTCCTCCTCTTCTCGAAGCGCTACAGCCCCTACATCAAGGGACTGCGTGAAGGCTCAGCAAAGTCGGGCAGTGTCCGCATGAAAGTCTGGACCACCTCCTATCCTGTCATGATACAAAGTGGCGTCGAATGTTTCCTCTGGAGCTTCGGAGCCATCGTCTCAGGCTGGTTCGGCAAGATTCAACTTGCGTCCTACCAGGTGGTCAACACCATCGCCCAGCTCGGTTTCATGACATTCATGAGCTTCGGCGTGGCCACATCGATACGCGTCGCCAACTACACCGGCCTGCGCGACATCAACGGAATGCGCCGTATCACCTCCGCAGGACTCCATCTCAACCTCCTCCTCGCCACCATCGCCTCGCTCGTCTTCCTCATCGGCGGCCGCCATCTCATCCATGCCTTCACCCCCGACCCCGAGGTAATCACCGCTGCCCTCGCCCTGATTGTCCCCCTCATCCTCTATCAGTATGGCGATGCCATCCAGCTCACCTACGCCAACGCCCTGCGCGGCACCTCCCACGTCAAGCCACTGCTCTGGATCTCGATTGTCAGCTACATCATCGTCGGCATACCTCTCCTCCTCTTCCTCGCCAAAGTGCTCGACTGGCACAACATCGGTGTCTACTACAGCTTCTCGGGCGCGCTAATCGTCGCTTCCGTGCTGCTCATCCGCGCCTTCGGAGCTACAGTCAGGAAGAAAGAAGCCGAGTTTGCCGCCCATTTCAGCCGCGATATGAACTGACGGTGCAAAAAAATTGGGCGCATCGTGGAAAAAAGTGTTCATTTTTACACACGCGTTTTGTTAAAAAACGCCAAAAAATTTCTACCTTTGCACTCTCAAAAATCAGATGTGTCATCCGCCGCATGTTTTTCTCCGGCAAACTTGCTACGGGTCACATCCGCCACACGAGGCCGGAACGCTGCCAAATCAAAAACACGGTGTCTGCCGACAGACATCCGTCAATAGCTGAAAAAGATTGTTTAAAATTCATATTGTCAACATTTTTAAGTAATGGAATGGTTATTTGACCTGATCGGTCCGGGCCATACGGAGCTTGCGAGCACCCTTGTGCTCTATTCCTTCGTGATAGCCGCCGGTATCTTCCTCGGGAAGCTGAAAATCGGAGGCATCTCACTCGGTGTCACCTTTGTGCTGTTCGTCGGAATCGTCATGGGCCACTTCGGCTACATTGTAAATGCCGAAGTGCTGAAATTCGTGCGCGAGTTCGGCCTTATCCTATTTATCTTCGCTATCGGTATCCAGGTTGGACCCGGTTTCTTCTCGTCGTTCAAGAAGGGCGGAGTGTTGCTCAACGGTCTCGCGGTGCTCATCATCGCCCTCAACGTTGCAATCACACTCGCCATCTTCTACATTGACGGCAACACCTCCATCTCAGCCCTCGTCGGCGTGATGTCGGGTGCCGTGACCAACACCCCCGGTCTCGCCGCCGCCCAGCAGACAGCCGGAAGCACCGAGGCTATCAACATCATGGCAATGGGTTATGCCGCCGCCTACCCCCTCGGCGTCATCGGCATCATCCTCTCAATGCTCATCGTCAAAGCCATCTTCAAGATCCGCACCGAGGACGAGATCCGCGCCATCGAGGAAGAGATTGAAGCCTCTCAGCAGAAACCCCTCGTGGTTTCCTTCGAGGTGACCAACAAGCTCATCGACGGCAAGACCCTCTTCGAACTCCACCAGATTCTCCACTGCGACTTCGTCGTGTCGCGACTGATGGGTGAGGACGGCAAGGTGATCATCCCGACCTCCAAGACCGAACTCCACGTCGGCGACAAGATTTTCGTAGTACTCGCACCCTCCGACGAAGCTAAGTTCCAGGGCGTCATCGGCCATGAGATTGAAATGAACGAAAGCGACTGGGAAGAGGTACAGAGCAAGATCTTCTCCCGCCGCATCGTCATCACCCAGAGCAAATACAACGGCGTGCCCCTCGGCGACCTCCGCCTCCACACCGCCTACTCGCTCAACTGCACCCGCGTCAACCGTGCAGGTGTCGACCTCCTCGCATCGCCCAACCTCCGCCTGCAGATGGGCGACCGCCTCACAGTGGTCGGCGACCTCAACGACATCGAGCGTCTCGGCGTCCGCCTTGGCAACTCGATGAAGCGCCTCAACCACCCGAACCTCATCACCATCTTCGTCGGTATCCTCTTCGGTATCATCGTCGGCTCTATCAACGTCGGATTCGGCATGAAACTCGGTCTCGCCGGCGGTCCCCTCGTGGTGGCCATCCTTCTCAGCCGTTTCGGCTACAAATTCAAGCTCGTCACCTACACCTCGACCTCGGCATCGCTGCTCATGCGCGAACTCGGCATCTGCCTCTTCCTTGCCTCGGTCGGTATCTCGTCGGGCCGTGGATTTGCCGAAACAGTCTTCAACACCACCGGTATGTGGTGGGTAATCTGGGGCTTCATCATCACCTTCATGCCCCTCCTCATTGTCGGCTGCATCGCCCGCGGAGTCTACAAAATCAACTTCCTCACCATCATGGGTCTTGTTTCGGGCGGCTGCACCGATCCCCCCGCACTCGCCTACGCCAACAACTCGACCGGCTCCGACGCCCCCGCCGTGGCCTACTCGACGGTCTATCCTCTGACCATGTTCCTGCGAGTTGTCGCCGCCCAGGCACTCATACTTTGCCTGTTCTGACACTAACCTTGATTCAAGAATATTGAGGACATCATAAAAATTCCCTCGCTTTTAACATAATAGCCGAGGGAATTTTTGTAATTTTGCACCCAAACTCATCATTATCATACATAATCATGATTGATTCCCTTCCACCAATCAAAGTTTTCTCCGGGACAAAATCTCACTACATGGCAGAAGAAATCTGCCGCGACTTAGGCTGTGAACTCGGCAAGATGAACATCCAGTACTTTGCCGACGGCGAGTTTGAAGTATCGTTCGAGGAATCCATCCGTGGCTGCGAGGTCTATCTCGTCCAGTCCACCTTCCCCAACACCGACAACCTCATGGAACTTCTGCTCATGATCGACGCCGCCAAGCGCGCCTCAGCCGCATCGATCATCGCCGTGATGCCCTACTTCGGATGGGCCCGTCAGGACCGCAAGGACAAGCCCCGTGTGTCAATCGCCGCAAAGCTTGTGGCCGACCTTCTCACGACTGCCGGAGTTGACCGAGTGATCACAATGGACCTCCACGCCGACCAGATTCAGGGATTCTTCGACATCCCCGTCGACCATCTCTATGCGTCGTCCGTGTTCATCCCCTACATCCAGACGCTCAAGCTTGAGAACCTCGTCATCGCATCGCCCGACGTCGGTGGAGCCAAGCGCGCCAACAGCTACGCCAAATACCTCAACGTGCCCCTCGTGCTTTGCCACAAGCAGCGCGCCAAGGCCAACGTGGTAGCCCAGATGACCGTCATCGGCGACGTCAAGGACAAGGATGTGATTCTCATTGATGACATGGTCGATACCGCAGGCACAATCACCAAGGCAGCCGACCTCATGATGGCAAGCGGCGCACGCTCTGTCCGCGCTCTCTGCTCACATGCAATCATGTCGGATCCCGCCTCTGAACGCATCGACAACTGCGCGCTGACCGAGATGATGTTTACCAACTCCATCCCCTTCAACAAGAACTGCAAGAAGGCAACAATCCTCTCTGTCGCACGTCTCTTCGCTGATACAATCCGCCGCGTCCACACCCACGAGTCAATCTCGTCGCAATACCTCATTAAATAAAGGTTGCAAGACCTGAGATACAAAAGAACAAAAGGGCAAACGAAACAGAAGTTTTCAGAGATTGTCTTCAACGCAATCTTTCAACCTCTCAATCCACATCTTGGATTATACGATAAAAAACGTTTGTATCTTTTGTTCTTTTGTGCTTCTGTATCTCCCGCCTTACAACCATCATCTTTCTCCATTCATCACTCATTTCCCCTCACATTTAAACAACCGACATGAATCTAAACCACATCATGGCAACAGTCCTCACGGCAGCTTCGCTCACAGCCTGCTCATCAGGGGGCGAAAATGATGCCGAAATCATCGACAAGCCCGATTTCAAGTCGACAACAGGCATCTTCGACATTGACGCGCTCGAAGCCCTCGGCCGCGTTTCGGCTGTCAGTGTCTCTCCCGAGACCCGCAAGGTCCTTTTCGGTATCTCCTACGAAGACCTTGAGAAGAACCGCTCCAACAATGACCTCTATGTCATGGACCCAGACGGTTCGAACCTCGAACGCATCACCCGCACACCCAAATCGGAAGGCAACTTCACCTGGATCAACCAGGGCAAGCAGATTGCATTCACCTACGCTGACGCCGACGGCAAGAGCCAGCTTTGGGTAATGAACGCCGACGGCAGCGGCCGCAAGCAGGTCAGCAAGCTCGAAAAAGGCGTCGAAGGCTTCCTCTTCTCACCCGATGAGAAGAAAGTCATCCTCATCTCGCCCATCAAGTTCACCCGCGAGGCCAAGGACCTCTATCCCGACCTCCCCGAAGCGACAGGACGTGTCATCGACGACATGATGTATAAGCACTGGGACCACTGGGTGACTGAAATTCCCCACCCCTTCGTCGGTGATTTCGACGGCAACGAGGTGACCAACGTCGAGGACATCATGTCCGACGAACCCATGTATGAAGCCCCCATGCTCCCCTTCGGAGGCATCGAATCGTTCGCATGGGCACCCGACGGTCAGTCGCTCATCTATGTTTCCCGCAAAAAGACAGGCCGCGACTACGCCGTCTCGACCAACTCCGACCTCTATCTCTACTCGCTTGCCGACAAGAGCACCCGCAACCTCACAGAAGGCATGATGGGCTACGACACCAACCCCTCCTACTCGCCCGACGGTAAGTATGTAGCGTGGCTCTCTATGGAGCGCGATGGCTATGAGGCCGACAAGAACCGCATCTTCCTCATGGATGTCACCTCAGGCGAGAAGACCGACCTGACCTCTGACTGGGACTATACCGCCGATGCAATCGCTTGGAATCCCAACGGCAAGTCACTCTACTTCCTCGCTGCCAAGGGTGGCGACATCCCCGTTTTCTCGCTCGACATCGCAAGCAAGGAAATCAAGGTCGTTGCCGACGGAGAGTGTGACTATGCAGCTCTCGCTCCGCTTGACGAGGAATCAATCGTGACACTCCGCCACTCAATGCTCGCCCCCAACGAGGTCTGCATCGCTAAGGCAGGTGAGGTCAAGCAGATTTCCAACGTCAACACCGAGCTCCTCTCGTCGCTCAAAATGCCCCGCGTGGAGCGCAACATGGTTCCGACCACCGACGGTAAGGAAATGCTCGTGTGGGCCGTCTATCCTCAGGATTTCGACTCAACCAAGACATATCCCTCACTTCTCTACTGCCAGGGCGGTCCGCAGCAGGCCGTCAGCCAGTTCTGGAGCTACCGCTGGAACCTCGCCCTCATGGCCGCAAACGGCTATATCGTGATTGCTCCCAACCGTCGCGGTCTGCCCGGCTTCGGCACAGAATGGAACGCCCAGATTTCCGGCGACTACCCCGGACAGAACATGCGTGACTACCTCGCTGCTGTCGACTACATGAAGAAGAATTCCTTCATCGATCCCGCCCGCATCGGCTGCACAGGCGCAAGCTATGGCGGTTTCTCGACCTACTGGCTTGCCGGTAACCACGAGAAGCGTTTCGCCGCCTTCCTCGCCCACGCAGGTATCTTCAACATGGAAGCCCAGTATCTCGAAACCGAGGAAATGTGGTTTGCCAACTGGGATATGGGTGGCGGTGCTGACAAGGCTCCCGCCGATGTCACCACAGCTCCTGACTACGGCGCATTCTGGCGCAAGGACAATCCGACAGCTCAGCGCACATTCGCAATGTCGCCCCATCGCTTCGTCGACAAATGGGACACCCCCATCATGATTACCCACGGTGAGTTTGACTACCGCATCCTTTCATCTCAGGGCGAAATGGCCTTCAACGCCGCCAAGCTCCGCGGTATCCCTGCCGAGATGCTTATCTTCCCCGATGAAAACCACTGGATTCTCAAACCCCAGAACGCAGTGATGTGGCAGCGTCTCTTCTTCCGCTGGTTCGACAAATGGCTCAAACCCGCAGCCGACTCCGCAGCCGCAGCTCCCGCCTCAGCAGCAGCCGCCGATTCCGCAGCCGCAGCAGAGTAAACCACCGCATTATTAATCGGAATATAATCTTATTCAATCGGAATATCATCGCATTTTCGTGAGCGGGATGATTCCCGCTCACGAAAATTACCAAATAAACTGCCCGCAGACCTGAAAACCAGGCTGCGGGCAGTTTATTTGCATTCAACAGACTTGTCTGTCGGACTTGTCTGACTTGTCTGACTTGTCCGACAGGTCCGGCCTGTCCGGCCTTCCGGACAATAGCCGGGCTTATGATCTAATGGTGATTTCACCGCTTATGCGAATATAGACCACCAATTCTCTATAGACGATTCTCAATGATATGAACGGCCGTCGGATTTGCGGCTCTGGCGGAGTTCGGAGAGGGTGCGTTCCTTCATTTCGGGGAGATGCCAGCCATAGCGCAGCGCGCCCCAACGGAGGAAAAGGATGGTCACCACACAGAGTGCCTGCTGCACCCACACAGAACCGCCGAGAAGGGCTGTGAGCCAATAGACAACTCCGCCACCGATACAGGCGGTAGCATAGATGTCCTTGCGGAAAAACAGAGGCTCCTCATTGATGAGCACATCGCGGAGAATACCGCCGAAAGACCCCGTAATCATACCCATTATTATCGCCACCCACATGGGATAGCCCTCAGCGAGAGTCTTCTGGATACCAGTGATGACGAAGAGAGTCAGACCGACGGCATCAAACATGAAAAGCGACTTAGAATCCGACGTCAGAATTCTTGTGAAAACGGCAACTATCAGGAATGACACACCGGTCACGGCAAGATAGAGCCATGTCTGCATCCAGAACACGGGAATATCGAGCAGGATGTCGCGCAGCGTTCCTCCGCCGATAGCCGTGATAACTCCGATTGTATAAGCGCCAAACCAGTCGAAATGCTTCTTGGCGGCAAGGCGGACACCGCTGACTCCGAAAGCCAGCGTCCCGAGGATTTCAATGATGAAAATAAAAGTCGATTCAACCATTCTTCTGATAGTAGCGGCACACGGAGGTCAGCCCGCAGTTCAGACAGTCGGGCCGACGCGCCTTGCACACATATCTGCCATGCAAAATGAGCCAGTGATGGGCTTTCGGGACAAGCTCCTCGGGAATATACTTCACGAGTGTCTTCTCCGTAGCGAGGGGAGTCTTGCTGTTGGTGGTCAAGCCGATACGTTCACTAACGCGGAACACATGGGTATCCACCGCCATTGTCGCACGGTTGTAGACAACCGACAGAATCACATTGGCCGTCTTGCGCCCGACACCCGGCAGGCTCATCAGAGCATCAAGATCCGAGGGGACCTCTCCGCCGAACTCCTCAACTAAGCGCCTGGCCATCCCGCTGAGCGACTTGCTCTTGTTGTTGGGATAGGAGCAGCTCTTGATATATTCGAAAATCTCCTCGACCGAAGCCTTGGCCATCGCCTCGGGGGTCGGAAAAGCCTCGAAGAGCGGAGGCGTGATGATGTTGACCCGCTTGTCAGTGCATTGGGCCGAGAGAATCACGGCCACAAGCAACTGATAGGGGTTTTCGTAGTGGAGTTCCGTCTCAGCCACCGGCATGGCAGCCGAGAACCATTCAATCACGCGTGCGTAGCGTTCCTTAACGGTCACGGTTATAGCTTGTTCTATTTGTTTATGGAGAGAATTATGACAGCGGGGACTGCATGAATGAAATCAATGGGCGGCCTCGAACTGCTCAAGGAAGCGGACATCGTTCTCGGAGAACATGCGGAGGTCCTTCACCTGATACTTGAGGTTGGTGATACGCTCCACACCCATACCGAGGGCGAAACCGGTGTATTCCTTCGAGTCTATGCCGCAGGCTTCGAGGACGTTGGGATCCACCATGCCGCAACCGAGGATTTCCACCCAACCGGTGTGCTTGCAGAAAGAGCAGCCCTTGCCACCGCAGAGGTTGCAGGAGATGTCCATCTCAGCCGAGGGTTCAGTGAAGGGGAAGTAGCTCGGACGCAGACGAATCTTGGTCTCAGGACCAAACATTTCCTGAGCGAAGTAGAGAAGGGTCTGACGAAGGTCGGCAAACGAAACGTTCTTGTCGACATAGAGCGCCTCAACCTGATGGAAGAAGCAGTGTGCGCGTGCCGAGATAGCCTCGTTGCGGTAGACGCGTCCCGGGCAGATGATACGGATCGGCGGCTGTGTCTTCTCCATCACGCGGCTCTGCACCGATGAAGTGTGGGTGCGGAGAAGCACGTCGGGGTTACGCTGGATGAAGAAAGTGTCCTGCATGTCGCGCGCGGGGTGGTCCTCAGCGAAGTTGAGCGACGAGAACACATGCCAGTCATCCTCAATCTCAGGACCTTCGGCAATGGTGAAGCCAAGGCGGGAGAAGATTGAGACAATCTCGTTTTTCACAAGCGAGAGCGGATGACGTGTGCCGAGGGGCATGGGAGCGGCTGTGCGGCTGAGATCGAGCTCGGCAGCGCCGGTGTCGACGCTTTCGAGGGCCTCGCGGAGAGCTGCAAGCTTCTCTGTAGCAAGGTTTTTAAGCTCGTTGAGCTTCTGTCCGAGTTCACGTTTCTGCTCGGGAGCCACATTGCGGAAATCTGCCATGAGTTCCGACACTGCACCCTTCTTGCTGAGATATTTGATGCGGAGTGCCTCCACATCCTGCGGAGTCTTGGCTTCAAGAGCCTCTATTTCAGCCTTAAGCTGATTTATCTTGTCTATCATTTCTGATTGGTTTTTTCTTGATGCAAAATTAGTGATTTTTCAGCAATCCACCGTTGCCTCAACGGCCTTTTTTCGTTGCCGGTTCCTCATCGGCGAAACGGTTGGGGAATGTGATATGCTGACGCGGACGGCTCATGGCGTAGATGATAAGCCCTACTCCGAGGAGGATGAAGGGGACACTGAGCCACTGGCCCATGTTGAGCGTCATGGTCTCCTCGAAAGCCACCTGAGGATTCTTGATGAATTCAATGAGGAAGCGCGGGAGGAAGATTCCGATGAAGAACACTCCGAATATCAGGCCGGGACGTTCCTCGGCATTCTTCTTCCAATACATCCACATCAGGATGCCGAAGAGAATGAAATAGCATAGAGCCTCATAAATCTGCGTCGGGTGACAGGCCTGACCGAAATAGAGCTGATGCCACTCGGCTGAGCGGACAAACATGAAGCCCCAGGGGAGGTCGGTCGCGTGGCCGAAAATCTCGGAATTCATGAGGTTGCCGAGGCGGATGAAGCCGCCGACAAGGGCGATGGGAATGACAAGGCGGTCAAATGTCCAGAGCGGACTGCGCTTGGTGGTGAATATCGAATAGAGAATCACGCAGAGGATAATGCCTATGGTGCCGCCGTGGCTTGCAAGTCCCCCCTCCCAGACATAGAGGATGCTGATGGGGTCCTGCTTGTAGACATCCCACTGATAGAAGAACACATGGCCAAGACGCGCGCCGATGATTGTTCCGGCTATGGTCCAGAGCAACAGGAGGCTGAGCCATTTTTCGGGAGCGCCCTCATGCTTGTAGATGCGCGCTTCGATTTCGTAGCCGACAAGGAAACCCACCATGAAGGCGAGGCTATACCAACGTAGTCCGAAGTTTCCGATATGGAAAAGGAAGGGGTCAGCGTTCCAGGTGATGAAATCTAACATTTTATAAGAGTTGAAGTTACTATGACTGAATGGTCGGGAGCATTAGCGATGGTCACGGATTGGCCTGTGGGCGCTCCTGACGAAATTCCTGCAAAATTACGCAGAATCGCCCTGCAAATCAACCGTCCCAACCGTTTTTACAAAAATTAACGCCCTAACGGGGCTTTTTCGCGACATTTCAGCACCGTGCATTTGCATTATCGCACCTTTTCGGGATAATCAGGGCTGTATATTTGCATCATCAATCAGTTTTTTCAACATTCATCATAAAAACAACCATACCATGACTACTCCTCTCGCCATTTTTCACAGAAAGAATATGAATCAGCAAGCTTCGGCAACCGCTCAATGCACCGGGAAGCAGCAGAAAGGTCAGTGGAAATTTCCGGTGTCGAAGGCATTCTACGAGAAAATACGCATCCGTGGCGAGAGAATCATGGATGAGTTGGGCTATGGTGCAGGGTGGATGAAGCATCTGATGCCGCATATAGAGCGCTATATGCTGACCGGGGAGAAGTTGGGGAATCATTATGCCTACGAGTGTATGCAGATTGTGTTCACCTGTCTGCGTTTTGAGGTAGACCTGGCCATAGAGCGTTCGGCCAAAGCCCGTGCACGCGCCGCAGAACGCCGTGCAATGAAAGCCAAATCCAAGCCCGCGACAGAGGATATGGCCGGTGCGGACAGCACCTCCACCGGAAATGATGATGCAGGGAAAGATATGCCCAAGAAGCACGATGGCGAGAATGGCGCGGACAAAAATCGTGATTTCCAAAATGGCACGGAGGAGAATCGCGAGATAGGGACAGTTGGAATTAAGGATAGTGCAATAGAGAATCGGAGTCCAGAAACAGACAATTTCAAGGAGCAAATATGCAAATGCAGAGATGAAAGTCAAAGACGCAAATACGGATACATAGACGAAAGCCAAGACGCAAATACGGATACATAGACGAAAGCCGAGACGCAAACCACGACCTCCGGACGGCATCTGATACGCTGCGAAGTCCAAATGATGATTCCATCACCAGCTTAAATAAAAATAAAAAAAACGGGTAGTTATATAGCAGCAGCGATGCGGTATTAGCCCCGCATCGAGCGGCGACGCAATGAAGCCCGCAGGGCGAAATTGCGTCACCGCGAAGGTGTGTGGGTACATGGATGTCCTCCCCACCAAGGGCATCGAAGATGTCCGATAATAATCACCGATGGTATGTCTTATTAATCTATTCCTGATTAACAACCAATATAAATCGCATCATGGGAATATTATAGGACGTCTTCGACGCCCGCCATGCAAAATCATCCATCTACCCCGCCACGAGCGGACGGCTACGAGCTTTGACCTTCGGTCATCGCTCGCATCCGTCCGCTCGTGGCGGGGCTACCATCACATCGCTGCTGCTATATAACTACCCATCACTTTTGTTATTTTTATTTAAGCTGGTGATGGAATCATCATTTGGACTTCGCAGCTTTTCAGATGCCGGCCGGGAACTATTTGGCGTCATCGGGCTTGTTGATTTGCGAGAGGAGGCCGTTGGGGCGGTCGGCGTGATGGGAGAAGAAACTGTCGGCAGTGAAGAGACGGACGATGCCAAATGATATGGCGGCCGTGATGGTCAAGGGGAGAAAATAGGAATAAGCCGCTCCCATCTCGCATGTGAGGAATATGGCCATGAGCGGAGCGCGTATCGCTCCGGCCATCACTCCGGCCATCGCATAAAATGCGAAATGACCCACCGGAAGCTGGAGGCCGAAAAGTTCGTTGAGAAGCGAGGCAAAGAAGAAACCGACCATACAGCCTGCAAACAGCGTAGGGGCGAAATTACCACTGACACCACCGCTGTTGTTGGTCGCCGACGTAGCAAAACATTTGGCAAGCATAGTCCCTCCCGCCACGAGAATAAGGGTCCACGCCCCACTGCCGTCAGCAAAAAAGAGACTGTCGTTCAGAAGCGAGGAGAAATTACCGTTGATAACCTTGCCAACTGTGCCATATCCCTCACCGTAGAGAGTGGGAAAAAGAAATACAAGCACCGCAAGCAACGCACCGCCCGCCACATTCCTTACCCACGGATTGGCTATTGCCCGCATCAGCGAGGCAATCCTCTTCATTATAAAGCTATAGTAAAGCGAATAGACCCCGCAGAACACTCCGAGGAGAACGACAAAGGGTATCAATCCCGCATCGAAGGCGATGCTCTGGTCAAATGGGATGTCGAGCGTACAACCCGAAAGGACAAAGGCGGTCATGGCAGCCGTGATGGCCGTCACGAGCAGAACGAGGACCGAGAAAGTAGTCATCGGCATACGCAGAACCTCAAGGGTGAAAAGAGCGCCGCCGAGAGGCGACTTGAAAATACCGGCGATTCCGGCTCCCGCTCCGCAACCCACCATCAGCCTCATCATTCCGGGAGTGAGGCGGAAGAGCCGCGCGAGATTGCTTCCGATAGCCGCACCGGTATAGGCAATCGGGCCTTCCGAACCGGCCGAACCACCGAAACCGAGCGTGATGGAGCTTGCAATAATCGGTGTGAAGGTAATTCGGGCTTTCAGACGGTAGACCTTGTTCCGCAAATCATGAATGAGCTGCGACGTTCCGTTGGCAAGCTTCGCCTTGACAATATAACGGCAGAAAATTCCAGTCAGGACAATGCCTATGACCGGAATGAAAAGCAGGGGCCAATTGGCGGACGAGGAATGGAAATGGGAAGTGAGAAGACGGGAAATCAAGGCCACAAGACGCTTCAGGACGAATGCTCCCGTCCCCGCAAGCAGTCCGACAACGGCTGCGAGAATGAAAACAAAAGCCTGTTGCGAAAGCCGTGAGCAACGCCAGTCGTCTATTTTTCTTATGATATTTCTATACATGGTCAAACGTGAGGTTTCATACATATTTTAACAACAATTATGCACAAGTCATGGTTCTTGCGGAAACAGTGTAGTTAAAACATGTTAATACTGTAAAAATTACAATTTCACATATACCATTTATTATCAATATATTAATAAGCAAATAAATTGTTAAAAATTACGATAAATTCACAGAGAGTACCTAAATCAGTTTGGGATTTAAAATATATTAAGTAAGTTTGGGGTTTCATAGCAAATTGTGTGAATCCGTAAGTTAAGATTCACTTTAAGTTAAAATATATTACAATCCGATATTTTTCCAATCATTATTTTATTACTGTGCAATGAAAGTAAGTAACGTTTCCCTCAGCGGGTCACGACGGTTGATAACGATGCTTGCCCTCTGGCTGGGCTGCATGTTTATCGCAGTCGGGACAGCATCCGCACAAAGCTCCAACGGAGGCACCGTCAGCGGTGTCGTTCTCGATGAAACGGAGCACCTGCCGATGCCCGGAGTCACTGTTGCAGTCATGAAAGGCGGCAAAATGGTCACCGGCACCTCTACAAACCTTGACGGAGAATTCACAATCAAAGTTCCTGCCGGAACAAAGCTGAAATTTTCCTACATCGGTTATGCCCCTCAGGAATTGGCCCCGGTCTTCGGGAAGTCAATGGAAGTCGTCATGGCCGAAGATGCTGAAAAGATGGACGAAGTGGTTGTCAACGGCTACTTCACACGCAAAAAGAACACCTACACCGGTGCTGCAAAAAGCCTTTCGGGCGACGAGCTTCTGAGCGTCTCCCCGACCAATATTCTTCAGGCCATCAGCACACTCGACGCGGGTATCAACATCACCCAGAACAATGCAATGGGTTCAAACCCCAACAACATTCCCGACCTCGTCATCCGAAGCACCACATCGCTTGCGACGGACAATGAAGTCGGCCTCAACTCGCCCCTCATTGTCATCGACGGTGTCGAGAGTACCCTTCAGGCCCTCTACGACATGAACATCCAGGACATCGAGCGCGTCGACATCCTCAAGGATGCTTCGGCAACGGCACTCTACGGTGAAAACGCTGCCAACGGCGTTATCATCATTGAACGCAAGCGCGTCACGCAGGCACCCGTGCGCGTGCGTTACACCTTCACTCCGCAGGCAAGCTTTGCCGACCTCAGCAGCTATGACCTCTGCAACGCCCGCCAGAAACTCGAACTCGAACGCCTCGCAGGTCTCTACAAGAGCACATCCGGCGAGCTCGACCAGAGCTATTTCGACAAACTCGCCATCATCAATGGCGGAACCGACATCGACTGGCTCTCAAAGCCTGTGCGCAACAGTTTCTCCCACACCCACTCGCTCTCAGTGTCGGGCCGCGGTTCAAGCCTCGACTACAACTTCACGGCTGACTATTCAAGCGTGAACGGTGTGATGAAGGGTGACGGACGTAACCGCTACGGATTCGACATCTACCTCAGCTACCGTGTGCAGGACAAACTCATCGTGACCCTGCGCGCTGACCATACCAATCTCCAGACCGACACGTCGCCCTACGGTTCGTTTGACGACTACATCACCGCCAACCCCTACGAATCGCCCTACGACATGCACGGCAACCTCCGCAAGACTCTCAGCTACAGCTACAGCAACCCGCTCTATGAAGCTTCACTGAGCAGTTTCAACAAGACAAACACGAGGACACAGAACGTCTCGCTCGACGTGCGCTACAACTTCAAGCCGAACCTCTACATCACCGCACAGGGAGCCTACTCGACCTCGACAGGCCGCAGCGACGTGTTCAAATCACCCGACTCCAACTACTTTCCCGAAACCACTGCCCTCAACCAGCGAGGAACCTACACACTCGGAAACCTCGGAACTGACAACTGGAGCGGTAAAATCATCGGTAACTGGATTCACAGCTTCGACAAGCAGGGCACCATGTTCACCCTCAACCTCGGTTGGGAAGTGAAGCGCAACAAGTCGACCAGCAGCTACCTCACCGGCAGCGGATTCCTCTCGGACGACCTCAACGACATCTCCTACGCCTCGACCTACTCGTCGAACCAGCTCCCAAGCGGTGGTGAGGACCTCTCGACAAGCATCGGTGGATTCGCCGCAGCCAACTTCATCTGGAAGAACCGCTACGTCGTCGACGGCAGCTACCGTCTGTCAGGCTCGTCGAAATTCGGAGCCGACAAGCGCACCGCCCCCTTCTGGTCGGCCGGTCTCGGCTATAACCTCCACAACGAGAGCTTCATGCGCGACCTCGGATGGGTTGACCTCCTCCGCGTCCGTGGCAGCTACGGTTACACCGGTAGCGTGAAGTTCGACTCCTATCAGGCAATGTCGACCTACTTCTACTCGATTAACTATCTCCACTACGCAGGTGTCGGCGCTGTCCCCATCAGCATGGCGAACCCCGACCTCACATGGCAGACCACCAAGAAATTCAACATCGGTCTGACCTCATCGCTCTTCGGCGACAGATTCAACATCAACCTCGACTACTACCGCGAGAACACTGACGACATGCTCATCGACGTGAGCCTCCCGCCGTCGTCGGGCGCGACATCGGTCAAAAACAACTTCGGAAGCCAGGAAAGCTACGGTCTTGAATTCTCGCTCTGGGGCAAGGTGCTCCAGACCCGCGACTGGGGCTGGACACTTTCGGCCAACGGTCTCCACTCCAAGACCACCATCCTCGAAATCTCCGACGCGCTCAAGCGCAAAAACGAGGCGAACGCCGACAAAAACACCGAGACCTCGCCCCGCATCCAGTATCACGAAGGCGAATCACCGACCACAATCTATGCAGTCCGCTCGGCAGGCATCGACCCGGCCTCCGGTCAGGAAATCTTCATCAAGAAGGACGGCACATACACCTTTGACTACGATACTGACGACCAGGTGGGCTGCGGCGACACCAATCCCAAGATTCAGGGAACATTCTCGTCGCTCCTCACATGGAAAAACCTCTCGCTCAACCTCAACTTCTCGTACCGCTTCGGAGGCAAGATGTATAACGCCACCCGTATGGCCAAGGTCGAGAACATCAACCCGCGCGGCAACGTCGACGTGCGCGCCTTCAGCGAACGTTGGAAGCAGCCGGGCGACCGTGTCCCCTATCTCGCCATCAACCTTCTTGACGACGAAACAGACATCATCACCTACGCCTACACCGACCGATTCATCGAAAAGGACAACGAGCTGTGGCTCTCAAGCGTGATGCTGCAATACAACTTCCCGCAGCCGATGATCAAACCCCTCGGTCTGCAGCGCCTCTACCTCAGCGCAGGTGCCGAAGACCTCTTCCGCATCACAAGCGCGAAATACGAGCGCGGAACCTCCTACCCCTACAGCCGCAGCGTGAACTTCTCGCTCAGCGTGACATTCTAAACTTTTCCAAAGACACTATCAATTACTTTTTTTGACGCTACAATGAAAAAAATATATCTTGCCATCATGGCCGTCGCGGCACTCATGGCAACCTCCTGCAGCGATTTCCTTGACGTCCATCCGAAAGGCGAGAAGGTCGAGGATGACCTTTTCGACAGTTCGAAAGGTTTCGAGGACGCTATCTACGGAGTCTACGGCGCAATGGCCTCCAATTCGGTCTACGGCATGGAGATGGTGTGGGGCATTCCCGAACTCCTCTGCCAGAATTTCGAATGCAAGTCAACATCCGGCAAGGACTTCTCAACATACGACTACACGACAAACTCCACAACCCGCGACCGTCTGAAAAGCGTGTGGACAAGAGCATACGAGGCTATCGGCTACGCCAACAACGTGCTCCAGAACCTCGAAAAGAAATCGCCCGACGCACTTCCGCTCTACAACATGTATAAAGGCGAGATGCTTGCGGCGAGAGCCATGCTCCACTTCGACCTTCTGCGCCTCTTCGCGCCGACCGACCCCTCGAAGCGCGGCATCCCCTACGTCAAGACCTACAATTTCTCGGTGAAACCCTTCTCGACCGTAGGGGAATGCGAGCAATTCATCATCGACGACCTCACTGAAGCCGAAGTGCTTATGAAGGACGGCGAGACTATGGTCTATCCCAGAAACAACGAGGAGTATGACCGTTTCAACTGCTGGCGCGAGAACCACCTGAACCTCTATGCCGTTCAGGCACTCCTTGCGCGTGTCTACTGGTATGTCGGCAACAACGCCAAGGCAGCCGAGTATGCCGAAGCCGTCATCAACAGCAATAGATTCCCCCTGGTTGATGTCACCGAAGTCCAGAACTACCTCGCAGGCGTGCTCTCGCCGAAGGAAACCATCTTCGGTCTCTACTCCACACAGTACATGGAATTCGCCAAGTCGTATCTCTATGACTTCGAGTCATACAAGACATACGAACCCTACGACGACATCAGCGGTTCGAGCCACCTCCTCCCCTGGACGGCGCTCTATCAGCTCGACGTCGACGCGACCATGCAGGATTACCGCAAGACCCACTTCCGCCAGAGCACCTACGGCAAATGCCTGAAGATGGTCGACTATCTGACCATCGAGAATACAAAAGGCGAAAACCCGCGCGCCGACCTCCTCTCGGGCATCTCGCTCATCCACAGCTCGGAGATGTATCTGATTGCAGCCGACGCACTTCTCGAAAGCAACTATGCCAAGGCACTTGAATATTTCAACACCGAAATCAACTCGCGCGGTCTCCCCTCACTCCGTTCCAACGAGACGCTGACGGCAAACCGCATCTTCAACGAATATCACAAGGAGATGTTCTGCGAGGGACAGCACTGGTTCAACATGAAGCGCCTTAACGCCGACATCCAGTCCAACGCCGAAACCCGTGTGATTCCCGGCAACGACGACATCTATGTGCTTCCGATTCCGCAGGAAGAATTCGACTACCGCACGGATGAAACAAAGTAGAAAAAATCCACAAAAACATCCTGACAACATGATAAATCTGAAAAAGACAATAAATATAGCGTTGGGCGCAGTGATTCTCATGGCTGCTGGCTCCTGCACCGAAGAGGACTACATGCTCTACGACACTACGCAGAAGGACTCGGTGTTTTTCGCCTACCGCAATGACCGAAACGAGCTTGTCGACAAGATTGAATATGCCTTCAACTTCGACATTGCCACAACCCACACAATCGAAATTCCGGTGACACTCATGGGTATGCCCAAGGACCATGACCGCACCATCGAAATCGTGGCGGTCGCTGACAGCACCACCATGAAGGAGGGTGTCAACTACACCATCACCAACAATATCATTCCCGCCAACGAAGTCAAAGGAAAGGTCCAAATCAACCTCATCCGCGACCTCGACCCCGAAATTCAGGAAATGAGCAAGCGCGTCATGCTGACCATCGGCGAGAACGATGACCTGAAATCGGTCGGCGAAAACTCAATCACAATCACATATTCCGACATCCGCCCGGAAACCCGTCCAGGCTGGTGGCTGACATGGTCTCCGATACCGGTCTATTCGTTTGAGAATGCACAGCTCTTCTTCCAGTATTTCTATGAGTATGCTCCGAAGGCCGACATCAACCTCTACAATGAGATGATTGAGAGATACGGCGACTATTTCGTCAATGCAGGAAATGTCGGAGGCCCGTTCGCATTCTACGACAGCTTCCTCAGAAACTATGTCTGCATTCCTCTTTACCGTGACCATCCCGAACTCGAATGGCAGAACAATCCCGGATGGTAAAGACACATAATCGAAACATAACGCAAACGACAAGAAAATGAATATCAGATATATACTTCCTGCTATGGTGGCAGCAGTCCTCGGGACGGCAGCCATCTCCTGCACGGACGACAACAGCTCATACGGAGGAGGAGCACTGCCGGCACTGTCGGTGGTCGTCCCCGAGAATGACGATATGCCGGTCTACAATTTCAACTACGGCGACAACTGTGTACTGACCCCTGATGTCAGGTATGACGGCACCGGGGAGCTGCAGTATGAATGGAGCGTCGGCACATATATCGACGGACTGAAGGGCCCGCTTGAAGTTGTCAGCAATGAAAAGACCCTCACCTACTTCTTTCCGCAGGGTGGTAGCTACTACGCACATCTGACGGTGACAGACGGCACCGTGGGCATCGTGCAGGACTATGCCATCAGCATCAACCGCACCTTCGAGCAGGGCTATCTCATCGTCTCCAACAACAATGCCGGCGAAGGAAACCTCGCCTTCATCAAGGACCTCACACGCGAGGAAATCGAGGAGGGACTGCCTCAGACACTGATGGAGAACTGCCTTCAGCGCGTCAACAGCAACATAGGCAAGTCGAAACTCTGCGGCTCAATGATTATCCAGTGGTATGCGTGGACAGGAAACACAGTGTCACCTGTCAACCGCCTTGTCATTGTGACAGAAAACGAAGGACTCTATATCGACCCAAACACCTTCGTGCTGTCGTCGGAAATCAACTATGAGGAGGTGATGCCCGGATTCAAGGGTGATGATTTCATGCTTAGAAACACAAATCCCCTCGTGATGGACATGAAACAGAGGAGGTATCTCAGCCTCAACAGCGACTACATGTTCGGATATGAGGACAGCGAGTGGAAGGATCATTTCTTCGACTATGTCTGCAAAAACACACTCATGGTCGGTGAGAATCAGACCCACTACAACTTTTTCATCAACCGCTCACCCCTTGCCGTAGAAGAAAAGACCTACTACGGCTGGACATCGACACAAGAGCTGAAGGATGCCGACGGCAACACGCTGTTCAACAACGAGGAGCTTGTCTGCGCCTTCCTCGGCGACGGTATCCCCAACAGTTCGGGCACGACCTATCCGGGATGTATCATCAGCCGCAACAAATCGAACGGCAATTACTTCGCAACCACGCTCACCGGTTTCGGTGGCTACTCATTCAACCTCGACATCCACTCGCGCGGCAAAATCGCGGTTGACGCAAGCACTGCGATTCCCGATACCGAGGCGCGCATAGTCACATCGCAGACATATCACCGCACATATTATCCGTGTGACAACAACATCTATGTGATGCTCGCCGACGGCGGAACCATGCAACTTCCGTCGAAAGAAAAAGCTGCCATCAACATCCCGGCAGGCGAGGAGCTGACATTCATGGACATCCACACCATCACAAACGGTGAGGAACTTCTCGTGGCAACCGCCGACAAGTCGACCGGACGCGGCAACGTCTACATCTATGATGTCCGCGATGTGCGCACCGACAATCCGAACCCAAGCCCCAAAGCAAGCTACAAGAATTGCGCTGACCGAATCACATCAATCATGTACAAACCACGAATCGCAAACTGATAAACAATGAAATTCTCCAATCTTATATTTCCGGCAGTCGTATGCCTCGGCCTTCAGGCCGGGGCGCAGACGCTCTACATGAACGTCACGTTCCCGTCAGAGGCAAAATATGAGGGCATGAAGGTCTACGTCAAGCCTGTCAACGCTCAGACTCAGGACGACATCGCAGAACTGCAAGCGACACCGGCCGGAGGCTTGAAAGGCTCTGTCGGAGTCAACCCCGACGGAATCTACTACATCTTCTGCTCGACATCATCGGCCCAAAGCTCCATGCCTATCTATGTCCCGTCGGGAAAAACAAGCGAGAGCTTCGAGTTTTCAATAGGCGACGATTTCACGACCTCGACAACGCTCAACGACGGTGCAAACCGCGCACTTGAAGCATATTCGAAAGCCCTGACCGGAAAGGCAATCGCGCTCGGAAGCAGGATGGACGAACTGACCGATGCCCAGGTGAAGGAGATTCTCGCAAGCTTCATGACTGATGCCGACTCCATCGTAAAGAGCAACACTATCCCGCAGCAGGTCGAGGATTTCATCAGACTGTGGGCCTACACCTCAGCCTCGGATGCCTATTCGCTTGCACTCTATCTGGCAAGCCAGAAGGACAGGGTGATTGAATTCCAGCTTTCCGACCTTCTGCCGGAAGCATCTACCGTGCTCGACACTCCGATGGCTGCATCTTTCCCCTCGTCGGCACAGATTATCATGTCATCGCTTCCCAAGGGGACTGTAGAGGAGCGTCTTGAGGCCCTCTACAGCAACTACAAGACACCCGAAATCAGGAAGAACACCACGGCTTCGCTCATCGACTCATTCCTGACATCGTTTGACTACAAGAATGATTTCAAATCGGGCGAGGAACGTCTGAAAGCCATGACTGAAAAGTATGGTCTGCCCGAAAGCTATCTCGACACTTTCCGTGCGCGCCGTGCGACAGTGACCGGAGCGCCTTTCCCTGAGGTCAGTTTGGTTGACATGCAGGGAAATCCTGTCGATTTCAGCAAGTTCAAAGGAAAATATGTCTATGTTGACCTCTGGGCTTCATGGTGTGGCCCGTGTGTGAGGGAAGTCCCCTATCTACAACAGCTCGAAAAGGATATGGAAGGATCGAACGTGGAATTTGTGTCGATTTCAATCGATTCGACCAAGGCTCCGTGGCTCAAAAAGGCGGAACAGCTCAAACTGCATGGTAATCAGCTCTGGAACAGTGACGAGAATCTGCCGAAGCGACTGAATGTGCGCGGTATCCCGCACTTCATGATTTACGGTCCTGACGGAACTCTCCACACCTATAAGGCAACCCGCCCGAGCGACCCCGCAACCAAAGAACTGCTCCAATCCTTGAAATAAAGATTACCTCAGCATAACCAAGGGCCGGAAAGGTACATAACCAACGGTTGGAAAGGTACATAAAGACAGAAGGTCAGAAGTGACGTGACATAAGTTATTTTCGCTTAGAAAATTAAAAATAAAAACTTATGTTTCTTCTGACCTTCTGTCTTTATGTACCCTTCCTGGCTTTTTTGTGAGCATGGAAGGGTTATTTGGGATTAGAAGGGATATTTGCCTTCGGTTGCGCCTTTGAAGAGGGATTCGAGGACGTAGGCGTTTTTGGATGTACCGTTGGCGCGGTTGATGTCAGAGCCGGTTTCCCAATAGAAGGGTACACAGCCGTGGTTCTTTGCCGAGCGGGTGATGTATTCGGTCCAGTATGCACGGCTTGCCTTCCAAGCATCTACATCGAGGTCGGAGAAGGAGGATGTGGAACGGATCTCAGCACAGTATTCACCCACAATCACCGGAACGCCCTTGGCAACATAGGCATCCTGCATCTTCTTGAACTGGGCATCGACATAGCTTTCCTCGCCCCAAGTGCAGTTGCGGTCAGAACCGGCGATGTGGTTGGCGGCGCCCCAGTAGAATTTCACCTTTGAACCTGCACCCCACTCACCGTCCTTACCCATGAGGGTGAAGTCGGAGGGGTCATAGAAATGGACTTCGACGAGCGCGCGGTCCTTGACGGCATCGTTGGGGAGGGAGTAGTTGGAACTTACGCCCTTGTCGATATTGGTGTAGGGGGTCTGATGGATGAGGCAGCGGGTGGAGTTGTTGCCACCGGTAGCGCGGACGGCATCCACGAAGGTCTGCTGATAAGCCTTGATGGCATCAATCGAAGTATTGTTGACACCACCCTGGTCCTGCTGACCGGGTTCGTTCATACCTGCGAAGAGGAGATGCTCGTCATAGTGGTTGAGTTTGGAAGCTATCTGAGTCCAGTAGTCGCGCTGCTTCTTGTCGACAGCGGCATCGTAGCCTTTCACACATGATTCCTCAAGCCAACCGCCATCCCAATGGATATTGACGATAGCATACATATCCTCACCGACGATATAGCCAACAACTTCATCCACGCGGTCGAGCCATGCGGGATCAATAGTGTTGGTCGAAGCGTCGCTGACATGGCTATCCCATGCGCAGGGGACGCGGACAGCGTTGAAGCCAAGTTGCTTGAGGCCACGGACATATTCCTGAGTGACTTTCGCAGCGCCCCATGTTCCTTCGCCGGACGGCGGCTCCATTGTGTTGCCGATATTGACACCGGCAAACATCTTTGCAGCAAGTTCCTTGGCAGTGCTGTTCATATTGGAAGCCTCGGCATTGGCCTGCGAGACGGTCACTACGACCGAAATGGAGGGATTAGAGGCAAGAGCGATGACGATGTCGCCACCACGGGCCTCACCGCTGTAATTGGCGGAGTAGCGGAACTCCACGCTATTGGTTTCGAGCGAACGGGAGGTGACGGTCGATAGCCACTGCGGAGCGGTCACATTGACATCGCCGGTCGCAGAGTAGGTGACGGTAAGAGTGCCGCCATACTCGTCGAGAGTTTCAGAGGGGGAAACGGAAACGAGCTGCACCGTCTCGGCACCGTATTGGGTGACAGCGACAGTCTTTGTCTCATTGCCGGCCTTTACAGTAAGAGTGGCAGTGCGCGGTTCATAGGCAGAATTCTCATCAGCAGACACCACGCAAGTATAGATAGAAGCGGAAACCGAGCGCTCGATTTCGCTCACACGGAGCCATGCGGCATCGGAAGTCACTACGGGAGTAACAGGCGATTTGATGGTCAATGTCTGTGGCTGAGTGCCGGCAAGAGCCATTGCACTCTTGCTGACTACAAAATCACCGGATACAAATTCAATGTTGGAAACGTCATCATCATCGTTGCAGGAAGTTGCAAAACCGCAAACTCCCAACAGCAACACTGATGCAAAAACAGAATTAAGTATTTTCATTGATTGAACAGAGATAAGATTTTTTGGAGGTTATGAAAGAGGGCCTGTGCCTGCAATCCGGCCAAGAGAACCGAAAACTGCAAACGCAGGCCCTACAATTATTTATAGTTTACCATTCAACAGCAGAGAAGAGACTGCGGAAAGTGAACTGCGCACGCATTGACTGCGAGAACGCAAGACCGGCCACAGTACCGTCGACAGCCTGACCGAAAGCACATCCGGAATTGGCAGTGGTTCCATACTGGTTCCACAGTTCCAGACGATAAGCAGCTCCGTCCATAGCATCGATGACCTTTGAGGAATCGAATGACACACTTGTGCCGTCGAGATAGAGAGCATCAAGGGTGGAATGAGTCTGCGGGAAGTAGTTGTAGAGGTTGTCCACCTGAGCGAAGGTCATGATTGAACCGGCGTTGTAGTCAAGTCCGGCGGTGTTGTTGAGAGTGATGTCGAAAGCAGGATTGTCGAAAGCGAGCTTGGAATTCTCATCGACAACGATGCCGAAGGATGCACCCTGAGTGTAGGCCCAGTCACCGGCCCAGGAGGGAGTGATGGTGATCCATGTCGGAGTGAAGCGGGGCTGAGTGAGAATCACGCAGTCAAACTCAACTTTAGATGCGAAGGCAAAAGCCGGATCGGTATCGGAAGTGACAGCGCTGAAGGGAGAATCGACCTTACCGCCGACAGAACCCTTGCCCCAAATGTTGAAGAGTTCGACACGGAAGTTGCCGTTGTTCTCAATGTCGCCATAGAAGAACTTGTTGGCATCGAACTTTATTGCCTGACCGTCGCAACGAATCTCCTTGATGGAAACAATAGCCTCGGGATAGGCGGCACGGAGACCGGCAATGTCAAGAGTGAAGACCATCGCAGCATTGCAGGAGCCTTCGTAGGTGAATGTGTGGATACCGTCAAGGTCAGCAGGCATAAGGGAAGCCATCTCGCTACCCCATGTACCGTTCCAGTCGCCACCGACACAGAGAAGGTTGACAGCGAAACCATATTTCTTCGACTTCGGAATCATGTTGACCGAAAGGGTGGCAGGTTCGGAGTCGCGGTAGTAGCCGAGCTGAAGTTTATCGGCGTTGAGGGCGAGAATCTTGATGGACGACTTGCGGTTTTCAATCATAGGCGAAACGAAGTTGTCGGGAGCAAGGAGGTCGATGTCGGCCGTGATGGTCTTGTTGGCCTCGTCGATGGTATATTTGCCGGTCTTTTCCTCACCGTTCTGGTTCTTGACAACCACAGTACCATCGGAGTTGAAGGTCATGTAGCCGGTGCAATCACCGAAGGCCCAGGTGTTGGACGCGTCGGCATCCCAAAGCCATGAGTCACCTACAACGGGCTCACCGTTAGAGACGGTGCGCCAAGAGTCGTCAGTTCCATAGAACCATACGGGACCGTTGAACATCACGCATTTTCCGTCATTGTAGTCAATCTCCCAAGTCTTGAAGAGAAGCTCCTTGTCGAAGGCGACATTGCGGGCGGTGGAGACGGGACGGATTGAAAGAGCCTGATAGAGAGGAGTGGTCGTGCGTGAAGAGCCGGAGGCATCGAAGCGGAAAGAGATTGCAAACTCACCGTTGGTGGGATTGATTGAACCGGTGGCGTATTCGCCTGCAAGTCCGGCGTTCTCAACGGAGTTGATTGTACGCGAACCGGCAGCGGGAAGGAAGATAGAGTTGCCGTTGGGACCGGTGAGACGGTAGCCGGAAACGCCGTCGACAACTGTCCATTCCTTTGAACAGAGAGCGAAGAGCTCTTCGAAATCAGCCGCAGTCGGGAGGGTTACGGAACCGCTCCAAGCACTGTTGGCAACGTCGTTGGCAGTACGGTAGATGTCGCCCGAAGCATAGTCCGACATATTGATGGAGTTGCTGACACCTGACTTGTCGCCATAGCCGAAACGTCCGCCGAAATCACTCTCGGCAACCGCACCGACATTGAAACGCGCCCACTTGACGGAGAGACCGAGGTCAACGAGATCATTGTCGAGGTCGATATTCACGCCGGAAGTTGTGAACTGCTCGATATTACCATAGACGATACCGCTGCCGAGGTCGGCGTAGGCGGCATAGTAGTAGTTGGTGTTGGGAGCAAGTCCTGCACAGTCAAGAGAGAAGGAAGATGCTCCTCCCTCGGCAGGAACGATGAGACCGGCACGGACAGCCTCCTCGTCAGGAACTGCTGCGATGACGACACCAAAAACAGCATCGGCAGGAGCACCGCTTGCACTACCGCCGAGAGTAGCACTCTGGGCGGTGACGGCAGTGGGAGCGACCGTGGAAACCACGGTGTTGGTTGTCACAAGGCTCTTCACGTCGCCGGAGAAGGTCACCTTGCCCTGAAGAGTGACGAAAGCCTGATAGTAGAGGACAGTGTTCTCGGTGAGACCGGTGAGCTCACCGGTGAGAGCAGTGCCGTCGAGGACAGCCGAAACTGTCTCGGTCAGAGAGTTCTCGGAGAAGCCGTAGCGGAAACCAAGGGTATAGGAGGAGGCTGAGGAGTTCTGAATGCCGTCGACAGTACCGTGGAGGATGGCTGTGGTGGCAGTGACATCAGCCGAACCGGTGACTACGGAATCCTCGGTGAGAATCGGGGTATTGATTATTGTGTAGTCATCGTCATCGTTACATGAGGCGAGAATCAGCCCCATGAACAACGACATGAATAAAAATATTTTTGTCTTCATTTTCTGTGATAAGGTTGGAGTTGTGATTACTCGATTGTAACAGATGTGATATTGACAACCGCGTTGGTGAGGTCGGTGCTTGATGCAGTGCCGTCCATGTCAATAGAGATTTCAATGGCATCGTTGCCGTAGAAATTGTAGGTCGAACCGGTCTCGTTGGTGAAAGTCAGCTCAGTCTCGCCGGAGGTGTTGAGATCCTTCACGAAGGGAGAAGCCGAGTAGGCCGCTGCATCCCATCCGTAGGTGTTGGCATTCTGCGCGCAGATGACAGCCTTGGGAGTGGAGGTCCAGTCAATACCGGTGATTGTGAACTTCACCGTGATGGTCTGGTTCTTCTTGAGCTTGAGCATAGTGGGGTCAACGGCAAAAGCGCTGTCCTCCTTGCCTGCCCAGGGATTGTAGAGCATGACGCGGATATACTTGTCATCATTGAGATAGAAGAGGTTGTTGGCAGGGATATTGTCATTGTTGACCTTAAGCACTGTCGGGCCTGTCTGACCGCCGGAGATGGGCTTGATGGTCATCTTGGCGCAGAGATACTTGTTGGCTGCACCGGTGGCATCCTTCTCGACAGGGATACCGAACACAACCTCATTGTCGTCAGCCGAACACTTCATCACCATAAATTCCTTGCCCTTGACGGCCACGTCGCCGGAAGAAAGGAGGGTGATTTCATCGGCGAAGACAATCTTGTTGCCTTCGATTGTAAATGTGGTCGAAGCACCGCCTTCGGCATTTTCAAGTTCAGCCTTACCATTCTTGTTGAGTGTGAGGGCGAAATCACCTGCGGCATCGTAGGCGGGAGCCCAAGAAGAGCCGTAGCCGTTGATCCACTCCCATGCACCGGCAGCGGGATTCCACCACATAAGGTCGTAGGGGGTCTCCTCATCGAGCAGGAAGGTGGTCTGAGTAGCGATGTAGGAAGCATTGTCGCCGGAGATGGTGAAGAGTTCTGTGGCGAGGTCGGCATATTCAGGCTCAACGACGGGATAGGTTTCAACCAAATCGGGACCTTCCGAGGGGAGAATCGAGGGGTCGTTCTTCAAATCTTCGGAAATGAAGTTCCAGACGAGCCACCAGGGACCTTCGTCGTTTGTACGCATTGTTGCAATCTGGAGGAGGTAGGGTGTACACTCGATGATGCGGATGTCGTTGGTGTAGTTGGAGCAAGTTCCGTCCATAGCGACATTGTGGAGCGAATAAGCACCGTTGAGGAAGGTGATCATCGGATGTTTCGGATCAGAAACATTGAGGTTGAAGTTGCCTGTGATTTTCTCCTCACCGGAATCGGATTTGCGCATCATCTCCACGACGCAACCTTTGACGGGGTCAAGAGAGAGGGTCATGTAGGAATCCATGTAGGGGTCATCGGCCGGAATAAGCCATGACTGGAAACCGGGGTCCCAGTTAGGAAGCCAGTTGCCGTAGCCGAAAACGGGGTCGGGATAGTCGTCGGGACTCATGTACATCACAGGAGCCGAGCAACCACCGATGCCATAGTTGTTGTTGCAGGGAACCCACTTCTTGGGATTGCCCTGACCGTTCTCGTCGACACCGCCTGCGAGGTTTGTCCAGATGGGGTCGGAAAGCATGGCGAAGTTGTTGGAAGTGACGTTGATGACGTAGGGTTCGCCCCATACGGTTCCGGCCTTGGTCATCACGCCGAAGGTAAGCTCATAGTCACCGGCGAAGGGGAACTGAAGGTCGAGCTCCGCGTTCTGCGAAAGACCGTTGGGAGTCTTCCAGACGGGAGTTGCACCCTTGACAAGCGATTTGAGATGGATGGTGTTCGGGTCGGAAGCGTCAGGAGTTACCGAGAAGGCTATACCCTCGACAAGTTCATCGGACGAGACAACCGGGGCTGAGAGTTCGTGGTCGTCAGGCGTGCAAGAGGTAGCGCCTGTCAGCATTACCACCGCGCTCAATGACAACGAAAATAGATATTTAAAATGTTTTTTCATTGTTAAAAAATCTGATAAGAGAGATTTTTGATAAATTGTTTAATGGACCGGAATTAAGATGGCAATATCGCCGTAGAGTCGGCAGTGAGGTCTGCAGGGTGCGTTTTCAGATATGTAATGTTTAGTACCGTATGGATGGTGTGTGCCATTACATAACGCGGTTTTCCTGCAAAAATTATCATAGCGCTCTATATTCTAATTATTTAAGAATATTGATATGGCCATCAGTCCGGTCGCCGTGTTATCTTGTCCAACCCGGATTCTGCTTAAGCACACCGTTGGAAAGTGTAATCTGATCCTCGGGA
The DNA here is from genome assembly GCF_910577345.1 of uncultured Duncaniella sp. GTDB lineage: Bacteria > Bacteroidota > Bacteroidia > Bacteroidales > Muribaculaceae > Duncaniella. The sequence continues at coordinate 40,126 of NZ_CAJTMT010000019.1, forward strand.
ATCTGGCTGAGACCCTTGGTGGCGATGATGAGCGAGCGGTCGTAGGAAACGGTTGATTCCACACCTCCGTTGAAGACTTTGGCGGAGCTTGCGGCAATAGCATCAGCAGCGACATCGACACCCTGACGGAGAAGGTCCCAGTAGCGGTGTCCTTCGAAGGCGAGTTCGCGGGCGCGTTCGTCCATTATGTTCTGCTGAGTGACAGCAATGTCGTCGAGACCGGCGCGTGAACGCACGAGGTGCATGTAGGTCGACGCATTCGACGAGCCAAGTTCGGCAGCCATGAGGAGGACATCGGCATAGCGCATGATGACCCACTGGTTGGCGTTACATTCCTGAAATCCGGCGGTACCGTCGGAGTTGGTGCCGGGAAGACCGTTACCGTAGACGAGGGGTGAATATTTCTTGATGGTGTAGCCGGTGTATTCGCGCCAGTCAACGAAGGAGCTGTTGAAATCGTTGCCCTGAGCGAGACCCTCGCCGACCAAATCAATAACGGAGGGAGTGAAACGCGGGTCGCCATCGAGATATTTTTCAATAAAGACAGGAGAGATGGTGCAGGCACCCCAACCCTTGCCGTAGGGAGTGGCATTGAGTTGGCGCATTCCCATCATGACAAGCCAACGGTTTGAATCGTTGTTGCCGTCGTAGTCCTGCGTCGGGGTGAAACGCTGAGCGAGGATGATTTCGGAATTCTGGTCGCCAGCGTAGGTCGACTTCTCGGTGTCCCAACCGACACTGTTGGGGATGGGGACGAGCGAGGATGCGGGCCAAAGGTTCTTGAAGTCATCCACGAGGCTGTATTTGCCTGAAGAAATGACATCCTCGACAGCAGCGAGGGCATCGGCCTTAGTGACGACACCTGTGGTCTCGCCTGCCTCGTTGGTGAAACCGGGATCCTTGCCATAGTACCCGCTGTAGAAGAGGTAGGCGCGGGCGAGGAGGGCTTCGGCGGCATAACGGTTGATATATCCGCTGTCGCCGTCGGCAAACTTGGCATCCTCGGGGATGTTGGCGATCGCATATTTCAGGTCCTCGAATATTGCGGCATAGACCTCGGCGGGATCAACCTGCGCGCGGTTTTCGTTGACCGGTTCAAGGAAGAGGGGAATGTTGCCCCACAGACGCACCATGTCGAAATAGAGAATGGCTCTGAGCGCGCGGGCCTGACCCATGTAGAGTCCACGGGTGGCTTCGCTCGTCCACTGAATCTGCTCCTCGTGGGCCATCAGCTCATTGCAGCGGTAGACACCGGCATAGTAGACCTTCCAGTCAGTGGTGTAGAGAGTCATGTCGCTCGGTGATTTCGAGGTGTTGAACGCGTCGATTACCTGATATTTAAAATCATCACCGTTGCCGGTACCTCCGAATGTCTCGTCGGACATCACGGTCGACGCTACATAGAAACCGATACCGGGATTGGACGAAATCTGACGCCAACCGTCGTAGCAACCGATGAGCGCGCGCATTGCGTCGGTCTCGGACTTATAGAAGTTTTCAGTGTTGGACTCGGTCTTCGACGAAACGTCGAGGAAGCTGTCGGCGCAGGAAGTCATGCCAAGCGCACCGATAAGTCCAAGGGAAAGTATGTTGAATTTAAACTTGTTCATTTGTCTTTTTCTAAACTTTGAGGTTCATGATGGTTAGAAAGCCAGATTCACACCGAAGAGGAAGGTGCGCGGACGGGGATAGTAACCGAGGTCGACACCCGACACCCATGCCTGAGTACCATAACCGATTTCAGGATCCATACCGTCATATTTCGTGAAGGTCAGGAGATTCTGGGCCTGGAAATAGAGTCGGCACTGGCTGCACCATTTCTGATTCATCAGGGGTGCGAAATTGTAGCCGAAGGTGAGGTTGGAGATGCGGAGATAGTCGCCATCCTGAGTGTAGAGGTCGGAGAACTGCCAGTTGATGTTCTCGTTAGTCACGCGTGGCATACGGTTTGAGGTGCCTTCGCCTGTCCAGCGGTCGAGGATGGCAGTTGTGTAGTTGGCCTGCTTGACATTGGGGTTGCGGTAGCTCTGGACAATCTGATAACCGGCAGCACCGTTGGCTGTGATTCCGAGGTCAAAGTTCTTGTAGTAGAGGTTGATGTTGAAACCGTAGGTGAACTTGGGCATACCGTTGCCGAGGTCGACTTTGTCGTCATCGTTGATGACACCGTCGTGGTTGACATCGACATAGATGACATCGCCGGGCTGGACAGTGCTGCCCTGGAGGACACCGTTGCCTGCGGCAATCCAGTTGTTGATCTGCTCCTTGTTCTGGAAGATACCGGCGGTCTTGTAGCCCCAGAAATAACCGATGGGCTTATCGTTTTCAGCGCGATAGAATTCGAGGGCGTTCTCGTAGAGCTGGTTGGTCTCACCGTGGATGATACCGTCCTCACTCGGGATTGAACCTACCTTGTTATGGTTGTAGGCACCGTTGAGGCTGACACTGTAGGAGAAATCCTTACCGATGACATCGGTCCAACTGAGGCCGAGCTCGACACCGGTGTTCTTCACGTCGCCACCGTTGATGAAGGGAGCGTCAGTACCGGCTGTTGCAAGAATCGGGGCTACGACGAGCCAATCCTTGTTGGTCTTGATATAGTAGTCGAAGTTGACGGAGAGACGGCTGTTGAAGAGGCGCGCGTCAAAACCGATGTTGGTCTGTTCGGAGGTCTCCCAAGTGACATCGAGGTTACCGAGACGCGAGGGATAGGCACCCCAGTTGTTGGCGAGGATGGTAGAATAGTCCATCAACTGACCGTTCGGGCCGAGGTACTGGCCAAAGTAGTAGTGGGTGTTCTGATTCTTGATGGGAGCGAGATACTGGTAGGCATCAATGTTCTGGTTGCCGACACGACCCCAGCTCGCACGGATTTTGAGGAAATCAAGCCATGAGGAGGCGGATTCCATGAATTTCTCGTTTGAGATGTTCCAACCTGCAGAAACAGAGGGGAAAGAGCCGAAGCGGTGACCGCTTGCGAAGTTCGAGGAACCGTCGCGGCGGATGGTGGCGTTTATCATATATTTCTCCTGCCAGTTCCAACCGATACGCCCGAAGTAGCTGACGGTGCGGGATTCGTCGTGGGGGCTGCCTGCCACGCTGACGCCGTTCTCGCCGAGAGTGGAGCCTGTACCGTTGCTGATCCATGCGTGGGTCCAGTCATCGAAACCTTCCTTGAGCTTGCCCTGACCGCCGCCGAGGTAGGTGCCGCTGTAGCGCGAGCTTTCCATACCGACGAGGACGTTGAATTCATGGTCCTTGATGGCGAAATCGTAGGTTGCGGTGTTGGTCCATGTGAGGCAGAGGGAGTGGTTCATGTTCTGGCTGACGCGGGTCTCAGTGCTGTAGACGTAGGGTGAGAACTGATAGATAGGGGTATAGCTGCGGTATTCGCTTGAACCGTAGACAGCACCGAAGACAGTGCGGACGCGGAGATTCTTGATGGGTTCGAGCTGAGCGTAGACGTTGCCGTTGAAAGTGGCCGACTTGGTCTCGTTGTTGGTGTTGACCATCATGCTGCCGTAGGGGTTGCCGTCGTTGGCATACCAGTCGCTGCCGGTGGTGTCGTTGTAGTCGCCCTTTTCATTATATACAGGGGAAAGAGGAGTAGCGGAGAATGCACCGCGGAGGGTGTTGTTGTACTGGTTTCCGACACCGATGCCACGGCTCTTGACGTAGACGAAGCTTGCCTGCTCACCGACAGTGAGAAGGTTGCCGAGGAGCTTGTGGTCGGAGTTGATGCGGAAATTATAGCGGGAATAGTTGGAAACTGCGGGACCGCCGACGATACCTTCCTGATTGAGGTAGCCGAGCGACATGGCGTAGGTCGATGTTGCCGAACCGCCGGTCACACCGATGGTGTAGCTCTGGGTTGTCGCATTGTCCTTGAACATGGAGTCGACCCAATCGGTGTCGATGAGCGAACGTTCGCCGTTGGCATCCGTGCGCCAGATGGAGTTCATGGAGTTCCAGTCGTAGGGAGCGAGGCCGCTGTTGAGCTGCGACTCGTCCATGATGGTCATGTATTCCTGCGAGTTGAGCATCTTCATCTTGCGGGGAGCGCTCTGCCAGCCATAGTAGCCGTCGAAAGTAACTTTCGCACGACCTTCCTTACCCTGCTTGGTTGTGATGAGGACCACGCCGTTGGCAGCCTGCGCACCATAGATTGCAGCCGAAGCTGCATCCTTGAGCACGTCGATGCTCTCGATGTCAGCGGGATTAAGGGTAGAGATGTCGCCACCGATACCGTCAATGAGGTAGAGGGGCGAAGCGTTACCGATGGTACCGAGACCGCGGATGGTCACCTTCATGCCTGAACCGGGCTGACCGGACTCGCTTGCGATGCTGACACCGGGGAGCTGGCCCTGCATTGCCTGGAGGGGTGAAGTGGTGTTGAGTTTGGCGATGTCGTCACCCTTGATTTGTGCGGTAGCGCCGGTGACGAGTTTCTTTTTCTGGACACCGTAGCCGACAACGACAACTTCGTCGAGGACCTCGGTATCTTCAAGAAGAGCCACATCAAGACGGTCGGATGTGACCTTGATTTCACGGGTGGTAAAGCCGACGTAGGAGAACTGCAGGATTGCACCCTCATCGACTTTCAAGGTATAGTTTCCATCAATGTCGGTCGTGGTTCCCTGTGAGGTACCTTTGATAAGGATGCTCACACCCACCAACGGTTCGCCGTCGGAGGCCTGGGTGACCGTACCGGAGACAGTCAGAGGAGCTGCCGAGAGTGTCATTCCCGCCAGAAGGCAGAGCGACAGGAGGGCAACCCGGAAGAGATGCAACGGTGTGCATCGTCCCAATAGTTTCTTTCCCATTAATAATAGATTTAGTTTTTACAGGTTAGTGATTGATTTGTTTTTTATCTCGTGTTTTGAAGGTAAGTTGTCGGAATATATATAATAGGTGAGGTAAGAAGCGGAAAATCGGGTGCGAACAGTGGCGGAAGGTCTGCAGACGTGTTTGATTCAACAATTTTAAGGTAAAAAAATGTAGACAGGCTGTTCCCGTGCGCGTACAGTTTATTAATAAACGTGAACAAATGTAACCACACCTTTCTTACCGACCAAATTTTCGGACGGTTTATATGTGTTTCAAATTTATCTTCAAAGGGGTGGAAATGTTATATTTGAGAGGTTTAATTGTTTCGGATAATCTATTCAATATATTGGTTACCAACGGAATAAAAATTAAACTCAAATGTTATAAAAGATTAATCGCACCAAGGTGTTGCATATTCGCTCCACATTGATTTACTTTGCGGATGGAAAAACCTACCTTAAATGTTAACACCATGCGAATTCTTCTGCTAATACTGACTCTTCTGACCATCAGCAGCATATCCTCAAAAGAATTGCCGCTGAAACATATCGACACCGTCAACCGGCTGTCGAACAACAAGATAAACGTCTTGCACCGCGACGCCGACGGCTTCCTTTGGATAGGAACATCCGCAGGACTGTTCCGCTACGACGGTCACAACTTCAAGAACTATGCCCCGCTGGATTCGGCCAAGCAAAATTCCTTTGCGTATTACATCGAGAGGATACAGGAGGATGCCCACGGCAGACTCTGGATTTACTCCGGACTGAAATATTCCGTCTATGACCCGGTGACCGACGAGATTACGACCCGTTCGGACTCGATACTGCATGAAATAGGCATTGAAGAGACTCCCAACCAGATATTTATCGACCAGAGCAAGGGGCTGTGGGTGCAGACTTTGGGCAAAGGTCTCTCACATCTTGAGCCAAAGGGCAATCAACTGCGGGCTGTAAGTGAAAAAGCCTTTGCCGACACTGAAATAACCGACCTCATATCGACGCCACGCGGCGTGATGACCATTGACAATCAGGGAACTATCAGATTCATAGACCCGGCAGACCGGAAAGTCATCCTGACCGACAGTTCAATCAGGGGGGAAATCAACGACGGAAGCACCTTCGTGTTCACGCTAATCTATGACCGCGACGGACTCTGCTGGATTTTCAGCAACGAGCGTCTGTGGCTCTACGACATCAACAACGCGAAATGGCTCAACCATCTTCTTCCTGAAGGTGGCCGTGGAGAAATCATCAAGATACTCACGCAGGACCGTTCGGGCAAACTTTGGATCGGACGAGACCATTACGGCCTGGAAGAAATCGTGAAGGGTAATGACAAAATAAGTTTCCAGAAGATTTCCACCAATTCCGGGCAGGACATTATCAACACTGTCACAGCCCTTTATGAAGACAACGAGGGGACACTTTGGGTAGGCACATACAAGAAGGGACTATATTACCACAACCCGAGTCTCAACAAATTTGCCCTGCGCAGTCTGCCGGATGTCAACTGCATAGTGCCTTCGCGAAGGGACGGGACAGTCTGGATCGGGACGGATGCAGCCGGAGTCATGAAGTGGAATCCCGCCACCGACGAGACAACCACACTGACATCCAACAACTTCGGAGCCGTCACAAGCCTCTTTGAAGCTGCCGACGGGACACTCTACATCGGATCTTTCTCGGGAGGATTGAAGCGCTACCGCAACGGAGTGCTTGAAACAATTGTCAGCCACTCACGGCTCGACGAGGGCTACACATGGAGCATAGCCGATGCAGGTGGCGGAAACCTCTGGATAGGCACACTCGGCTCCGGCCTGTTCCATTTCAATCCCACAACCCTTGCAACCCGACAATACACGGCCGGAAATTCCGACCTCAGATCAGACTACATACTGAAAACCGTGGCCGACGACAACCATGAGCTATACATAGCCACTTCACTTGGTGTCAACATCTTCAATCCTGCCGACGGATCTTTCATGCCCCTCTCGGAACTCGACGGTATCAGCATCAATGACCTCATAGTCGATTCGCGCGGGCTTCTCTGGATAGCATCCTCCAACGGACTTAAGGTCTACGATACTTATCGCAAGACACTGTCGGCCGTGGATATAGGCGGCCGGAACCTTCATCCCAACCTCATCCTCGGGCTGAAAGAGGACAAGCGCGGCGACATCTGGGTTGCGGAGGGCGGCAAGCTCATCTGCCTGAAAGTGAAATTCGATGACAAGACCGGAGCATTGTCATATACATCAAACCATTACGACACGTCAGACGGTCTGCAAAACAGCGATTTCAACCAGCGGTCGTTCGGCCTGCTCCCTGACGGCGAGATGCTTGTCGGGGGTCTATACGGTATCAACCGTTTTTATCCCGACCGGATTGTCCACAACCGCCATCTGCCAAAAGTCATGTTCTCCGACATTTATATCGGCCCACACAGACTCCGCGTCGGGGAGAAAATCAACGGACATGTCCCTCTCAAAGTATCCCCCAACCACGGTGCTACACTCGAACTTTGGCCTTCCGACCAGTCATTCATGGTCAGTTTCGCCTCCGACAACTATGTCCTGCCGGAGAAAAACACATATCAATACATGCTCGAAGGGCTTGACAATGAGTGGATTTCGGCACCTCGCGGGGTTAACTACGTCGCTTATACGAATCTTGCCCCCGGAAACTATAAATTGCTTGTAAGAGCCATCAACGGCGACGGTTACGAAAGCACAGCGGCTGCCGAACTCCCCATCATCATCCATCCGCCATTCTTGCTGTCACCTTTGGCCAAGGTCCTGTATGCAGTGCTAATCATTGCCGGTATTTATTTGATATACCGTCTGATACGCAGCCATGAGCGCCGACGTTTCAACGAGAAGCGCAAGGAGGATGCCATCAGGAAGCAGGAGGAAATCAACCAATTGAAATTCAAGTTCTACACCAATGTCAGCCACGAGCTGCGCACTCCTCTCACCCTCATCGTGTCGCCACTTGAAAGTATGCTGAAAGAGACAAAGGATGAAGGTCAGCGCCGACGGCTCACACTCATGCGCAACAATGCAATGCGACTGTTGACGCTTGTCAACCAGCTTCTTGACTTCAGGAAAAATGAAGTGGCAGGTCTGACACTTCACTTGGCCGAGGGGGAGATTGTCGGGTTTGTCCGCAATGTCTGCCATGCCTTCGCCGGAATGTCGGAACGCAAGAACATCAGACTTAATTTCACTTCCGACATGCAGGAACTCAACGTGATGTTCGATGAGGACAAACTCAACAAGGCCATCATGAACCTTCTTGCGAATGCCTTCAAGTTCACCCCCGAAGGTGGCGAGGTGACGGTGGGCATATCAACCTCGCAGTCGACAATCACAATAAGTGTCGCCGACAACGGAATCGGCATCAGCGACAACGACAAGACCCACATATTCGAACGCTTCTTCCAGACCGGCAACGTCCCGACCGACAACACCATGACAGGCAGTGGTATAGGTCTGAGCATGGTGAGCGAATATGTGAAACTTCACGATGGAAATATCCGTGTGACCGACAATCCCGGCGGTGGTAGCATCTTCATCATCGAACTTCCAATAGTAAAAGGAAAGAGCCGCCCCGAAGCTACCCCGGCAGTCAGCGAAACTGTTTCTGAAATAGAATCGCAAGGAAATGAGGTGGAAACTACTGAAGGTGAGAAAATTGCCGAGAAAACAGACATGCCGGAGGAAGCAGAGGGCAGCGAAATCGCTACCACATCCCTGAATCCCGATGACAATACTGACAAACCAACGGTACTCGTCGTCGACGACAGCCGTGACATGATTGATTTTCTCCGTGACGGCCTGGGCGCGGAATTCCACGTCATCACGGCCCCCGACGGTGCATCGGCCCTCAAACTGCTGTCGTCCATCCGCCCGGCCATCATCCTGACCGACCTGATGATGCCCGGAATGGACGGAATCGAGCTGTGCAGACGCATAAAGGCTGACCCGAATCTTGCGACCACACCGATTATAATCCTCACAGCCAAACATGACGTCGATGCAAAGGTGGAGGGTATGACCGTAGGGGCTGACGACTACATCACCAAACCCTTCAACATCGACCTTCTCATACTGAAAATGAAGAAGCTTGTCAGCCTCACGCGCAGCAGTGGCCGGGCGCTCATCAATCCGGAGCCTGACTCAATACAAATCACGCCGCTTGACGAGAAGATGGTCGAGAAGGCAGTGAAATATGTCGTCACGAATATCAAGCGTCCGGAACTCTCAGTCGAGGAACTCAGCAGCCATCTCGGCATGAGCCGTGTCCATCTCTACAAGAAGCTGAAAGCGACGACAGGCAAATCGCCCGTGGAGTTCATACGTCTGATTCGTCTGAAACGCGGTGCGCAGATGTTGCGCGAAAGCCAGCTCAACGTGTCGGAAATCGCCTATCAGATCGGCTACAACAACCCGAAATATTTCAGCAAATATTTCAAGGAAGAATTCGGCGTACTCCCCTCAGTTTACCAGAACAAAGAGGAGAAAGCAACAAATTATCCCGTATAAGTTAACATTTCATCCCCCGGACAAATCATTTACATCCCGCCGTGTCAACATTGTCCCCTCGCGGTCACACAGGTAATTTATAACTTTGCATAACAACGGAAAAGCATCCCTGCCCACCGTCAGGGCTTCCGACTCATCACAACGTTATACCTAATTTAACAACATCTATACCAAATCTCACCCTATGAAACTACGAGCATTATCGGCTTCGGTTCTTGCAGGCTTGATGACTTTGGCCTGTTCGCCCGGAAAATATGAGAAAACAGACCGCGGCGTGACTGTCAACGTCGAATCGACCGGTGAAAATTCAGTCAGGAAAGTACGTCTGCAGGTTCTCGGCGAAAAAATCATACGCGTGTCGGCAACCCCGGACAAAAAATTTGCCGAGGACAACAGCCTTGTCACCGTCCCTCAGAAAGAGAAAGTTGACTATACCGTCACCGAAACCGACTCGACCATCTCTGTCACGACCTCAGCCGTCACCGCCACAGTGGCGCTGAAGACAGGCGACGTGAAATTCTACGACAAAGACGGCAAACTGATTGTTGCCGAAGCTGACGGCGGCCGTTCATTCTCACCCATAGAGGTAGAAGGGACAAAAGGCTACACCGTCCGTCAGGTCTTCGAATCGCTCAACGACGAAGAGGGCATCTATGGACTCGGACAGCATCAGAGCGACGAGTTCAACTACAAGGGCCTGAACGAGGAACTTTTCCAATACAACACCAAGGTCTCCGTGCCGTTTGTCGTCTCGACCGACAACTACGGTATCCTCTGGGACAGCTACTCACTCTGCCGCTTCGGCAATCCTGAGCCATACAAACAGCTCGGACAGGTGTTCAAGCTCTACGACAAGGATGGCAAGGAGGGTGCGTTGACCGGAACATACGTTCCTGCCAAACCCGAGGAGGAGACAATCGTGCAGCGCGAGGACTCCATCTACTTCGAACACCTCATCCGCAAGGAACTGAAACATGTGGTGAATCTCCCGCAGGATTTCCACTATTACGGCTCACATGTGACCTACGAGGGTGAAATCGAGCCTGAGGAGAGCGGTGAGTTCAAATTCATCCTCTACTACTCCGGCTACATGTCGGTCTACATCGACGGCAAGGAAGTGGTTCCCGAGCGCTGGCGCACGGCATGGAATCCCAATTCCTACAAATTTTCCGTAGACCTTGAAAAAGGCAAGCGTGTGCCCATCAAAATCGAATGGCAGCCCAACGGCTCGGTTGCCTACTGCGGTCTGCGCGTCTATTCTCCGGTCGACGACAAGGAGCAGCTCGACATGAGCTGGTGGGGCGAGATGCAGGACCAGATTGACTACTATTTCATCTATGGCGATGACATGGACGACGTCATCAGCGGCTACCGCACACTCACCGGCAAGGCTCCTATCATGGCGAAGTGGGTCATGGGCTACTGGCAGAGCCGCGAGAAATACAACACTCAGGAAGAAGTGTTGTCGACCCTCGCTGAATTCCGCAAGCGCAACATTCCTATCGATAACATCGTCATCGACTGGCTCCACTGGAGGCAGGATGCCTGGGGCAGCCACGAATTTGACCTTGACCGCTTCCCTGACCCGAAAGGTATGGTGGACACCATCCACGACATGCACGGACGCGTGATGATTTCGGTATGGCCGAAATTCTATGTGACCACCGAACACTATAAGGAATTTGATAAGAACGGTTGGATGTATAAACTCCCCGTTCAGGACAGCATCCGCGACTGGGTAGGCCCCGGCTATCTCAGCTCCTTCTACGATGCTTACAGCGCGGACGCCCGCAAACTGTTCTGGAACCAGATGAAAGACCATTATGTGCCCCTCGGCTTCGACGCATGGTGGATGGACGCTTCCGAGCCCAACATCCGCGACTGCACCGACATCCAGTATCGCAAAGACCTCATCACACCGACCGCACTCGGTCCGTCGACAAAATATTTCAACGCCTACGGCCTCATGAACGCCGAAGCCATCTATGACGGTCAGCGAGAGACAAACGACGACCGCGTCTTCCTCCTCACCCGCTCAGGTTTTGCCGGACAGCAGCGCTATTCGACCGCCACATGGAGCGGCGACATCGCCACACGCTGGGAGGACATGAAGGCTCAGATTTCAGCCGGCCTCAACTTCGCCGCCTCCGGAATTCCCTGGTGGAGCATGGACATCGGTGGATTCTGCGTCGAGGACCGCTATGTGGCCGCAGCAAAGGAATATCAGAAAACAGGCAAGGAGAACGCCGACCTCAAGGAGTGGCGTGAGCTCAACACCCGTTGGTATCAGTTCGGAGCCTTCGCCCCGATGTTCCGCGCCCACGGCCAGTGGCCCTACCGCGAGATTTTCAACATCGCCCCCGACAACCACCCGGCCTACAAGTCGGTTGTCTACTACACCAACCTCCGCTACGACCTCATGCCCTACCTCTACTCTCTTGCAGGCATGACCCACTTCAATGACTATACCATCATGCGCCCGATGGTCATGGACTTCACCGCCGACAAGGCCACACGCAACATCGGCGACCAATACATGTTCGGTCCCGCCTTCCTCGTGGCTCCCGTCTACACCTACGGTACAAAATCGCGCGAAGTCTACTTCCCCGCCGGTTCCGACTGGTATGACTTCTATACCGGCAAAGAAATCAACGGCGGACAGACCCTCAACGTCGCCGCGCCCTACGAACGCATCCCCCTCTTCGTCCGCTCAGGCTCGATCATCCCCTTCGGCCCCGCCATCCAGTGGAGCGACGAAAAACCTGCCGACATCATCAATCTCTATGTCTATGCCGGTCAGGACGGAGAATTCCTTCTCTATGAGGATGAGAACGTCAACTATAACTACGAGCAGGGCAAGTATGCAGTGATTCCCTTCAAGTGGAACGACGAGAAGCAGACACTGACAATCGGCGAACGTGCCGGACAGTTCCCCGGAATGCTCCGCAACCGCCGCTTCAACATCATCAAGGTATCGAAGGATCATCCCGTCGGCTACGGACGTGACAACAAGGGCGTGGAAGTGGCCTACAACGGCTCTGCCAAGACCATCAAGCTCTGATTCTTTTCACCATTACACATAAGTTTGATTCAAAACCCGAATTTTCTGACTTTTAGGTCATGCTTTCTAAGGTAAATCTGATAATTATGGCTTGCCTCGTCTGGATAGGCGGGGCGGCCATTTTTTCCGCATCCGCAGCTGATTCCCGTGCCGTGAAGTTCAACGACGGCTGGCGTTTCATACTTGCCGATTCTCCCGATATGTCGGCGCCCGGTTTCGACGACTCGTCATGGCGTCAACTCTCCCTGCCCCACGACTGGGCCATCGAGGGCGATTTCAGCAAGGACAATCCCTCCGGGACAGGAGGCGGCGCGCTCCCAGGCGGTATCGGGTGGTATCGCAAGACCTTCACCCTCACTCCTGAGCAACGCGGAAAGAATATATTCATCGACTTCGACGGTGCCTATATGAATTCCACCGTCTACATCAACGGCCACGAACTCGGCACCCGCCCCTACGGCTATGCCTCGTTCAGCTACGACATCACTCCCTGGCTGAATCAGACAGGCGAGAATGTGATTGCCGTGCGTGTCGACAACGCCGAGCAGCCAAACTCGCGCTGGTATAGCGGCTGCGGCATATACCGCAACGTCTGGCTGCGCTCGCTCTCCGACATCCATATCCCTCTTTGGGGACAGCATGTCACCACTCCTCTTGTCACCGACACCGAGGCACGGATTGACATAGCCACTGAAATCATCAGCAAGGCTAAAAAAAGTGCATCGGTCAGCGTCTACTCGTCGCTCATGGACGCCAACGGTAAAATGATAGGCAAAACGGCCACTCAAGTAGTGAAACTCGACAAAAAGCATCCCGACATTGAAGTCGCAGGCACAATCAATGTGGAGAATCCACATCTCTGGAGCACCGAAGACCCCTATCTCTACACCGTAGCCACCTTTGTCTCCGATGCGAAGACGGGTGAGCTTCTTGACAGCTACATGACCACTACGGGACTGCGCTATTTCAACTTTGACCCGAAAACAGGCTTCTCGCTCAATGGAAAACCGATGAAAATCAACGGTGTCTGTATGCACCACGACCTCGGTGCCCTCGGTGCGGCAGTCAATACCCGTGGAATTGAGCGCCAGCTTGAAATTTTAAAAGAGATGGGTGCGAATGCCTACCGTGCATCACACAACCCTCCTGCACCCGAAGTGCTCGAACTCTGCGACCGCATGGGCATACTCGTCATGGACGAGACCTTCGACATGTGGCGCAAGAAAAAAACTTCCCACGACTATGCCCGCTACTTCCCGGAGTGGCATGAGCGCGATCTCAGCGACCTTGTGCGCCGCGACCGCAACCATCCGTCCGTAATTATGTGGAGCATCGGTAATGAAGTGCTCGAACAGTGGAGCGATGCCAAGGCCGATACCCTGTCGCTCGAACAGGCCAACCTCATCCTTAATTTCGGCCACAGCAAGGATATGCTTGCCGCGGAGACAGACAGCATGAGCGTAAACTCGCTCCTCACGAAGAAACTCGCCGACATGGTGCGCAGTCTCGACGGCTCGCGCCCGGTGACCGCAGGATGCAACGAGCCTAATCCCGGAAACCACCTCTTCCGCTCGGGTGCGCTCGATGTCATCGGCTACAATTACCATGACAACTGGTTCGATTCCGTCCCGAAATGGTTCCCCGACAAACCATTCATAATCTCCGAAAGCGTATCCGGACTCATGACACGTGGCTACTACCGTATGCCCTCAGACTCAATATTCATCTGGCCAAAGCGCTGGGACATAGCCTTTGAAGACCCCTCGTTCTCCTGCTCCTCATACGATAATTGCCATGTCCCCTGGGGTAATTCCCACGAGGGTACCCTCCGCCACGTCGACGAGAAGGATTTCATTGCCGGACAGTTCATCTGGACAGGTTTTGACTACCTCGGCGAACCTACACCCTTCGGCTGGCCGGCCCGAAGCTCATATTTCGGAATTGTCGACCTCGCCGGTATTCCGAAGGACATATATTATATGTATCAGTCGCAATGGAGGCCTGACAAAAATGTGCTCCACCTCTTCCCGCATTGGAACTGGGAGGATGGACAGGAAATCGATATGTGGGCCTACTACAACAATGCCGATGAAGTCGAGCTATTCATCAACGGCGAGTCGCAGGGTGTGCGCAAACCTGAAGCTGGGAAATATCACGCTTCATGGCGCGTCAACTTCACCCCCGGAACGGTCAAGGCTGTCAGCCGAAAGGACGGACGGATTGTGGCCACAGATGAAATCCGCACAGCCGGTGATCCTGCCCGTATACACCTCACCCCCGACCGCTCCTCTATCAAGGCCGACGGCTCAGACCTCAGCTATGTGCTTGTTGAAATCCTTGACAAAGATGGAAATCTCTGCCCTTGGGCGGAAGATGAGGTGACATTCGAAGTTACCGGTGCCGGACGCAACGAGGGTGTTGACAACGGTTCGCCCATTTCGCTCGAACGCTTCAAATCGGACAAGCGCAAGGCTTTCTACGGCAAAGCCATGCTCATTGTCCGCAACGATGGCACCCAAGGCCCCATCACCGTCCGCGCCACCTCCCCCAACCTCGCCCCATTCACAACGACTATTAATGCTTTTTGAGTTGGGAGTTGGGAGTTTTGAGTTGTGAGTTTTAAGTTGTGAGTTGTCAGTTGGAAGTTGGAAGTTGTGAGTTTTGAGTTGTGAGTTTTAAGTTGGTAGTTGCCGATTGGCAACTTTGACATACTCAACAAAGAGCTCCCCCTTTCAACCCCATAACTCCCCCTCCAACAGCGCAACTGCACGACAGCACCAACAGCACCAAGCCTGCAACTAAAAGCTAAAAGCTAAAAACTAAAAACTCACAACCCAAAACTACCAACTCACAACTCAAAACTCAAAACTCAAAACTCAAAACTCAAAACTCAAAACTCAAAACTACTTTACCCTTACTACTTAATACTTAAACCCCATGTCGTTCCGCCTACTCACCATCCCTCTTCTCCTCTCGGGAATGAGCCTTTTTGCGGCTAAAGATATTCCTGCCTACATGAATGAATCGCTCCAGATGGATCAGCGTGTCGAAGATGCCCTCTCACGCATGACCACTCAGGAAAAAATCAACATGATACACGCCCAAGGCAAGTTTTCATCGCCCGGTGTGCCGCGTCTCGGCATACCCGACCTCTGGATGAGCGACGGACCTCACGGCGTGCGCGCGGAAATCAACTGGAACGACTGGGGTTATGCCGGTCGCACCAACGATTCCATCACCGCCTTCCCCGCACTGACAGCCCTCGCAGCCACATGGAACCCGACACTTTCCTACGAATATGGCAATGCCCTCGGCGAAGAAGCCCTCTACAGGGAAAAGGACGTGATGCTCGGCCCCGGAGTGAACATCTACCGCACACCGCTCAACGGCCGCAACTTCGAATACATGGGCGAGGATCCCTATCTCGCCTCCATCCTCGTTGTGCCCTACATCAAAGGTATGCAGCAGAATGGCGTCGCTGCCAGTGTCAAGCACTTCGCCCTCAACAATCAGGAATTGTGGCGCGGGCACATCAATGTAGAGCTAAGCGACCGCGCGCTCCACGAAATCTATCTCCCCGCATTCAAGAGTGCTGTCGTTGACGGCGACAGTTGGACCATCATGGGTTCCTACAATAAAATCCGTGGCCAACATGCCTGCCACAACGAAATGCTCCTCAACAAAATCCTGAAAGGTGACTGGGGATATAAGGGGGTGGTGGTAACCGACTGGGGCGGCGCACACGACACCAAGGAAGCAGCCCTCTACGGACTCGACCTCGAAATGGGTTCCTACACCAACGGTCTGACCTCCGAATCGGAGTTCACCACCGATGACTACTATATGGCCCGTCCCTACCTCGAAATGCTTGAAAAAGGTGAGGTTCCGATGTCGACCCTCGACGACAAGGCACGCCGTATGCTCCGCCTCAACTTCCTCACAGCCATGAAGCGCGACAAGCCCCTCGGCTCAATCGCTTCGCCCGAACACTATGCCGTGGCAGAGGAGATAGGCAATGAGGCCATCGTGCTTCTCAAAAACGCACCGGTCAGCAAGGGAGCTTCTCCCCTCCTCCCCCTCTCGCCCGACGTGAAGTCAATCCTCGTGGTTGGCGACAATGCCACCCGCGATCTCATGAAGGGTGGCGGCTCATCGGAACTTAAGGTCAAGGACAATGTTACTCCCCTCAAAGGTCTGCAGGCAATCTACGGCGACAGGGTGAAATATGCGCATGGCTACCGTGCCGGTCGCCCGATGTATTCCCACGTCGAGGAGATTCCCGCTTCCGTTCAGGACTCGCTGCGCGCCGAGGCCGTAGGCATGGCCAAGGATGCCGATGTGGTCATCTTCATGGGAGGTCTCAACAAGAATCACCTGCAGGACTGCGAGGCAGGGGACCGCGAGAGCTATGCCCTCCCCTACGGCCAGTCTGAACTCATCGAGGCACTTCAGGCAGCCAACCCCAACCTCATCGTCATGCTCCTCAGCGGTAACGCCGTCGAGATGCCCTGGGCTTCGAAGGTTCCTGCCATCGCTCAGGCATGGTATCTCGGCTCGATGGCCGGAAAGTCAATCGGCAATGTGGTGAGCGGCAAGGTCAATCCCTCCGGCAAGCTTCCCTTCTCCTTCCCCGTGAAACTGGAGGACAACGGTGCCCACAGTTTCGGCGCAATCTCCTATCCCGGCGATTCAATCAACGAGGAGTATAAGGAGGACATTCTTGTCGGCTACCGCTGGCACGACACCAAGAAGATTCCCGCCCTCTACCCCTTCGGCCACGGTCTGAGCTACACGTCGTTCGACTATGGCAAGCCCGTCGCATCGGCCAAAACCATCGGACAGGGCGAGTCGCTGACCATCACCATCCCCGTCAGAAACACCGGTGACCGCGAGGGTAAGGAGACTGTGCAGCTTTACATTGGCGACGACAAGGCTTCAGTGCTACGTCCCGTCAAGGAGCTTAAGGGCTTCGAGAAAATCGACCTCGCTCCGGGTGAGGAGAAGACGGTCAATTTCACCGTCAGCCCCGATGCTCTCAAATTCTACGACCCCGAAAGCGCCTCATGGGTGGCCGAACCCGGCAAATTCCGCGCCTATATCGGCTCATCCTCAACCGACATCCGCGCCATTGTGCCTTTCGAGTTGAAGTAAGAGGTGGAAGGGCACAGAAGGACATAAGGTCAGAAATGACATAATCAATTACCTCTGTACCATCACTCTAAAATCAGGTACAAAAATTCAGAAATTACAAAAATTACAGATTTTATAGATTTTGACTGTCGGAATTTTTTTCAACCGGCAATCAACCGCCTATAAAGTTTGTAATTTTTGTAATTTCTGAATTTTTGTACCCCTTATTTAATTTAAAGGGCTATTCCTTTAATTTCAGACCAAGCTCATTCATTTTGCCGACAACAACGACGGCATCGTCATACGTTTCCTTGGATATACCCAAGGAAATGGCATCCGGCTCCGAGAGGTCGAGGATATATTTGCCGGTATTGTCATCAAATACGATGTGCGATGTCAGGATAGAGCCTTTATCGGATTGCTGTTGGTAGATATGTTCATTATCGCTGTTGTCAACCTCCTCCGGCGGAGTGGGTGTTGGCTCATCGGGTCCGGTCGTTCTATCCGAATGATCCTTACATGAAGCAAATGCCAATACACAGAAAATTCCTATAAATATTTTTTTCATAATTCCTTTTTTAAATTGTTTGTTTATAAGTGAACATCAACGGAAGATACTGTAGCAGTTCATCCCTTAAGTTAATAAACATAAGCATATAAAAACGCACTTCTCCCTCGCGCAAATTCCCTTTCAGATAGCTGTATTGATCAGATGGCAAAATCTTAGAAACCGGAAATCCGCTACTGATACTAATCCGAATCAATTCAGTCTTGACAGATTGGAACGGACTTATGACGTGTGCCGCGAAAGGAGCCCATTCCCTGACATAATATTTCTCTTTCATCCCGACAAAATAACCATAACGTACCATACCATTTTTGTAATACATATAAGCGCCATTCGACAGGTAAATTTTTTCAGAATCGGAAAGAGTCAGCAGATTTCCCTTGTATCGATAAAATATTATCCTTTCATCCGTTGCAAGGGTCTGGACGGGGCTTTCCGTGCCCTCATCGTCGACAGTCTTGAAATAGACCCATATCCGCGAAGAGGGGGATTCGTCAGCGACAAACATACCGGGAGACTCAGACTTCCGCCACTCGATATTTCCACCCGGACGCTTCACGCCCCAGAGATAGTCCAACGAACGGCCTGAACCCATCAAATCCTCCAGCGCTTCCGCATCAATGCACTCCGCCGTGAACCGGTAACCACCATCGACCGGCGCATACTTCAGGATAAAACGTGGCGGATCCACTATGCCACTACGGCTTCCACGGTCCATAGTATTGGCCCGATGATTCAGCGAATAGCAATATGAGGAGCCTGTCAGTAGACTAAATACGACACAAATCCTCAATAGCGTATTATAAATGCTTCCGGTAAACATATCTTTCAATTTTAATGATGTCATATATGAGTGGAATAAGTAAATGTCAGAGGTGAATATTGAATCAATTCGCCATAGTGATTGAGCATGAGAAGCAGATAGAACCGAGTCGTGCCTTCATTTGAGTTGTTTTTTATATGTTCATATTCATCACTTGGAAGAATATCGCATATTCTAAACCCCATATTATCCGAATCTATCTTACTGACAGGAGATAAGGGACTTATGACATGGCCTCCATATATCGCCCAATCGCGGGTCCGATATTTATCATCAATTCCGGGCGCATAATTAAAATATATCTTACCATTATCATAGTACATGTATACAACTTTGGAAATATATAATCCTCAAAACGAAACGGAGGATCGAAACAAAACGAAACGGTCCATGCCAAGCCTTGTTCGATAAAACGAAACGGCCTCTGATTCACGTTTTCAGTCCATTTAATAGAACGGTCTTCAAATTATTTTCGAAGGCCGTTCTATCATTATTGGTCCGATTAGTCCGATTTACTCTTCAGATCCATAGTCGCCAAACACATACTTTATCACCTTGCGGTTGGCTTTGTGGACTATGCGGTTGTCGCGGTCGAGGTAGATTTCCGTTACCTTGCTTCCATGTGAATGGCCGAGTGCTTGGCTTATCACATCTTTGCTGATGCCGCAACGGTTATAGGCTATGCTCGCCCATGTGTGCCGCGCCCAGTAGGATGTTATCGGGGGCATTCCCGGTATCTTGGCCGCAATATTCTGTAGGTTGGCATTAAGACGTGCGGTGTATTGGCGGTAATCGTTGATGCGGTCGAGGGGATAAAGCAACTGCCCTTTGCCACGCAACCGGCGGATGATCGCCAATGCCTCCGGCTCAACCTTTACCTCAAGCAACGCTCCTGTCTTGCTACGACGATAGCGGATGTAGCTGCCCTCCATTGCTTTTATGTGACAAAAATCAACGAGATTGATGCCCCGAAGCATAAAGATTAGCAGGAAGGCATCGCGGTATTTGGCTTGCCATTCGGGCAAGTCTATTGCCGCTAATTTGCGCAACTGTGTTATGGTTAGCGACCGCTTGCGAGTTGCCTCCGGACGGATCTTGAAGCGCCTGAAAGGGTTGCGTGTCACCAATTCATCGTCGAGGGCTACATAGTAGACCGTGCGCACATTGCGCAGATGCACATTGCGTGAGTTGCGGCTCGGCATAGTCTGAGCCATCCACGCCTCGAAGGCGTTTAGCCACTCAACGGTCACACCATCAATAGGGAATCGTTCGAAGTCGGCTTGAAACCGCTCCACTTTCCTTAACGTTTGCTGATAGAGTTCTTTTGTACGCCCTTTTTTGCTCTCCACCACACTACGGAACAGGGGAGCGAGCATAGGCAGTTGTTCGGATTTTCCGAACAGATTCTTTAAAATTGCCATATTGATTATTTTTAGATGTCTTTGCAATATAGCAAAACGCCCTTCGCATTGAGTGCGAAAGGCGTTCAATTTATCAGACATGCCGGAAATAAGTCCGGCCGAAGATCCTTACCGAGGCGTAGTAGAGCAACGCAATCGTAGTCAACCATGTTGCCTTGTATGGTGAGAACTGCAAGCCGGTGGCTATCTTCATACAATTGCGGAATAGACGGCGGTCAGCCGTTTTCCTTGCGACCTTGTCGCCTCCACGGTCATAATCATCATCGTGGATGCAACATGCTGGGTAGAACAACCTCGCGTATGGTGGCTTTACATATCTCAGCAGTCCTCGCTCACATCCGCAGCCCCGGCTCATGACTGAGTACTTACTGTGAGTTTTTCGGGATAGCCTGCCGTGTGGTCATAAGCCTCGATTGCCTCGCGGGTGTCAAGGGCCTCCACGGCGGCTTTGTGGGCTGAGGTGACGTCAAAGCAGTCGGCCGCATAAAGTTCAACCATGGCAAGCAATGCCGAGGCAAGCGTCACGGGCAGAGTGAAGGAATGAGTGCCAAGCCATAGAGTCGTGGTATTACGCCCTGCTGCCTCTTCCACGGGCAGACGAGAACGCAACTTGCTTCTCAGCTCGAAGTCGAGCCACACTGCCATGCCGTCGAGATTGAACGAGTTGACTGCGGGGCTGGAGTCGTATGCTTCAATTTCCCTCAGTTTCACCTCACGCATTAGGTTGACGATATGCGTCTCGACAAGCGCGCGATCAAGGGTCTGCATGATTTGCGCCGTGTACTGGTCGGTCATCACTATTCCCTTATCAACGTACTGGCCTTCAAGCAGAGTGGTAAGCCCATCAATCGTTGGTTGCACATCTGGCGGCAAAGTGGTTTGTTGTCCATTGCTGGCGATGATGGCATAGACTTTCATACCTCCATAACTATTTGATTGTTTTGCTGTTGTTTTCATTTTTTTAATAGAGTGTTAATAATGTTTTTTCAAATATTACCGGAGAGAATGGTGGACGATGCTACAAGGTCAGTTTGGCAGATCGAGCTGTT
>NZ_CAJTMT010000020.1 GCF_910577345.1 uncultured Duncaniella sp.
CCTCCCTCACCGCTATCTATGGTGCGAAGGGTGGTAACGGTGTAGTCATCGTGACAACCAAGTCCGCTCAGGAAGGCAAGACTCAGGTTTCGCTCAATCTTCAGGGTTCTGTCAGCCACATTTCCAAGAAGCTTGACCTTCTGGATGCCTACGGATTCGTAGATTACCAGTGGGACTTCGCAACCGGTCGTTCGAAATCTTCAAGCGCAGCCCGTCTGTTCCGCTACAACTTCGGTAACATCCGTGACCTTGACCTCTATCGCAGCGCTCCCACCCACGATTGGCAGGACGAGGTGATGGGTAATGATCCTTTCTCTTATTCGACCAACCTTTCTATCGGTGGCGGTAACGACAAGACCCGCTATAACATCTCGTTCACCCAGTCTGACGACCGCGGTATCATCATGGGTTCAGGCGTACGCCGTACCAACATCCACACCAAACTCCAGACCAAGCTTCTCCCCAACCTCACACTCCAGTACAATCCTAAGATTTCGTATCGTCGTGACGAGGGTGCAGGTGGCGACAACGTGGGCACAGGCGGTATCATCGACGTGCTCCGCTATCGTCCGACCAACGGTATCCGCGAACTTGGCGGTGGTATCACGTGGACTCCCGGTGCAGCCGACCCTGACCAGGAAGCCCTCTTCGAATACACCAACCCTGTCAACGACATCCGTACAAATGTGCGTAAGAAGCACGCTTACACCATTGCCAACCAGGCTTCTCTCGAGTTCAAGCCTATCCAGAACCTTACTCTCCGCACCGAAGGCAACTATACATTCTCATTCAGCGACGACAACCGTTTCTGGGGTCCCCTGACTAAAACCGGTCGCGATAACCAGACTCTTCCCGTCGCTCAGGTTGAAAAGAAGCAGACAACACAGTACACGTGGACCACAACTGCTTCCTACGATTGGTCAATCAAGGAGAAGAACAATTTCTACGCTCTCGTCGGTTTCGAGCTTTACCACAAGCAGGGTGAGTCAACTACGCAGAAGAACCGTTATTTCCCCCGCGAAATCACGGCTGACAAGGCGATCCACAATCTCGGTCTCGGCAAGCCTTGGGTTTCTGAATCAAGCCTCGGCACTGCAGACCGCACCACTTCATACTTCGGTCAGCTCAACTACAACTATGACCACAAGTATCTCCTCTCGGCTACATTCCGTGCCGACGGTTCGACAATGTTCGCTCCCGGTCATCAGTGGGGCTACTTCCCCTCGGTTTCAGGTGCATGGGTTATCTCAAGCGAGGATTTCATGAAGGATCTCAGCTGGCTCACGGAACTTAAGCTCCGTGCTGCTATCGGTAAGGCCGGTAACAACCGTATCAAAGCTGACATGTGGCGTTATCTCTACACCTCCAACGGTTCAGGTGGTCCCAACTTTGGTGAATCTGCAGAGAACCCTGATGGTGAACTCTACTACGACACCTCTAACTATCTCCCCAACCCTGACATCAAGTGGGAGACTACCCTCACCCGCAACTTCGCTCTCGACCTTTCATTCTTCAACGGTCGTCTGCGTATCACTCCGGAATACTACTGGAACACAACCTCCGACCTTATCTATGAGGCAGACGTGCTGACCACCATCGGCTATGGCAAGCAGTTTCAGAACATCGGTCAGGTGACCAACCGCGGTTTTGAAATCTCTGTCAACGGCGACATTCTCCGTGGTAAGGATTATGTCCTCTCGGCCAACTTCAACCTCGGTGCCAACAAGATGAAGGTCGACAAGCTCACAGGCGATGAAAACTTCCTCGAACTCCGTCACTCCCGCGCCAACACTGACGCCGGTAACAACTACCGTCTTGAAGTCGGTGGCGAAGTAGGTCTTATCTATGGTTATGTCTACGACGGTCTTTATGGCTTTGACGAATTCACCTACAACGCAGCAAAGTCTGCCTACGATCCCATCCCCCAGGTGTTCGATGAGAACGGCAAGCTCGTCTCGGGTACAATACTTATGGACAATATGTATAACTCGAATGACCAGGGCGCACAGACCCAGCCCGGTAAGCCCAAATTCAAGGACCTCAACGGCGATGGCGTGATTGACCAGAACGACAAGACCATCATCGGCCGCACGACTCCCAAACTTCAGGGTGGTTTCGGCCTCAACGGTCAGTATAAGGGTTTTGACTTCACAGCCAACTTCACCTTCTTCCTTGACTTCGACGTCTACAACGCAACTGCCTACCGTCTGTCATCCTCGATGAACAACAAGAACAATTTCTACAATGTCCTCTCGTCGTTCAACAAGGGCACACGTTGGACCTACACTGATGTCGAGAAGCGTTGGGAACACATGCTTGGCAACACTCAGGGCACATGGACCAACTTCGAAGGTTCAGGCGTTCCCATGACTGAAAACAGAGAGCTCTGGGGCTATGAGATGTATCAGTACATCAATGGCAACCGCAAGGAATGGAACCCCGCCGACATCACCAAGGAATACACCATTTCACGTTTCGTTGAGGACGGTTCATTCCTCCGTTGTACCGACATCACCCTCGGCTACTCACTTCCCCAGAACATCATCAGCAAGGCCGGCATGTCGAAGCTCCGTGTCTACGGTTCTGTGACCAATCCGTTCATCATTACCAGCTATTCCGGATATGACCCCGAAGTTGATGTGCAGAGCGGCCTCACTCCTTCCTACGATATGAACCGCTACCCGCGTTCACGTAGCTACGTTTTCGGTCTTAACGTGACCTTCTAATTAAATCATAATACCAATTACGGAATAATCACAATGAAATTTCGCAATATATTTTTAACAGGTCTCTCGGTAGTGGCACTTGCCTCATGCTCGGACTATCTGGACGTTGATGCTCCTTCGAAGAACGACCCGGACTATGTTTACTCCGACAAGACCGAGATGAACAATGCCCTCAACGGTATCTACACTGCCATGCTGAGCAGCGACACCTATGGCGACAAGCTGTACTCAACCTACGTCATGAACACTGACGTTGACTTCAAGACCAACTCCGGCCGATTCCTTTCAGGTTCGAACTGGTATCGCTACGATGCTGACCCCGACGGAGGAAACATCAACTCGACATGGAAGCAGCAGTATGCAACCATCGAATTGGCCAACCTCTTCGTGGAGGGCACCGAATCATCGTCGCTCTACAATCCGGAGGATGAGACCGAATATGCTGAAATACGCCAGATGCTTGGCGAGGCTAAGGTGATACGCGCCATCGTCTACCATGACCTCACCTGGATGTTCGGTGACGTTCCTTTCTCGTTCAATTCTTCGCGTACTGCAACCGAGAAGATCTATCCCATCATGGACCGTGCTGAAATCCTTGACAATATCATCGAGGATCTTAAGGGAATTGCCGACGACATGAAGTTTGCCGATGAACTTTCAGATGGAGTTGAACGCATCTCTAAAGAAATGGCATGGGCTATGATCGCGCGCATCGCGCAGACTGCCGCCGGCTATACCCTCCGTCCCGACGGTGAAAGCTACGGCAAGATGGTCCGCATGAATGACAACTATCTTGACTATTACGCCATCACCCGTGACTATGCACAGAAGGTGATTGATTCACAGAAACATCGTCTCGGCAAGGAATTCTATCAGGTGTTCTATGATGAATGTAACTTTGCCCCCGCTTCAGGCGATGACGTCATCTGGGAAATCCCTTTCGCAAAGACAGCAAGCGGACGCGTAGGCTATGCCCACGGCCCCAAGATGGACTCCTATCAGAGCGAGACTCCCCATAACTATGGAGAGGCCAAGTCTGATGTTCGCCTTAACGCCACATATCGTTTCATGTTCAACGAAAACGATGTCCGCCGCGACTATATCAACCAGCTCACAGAGTATGATGCCCCCAATGGCGATGCGATATTTGACAATACCTATACCGTAGCCAACGGCAAATGGTCGAAACTTTGGGTAAGAGGTGGACTCGGAAACCAGACTACCGATAAGACCGGTATCAATTTCCCTTTCATGCGCTACGCCGACGTGCTTCTCATGTATGCTGAGGCTATCAATGAGATCGAACATGGTGTGGGAGGTCCTGCCGGAGCTAAAGCAATGGAAGCTGTCGCTCAGGTTCGTCATCGTGCTTTCCCCAACAATCCTGAACTTGTTGAGCCCTATATCTCAGCCCGCACCTCAGAGGATGCTTTCCGCAAGCTCGTGCTTGATGAACGCAAGTTTGAGTTCGCAGGTGAAAACATGCGTTGGCGCGACCTCGTACGTCATGATCTTCTTGCAGAAAATGTTTATTGGACATTCTACCGTTACATTTCTCTTGCCGAGGCTTCTGAATCGTCGTCTTCAAATCTCTCGCATGTTGCCTCTTATGATTTTGACGGCAATGACGAGGCTTATGACAAAGTTCCTTTCACCATCTACAATATCCGTTCAATTGACAATAAGATGACTGTTGATGGGGTTGAAATGCCGGTATATCCACAGAACGTGTTCCCCAATCAGGATGTCAAAATATGCCGTATCCTTAATCCTTACAAGACAATGTCGTCTTCAGAAGTCAATGCTATGGGTCTCAGAGATGTCCGCCAGGATATCATTGAATGGTCTAAGGAAGGTTCAATCCGCAACGATCTCCGTTTCTCGCTCCGCGGTTATATCTATATGACTCCCGATGAAGGCGACGAAAACGGTGCAGGCGGTGTCGTCATGATTAATGACAATGGCCGTTTCGCCATGGATTCGCGAGATCTCGCTTCCTTCCCCAACCGCACCAATCTTCCCGTCATCCGTTACATTCTTCCTATCCCCCGTGCGGTTATCAGCCGCTCTCAGGGACGCTATGAGAACAAATACGGTTATAAGTAACTCACAACCTTGAATAACTAAAGAACAATGAAAAAATTCATATATGCTCTTACGCTTCTCGTTGCTCTTGGTGCAACTTCGTGTAAGGACGACGATGTAAATTTCTCACCGGTAGATCTGGACCGAATGCCAAGAACAATGTTCAGATCCGAGCATACCACTAATGTAAAGCCGGAGAACGACGATTATTCTTCAAAACTTGTCCCCAAGACAAGAAATACTGTCCAACTCCACTGGTTCGGTATTCAAGGGGCTGCAGGCTATGAGATCCGTTATGCGGAGAACCTCAACACCGGTCTTCTTGAGGACTGGAATGATCCTGCAAAGATTGTTGAATCCTTTATCGTAGGTCCGGACGTGACCCACGTTGAGATTCCCAACCTTAACTATGGCACCGACTACCGTTTTATCATCCGTGTACTTTCGCCCAAGGGTGAAGGCCATCACTCTGAATGGTATGGACTCGGCGGTGGCCGCGAATGGGAGGATTACTGCGGTATCAAGACTGATGACCGCTACACCACTCCCGGTATCTGCGGACAGAAGGAAAAGGATTACCATGAAGTTACCTTTACTTATAAGCTCGCTTTTGATGCCAAGGACTATTCATCGTCAGACCTCATGGAGACTCTTGAGGACGGCACACCCAACCCCGACTACATCAAGAACCGCTTCGATGTCGATAACAACGGCAATTTCGTTGTCAGCACAATCGTAGTCAAACCCGCTCCTTTTAATCCGAATGCCAAGATGCCTGACGGATTTGTCAATGGTCTCCGTACACTGACAGATGAGGAAAAGGCTGCCGGCGAGATCCGCCTTACCGGTCTTGACGAAAACTGCGGATACTACATCACCCTCCGCAATGATTCACGCATGTTCACCTATACAAACATGTCAGGTGAAACTATCAGCACCGACATCGATGCTGAATACAATCAGGTTTTTGTCCGCACCAAGGGTGACCCCGGTGACCCAATCATCATCGAGCCTATCGTTGACCCCAATGACACAATTCCCGGTGCAGTAGAGTACAATGCAACACGTATTGACACCATCATCACCAACTTTGTAAACTCAAATGAGATTGCAGAAGGCCAGGTTTACTATCTCCGTGGTGGACACAACTACTACACTACAGGTAACCCCCTCGTGCAGAAAGGCTTCACCCTCGCCACACATCCCGACGACCTCGCAGCAGGCAAGCGTGCCGTTGTTTATCTCGGCGGTATCTCCCTTAAGGGTGGCAACCCCGTGACCGGAAACTGGGTGCTTGGTAAGAACAAGGAAGCAGGCGACGTTGATGCTCCTATCGAAATCGGCGACGTCATTTTCGAAGGCATTGACTTCCAGTGTCCTCTTGCCCGCAACTTTGGCGACGGCAGCGCTACCGGTAACTACTTCGTCAACATGTACTCAGGCGGTCTTGCCGTGTCATTTGAATCGTTCCAGCTTAAGAACTGTACATTCCAGGGCTTTACCCGTGGCTTCTTCCGTGTGCAGGGTCCCCGCTACAAAATCTTCAAGAAGATCCTTATCGAGGACTGTCTCTTCTACAATCAGGGCTACTATGACAACAACGGTCGCGGTTACTCCTGGTTTGCAGGTGACGGTAACAATGCGAAATCAAATCTCTACAATGATTTCCAGATGCGTCGTTGCACATTCTACGATTCTCCGCGCCACGCCCTCCTCTCTGACAACAACAAGGACCTTCTCTGGGGCGATGACATCCACTTCAACATCGCTATCGAGAACTGTACGTTCATCAACTTCTCGACCCGCTCGTCAGGCCGTATGCTCTTCGAATTCCGTTTCATGCCCAATGATTCGAAAATCACATTCAAGAACAACCTCATCGTTCTTGCATCTGACAAGAATGATACTCGCGAACTCAACCAGTCCGGCTGTGACTTCCGCAGTATCGCCGGTGCAGCCAATGTGACATGGGATCTCAAGGACAACTATTCGCTCGGTTCGCGTGACGCCCACATGAAGGACGACGGTATCTTCACCTCAGCCGGCTTCTCGGCCAAGAAGAACTCCATCGGCGACAAGTGGGATTGGACTCCCGGCCTTGTTTCCGGCGATGCATCTGACCTCGTCGTTAAGACCGGTGCAACTCCGCTCCGTGCCGATGAATTCTTCCAGGCTCCCAACCCGAAGCGTACCAACTACAGCAAGGCTAATCCCCACAGGGAAGACCATGCGGCTCCCGATAACATCTTCGAGGCTCTTAAGGTCCGCGGCTCTGATGCCAAGGTTCAGTCTCACGAGATTTATCAGAAGCGCATCGGTGACCCCCGTTGGTACTAATCTCGAAAAAATGATGTCTACTATATTTGACTGAAATTAAATATCGGACATCTATCCAAAAGCCTCAGGCCGACTCCACTCCCGGAGCCGGCCTGAGTTTTTATTGCACCATAGTTGATACAGTCATAAAAGGATATAAGACTAAAAGGAAATATCCCTTCCCCCACCAAAAAAAATTACCCCGCCTCTGCCCGGTGGGGCGGAGGCGGGGTTGAAGAGGGAGAATGAGTGCGGATGGGTTCAGCGGGTGAACCTCATCGGTTCCGGTGACGACCGGCATCACCGGTATGGGTCATTGCAATCAGTTGCGCCAGCGGGGGTCGCCGATGTTCTTCTCGACGATTACCGAGGGGAGAGTGCGGTAACGGAGAGCATTGTGGATGTCGGCAGGAGCCTCGTGGTCCGACGGATGCGGACGGGCAGCATCGTAGGCCGAGTGGACAGGATTCGGGCTGGTGAAAAGATCAGTAGCGCGGAGAGCCTGGCCGTTGTCGTCGGTGAGAGCCTTCACCTTCAGGTCATCCTTCGAACCGAGGTTACCGGGATTCCAAGTGGCGGCACCGAATGAATTCTTCGAGTTTGAGAACTGCGAACCGGTGAAGATCTTGTCGTCCTTGTCATGGCTCTCGGTGCAACCCACAGAGTAGTTGTCCGAGACATTGAAGGAGAACTCACCGCTACCCTTGACCGTGCGGATGTCGGCACCGGTCTGATAGATTGAACGCTCATCGGCAGCGTCGCGGGCGAGTACAATCAGGTTGCGACGGAAAGAGTAGTATGAACCACCGGGAACGTAGCGGGTCTGGAAGAAGTTGCGACCCGAAGAACGGGTGGAGAAGTTGATGAAGGTGTTGCCTTCGATGCGGATGTTCCACTTCACGTTGTCGGCATAGTTGATGTCCTTGTCGTTGTCCGAGATGAGGGCAGTGCGGGGAGAGTCATACATGGTGTTGTTGGTCCATGAGAAATCGCAGAAGATGTTTGAGGTGGTCTTCGCGCCGTCACCGGCAATCCATGCATAGCCACGACCGTTGTTGTCATAGTAACCGCAGTTGTAGAAGAGGTTGCCGTCGACAACGATTTTCTTGAACGTCTTGTCTTTCTTGCCCTGAACACGGAGGAAACCGCGGATCATACGCTGGAAAGAACAGTTGCGGATTTCGAGCGACTCAAACACGACTTCCATACCGTCGGAGTACATGTTGGCGAAATAGTTGCCGGAAGCCGAAGCCACGCCGGTCTCCTGATGGCCGAAGTTGGTGGCCTTGGGACAGTCGAAATCAATGTTCTCGAAGATTACCGAGCCAACCTCGATGGGGAAGTCCGACTCGCCTGCCTGACGTTGACGGCCAAACATGAAGTTGGAAGTGTTGAGTTCGGCAGTTTCCGCACCGTATTCGTCAAGACGTACACCGATGCCGCCGAGGTATACAGTCGCACGCTTTCCAAGAGCCACATCGTCGGGGTTGGTGGCGAGAGTGAAGCCCTTTGCAATCACGGGATTCTCATAGAAGTAGTAAGCCTTACCACCTTCGAGATAGAAGACCTGACCTTCGGCGAGACGCACATTGTTGGCAAACTGACCGATGACGGTGTCGAGGGGACATGCATTGTATTCAACAGCGCCGGGGATGGGATCCTTGGCCCAGACCTTGTGCTCGATGAGGATGGGAGCACCGGGATCACCATAGATAGGCTTGCTGATTGAGTTGTAGCGGGCATCTACAATCGCGGGTTTCGAGACGTTGATAGCATTAATCTCATACTTGGCGTTCATCGTAAGACCGCCGACGCGGAAGGTTGCGACACCGTCCTTGAAATCAGTGGGCTGGAGAGTATAGTCGAGCCACTTCGACTCGATGCTTGCATCGGGAGTATCCTTGGAGGGGGTGATGACGAGCTTGTCGACCTTGAACTTGGCGGTAGCCATGTCGTTCTGGGTGCCGTCCTGCACGAAATCGAAGTTCTTCTTGAAATCCTCGAAAATCGACTGATATTCCGATTCCTTGGTGGCGAGTTCCTTCACATGGTCAAAGACATTGATGTCGATGCTCACGATGAAGGCATCGTTGCTCTCGGCAATGTCGGCCTTGACCATCTTGGGAGTGGCGTAGCGGGGTTCGGTCACAAGACCTGCCTGCTCGGCCCACTCGCGGCCATTGCCCATGCCATACCACTTGGAGTGGCGCGACTCATTGCCGTCGGGGTGAAGCACACGGATTGCGAAACGATAGCCCTGCTCATATTCGAGGTCGTCGATGCGGAGGGTTAGCTGATCGGCGGGAACAATCTTCGAGTAGCTCCCGTCGGGCCACTGATAGAGGCGCGAAGTGTCGGTCCAATGCTCTTCGAGGCCTGAGGTCAGACCCGCTTCGGGTCCGAACTTGATTTCATAGCCTGCGGCACCCGAAACGCCATACCATGCGAGGATGACGGAGTTGAGTTCTTCGGTGAGCACACGCATTCCGTAGGGGTCGTCGGAGACATTGGTGTTCTCCTCCAGACGGAACATGGTCATCGGCATACGGTTATAGTCTTCCGCAGGATTTGCGGGCCCCATGATCTCATCGTCGTCCTTACAGGAAGCGAATCCGAGGCCGATGATGGCGGTCAGGCAGTATAATAGTGTCTTTTTCATATTATGAGTCTGATGATTTAGATTTAGGAGTTGGGTTTTGAAAAAAATTGATGTTATCTGTAACCGTATTTGTTGACATATTTACCCTGGGAGCGTGTGATGACCGCACGCGGATAAGGAAGGATGTAGCGCACTGCCGGAAGCTGCTCTACGGTCGGGTAGCTCGAGGGATCGGGAGCGTTGACATAGTTGCCGTTGTCATTTATCTTGATCATGCCACCGTCGAAGGTGATGTAGCCACGGAGCGAGTAGAGGAAGTGGGCGGTCGGGCGGGAGTTGTTCTCGTCAAACCAGTTCATGTAGTCGGCGCGTGCCACGGTCTGGTCCTTGCCGTCGACCTTTATCTTTATCTTCTCGTCGCCGGAAGCCGGGAGACGGTAGGGATTCACGATGTAGACCACACGGACATTGGGCGACTGCTGGGGGAACTTGCTTACTGAATAATAATCATTGTTGGGGACATTATTGAGATAGTAGAGCGAGTTCATCCACTTGCTGTTGTAGATAGAACCGTCACCGAAATCAAATTCACCGACGAATTCGTCGTAGCCGCTTCCACGGTCAGCCGCTGCATAGTAGCGGAAGAATGTCCAGTAGAGCTGCTCGTTGAGCATGTTGTTGCGGACAAGGTCACGCCAGCGCATGTTCTCACCTGCGAACTCAAACTTGCGTTCGTCAAGGACAGCCTTGAGGAAGGAATCGTGGTCCATGCCACCGGTGTAGGCAGCCTTGGAGGGAGCGGTCGGGAAAGCGCGCTGACGCACCTGCTCGTAGCGCTCGATTGCCTTCGAGGTCGGACGGCCGTTGAGTTCGTTCTCAGCCTCGGCCGACATGAGGAGGACATCGGCATAGCGCATGTAGGGGAAGTTGAAGCCGGTGTTGCCTTCGGTGGCTGAACCGAGACCGTTCTTGTTCCAGAGTTTCGACCATTTGCCGTTGTAGTTCGTGCGGCTGTTGTTGAGCTGAGCCTCACCCTGGTTGTTGTAGCCGAAGAGCTGGTTCACGAAGTCGCGGCGCACGTCGTCCTCATCGAAGAGGAAGCGGTAGAGAGCGTTGAGCTGAGCCGAGCTCGATGCCTTGCCCCAGGAGTGGGTGGTCACGCCGGACTGGTTGTCCATCTTCGGACCGTGGATATAGCCCACGTTGCCTGATGAGAGGGTTCCGAAGGGGATTTCCCAGATGACATCGTCGCCGGGAGTGTAGTCATAGTTGCAGTTGCCGACAAACACTTCATGGTAGGGCTTCGAGAGGCTATGGTTGGTCTTCATCACCACTGAGTCGCAAAACTCGGCTGCGGTGGCATAGAATTCCTTGTAATTGTCCGGACGCTTCATGGTTCCGAACTCACCACCCTCGGGACGGAGCGAATAGCCGCCGGCGGTCATTGCCAGACGGGCGATCATCGCCCATGCCATGTCCTTCGAGATGCGCTGCGGACCGTCGGAGAACGACTGGGCGGTCGAAAGCTGCATCTTCGATGCAATCCCCTTGAGATCCTCGATGAGATCCGAGAGAATCTGGGTGCGGTCACCGACCGAATAGATTTTCTCCGGGCTCTTGTAGGAGGGAAGGAGGGAATAGGGAACATCGCCGAAGTACCACACGAGGTCATGATAGAAAATCGAGCGGAGCACCTTGACCTCACCGAGCATCTGCATCAGTTCAGAGTCTTCCTCATCATAGATGACAGCATTCTCGATACCGTCGATGAGCATGTTGGCGCGTTCGATACCTGTGTAGAGGGCATCCCATGCCTTTTTGATGTCACCGCCGTCGGGGTCGCACTCATAGCGCTGGTAGGCCGACGATGATGCGAACTCACTGTCGAGAATCTTGAATTCGACATCGGTGTTGAACGAGAGTTTCTCGATGAAATTCTGTCCGTAGGTCTCATTGTTTAGCATGGCCGCATAGACACCGTTGAGAGCATTGCGCATCTCCTTCTTGTCAGAGAACACATATTCGGGATCATTCTTCGACGGGGCATCGACATCGAGATAGTCGGAGCAGGAAGCGAAGGCAACCGCCGAGAGACCGGTTAAGAATATATTGCGTAATTTCATTTTTTCTTCTTCGTAAAAGAGGTATATAGATTTTTATGTCTTAGAAAGTGACATTCAGACCGAACACATAGCTGCGGCTACGGGGATAGCGGTTGAAGTCGAATGAAGGAGTGAGACCGCTCTGGACATCCACTTCAGGGTCATAACCGGTGTAGTTGGTGATGATGAAGGGGTTGGTGACAGAAGCATAGAAGCGGAGCTTCGACATGCCGGCCTTGTTTATGAAGTTCTGCGGGACGTTGTAGCCGAGGGTGATGTCGGTACAGCGGAGGAACGATCCGTCTTCAACGAAGTAGCTCATGGTGACGTCCTTGTTGAGATCCATCGGGTTCCAGCGGGTCTGGCCCTGGTTCATCGCGAGGTAGCGGTCGTAGGCACCCTGCATCCAGGTGTTGCCGTAGAGACATTCGGAGCCGTCAGCGTAGCGCCAGCGGTCGGAGAATGCGCCGAGCACGTTCTTGAAGGTATTCTTGTTGTCGATTGACGACGAGAGATAGTAGGCGGTGGCGTTGTAGACATCGAAGTCGAGGAAGTAGGTGAAGTTGGCGTTGAAGTCAAAATTCTTCCACTGACCGTTGAGGCCGAAACCACCCTGGAGGCGGGGAGTAGTGCGTCCGATGACTGTGCGGTCATGATCGTCGATGACACCGTCGCCATTGAGGTCCTTGAACTTGGGCTTGCCCGGGAGGGTCGGAGCGCCTGACTGGGAATTGTCAAAGATATTGTCCATGCTGACAGTTCCTTCCTTGGGATAGTAGGTTGCCTTGGGGACATCATAGTAGAACTCGTCGGTCGAGTAGAGTCCGTCGTAGACGAAACCGTAGAGCAGACCTACCTCACCGCCCACTTCGAGGCGATAGTTGTAGCCTCCGTCCTTAGAGCGGCTGTGGGTATCGTAGAGATACTTGTTGTCGCCTGTGAGCTTGTCGACCACCATCTTGTTTGCGCCAAGGTTGAAGTTGGCTGAGAGCGAGTAGTCCTTGCCACGGAGAATGTCGCCGCTGATTGCGATTTCAAAACCGCGGTTGGTCACCTGACCGATGTTCTGATACTGCTGGGTGTAGCCCACGGTAGAGAGGATGTCGGCCTTGTAGATAAGGTCGGAAGTGGTGTTCCAGTAGTATTCCGGAGTGATGCGCAGACGGCCGTTGAAGAGAGAGAGGTCAATCGCGAAGTTGCGGGTAAGGGTGGTTTCCCACTTGAGGTCGGGGTTGGGGAGATACTTGTCGGGACCATACCAGAGGTTGCCGTCGTTGGCACCGCCTGTCTCGCCGAAGGCCGGACCTCCGGTGGTGTTGGTCTGATAGAGGTAACGCCACATGTCGGCATCGATGTTATTGTTACCGGCCTTACCGATTGCGGCACGGAGCTTAAGTTCGGTGAGCCAGGTGAAGTCCTTCATGAAGTCCTCGCTTGACACGACCCATGCACCTGAGACTGAGGGGAAGTAGCCCCACTGGTTGCCGGGAGCGAACATCGAGGAACCGTCGGCACGGAAGGTTGCGGAGAGGAGATACTTGTGGTCATAATTGTAGTTGAGCTGACCGAAGTATGAGGTCGTGCGGTTGGGAGTTCCAAGCTCGGAAGTCGACTGGTAGGGAGAACCGAGACCCATGTTGTTGAGAGCCTTGTCGGCCGAGATGTTGTCGGGGAAGTAGCGGTTCTTCTGATAGGTCGACTGCGACTGCTTGTCGTAGAGTTCGAAACCTGCGAGGGCATAGAAGTTGTTCTTGTCCTTGATGGTCCAGTCGTAGGATGCGGTCGTGGTCCAGGTGTAGGAGTTAGTCTGAATCTTTTCGATTGAAGCGACAGGGTTTGAGTTGTGCTTCTTACCTTCGGCTGTGTGACGGCCCCAGAAACGCTTGTCGTCCTTGAACTGGATGGTATAGACACCTTCGGTGCGGAGAGTCAGACCGTCGATGGGTTTCCATTCGAGAGAGGCCTGGTTGGCGATGGTGTAGGAGTGGCGCTTGCGCACGTTTGTCTTGATGTCGGATACAGGGTTGGTGTATTCGAAAATCTTCTCCTGGTCCGGGTCGATGGTCTCTGCGGGCCACCATGCGCCGTCGCGTTCGCGGATACCGTTGGTCGGGCGGTAGCGGAGCACGTCGATGATACCGCCTGTGCCCACGTTGTCGCCACCTGCACCCTCGTCACGGCGATATGACATCTTGGGATTGTACTGGAGGGTAAGGTTGGGAAGAATCTTGGTCTGGAGTTTGGTAAGGATGTTGGTACGGCGGACGCCTGTGCCCATGATGATACCTTCATCGTCAGACTGTGTGAGCGATACGTTGAAGCGGGTCTTTTCATTGCCGCCACCGATTGATACGTTGGTAGAATATGAGAAGGGATTGTTGCCCATCACTTCATCCTGCCAGTCATGTGTGCGGGCCTGCTTGTAGAGGTCCATGTCCTGCGGGTTACCGAAGTTGTAGCGGAACAGACGGGTCTGTGAGTTACGGGTCGAACGTCCGGTGGCATAGTCCCACTGGTAGTTCACGAAATCATAGGCATCCATAAGCTCGAGCTTCTTGGAGATATGGCTGACAGAACCCTGGGCGTTGAACGACACCTGGGTCTTGCCCTCCTGAGCCGACTTGGTTGTCACGATGACTACACCGTTACCACCCTTCGCACCATAGATGGCGGTGAGGGAGGCATCCTTGAGGATGTCGATGCTCTGGATGTCGCTCGGGGGAATGTCGTTGATGTTGTCGGTCTGGAAACCATCGACGATGTAGAGAGGGTCGTTGGACTGGGTCACTGACGTCGCACCGCGGACGCGGATGTTGATGTCGGCACCGGGCTGACCGTCGACCGTGGTCACCTGCACACCTGCGACCTTACCCTGAAGGGCTACAGCCGCTGAGGTCACGGGGACCGCTGAAAGTTTCGCTCCGGAGACCGAACCTACCGAGCCGGTGAGGTCGCGGCGGGCGCGAGTGCCACCGTAGCCGATGACTACCACTTCGTCGAGTGATTCAGAATCTTCAGTGAGAGTGATTGTGAGGTTGCTCTGACCGTTGACGGCGACTTTCTCAGTCTTGTAGCCGATGTAGGTCACCACGAGAGTGGCGTTGGAAGCAACATTCTTAAGGGTAAAGTTTCCGTCGAGGTCAGTAACCACTATATTGTTAGTGCCATCAACTTGGACGGTAGCTCCAATCATAGGTTCTTCGGTGCTGTCGATGACCGTACCGTTGACGGTAAGGTTCTGGGCATTTGCTTTGAAGCCCACGCAAAGCACCAACAAGATTAGCATGGTTTTCCATTGCACTGCAAAGGAAGGGTGGCGCAGCCATTGACTACGACTTACGATCAAGTCTTTCATGTTGTGTTTCAAAATAATAAATTAAGATTTCTTTCATGCAAATTAAATGATTGATATGATAGTGGTTAGCCTTGGAAGCTATTACCGTTTCAAAAGGTTTGTGAAAGTTGGGTGTGTTTTGTCGGTTTCTAAATTCAGTTGATTGGATTCGGGCCGAAAAAGGGCCGTCGGTTCATAGAGAAAATGAATCGGCAGATCGCATGATTGGCCTACGGAACAGTCTGTTAAAAGAGGGGAATGTTCAGATAAAGGTCGGGAGGGGAGATCAGAAGGATGGCACAGAGGCCGGGATCAATAAAAGTCAGTATGTGTGTTTTCAGACATTTGGTCTTTAGTTCGGATGGCGGTCATCGACCGGCTTTTCGATAATTGTGAACCCTTATTTATAAGGTGGAAAATTATGACTGAAAAACATTGTAAGAAATACGAAAAGTGCATTCTTCAATTGGTGTAATCAGAGTTGATGCTGTGTGTGTTTTTGTTTTCGATTGTAAAATTACCAATTCTCTCGGAAACATGCAAATTTTCTGAGCTAATTTAGAATGTTTTAATATCTTAGCAAAATTTTATTTAATTTTAAAATCTATTCGCAATTTCATCAGCCAATTGGTGTCATTGACCATTTTTACCAACACCAAATGGATGAAAAACAACATAATTGTTAACATTAAATAATTCTTCGCAATGTCAGTTGGCAGTTTGGAAGGGTATTGCTAATTTTGTAGGCCGACACGCAGGCTTCGGCCCTTTTCAGGGTCTTCTGTCGGCCTACACTAAGGGGGATGATTTTCTCCCGCACCACAGCCTGCAAGGTGACGACATTCATAACCAATCAAACAATAACAGACCACCATGAAGAAATTTGCAATGATTGCCGCCGCTCTCTGCATCGGTCTCTCGGGCTTCGCGCAGGACGCTCCCAAGGATTGCTGCAAGCAAGGAGCCAAGAAGGAGTGCTGCAAAGCCAAGAAATCTTGCTGCACTGCCAAAAGTCTTGACGCTAAGGAAGCGTGGGCAACCCTCTATCCTCAGATCGAAAAATCAATCCAGGCTCCTACTTTCCGAGACAAGGACTACAAGATTTTCGACTACGGAAAGAAATCAAAGACCAAAGGCTTCCTCTACACCGAGCTTATTAATAAGGTGATTGACCTTTGTTCAAGCGAAGGTGGCGGCCGCGTCATCATCCCCAAGGGCACATGGCTCACAGGCCCCATCACCCTCAAGAGCAACGTGAACCTCCATCTCGAAGAGGGTGCCACCCTCCTCTTCACCGACGACACATCGCAATACCCCATCGTCAAGACCCGCTGGGAAGGCATGGACTGCTACAACTATCAGCCGATGATTTACGCCTATAAGCAGGAGAACATCGCCCTCACCGGCAAAGGCACGGTCGACGGCGGTGCATCCAACGAAAACTGGTGGCAAATGAGCGGTAAGCGTGGCTATGTCGAAGGACCTATCACTCAGAAAATCGGCCGTCCCCTCCTCCAGGAATGGAACGAGAACGGTGTGCCCGTTGAAAAGCGTATCCTCGGCGAAGGCTACGGTATGCGTCCGCAGCTCGTCAACCCCGTGGAGTGCAAGAACGTGCTCATCGAGGATGTGACACTCCTCCGCGCCGCCTTCTGGGTAATCCACCCCCTCCTCTGCGAGAACCTCACCGTCAAGGGTGTCCACATCCAGAACGACGGCCCCAACGGCGACGGCTGTGACCCCGAATCGTGCAAGAACGTGCTCATCGAAGGCTGCTACTTCGACACCGGCGACGACTGCATCGCTATCAAGAGCGGACGTAACCGCGACGGACGCGAACAGGGCATCCCCTCTGAAAACATCATCGTCCGCAACTGCCAGATGAAGAACGGCCACGGCGGTATCGTTGTCGGCAGTGAAATCTCCGGCGGTTTCAAGAACCTCTTCCTTGAGAACTGCGTCATGGACAGCCCCGAGCTTGACCGCGTGGTCCGCATCAAGACCAACGCCTGCCGCGGCGGTGTCATCGAGGACATCTATGTGCGCAACGTGGAGGTCGGCCAATGCAAGGAATCAGTGCTGAAAATCAACCTCGTCTATGAGCCCAAAGAGCTCTGCGACCGCAGCTTCCCCCCGACCGTCAAGAACGTATGGCTCGACAACATCACCTGCAAGAAGAGCAAATATGGCGTGATGATTGAGGGCTTCAAGGAAATCTGCAACATCGACAACATCAACGTTGACAACTGCCACTTCGACGGCGTGACCTCAGACGGTAACTCCATCTCGGGCCTCACAAAGAACGTCAAGTTCAACAATCTGTATATCAACGGCAAACTCGTAAAATAAACGGCAGCGGAGACCGCTCCGCACTCACCGCTTTTTCAACTTTTACATTCATGAGGGAACAGACATCAATGCTGTTCCCTCATTGTTGTTATTGCTTTTTGACAATTTTTTCATTATTAAAATCCCCAAATCGTTAATTATTTTAAAAGTTTGTTGAATTCTAACGGAAAATCATTAACTTTGGGAGAAATTTACCATACTTAAATCTATAACTTTCAAAAACTTACCCTAAACGGCTAATTTACTATGAATTAGTAGCTCACACCGTATATCGGCGGTAATCCGGGCCGTTGAAGGTTATAATGACTTTTTTAACGACATGAATCTAAGTAAGCGAATCACATTTCTTACCCTTGCAGCGGCCTTCTCGCTCGGAGCTATGGCCGACAGCAAGCCCTACATCTCTCAGGTATGGTCACCCGACCTCGGTAACGGACAATACAAGAATCCCGTCATCAACGCCGACTACTCCGACCCGGACGTGGTTCGCGTAGGTGACGACTACTACATGACCGCATCCAGCTTCTGCGACATCCCCGGTCTGCCCATCCTCCACTCGAAGGACCTCGTCAACTGGACACTCATCGGCCACGCAATCGCCGAAATGCCTGAATATGCACAGGCAGCCCCCGACCCCAGCCACGGCAACCATGTGTGGGCGCCCTCTATCCGCTACCACAACGGCGAATTCTACATCTACTACGGCGACCCCGACCTCGGCATCTTCATGACCAAGACCAAGAATCCCGCAGGTCCCTGGGAACCCCTCGTACACGTCTATAAGGCCAAGGGCGTCATCGACACCTGCCCCTTCTGGGACGAGGACGGCAAGGCATACATTGCCCACGGCTATGCCGGAAGCCGCGCCGGAGTCAAGAGCATCCTCGGAATGATTGAAATGACCCCCGACGGAAAATCGACAATCGGTCAGGACCGCGTCATCTACGACGGCCACATCGAGAACGAGACCATCGAGGGCGCAAAAATGTATAAGGTAGGCGATTGGTACTACATCTTCTCACCCGCCGGAGGCGTTGCCACCGGATGGCAGGAAGTGCTCCGCTCGAAGAGCCCCTGGGGCCCCTACGAAGTGCGCAATGTGATGGATCAGGGCAACACTCCCGTCAACGGCCCTCACCAGGGTGCATGGGTCGACACCCCTGACGGTCAGGAACACTGGTTCCTCCACTTCCAGGACAAAGGCCCTTACGGCCGTGTGGTTCATCTCCAGCCAATGACTTGGAACAACGACGGTTGGCCCGTAATCGGTGTTGACCCCGACGGCGATGGCCGCGGCGAGCCTGTCATGAAATACCGCAAGCCCAACGTCGGCAAGACCTATCCCGCCGTCAACCCCGTTGAAAGCGACGAATTCGACTCGACCACACTCGGTCTCCAGTGGCAGTGGAAGGGCAATCCCAACGCCCTCTGGCACTTCTGCGAAGCCAACACCGGAACACTCCGCCTCTTCTCCCAGAAGACCACCGACAGCCCCCGCCTCTACGACGCATCCAACCTCCTGCTCCAGAAATTCCCTGCCGAGAACTTCACCGCTACCACAAAGGTGCAGTTCCATCCCCGCAAGC
The DNA here is from genome assembly GCF_910577345.1 of uncultured Duncaniella sp. GTDB lineage: Bacteria > Bacteroidota > Bacteroidia > Bacteroidales > Muribaculaceae > Duncaniella. The sequence goes on from NZ_CAJTMT010000020.1 coordinate 19,098, forward strand.
GCAACGGCAAGATTGATGCCGGTGAGCGCGCAGGTCTCGCAGTCATGGGCTACAACTACGGCGCAATCGCAATCAACAGCCGCGCCGACGGTATCTATCTGACTGAAGTCATGGCCGAAAGCGCCAACAAGGGTAAGGAAGAGAAGGAAATCAAGGCCGTGAAAATCGACGGCGACAAGCCCCTCTATCTCCGCGTCACCGTCAAGAACATCGGTCCGAAGAATCCTAAGGAAAAGGATGATTTCAAGGGTCAGGCTGTGTTCTCCTACAGCTTCGACGGCAAGAAATTCACCGAGTTCGGCGAACCTCTCAAGCTCACCTCCGGCCACTGGATCGGCTCGAAAGTCGGTCTCTTCTGTGTCCGCGACTGGGAGAGCAACGACAGCGGCTGGCTCGACGTCGACTGGTTCAGAATCACAAAATAATCATCTGTTCTGAAAATGAAAATCCGAATCATATCCCTTATTCTGCTGCTTGCAGGCATCGGCAGTTCGCTCGGTGCCGCGGCAGCCGAGTATAAGCGTGAGATTTACGTCAATCAGGACGGCTCCGGCGACTACACTACAATCACCGAAGCCCTTGAAGGAATCCGAGCCTATATGGACTACGAAGTGACCGTCCATATTGCCGACGGAATCTATAAGGAGAAAATCGTCATCCCCTCCTGGCTTAAGAACGTGAGCTTCATCGGTGAAAGCCCCGAAAAGACTGTCATCACCTTCGACCATCACGCAAACATTGACAAGATGGGCACCTTCCGCACATATACCGTCAAGGTCGATGCCTCCGACATCCTTTTCAAGAATCTCACCATCGAGAACAATGCCCCGCAGCTCGGTCAGGCAGTGGCTCTCCACACCGAAGGCGACAAAATCCGCTTCATAAACTGCCGTTTCCTCGGCAATCAGGACACCATCTTTACAGGTGGAAAGAACTCCCGCCTTTACTTCGCCGACTGCTACATTGAGGGTACAACCGATTTCATATTCGGCCCCGCGACAGTCTATTTCAAGGACTGCGAGATTTTCAGCAAGCGTGACTCCTACATCACCGCCGCCTCGACACCCGAGGACGTGAAATTCGGCTACATCTTCGACAATTGCAAGCTCACCGCCGCCGACGATGTGAAGAAAGTCTACCTGGGCCGGCCCTGGCGTCCCTACGCCCACACCGTGTTCATCAACTGCGACATGGGCAAGCACATCCGTCCCGAAGGCTGGCACAACTGGAACAACACCGACAACGAGCGCACCGCCCGCTACGGCGAGTATGGTTCGCGCGGCGAAGGCGGCTCGCAGACCGGACGTGTCAATTGGGCCATGAAGGTCAGCGACAAGGATGCTGCCGCCTGCCTCGACACCACCGAGGTCTTTGCAGTGACAACCGGCTGGAATCCTGCTGATTGACGTAATCATCAATTCCCCTCCTCATCAATTCTCTCCTTTACATCTTAATCTTACCAATAACTAATCAAATCACTATACAATTTAATCATGAAAGCTTTAAACAAACTCACCGCTCCCAAGGCAGTGGCACCTGAAAGAATCATCCAATTCGGCGAAGGCAACTTCCTCCGCGCATTTGTTGACTGGATCATCAAGAACATGAACGACAAGACTGACTTCAACTCTTCAGTCGTTGCCATTCAGGGTACACCCGATGCATTTGTAATGCAGCTTCTCGAAGGCCAGGATTGCCTCTATCACGTCAATCTCCAGGGCCGCCTCAACGGTGAGGTAGTGAACTCGCTCACCCGCATCGACGTCATCTCGCGCGGTCTCAGCCCCTTCACCCAATTTGACGCCTTCCTCGCTCTCGCCGACCAGCCCGAGATGCGTTTCGTCATTTCAAACACCACTGAGGCCGGTATCGCCTTCGACCCCGAATGCAAGCTTTCGGACCGTCCCGCCGCTTCTTATCCCGGCAAGCTCACCCAGCTCCTCTACCGTCGTTTCAAGACTTTCAACGGCGCTGCTGACAAGGGCTTCATCATCATGCCCTGCGAGCTTATCTTTGAAAACGGCCACCACCTCAAGGAAATCATCAACAAGTACATCGAACTCTGGAAAGACCAGTTCGACGGCGACTACGAGGAATTCAAGACCTGGTTCAACACCTACTGCTACGTCTGCGCAACCCTCGTTGACCGCATCGTTCCCGGATTCCCCCGCAAGGAAATCAACGAAATCCAGGAAAAACTCGGCTACAAGGACAACATCGTCGTTCAAGGCGAAGCTTTCCACCTCTGGGTCATCGAACGTGCTTCCAACATCTCCATCGAGCAGCTCCGCGCCGAATTCCCCGCTGAAAAGGCCGGTCTCGAAGTGCTCATCACCGATTCTGAGGCTCCCTACCACGAGCGTAAGGTTACCCTCCTCAACGGCCCGCACACTGTCCTCTCGCCCGTTGCCTTCCTCAGCGGCGTGAACATCGTGCGCGATGCCTGCAACCACCCCGTAATCGGCAAATACATCCACAAGGTGCAGTTCGACGAACTCATGCAGACCCTCAACCTCCCCATGGAAGAGCTCCAGAAGTTCGGTAGCGACGTTCTCGAACGTTTCAACAACCCCTACGTTGACCACCAGGTGACTTCAATCATGCTCAACTCCTTCCCGAAATATCAGACCCGCGACCTCCCCGGCCTCAAGACTTACCTCGAGCGCAAGGGCGAACTTCCCAAGGGTCTCGTGCTCGGTCTCGCTGCCCTCATCACTTATTATAAAGGTGGCAAGCGCGAAGACGGTACCGAAATCGTTCCGAAGGACGACCAGAAAATCATGGATCTCCTCACCGAACTCTGGGCTACCGGCGACACCCGCAAGGTTGCTGAAGGCGTACTCGCTGCCAAGGATCTCATCTGGGGCGAAGAACACGGCGACCTCAACGCCATCCCCGGTCTCACCGACCTCGTCACCGAGTATCTCAACTCCATCCAGGAGAAGGGTATGCTTGAGACCGTTAAAGAAGTTGTTGAAGCATAATCCAAGGCCCGAATGAAGGACTTTCTTAAAATCAATCCCGCCGACAACGTTGCAGTCGCCATCAATCCGCTCGCCGCGGGGACGACTGTCAACGTCGACGGTGACGAAATCACCCTCGTCAGCGACATCCCCGCAGGCCATAAGTTTGCCCTCCGCGACATCGCCGACGGTGAGAACGTCATCAAATACGGCTTCCCCATCGGCCATACCCGCCATGAGGTGAAGCGTGGTGCATTCCTCGACCACAACGACATCAAGACAAATCTTGAAGGTCAGCTCGACTATTCCGACATCACCATCGACAATCCCTCGCCCGAAGCTCCCGGTGCAGCCAACAAAGGCACCGAAGCCACTTTCATGGGCTACGAGCGTCCCGACGGTCAGGTCGGTATCCGCAACGAAATCTGGGTCATCCCGACAGTAGGTTGCGTCAACGGCATCGCCAAGCAGATTGTCGACCGCCTCAACGCCGAGACAAAGGCTGAAGGAGTAGACGGCATCTTCGCCTTCCCCCACAACTACGGCTGCTCACAGCTCGGCGACGACCACGAGAACACCAAGAAGATTCTCCGCGACATGGTGCTCCACCCCAACGCAGGTGGTGTCCTCGTCATCGGTCTCGGCTGCGAGAACAACCAGCCCAAGGTCTTCGAAGAATTCTGTGGCGACTACGACCGCACCCGCGTGAAATTCCTCGTATGTCAGGAAGTCGAGGGCGACGAAGTTGAGGCCGGTCTCACCATCCTCCGCGACCTCTACAACCAGGCCCGCAACTTCAAGCGCACCGAACAGCCCGCTTCCAAGCTCCGCATCGGTCTGAAGTGTGGTGGCTCTGACGGCTTCTCCGGCATCACAGCCAACCCTCTCCTCGGCGAATTCTCCGACTGGCTCTGCGAACAGCAGGGTGGCACCACCGTGCTCACCGAAGTTCCCGAGATGTTCGGTGCCGAAACCATCCTCATGCGCCGCTGCGCCGACAACGAGCTTCTCGGCGAAACCGTATCGCTCATCAACAACTTCAAGGAATACTTCCTCAGCCACGGTGAACCCGTAGGCGAGAACCCCTCGCCCGGCAACAAGGCAGGCGGTATCTCCACCCTTGAGGAAAAAGCCCTCGGCTGCACCCAGAAGTCAGGCAAGAGCCCCGTCTTCGGTGTGATGGAATACGGCGAACGCATCCACAACCACGGCCTCAACCTCCTCTCGGCTCCCGGCAACGACCTCGTCGCTTCCACCGCCCTCGCCGCAGCAGGTTGCCAGATGGTGCTCTTCACCACCGGTCGCGGTACCCCCTTCGGCACATTCGTCCCCACTATGAAGGTATCGACCAACTCAGGTCTTGCAAAGCGCAAACCCACCTGGATCGACTTCAACGCCGGACGTCTCGCCGAGGACAGCACCATGGCCGACGTGCTTGCCGACTTCATCGCCTACGTTCTCAAAGTAGCATCCGGCGAGGAAGTGAACTCCGAAAAGAGCGGCATCCACGAAATCTCCATCTTCAAGAATGGTGTGACACTCTGATAATCCATTCCAAAGCCCTTTAAGGATACAACAAATTTAAGGTCGTTAAGCCAACCGACTTCAACGACCTTAAATTTCACCTTCACGGTCCGGCCGGGGCTACGGAATCCACCGGATTCTCCTCCTCAACACATAAAAATCTCCCCTAACCCTACCTTTAACCCTTAAAATTTACACTCATGAAACCCTTCATGGACGAAAACTTCCTGCTGCAGACCGAAACAGCACAGAAGTTATATCACGAACACGCTGCAAAGATGCCCATCATCGACTATCACTGCCACCTCATCCCCAAGATGGTAGCCGATGACCACAAATTCAAGTCAATCACTGAAATCTGGCTCGGCGGCGACCACTACAAATGGCGCGCAATGCGTTCCAACGGTGTTGAAGAGCGCTTCTGCACCGGAACAGACACCACCGACTGGGAAAAATTCCAGAAGTGGGCCGAGACAGTTCCCTATACCTTCCGCAACCCCCTCTACCACTGGACACACCTCGAGCTCAAGACTGCTTTCGGTATCGACAAGCTCCTCAACCCCGAGACTGCCCGTGAAATCTTCGACGCTTGTAACGACAAGCTCCTCAACGATCCCAACATGACCGCCCGTGGCCTCATGCGCCGCTACAACGTTGAGGCCGTCTGCACAACCGACGATCCCGTCGACTCGCTCGAATACCACAAGCAGGTGCGCGACAGCGGCTTCGAAATCAAGATGCTCCCCACATGGCGTCCCGACAAGGCTATGGCCGTAGAGAATCCCGCCGAATTCCGCGCCTACGTTGAGAAACTCGCCGAGGTTTCAGGCGTTGAAATCAACAAGTTCAAGGATATGGTCGACGCACTCCAGAAGCGTCACGACTTCTTCGAGGAAATGGGCTGCCGCCTCTCCGACCACGGTATCGAGGAATTCTATGCAGAGGACTTCACCGACGGCGAAATCGAAGCCATCTTCGACAAGGTCTACGGCGGAAAGGAACTCACCAAGGAAGAAATCCTCAAGTTCAAGAGCGCAATGCTCATCGTCTTCGGCGAAATGGACTACGAGTCAGGCTGGACACAGCAGTTCCACTACGGTGCCATCCGCAACAACAACACCAAGATGTTCAAGCTCCTCGGCCCCGACACCGGTTTCGACTCAATCGGCGAATTCACCACTGCAAAGGCTTGTGCCAAGTTCCTTGACACACTCAACACCCGTGGCAAACTCACCAAGACCATCCTCTACAACCTCAACCCCTGCGCCAACGAAGTTATCGCCACTATGCTCGGCAACTTCCAAGACGGTTCCGTTGCAGGTAAGATCCAGTTCGGTTCAGGCTGGTGGTTCCTTGACCAGAAGGACGGCATGGAGAAGCAGATGAACGCACTCTCACTCCTCGGCCTTCTCAGCCGCTTCGTCGGTATGCTCACCGACTCCCGCTCGTTCCTCTCTTATCCGCGTCACGAATACTTCCGCCGCACCCTCTGTAACCTCGTGGGCAACGACGTTGAAAACGGTCTCATCCCCTACACCGGCTACGAAGAGCAGCGCGTCAACCAGATGATCGAGGACATTTGCTACAACAATGCTAAAAACTACTTCAAGTTCTAAAGTATGGCTGCAGTTACAACCCCTCTCGCGGCTGCGAACCAGAAGATGACCAACTTCCGTTGGACAATCTGCGCCCTGCTTTTCCTTGCAACGACTGTCAACTACATGGACCGCCAGGTGCTCTCACTCACCTGGAAAGAGTTCATCTCCCCTGAATTCCACTGGACCGACGCCAACTACGGTCTCATCACCGCAGTCTTCTCCATCGTCTATGCCGTGGCCAACCTTCTTGCCGGCCGCTTCATCGACTGGATGGGCACCAAGAAAGGCTACCTCTGGGCCATCGGCGTATGGTCGGCCGGTGCCTGCCTCCACGCTGTCTGCGGTGTGGCAACCGAAGCCACCCTCGGCCTCCACGATGCCGCCGGTCTTGTAAAGGCCACCGGCGACATGGCTATCACCATCGCCACCGTGTCGGTCTACTTCTTCCTTGCAGCCCGTACCATCCTCGCCCTCGGTGAGGCCGGCAACTTCCCCGCTGCAATCAAGGTTACAGCTGAATACTTCCCCAAGCGTGACCGTGCATACGCAACCTCAATCTTCAACGCAGGTTCTGCCGTAGGCGCTCTCATCGCTCCCTTCACCATTGGCCCGCTCGCCAAGTTCTTCCAGAGCATCGGCTGGGGCAACGGTTGGGAAATGGCATTCATCATCATCGGTGCCCTCGGCTTCATCTGGATGGGCTTCTGGATTTTCCTCTACAAGAAACCCGCCGAGAATCCCCACGTCAACGCCGCCGAGCTCGCCTACATCGAGCAGGACGACGATGCCGCCGATGAAACAGCCAAGCAGAAGGCAGAGATCGAGGACAGCGAGACTGCAACCATCCCCTTCTTCAAGTGCTTCAAGTATCCCCAGACATGGGCCGTGTTCTTCGGCAAGTTCCTCACCGACGGTGTATGGTGGTTCTTCCTCTTCTGGACTCCTGCCTACATCACCGATGTGTTCAAACTTTCCACTTCGTCAGGCGAGGGTATGCTCATGATATTTGTCCTCTACCTTATCACCATGCTTTCAATCTACGGTGGCAAGCTCCCGACAATCTTCATTGACCGTGCCGCACGCAAAGGTATCCACATCGACCCGTATGCAGCCCGTATGCGCGCCATGCTCATCTTTGCAGTGTTCCCCCTCCTTGCGCTTCTCGCACAGCCCCTCAGCTCCATGTCCCCCTGGCTCCCCATCATCATCATCGGTATCGCCGGTGCTGCCCACCAGTCATGGAGTGCCAACATCTACTCTGTTGTAGGTGACATGTTCCCCAAGTCAACCATCGCGACCATCATCGGTATCGGTGGCATGGCAGGCGGTCTCGGATCATTCCTCATCAACTACTGCTCAGGTATCCTCTTTGACTATTCTGCCCAGACCAACATGTCGTTCATGAGCTTCACCGGTAAACCCGCAGGCTACTTCATCGTATTCTGCATCTGTGGTGTCGCTTACCTCGTAGGCTGGATCATCATGAAGCTCCTCGTTCCCCGCTACAAGAGAATCGAGGCTTAAAAATCATTCCCGAAACATCCCCCGACCTCACTCCGCAACCGATGAGTGATGTCAGGCTGAAAAATCCTTGGAATCCCTGTCATTATTCGTGTCACGGATTCCAAGGATTTTCCATTATTACTGCATTTCAACCATGAATCAAGCCGTCAATCCGCAAGAATAATTGAATTTATGTCTGATTTCAACCATATTTGACCGATTTCATACCATCTCGCAACACATAAAGCCGTAAATTTGCAATCGAACCTCACCTGACATCAACGACGTATGAAACTTAAATCTATCCTTGCTTCCACAGTCCTGCTACTGTCGCTCCCGTCAATATCAGCCGACGAGCTCTTCTCCTATTCTACCCCTGACGGAAAGTCCGGTCTGCGCCTCGCCTCACGCATCAGCCCGGATTCTGAATGGGAATCTATCGGAAACGGCTACAACTTCGTCAGCTCCGACTTCGGTCCCTGGGGCAGCCATAAGAAAATGTTCGCTCCTCGGCTCTTTGTCAATGCAGCCGACTCCTCATGGGTCTGCGTGTGGGATGCCATGCCAGACGGCGAGGTGACTGCACTTGCCGTGTCGCCCGACCTTATCTCGTGGCAACCGCAACGCTACTTTGCAAACCGTCTCGACCTCCCGCGCGACATGCGCCCGCTCAATCCTCTCACTCCCGATTCCGCAAACATCGGCAACACCCTTGTCAAAGGCTACCGTCAGGATGTGAGCCCGGAGCTGATAGCCACCCTCAGAAACTACGTCAGTCGGCGCGACAGCCTCTCCACACTTTATAGCCAATGTGCGAAAGACGACTCCATCCGCTTTGCCGGACTTGGAAATGTAAGCTTCACCGCTGTCGCAGACCCGCAGGGAGCCTACCCAATATCCGATAAACTCATCGGAATTTTCTTCGAGGACATCAACTATGCCGCCGACGGAGGTCTCTATGCCGAGCTCGTCCAGAACCGCGACTTCGAATACACCCCCTCCGACCGCAAAGGAGACCAGACATGGAATTCCACCCACTCATGGACAATGACCGGCAACGGTTCAATGACAGTCTCCACCGACTCCCCCATCCACCCCAACAATCCCCATTACCTCTCCGTCAACGGACCGGCCATAATCGCCAATTCAGGCTACGATGGAATAAGTGTGGAGAAAGGCCGGAGCTATCGTTTCTCAATATCGGCCCGTAGTTCCCGCACCCTTCCGCTCCGAGTGTCAATCGTTGCGCCCGACGGCTCCATTATCGGCAATGCCAAAATCAAAATCAAACCGTCCGACGGTTGGACCGGTTACACAGCTACCATCAAGACCGGTCGCTCCGCCTCCGGCTCACACCTTGAACTCGACTTCCCCGCCGGAGCGCAAGCCGACATAGACATGGTGTCGCTCTTCCCCGCCAACACATTCAAGGGTCGCGTCAACGGACTGCGCAATGACCTTGCGGAAACACTTGCTGTCCTCCGTCCGAAATTCGTCCGCTTCCCCGGCGGTTGCGTGGCCCACGGCAACGGAATCGACAACATCTATGATTGGAAAGGTTCGATCGGCCCACTCGAAGCCCGTAAGCCACTCCGCAATCTCTGGAACTACCATCAGACACGCGGACTCGGCTACCACGAATATTTCCTCTTCTGTGAAGACCTCGGAGCTGAACCCCTCCCCGTCCTCTCTGCCGGTGTGCCCTGCCAGAACTCAGGCCTCCCCGGTCACCATTCCCATGAACCCCTCACCACTTTCGGTCAGCAGTGCGGCATCCCGATGGAGGAGATGGACAGCTATGTCCGCGACATTCTCGACCTCATCGAATATGCCAACGGAGATGTCACCACGACGTGGGGAGCAAAACGCGCCGAAGCCGGTCACCCCGAACCTTTCAATCTTAAATACATAGGTATCGGCAACGAAGACCTCATCTCCGACGTCTTCATCCCGCGCTTCAAAATGATTTTTGATGCAATCAAGGCCGAATATCCCGACATCACAGTCATCGGCACCGTCGGCCCATTCTACGAAGGCTCTGACTACGATGCCGGATGGAAACTCGCCGAAGAACTCGGCATACCTATGGTCGATGAGCACTACTATGTCCACCCCTCGTGGATGATACACAATCAGGACTACTACGATAACTACCGCCGCAACTCCACCGGTGTCTATCTCGGTGAATACGCAGCCCATCTCCCCGGCCGTCCGAGCAACATTGAGACAGCCCTTGCCGAAGCGCTCTATCTGACCTCGGTTGAACGCAACGGTGATGTGGTAGCCATGACCTCCTACGCTCCTCTGCTCGCCAAGGAGGGACACACCCAATGGCGCCCCGACCTCATCTACTTCAACAATGACTCCGTATTCCCCACCGTCGACTATCACGTCCAGAAAATGTTCGGCAGCAACAGCGGCACCAGCTACATCCCCTCGCCGCTCAACGTCAACTCAACCGACAGCGATGTCACAGCCCGTATCGGCATCTCGACCGTCTTTGACCGGGAAAACGGAGACTATATCGTGAAACTCGTCAACCTCCTCCCCGTCAGCGCCACCGGCACCATCGACCTCACCCCCCTCGGGATAGACATCCGCGAAGTGAAAGCCACCCGGCTCTCCGGCAAACCGGCGGATTCCAAAGCCACTCCCGAGGATGTTACCCTGCCACTCCCCACACTCACCCTGCCACCCTACTCCTTCACCCTATTCCGCGTGAAACCCTGAGCCATCTCTCAGCCCGACCCCCAGAAACTACTGTGTCACGCACAAATATTTGCGCGTGACACAGTAGGTGATAGCCCATCTAAATCCACTCTCCCTTAACAGAATTATGACTTTTATATGATTTTTTTCACCAAATTTTAGCCGAGTTTCAAAGAAAAGCGCTACATTTGCATCGTATAAATTTTTCGTATAAATTATCTAATCAAATTAATCTATCATGGCTTACGTTATTACCGACTCTTGCGTGGCTTGCGGCACTTGCCAGCCCGTTTGTCCCGTTGACGCTATCTCTGAAGGCGACATCTACCACATCGATCCCGATACTTGCATCGAGTGCGGTTCTTGCGCAGAAGTTTGCCCCAGCGACGCTATCATCCCCGGCGAATAATCAACACGCACGACGTCTCAATTTTTATCAGACAAGACTTCAAAAGCTGCTTCCATGTGTTCTACAGCATGGTTGCAGCTTTTTTTCATTTTTTTCATCCGCCCTATCAAATTAAATTATTACATTTGCACCGTTAACCAAATCAAATAAAAATACCTTTTCAATTAATTTCTTTTATCATGGATATTAACACCATTCTCAACAACCTGGAAGCCAAGCATCCGGGTGAAAAGGAATACCTTCAGGCAGTCAAAGAAGTTCTCATCTGCGTTGAAGATGTCTACAACCAGCATCCTGAATTTGAAAAAGCAAAGATCATCGAGCGCATGGTCGAGCCTGACCGCATCGTCACTTTCCGCGTGACCTGGGTCGACGACAAGGGCGAAGTTCAGAACAACATCGGCTACCGTGTCCAGTTCAACAATGCCATTGGCCCGTACAAAGGCGGCATCCGCTTCCATGCTTCTGTAAACCTTTCTATCCTTAAGTTCCTCGGCTTCGAGCAGACATTCAAAAACGCTCTCACCACTCTCCCCATGGGCGGTGCAAAGGGCGGCAGCGACTTCTCACCCCGCGGTAAGAGCGACGCTGAAATCATGCGTTTCTGCCAGGCCTTCATCCTCTGCCTCTGGAAGAACCTCGGTCCCGACCGCGACGTTCCCGCAGGCGACATAGGTGTAGGCGGTCGTGAAGTCGGCTACATGTACGGTATGTACAAGAAACTCGTCAACGAATGCACAGGTACCTTCACCGGCAAGGGTCTCGACTTCGGCGGTTCACTCATCCGTCCTGAAGCAACCGGTTTCGGCGCTCTCTACTTCGTGCAGAGTATGCTCGACGAGAAGAAAGACAGCATCAAGGGCAAGACAGTCGCTGTTTCCGGCTTCGGCAACGTGGCTTGGGGTGCCACCCTCAAGGCTACCGAACTCGGCGCTAAGGTTGTCACCATCTCAGGTCCTGACGGCTACATCTACGATCCCGACGGCATCTCCGGCGAAAAGATCGACTACATGCTCTATCTCCGTGCAACCGGCGAAGACATCGTTGCTCCCTACGCTGAAAAATATCCCAACGCCACATTCTTCCCCGGCCGCAAGCCTTGGGAACAGAAGGTGGACATCGCCCTCCCCTGCGCTACTCAGAACGAAGTAGACGGCGAAGACGCAAAGAAACTCGTTGCCAACGGTGTTGAACTCGTTGCTGAAGTTTCCAACATGGGTTGCACACCCGAAGCCATCGACACATTCCTCGCTTCAAAGACAACCTACGCTCCCGGCAAGGCTGTCAACGCAGGCGGTGTGGCCACTTCAGGTCTCGAAATGAGCCAGAACGCCGAACACCTCCAGTGGAGCGCTGAGGAAGTTGACCGTCGTCTCCATGAAATCATGAAGAATATCCACACCCAGTGCGTTAAGCACGGCACTGAGCCCGACGGCTACATCAACTACATGAAGGGCGCCAACATCGCCGGCTTCATGAAGGTTGCCAATGCAATGATGGGTCAGGGTATCATCTAATCACCCGTCTGCAACCATCAGACCATACCAACAAGGCGGCTATACCGGTCACGGTACAGCCGCCTTTCTTGTCATCACCCCCTTATGTCCCCGATGGAAGGGCACAAAAGGACGCATGATGGTGGAAGGGTACATAAGGACATAAGGTCAGAAGTGACAAAAGGATTTATACTGCAGCGAAGGCCTGTCCCAAATTGAAATGGAAGGGCACATAAGGACATAAGGTCAAAAGTAACAAAAGGATTTATTCCTGCATCAACGTATGATTGCTGAATAAACCCTTTATTTTTCTATATACAAATTATCTGTATATAAATTTTCTGTATATAAATAAGTATACGCTTCCCTTTATTTTTCCTGCCTAAAAAACTTTTGTCTCTTCTGACCTTATGTCCTTATGTACCCTTCCACCATCGTGCAGGAAAAATCCTTTTGTCACTTCTGACCTTATGTCCTTTTGTACCCTTCCATCATGCGTCCTTATGTACCCTTCCACATTCAGGAATCAATCCGAGGAGGAATTATCTCCGTACTCTTCCAGATAGGCTTCGCAGGCGAGTTTCAACTCATCATACCACTCCTTGCCGAAATGCGCCGTCAGAGGCCCTTCGAGGAACTGATAGAGTCGTATTCCAAGCTTCCGACCAAGCTGCTCGGCCGACTTGCATATCTTCCAGCGGTGATAATTGACAGCCGTGAAACTCGGATAGACCGTCAATCTCACCGGATACAACGCACACGACGCAGGCTTACGGAACGTCCCCGTCTTGCCCTCGTTGAACGCACATTCAATCGCGCACTGGCACAAGCCACCGGGAGCATAGCAGGTATAGATACAATTGCGTCCATCGACAATCTGCGTCACAAGGTCACCGTCCGGGTCAAGATAGCTCGTTCCCTCCTCGGCAATGCGCTCCTTCGCCGACGGAAGCAGCTTATCCTCAAAGCGAGGCAACAGGCGGTCAATCTCATCCCGCTCCTCCTCCGTCAGAGGTGCGCCGGCATCACCCTCGATGCAACATTCTCCCTTACACTTTTCAAGGTCGCAGCAGAAAAAAACTTCCGCAAGGTCAAGCGACACCAACGTATCCTGTATCTGTAACATAATTTCTTCTGTTTCTTCCATTGTCAATAAATTGTAATTCTAATTGCCCGACACAACCATTCCGACCCCTATCAGACGGTCGAAGCGCGAACCGCGCGGACGGTGATAGACCTTGACCGTATATTCATTCGTGGTCTGGTGAAAATCACCCTCCACAGGCCCTGTCGCCCCTTTTTCCGAGCCGGAAGGCACTGTCAGATAATTGTAGTTATACGCTCCCTGTTTCAGCAGAAGCGACTGTTCGTAGCGCCCGGTCGCATGATTGTAGACCATCCGCGACAGCGGGTCAAAACGCCGTTGCGTCAGGTCGCCGTCGATGAAAATGTCGGCATCCGGAAGCTCCGGCATCTCAAGAGCGAAATTGGTCATCACATAGTCAGCCTCCGTGTCCGAACGCGACGACGAATATTCACGGATGAAAAACCGTCCGTGCTGCGTGCTGTCATAGCTGTAAGACTCGCCCGCGCGGGGGGTATCCGTGTAAAGCCACATATTATATATCGGCGACTCGTAGGTGATATTCTCCACCCTCATCCCCGGATAGGAGGTCGACACCGTCTCGAAGCGCCTGTATTCGTTACCCGCATCAAAAATCAGCGGACGCAGATGCTCGTAGATGACTCGGTTTCCGAGCACCCTCTGCGGAGCCGTCAAGACCACTTCATTGTCGAGTCTGCCGTTCTGACTGACAACGACCTTAAGGTCATTGAACGGGTCGTCAATACCGGCCACATGCTGAATGTCAACGGTGAAATCCACCTGCTGATGGCTGCGGTTGGCATCAATATCAGTCAGCGAGCTAACCCCGACGAACACTCCCGCCGAGAAATCGCTCACCCCGAAACGTGCCTGCAGCAATGTCTCCTCAGGATCGCTCTCATCGTAGACGCGGAGCAGATAATTTCCCGGCTCGGTGATGCGCACCTCACGGTTGGGGATAGTGATTGTGTAGTGGACATAATGCACGAGCGTGGCGCGCGAGAACTCATAGTCCTCCACTGCCCCCTCGTTGAAACCGTCAAGGAATTCCGACGCGACAAGTCCCTCCGGCTGCCAATAGGCATCGCAGTGGATTAGCTCATAGCGCATATATCGTCGGTCCTCGCTGATTTCGTCGAAGCTCACGGTCACACGGCTTGCCGGATCATCGAGGCGGATGACCGGAGGAGCAAATTCATTCCCCTCGAGAGTGACCTTCAAGGTTTTGAATGCCGGATTGACTATGCGTTGCGACATGTCCATCTCCTCCGCCCTGCCGGAAATGGCAAGACAGAGTGCAGCAACGGCGGTCAGCACCATCCGCTTCAACCTGCGCTTAGAAACCATCGGCTTCGAGCTGACGGTGAAGAATTTCCACACCATCCGTGATAAGGTCGATACAAGGTCTGCGTCCCGGCTGCTTAAGTTCACGGCAAATGTAGGAACCGTTCATTTCCTTGAACGCATCCATCGGCTGACGGACCTTCGCATAAAGAGCCGGACGTGCAAGCGAGTCATGGACCAGTCCGGTCACCATAGTCACACCCGACATGACACCGCAGACATCTCCCTGCGCGCCAAAGCCGCTACCGAATCCGGCCGCAATGCGCGAAAGCATTTCAGGGTCGGCATCAGCGACATCGTCAAACACCATGGCCACACACTGGCAGCAGTTCTTGCCCTCCTTTCTGAGCTGACGGGCACGCTCCTTGCGTTCTTCTAACGTATATTTCATAAATTGATGCTGTTTTTTTGTTGTCAATATCACATCCCGCAGGCTCCTGTCCCGCACCAGTCAATCGGCTTCTCTCCGCGAGATTGCAGATAGGCATTGGCGCGCGAGAACGGACGGCTGCCGAAAAATCCCCTCGACGCGCTCAACGGCGACGGATGGGGCGATGTGATGACGCAATGGCGCGAACGGTCAATGAACTCACCCTTGCGCTGCGCGTAGGCACCCCAGAGGATAAACACCAGTCCCTCCCGTTCCGTAGCTAATTTGCGTATGGCCGCATCGGTGAATGTCTCCCAACCCTGATTCTGATGCGATGCGGGCGCTCCGGCATCGACAGTCAGGGTGGCATTGAGCAGCAACACCCCCTGACGGGCCCAGAAACTCAGGTCGCCCGACTGCGGAGCCTTGCAACCGAGGTCATCCTCAAGCTCCTTGTAGATATTGCGGAGCGAACGCGGAAGATCCACCCCCGGATTGACCGAGAAACTCAGCCCGTTGGCCTGACCGTAGCCCGGATACGGATCCTGACCGAGAATCACGACCTTCACATCCTCGAACGGACATGCATCGAAGGCCGCGAAAATCTTCCCTGCCGGCGGAAATACCTGACGCGTCGAATAGCGCGAGCGCACAAAATCCGTCAGTTGTCTGAAATAATCCTTGTTCCATTCATCGGCCAGCGCATTTTTCCACGACGGCTCAATCCTTACGTCCATTGGTCATTAAATTTTAATTTTACTTCTTTGCAAAAATACAAAATTTTCACTAATTTTGCACTCCTGTGAAACGAAACTCGCTCCACAAGGGCATGTTCCCGTAGTTCAATGGATAGAATATCGGATTCCGGTTCCGACGATTAGGGTTCGACTCCCTACGGGAATACTATTTTTTCAGCCACTGCCACAAAGGTCAATGCCACGCTCCCAATTTTTTGGATTTTTCAAAAAAAGCGTTACCTTTGCAGTGCAAAATGTTATTTTGTACCATGGCCGCTCGAATGGTGGAATGGTAGACACGAAGGACTTAAAATCCTTTGGTCATTGCGACCGTGCGGGTTCAAGTCCCGCTTCGAGCACCGCAAATATCCGCAAGTGATTGTCTGTTCAACACATGCGGATATTTTTTTACAAGTTCCAATAGCCCTCCTGAATCACATTCATTACCTGTTCTCTTATTCCAATAGGCTTTCAATCAGCCTTACCGTCATCTTCACATCCCCCCTATGTTTTCCAATAGACTCTCTTCCGCTTTCCTCGCCTGCCTTCCCCTGCTGACCATACTGCTTGCCATGTTCGCGGGCTGCTCCAATCAGACGGAAATAGCTCCCGCCGATGAGGAGGAGACCTTCATGCTCGTTGCCCTCCCCGGAAGCGAAGGTCGCTACGATGAAGCCGTCACCCTAAGCGATTCGCTCCTCTCCAACTGCGAGATGAGCGACACTCTGCGTGGCTATCTGATGATTGAACGGCTTGTTGCCCTCATCAACAGCGGAAAGATAGAAGCCGCGCAATCCTACGCCGACACTCTTATCACTTTCGGCCACCGGACCGGTTTCGGGGAGGCTGAGATGCAGGGCGAACAGTGCCGTGGCATATCATTCCGTCGCAAAGAGCTCTTCGATTCGGCCATCGCCTGCTACCGTCGAGGTCTCGATATTGCCATCCGCGAGGAAAACATGGAGATGGAACAGACCTTCGCTGATGTTCTTGCCGTCATCTACGCGGAGACCGACCGTTGCGACGAAGCCCATGAATTCGGCCAACGCTCGCTCCGGATGGCCGAGGAACTGGCCGACACCACCGCAATCCTCTCGGCAGTCAGCACAATCGGCGGTATCTACATGAAGGAAAGCCGCCATGAGGAGGTCATCAAGACCCTCCGGCCCTTCTATCCGCTTGCCCGGAATGCCTCTCCACTCTATCTCATCAAGTTCCTTACACCCGTCGTGCGCGCCTACATCGCCCTCGATTCCGTAGCCGCCGCGCGTGAGACCATCGCAATGATGGAGGGGGCAACTGCCTTCCTTCCCCCGACACATCAGGCATCGACAGTGGTCCTGACAGCCAAAGCCTCCCTTGCGGAACATGAGAAACGCTATCCCGACCAGTGGGAACTGCTCATGGCCATTGACTCGCTCGGCACCCACGGGAAACCCCGCAATCTCATCCTGCTCGAACATGCCGAATGTCTCGCAAAGATGGGCCGTCACAAAGAGGCTCATGCCAAATCCATGGAAGCCTACCACATCCTCGACTCCATCCGCCACAGCGAAATAGACACTCAGCTAAGCGACCTCTCCGTGCGCTACGACACTCTCAACAAAGAGATGGAAATCCAGCGCCTCAGCCGTCAGCACTGGATTCTTGTCAGCATCATCCTCCTCTGCATCATCCTTCTCGGGACAGGAGCCGTGCTCGTAACAAACGCGCGCCGCCGCCACCTCCGCCGGCTTGAACTTGAAAAACAGCAGGAATACATCCGCGGTCTCGAACAGGAACGTGCCCGCATGGCCCGCGAACTCCACGACGATGTGGCCGGTGACCTTGTAGGCCTCCAGTGCGAACTCGAAATCGCCAATCCGGGCGCAAACGGTTGCCGACTGCAGGAGATAGCCGACAAAGTCCGCAGACTCTCCCACGAACTGATGCCTCCGCAGTTCGCCTCCGAAACACTCACATCCCTGCTCCTCGACTACGTCGCTCACCACAACTCGACCCATAACACACCACGCCTCAGCATCACTGACGAAGGCTCTTTCGACTGGAAATCACTTCCCGCCGGGACAAGCCACGAACTCTACCGCATCATTCAGGAGAGCGTCAACAATGCCCTCAAACATTCGGAGGCCACCTACATAACCATCACCCTCGACGGCAACGAACGCTTTTCGCTGTCGGTGACCAACGACGGTGTCACCGACATTGACGCCTCTCCCGGCGACGGAATCGGAACACGCACCCTCCGTGCGCGCGCCGAAATCATCGGTGCCTCCATCGAAATCATTGTGAACGACGGCACCTACACTCTCAACATTACCCAACGATGAAAACACTACTCGTAATAGACGATCATCCCATAGTACTTGAAGGAATCCGCAGCATCCTCACGCGCCGTGGTTTCAGGGTCCACAAGGCCGGAACCCGCCAGCAAGCCATGGCCATCATGAAGGAATTCAGCGATATCGACATGGTCGTGTCCGATCTCACCCTCTCCAACGGCACAGACGGACTCGACCTCATCGAACGTATGCGTGCCGAGGGCTTCTCGAAACCTGTCGTGGTCTACACGATGCACGAAGAGCTGTGGAACATTGCCCGCCTGATGAAATCTGATGTCGAAGGTATCGTCCTCAAAGGCGAGAACCTCAACGAACTCGTGCTTGCCATCCGCCTCGTGTCGGAAGGTAAGACCTACCGCAGCTCGGCTTTCGACCGCCGATGCCGGGAAGTCATGCAGACCGACGGAATATTGTCCTCGAAAGACATCGAAGTCCTGCGCCGTCTCTCCGCAGGCGAAAGCAACCGCGACATTGCCCAGGCTCTCGGACTGAGCGAGAAGACTGTTGAATACCATCGCGGAAACATCCTGAAAAAACTCTGCTCGAAAACCATGCTCGAAGCCACACGCCGCGCCGTCTCGCTCGGAATCATCCGCCTCATCATCGCCATCGCCCTCTCAGCTACCGCCTCAGCTACCACCAATGCCTCTGACATCACACCGAAAGCCGTAGACCTCGGGCTGAGCGTCCTCTGGGCCGACCGCAACCTCGAAGCCACACACCCCTACGAAAGCGGCGGCTTCTATGCCTTTGGCGAGACATCCACCAAAGAGGTCTACAACTGGTCGACCTACACCCACTGCGACGGCAGTTTCGAAACCTGCCACGATCTCGGAACCACCGACATCAGCAACACCATCCATGATGCAGCCTCGGTCATTTTGGGCGACGGATGGCGCATCCCGACCGACGAAGAGCAGAGGGAACTTTTTGAAACTGCAAGTTATTCGGAATCTGTGGTTGAAGGCTACGGCAACATCCTCACGCTCACGGCCGCAAACGGAAATTCCATCTCGCTACCGATATGTGGCTACATGAGCGAAGGCCGCGTAATCTACGCCAACTTCAACGGCACCTATCATTCATCGAACTGCGAATTTTCCGTTGAGGAGATTCCTGCCTTCGGTATTGTCGCCAAAGTGATTTCCCCTATCTATACCGCCATTAATTCCGGTGTAATCCTACCGTCGATGATGGGCTCGGCACAGCTCGGTTTCAGCATCCGGCCTGTAAAAGACAAGGACAATTCAGCAATCGACACTCCGCTCATGAACCCTAAAACCATTACAGGAATCTACGGCATGGACGGCACATCATTCGGGACCGATTTTGAGAATGTCCCGACCGGAATATGCATAATTGTCTATTCCGACGGCTCGACCGAGAAAAAAATCAAGCGCTGATGCATCAAAAATCAAGCGCCGGGCCATCCGTCCTACACGATAAAACTGTAAATTTGCATCCGGAAACAGCAACATCGCAAAAAACAGACGATATTGGAAACAGCGACATTGCAAAAACAAACGATATCGGGAACAGCAACATTGCAAAAAAACAAACGATATTGAATTGTAGGGACGCGCTGTAGCGCGTATGCCAAATAAACCTCATCAATCTCTCTTCAAAACCCGCATCCAACGTCAAAAAAGCATTACACTCAAAACTTCATCAACGTCACAAACCCCATCCCGCCCAAAACATAAACCATTATGAACGAAAAGAAAAAACGATACTTCCTTCAGGAAGACGAAATACCCCGCGAATGGTACAACATTCAGGCCGACATGCCCGTCAAACCCCTTCCTCCGCTCAATCCCGCAACCCACGAGCCTATGAAGGCCGAAGACCTCTACCCTATCTTCGCCCGTGAGTGCTGCGACCAGGAACTCAACATGACCGACCGCTGGATTCCCATTCCCGAGGAAGTGCGCGAGATGTACAAATACTATCGCTCGACCCCTCTCGTCCGTGCCTACGGTCTTGAAAAGGCACTCGGCACCTCAGCCCACATCTATTTCAAGAATGAGAGCGTGTCGCCGATGGGTTCCCACAAGCTCAACTCCGCCATCCCCCAGGCCTACTACTGCAAGAAGGAAGGTGTGAAAAATGTCACCACAGAGACCGGTGCCGGTCAGTGGGGCGCTTCGCTCTCCTACGCCGCATCGCTCTTCGGTCTTGAAGCTGCCGTCTATCAGGTAAAAATCTCCTACGAGCAGAAGCCCTACCGCCGCAGCATCATGCAGACCTACGGCGCACAGGTGACCCCCTCACCTTCGATGTCCACCCGCGCCGGAAAAGACATTCTGACTGTCAACCCCAACTATCAGGGTTCGCTCGGCACAGCAATCTCCGAAGCCGTTGAGCTTGCCCGCACGACCCCAGACTGCAAATACACCCTCGGTTCTGTCCTCAGCCACGTCACCCTCCATCAGACCGTCATCGGTCTCGAAGCCGAAAAGCAGATGGAGATGGCCGGTGAATACCCCGACATGGTCATTGCCTGCTTTGGCGGTGGCTCGAACTTCGGCGGCATCTCCTTCCCCTTCATGCGCCACAAGATTGCAGGCGAGGAGGGCAAGACTGCCACACGCTTCATCGCTGCCGAACCCTCATCGTGTCCCAAACTGACAAAGGGTAAGTTCTGCTACGACTTCGGCGACGAAGCGGGCTACACTCCCCTTCTCCCCATGTTCTCGCTGGGCCACAAATTCTCTCCCGCCAACATCCATGCCGGAGGTCTCCGCTACCACGGAGCCGGCACCATCGTCAGCCAGTTGCTCAAGGATGGACTCATGGAAGCAGTCGACATCGAGCAGCTCGAATCCTTCGAGGCAGGATGTCTGTTCGCGCGCGCCGAGGGCATCATCCCCGCTCCCGAATCATGCCACGCCATCGCAGCAACCATCCGCGAGGTCAAGAAACTCAAACCGGGCGAAGAGAAAGTCATCCTCTTCAACCTCTCCGGCCACGGACTCATCGACATGGCGTCTTACGACAAGTATCTCGCAGGAGACCTCGTGAACTACACAGTGACCGACGAGGAGATTGAATCGAACTTTGCAAAATCCGAAACAGTAGAAGCCTGACAAACCTCACTGCCAATGACTAAAGAAAATCTCAGAATTGTATTTCTCGGCACTCCCGATTTCGCAGTCGAGAGTCTCCGCCGCATCGTCGAGGGTGGCTACAACGTGGTTGGCGTGGTGACCATGCCCGACAAACCCGCAGGCCGTGGCCACAAGCTCTATCAGTCCCCCGTCAAGGAGTATGCCGTGACCCACGGACTCCACCTCATGCAGCCCGTCAAGCTGAAAGACCCCGAATTCGTCGAGGAGCTGCGTTCGCTCAACGCCGACCTCTTCGTCGTCATCGCCTTCCGTATGCTTCCGGAAATCGTGTGGACAATGCCGCGCCTCGGCACCTTCAATCTCCACGCCTCCCTGCTACCGCGCTACCGTGGCGCTGCCCCCATCAACTGGGCGGTCATCAACGGCGACACGGAGACCGGTGTGACCACCTTCTTCCTCAAACATGAAATCGACACCGGCGACATCATCGCGCAGGAACGCGTAGAAATCCTCCCGACCGACAATGTCGGCGATGTCCATGACCGCCTCATGCTCCTTGGGGCCGATCTCACAATCAAGACCATCGACAACATCATCGCAGGAACCCTCACCACAGTTGCTCAGGAAGAACTTATAGGTGACACCGAGCCTACCCCTGCACCAAAAATCTTCAAGGAGACATGCAAGATTGACTGGAACGCTCCGGCTGTGACAATCCACAACCTCGTCCGCGGCCTCTCCCCCTATCCTGCGGCTTGGACAACCCTCCTCGACGGCGACACCGAACTTGGGGCTGTCAAAATCTTCGAGACCCGAATTCATCCCGCGAACACCAACCTTTCTCCGGGTGAAATCATCATCGAAGGCCAGACACTCCTTGTCGGCACAGGCGACGGCAATCCAATCGAAATCCTCAGCCTCCAGGCTCCCGGCAAACGCCGTATGCCTACCCCTGACTTCCTCCGCGGCTCCCGTCTCACAGCACCCCGCTTCGAGTAAAAAAGCCAACAGAACCTATAAGGCAGATAAGTCAAATAGGGCTAATAAGTCAAATAACAGGATTATTTATGGAAAAAACCGCAGACATGACGAATAAAGGGAATGTGATGAATTCCCCCGTCACAATGATGGCTTTGATGACTGTTGCAAGCAGTCTTGTCATCCACTTCTCGACAAAGAATGGTGCAGACGCAGGATTTGCGACTGTGGATTTCATTGCAATGCTGATAAACCTTGCCACAGTTATCGCCTGGTCGATATGGATTATCTATGTCAAGGCCAAAGGGCTGTCCGTGAAAACGATGTCGGAAAAAGGAGCCAGATTGGTCGCATTGATAGGCGGCTGTATGCTTCTCTTGCTTTGGCCCATACTTAAATTCAGCGATTTCACCGGATGGTGGACAGTTGCTTTAGCCGTAGTTGTATGGCTGGCAAGCCTGATAATAGTAGTCAAGGACAATAATGCATAAAAAGCTTTATTTGATATAGAGGCATTTTAGATACAGACGCATTTTAGATACAGACGCACAAAAGCGCACAAGAGACAAAAGCATCTGCAAGATTGAACCCTATCTCTCTTCAGATAATCGTAACTTTTGTTTTTTGTGCGCTTTTGTGTGTCTGCATATCAGATTCTATCTCATCCGGCATACGCGCTACAGCGCGTCCCTACAATGGGGTGTTTCTACAATAAGCCACAATTACGGCAGATTTTTACGGCAAAAGGGGCGTTTGCTCAACTTTTTTTGTTACTTTTGTCCAACCCATTGGATTTGCCCGATTTGGCCTCGGCCAATCAATTCATGCAAACCGGATGGCTATTACCAATGAACAACTGACAATATCCTAAATCTAAAACAATAAGTAAATGAAAACTTGCAAGTATCGTGGCGTGGTCGTGCCTATGGTCACCCCTGTCACAGAAAAAATGGATCTCGACGTAGCCGCAGTGGAAAGAATCATTGAATTCTTCGCCCAAAACGGAGTGGCACCCCTCCTGATGGGTACAACCGGCGAGGGAAACAGCGTTTCAGCCGCCGACGGTCTCCTTCTCGTAGAGACAGCAGTAAAAGCCGCCAAGGGCCGCATCCTCATCTACGCCGGACTCACAGGCAACTGCTTCAGCGAACAGCTCCGACAGGCTGAGGCCTACACCAAGGCAGGTGCCGACGTGATTGTCGCCACCCTCCCCTCGTATTATGCCCTCACTGAAGAGCAGATGTATAACTACTACAAGACCCTCGCTGACAACATCACCGGTCCCCTCATGCTCTACAATATCCTCGCCACCACCCACATGACCATTCCCGTCGACGTGGTGAAGCGTCTCGCCGACCATCCCAACATCGTCGGTCTCAAGGACTCTGAGCGTGACCTCGAACGCATGAAGGAGTGCATCGCCATCTCGAAGGACCGCGAGGACTTCGCATATTTCTGCGGATGGGCCGCACAGTCGGCATTCTCCCTCTCTCTCGGAGGCGACGGCATCGTCCCCAGCACCGGCAACTATGTTCCCGACATGTTCAACACCCTTTATGAAGCAGCCGTCAGCGGCGACATGGAAACAGCCAACCGCCTGCAGGACGAAACCAACGAAATTGCAAAGATCTATCAGGCAGGCCGCACCCTCGGCCAGTCGCTCACTGCTCTTAAGGTGATGATGCAGACCAAGGGCCTCTGCGACCCCTGGATGCTCATGCCCCTCACCCGCCTTTCATCTGAAGAAGAACAAGCAATCAAGGCGAAGCTATGAGCAACGACATTCACTGGATCGACTATTTGATTGTCTTCCTGTCCGTGGCCTCGGCAATCGGTGTGGGCGTATATTTCGCACGTCGTCAGAAGGACACAAGCACCTACTTCGCCGCCGGAGGCAAGATTCCGGCTTGGGCGGTGGGCATGTCGATATTCGCCACGCTGATTTCAAGCGTCACATTCCTCGCATATCCGGGTGCGGCCTACGCCGACAACTGGATTCTTCTCGTCCAGGGACTCATGGTTCCGCTGGTGCTCCTCGCCCTTATCGGTGTCATTGTCCCGCTGTTCCGCAAGGTGGTGCGTCTCTCGACCTACGAATACTTCGAGCGGCGTTTCGGACTCTTCGCCCGAATGTATAGTTCCTTCGCCTTCACCCTCGGCCACTTTTCGAAGGCCGGCACGGTGTTCTTCCTCGTCTCGATGGCCCTCTCGACCTTCCTTGACATGAACATCTATGCCATTGTCATTGTCCTCGGCATCACAATCATCTTCCTCACCCTCCTCGGAGGCATGGAGGCAATCGTGTGGATGGACGTGGCGCAGGGTGGTCTGCTCATCGGCGGAGGCCTAATTTGCGTGGTGCTCCTGCTCTTCCTTCCCGAAGGTGGACCCTCGGAGGTGTTGCGCATAGCCGGAGAATACAACAAGATTGATGTCGGACCCTACGACTGGGACCTCACCCAGCTCACCTTCCTCGTGATGGTTCTCAACGGTGTCTTCTATGCCTTGCAGAAATACGGCACAGACCAGACCATCGTGCAGCGCTATCTCACCGCGAAAAATGACCGCGACGCGAAGAAAGCGGCTTACATCGGAGTGCTCATGAGTGTTCCCATCTGGGCAATGTTCATGTTTATCGGCACCTGTCTCTTCGCCTACTACCATTCCGCCTCTGCCCCTGTCCTTCCGGACGGACTGAAAGCCGACGAAGTGTTCCCCTACTTCATCAGCAATGAGCTTCCGGTCGGCATACGCGGCCTCATCATCGCGGCCCTCGCTGCAGCGGCCATATCGAGCCTTGACACAGACCTCAACTGCCTCTCGGCAATCGCTGTGCAGGACTACTATGTACGTTTCAAGAAGAATGCCACGGACCGCCAGCAGCTCCGCTTCGGCCGCATCATGGTCGTGCTCTCCGGCATCGGTGCTGTGGGTGTCGCCATCCTCTACATCTCCTGGGGCGGTGAGGGTGTGCTTGGAGCACTGTTCTCGCTCTATGCCATCTTCTCGGCCGGTATTGTCGGCATCTTCCTCCTCGGACTGTTCAGCCGCCGCGCCAACGCCAAGGGTCTCTATGTCGGCATCGCAGCAGCCGTCCTCTTCACCGCCTACGCCGTACTGACCTCAACCAAGGTCGACATCCACGGCACCGGAGTGAAAGAATGTCTGCTCGACCTCGGAGAATGGAATTTCACCCACCACAAATACATGCTGGGTGTCTACAGCCACCTCATCGTCCTCATCGTGGGCTATCTCGCAAGCTATCTCTTCGCCGCACCTCTCGCCGAGAAGGAACTGACCATCTTCGGCTATATCGAGGAGCGCAAGAAAGCCGCTCAGCAACTCGACGTGGAAGCCATCTGACACATCATATAATGGAAGGGTAAATAAGGATGATGGAAGGGCACATAAGGACATAAGGTCAGAAGAGACATAAGTTTTTTATGTAAACTTCCCGTCTTAAAAACTTCTGTTACTTTTGCCCCTTTTGTTCTTCTGTATCTAAAACCCGTAACTTGTTTTTTATTTTCAACTTAAGATATGAAACCAATCACACTTCTGCAGCCACAGAAAATCGTATTCGGTTCGGACTGCATCAATACATTCGTTGAAGATTACCTCAAACTCGGACATAAGCGCCTCTTCGTGCTCACCGCTCCTCCCATTGTCCCCCTCATCGAGCCGACTTTGGCCAAACTGAAAGAGAACGGCGTGAGCATCGAAGTATTCCAGAATATCGTAGCTGAGCCTACGCTCAACGACTTCGAAGCCATCCTCAAAAGCGCCCGCGAATTCGGAGCCGACAGCGTTGTCGGCATCGGTGGAGGCTCGGTGCTCGATGTTGCCAAACTCGTCGCCGCCTTCATCAACAGCGACCAGAAGGCAGCCGACTGCTTCGGCACAGGCTTCATCAAGGCCAAGGGTGTATGGCTCGCCTGTCTTCCCACCACAGCAGGAACCGGCAGCGAAGTGTCGCCCAACGCCATCCTTCTCGACGAGCGCGACAAGCTCAAAAAAGGCATCGTCAGCCCCTATCTGCTTGCCGACGCAGCCTACGTTGACCCCAAACTCACAATGACAGTTCCCGCCAAGGTCACTGCCGACACCGGCATGGATGCACTCACCCACTGCATCGAAGCCTACACCAACAAATTCGCCCATCCCGCAGCCGACATTTATGCTCTCCAGGGTATAAAGCTCATCGCAGCCAACCTTCTCCGTGCCGTCAAAGACGGTAACGACGTCGAGGCCCGCGAGGCTCTCGCACTCGGTTCGCTCTACGGCGGTCTTGTGCTCGGCCCGGTCAACACAGCCGCTGTCCACGCCCTCAGCTATCCCCTCGGCGGTGAATTCCATATCCCTCACGGACTTTCCAACGCCATCCTTCTCCCCTCGGTGATGAAATTCAACCGTCCCGCCAATCTTAAGAAGTATGCCGAAGTTGCAATCGCCTGCGGCGCACCGCAAGGCAAGGATGACGACGAGACCGCACAGAACGGTGTCGATTTCATCTGCGAACTCTCCAAGGCTGTCGGCATACCCCAGAAGCTCACCGAGCTCAACATCCCGCAGAGCGCAGTCGACCGCATGGCCAAAGCTGCTATGGAGGTTCAGCGTCTGCTCAAGAACAATCCCCGCGAAGTCACCGAACAGGATGCCAAGGACATCTACAACTCCCTCTACTGATTATGAAACCGATTTTAGCAATCACAATGGGCGATCCGGCCGGTATCGGTCCAGAAATCGTTGTCCGGGCCCTCAGCCATAAGGAAACATACGAGAAATGCCGCCCAATCGTCACAGGAGACGCAGCGGTGATGCGCGAGGCTGTCAAACTCCTCGGATTTGACTTCAAGATCAACGCTGTCGACAAGGTGAGCGACGCGAAGTTTGAGTACGGCACAATCGACGTGTTTGACCTCAAATGTGTCGATATGTCGACCTTCCGCTTCGGTGAGGTCCAGCCTCAGTGCGGCAACGCAGCCTTCGTCAGCATCAAGAAAGCCATCGAGCTTGCCATGGCCAATGAAGTCGACGGAACCGTCACAGCTCCGCTCAACAAGGAAGCCCTCAACCTTGCCGGACACCACTACGACGGCCACACAGAGCTTTATGCAACCTTCACCAACACAAAGAAGTATGCCATGATGCTCGCCGACGAGAATATCCGTGTCATCCACGTCTCGACCCACGTCCCCCTGCGTAAGGCCTGCGACCTTGTGAAGAAGCAGCGCATCATCGAGGTGACTGAACTCATCGCCGATGCCTGCAAGCAGTTCGGAATCGAGAATCCCCTCATCGGTATCGCAGGCCTCAACCCCCACAGCAGCGAGAACGGCATGTTCGGCTACGAGGAAGCCGAGGAAATCATTCCTGCAATCGAGGAGCTGAAATCACGCGGTTTCAACGTCGACGGCCCCGTTCCCCCGGATTCAATCTTTGCGAAAGCGAAGTGCGGGAAGTATGACGGCTGCGTGGCCATGTATCACGATCAAGGCCATATCCCCTTGAAAGTCTGCGCCTTCAACTGGAACAAGGAGACAGGCAAGATGGAAAGCGCCAACGGCGTGAACATCACCCTCGGTCTTCCTATCATCCGCGTCAGCGTGGACCACGGCACCGCCTTTGACGTTGCCGGAAAGGGAATTGCAAGCGATGATGCCATGGTGCTCAGCATCGACTACGCGACACGCATGGCGAAGTACCGTTTAGGCATAAAGGAATAATGATTGCCGTTATTGCCGACGACATCACAGGAGCAGCCGAGATGGCGGGCATTGCCCACCGTCTCGGCCTTCGTGTGAAACTGACCGTGGAACCCGCAGAGGCTCCCGGTTGCGATGTGATTGTAGTGGCCACCGACACCCGCTCGATGTGCGAAAGCGAGGCTGCGGCTGAATCCCGCCGTGTTGCCTCCGCACTCGCCTCAATGCCGGATGTGGCGCATATCTTCAAAAAGACAGACTCAGCCCTGCGAGGCCATGTCGTGGCCGAGCTGGAGGCTATCATAAGCGCCACGCCCTACACCAAGGCCCTCTATATTCCTGCCAATCCCTCCAAAGGGAGAATCATCCGCGATGGTGTCTACTATGTCGGTGACAAGCCGATTCATGAGACAGACTTCTCATTCGACCCGGAATTTCCGGCCTTCTCGTCGAAGATGGCGGAGCGTTTCCCGGGATGCGAGGTCAAGGGGATTGAATATGCCGACGCCGTAAACGAGGATGACATGGTCCATGCTGTCTCTTCAGCCGGAAACAGCACCATACTCGCCGGTGCAGCCGACCTCTTCACTGCATTTCTGAAACATTATCTTCCGGTCGACGGAGCAAGGAAGACAGAAACGTTCACGCTCGACACAACCGACACCCTGATTGTCTGTGGCAGCACTCAGAGCAAACCCATCGACTGCGGCATAGAGACCCTCTATATGCCCACCACACTTTACAACGGCGAAACGACTGCCGACAGTTGGGCAGATGAACTTGAAAAGGAATATGACCTCCGACACTCCCTCATCCTCGCCATACGCGACCGTCACCGCACGGGCAAGGAAATTGCCGTGCATCTGAGGGAAACCACAGGCCACATTGTCCGACGGCTTGTCGGCCACCATGCTCCCTCCGAACTGGTCATCGAAGGGGGAGCGACAGCCTACGCCATCCTCCGGAAATTGGGTTGGGAGTCTTTCACCATAACCCATGAGATTGCCCCCGGCGTAATCCGTATGAGAAGCGACAATGGCACCCACATCACCATGAAACCGGGAAGCTATCCCTGGGGCGGACTATTCGCATCGTGACCGAATCATAGACATGTACACTACTGAATCAATCTGACATGCTTATCCTCATAGCCGAATCAAAGACAATGACACCTTGCGGCAACGCCGTAAGTAAGGCGGACTATGCAGCTTGCCGTCCGATGCTGGAATCCGATGCCGATGCAATCATGGAGACCGTCCGCTCCCTGAGCGCTGATGAGCTGGTGGCGACTGTCAAAATCAGTCTGCCGATGGTGAGGAAGTTGCAGCAGATGGCCTACGAGTTTCCCAACAAGGCTGTCGGGAGCCGTGCCATCGAGGCTTTCACCGGTGTGGTGTTCAAGGCGTTCGACTATGCGTCGCTTGACGAGGAAGCTCGTCGGAACACAACCGGATGCGTCAGACTCCTTTCATCGCTCTACGGATGGTTGCGCCCGGATGACATCGTGAAAGCCTACCGGATGGATTTCACAACCCCGCTTGCACCCGGAGGGAAAGCACTTGCGACATATTGGCGAGACAAGGTGACCGAATGTCTTCTTAAAGAAATCGCGACGGGAGGACATGAGGATGTTTTGAACCTCCTCCCCGGTGATGCCGCCAAGTGTATAGACTGGAAGGCCGTGGGCAAGTCGGCGAAAGTGTGGAAAGCTGATTTCCGGGAGCTCTTGCCCGGAGGAACGACCCGGACTCCGAATTCGGGCAAGCTGAAAACCCTCCGTGGAGAGTTGCTCCGACTGATTGTCACTTCCTGTATCAATTCTGCATCCGGCCTCCTCTCGCTCCACGGGGAGCATTTCGTCAGCGCGGACTCCGCATCATCCGACGGGAATATCGAATTCCACACAATAGGCTGATTCACTATCCGGAATCAAAAGCGGATTTGGCATATCCGTAATCTTAATTTCGCATTGTTATGTGATTGATTATCAAAATAAAAATCATATCTTTGCGAAATGGAAGGATACAACAACTCTCAACTCGTAATTTATCAGTCGCAGGACGGCAATCTGAACATCGACGTAACCCTGCAAAATGATACCGTATGGCTCAGTCAGAATCAAATGTCAGAGCTATTCGATAAGGATCAATCTGTCATCGCACGTCACATATCCAACGTTTTTAAGGAGGGGGAACTTGAAAAAGAAAGTAATATGCAAATTTTGCATAATACTCTTTCCAAGTATAAACCTACTCAAGTCTACAGTCTTGACGTCATTATTTCGGTAGGATACAGAGTCAAGTCAAAACGTGGTACCCAATTCCGCATCTGGGCCAACAAGGTATTGAAACAATACCTTCTCAACGGTTATGCCGTCAACGAGCGCATTGCCTCGCAGAAATTCGACGAGCTGAGCCAATTGGTGAAAGTCCTTGGCCGGACAATCAGGAATCAGGAAAAACTGACCGATGACAGCCGCTCGCTTCTCGAAGTTGTAGTCGACTACACCTACGCCCTCGACACCCTTGACCGCTATGACTATCAGGAGCTTAAAATCGAGGAAACAACCGGAAAAGAGGAGTTTCACGCCACTTACGAAAATGCGATGGAGGTAATCCGCGAACTTCATGAGAAATTCGGGGGAAGTTCCCTGTTCGGAAATGAAAAAGACGACTCCTTCAAAAGCTCCATCGGACAAATCTACCAGACTTTCGGTGGTGTTGACCTCTATCCATCTGTCGAGGAAAAGGCTGCCATGTTGCTCTATCTGGTAACCAAAAACCATTCATTCAGCGACGGCAACAAGCGCATTGCAGCCACGCTCTTCCTATGGTTCTTGAACGGCAACGGCATCCTCTACAACGAGGACGGCACAAAGCGAATCGCCGACAATACCCTCGTTGCCCTTACGCTAATGATTGCCGAAAGCCGCACCGAGGAAAAGGATACGATGGTAAAGGTCGTGGTCAACCTCATCAATAAGAATAACTGAGAATATCTTTAGAGGGCGTAACGAATCACACATTTCCTCCTCCTGAGCCTGTCTTAACGCATTCCCACTTTTCCTCCTCCGGAGCTTATCTTGGCCCATTTACGCTTCGGGGAGCGCGACATCGCGCGACGCTGACGGCGCGACAGACTGATTGTCTCCGGGCAGGGGGGATACTCCTCATCGTGTGAAAACTGCGTCACCGGATTCTCTATATCCGGTTGATTTGCAGGCATACATTCATGCGTCTCTACACCGGCCATATCATTCGGACCGACAGCGTTTTCCATCGTTTTTTTCTTTCGTGCTGCACGCGCTTTTGCTGCTTTCGACCGTTCAATTGCCCGGTCGATTTCCGGCTTCACAAGAGCGAAAATGAGGCTACATTCGATTGGCCACCAATCAAGATCAGCCTTACCCATAGCAAGATATGTGTCAATCAGTGCAAGCGCCGACTTGCACACTTCCTTGCCGTTCGGAAGGCAAGCGCAGCTATCGGTGACACGCTGACGGATAGCTGCATAGAATTTTTTGGAAACCGGAAGAGGTGGCAGTTTACAGATTGCCGAAGTGGCTGCAATATTGGTGATTGACCTTGATTTTTTGCCTGTGGAGGTCAGAGGTGATGTCTTTTTCATGATAGTGGTCGGATATTAATTTTGTTTTTGACACAAAATTAATATCCGAAATTTCCGGAAAGGTGCGATAATGCAAAGGACTGATAAAAATTTTGTAACTTCGCAGACCTATCAACCATTCTAAAAAACTTGTCCATCATACACCCCTCAAAAAAAGAGAAATCCATGATTAAAGCAGCAGACATAGAAGCTACATTGCTGAGCATGGCGGATGAACGTCAGGCCCGGCAACTGTTGAGATTTTTTAAAACCGGTCCGGGAGAATACGGCGAGGGTGACAAATTCATCGGTCTGCGCAATCCACAGGTGCGCATGGTAGTGAAAGAAGCATGGAAGGAAACTCCGCTTTCCGAAGCTGAGAAACTCGCGAGGTCGCCTCTCCATGAAGTGCGTCTGTGCGGACTTCTGATAATGGTGGAGCAATATCTGAAAGCCATGAAAAAGGGCGACACGGAGGCTATGAACCGGATTTTCGAATCATATCTTGCACTGCATCCGTATATCAACAACTGGGACCTTGTCGACCTCTCGGCGATAAAGATTGTCGGCAATCATGAGGTCATGAATCCGGAACTCACCCTGATGGACGAGTGGATAAAACCGGATGGCCACACCCTCTGGCAACAGCGCATCGCCATGGTCAGCACATGGATGCTCACCCGCAGAGGCCATATTGACAAATGCCTCGGAAGAGCCGGATTCCTGCTGTCGAGTCCCCACGACCTCTTGCACAAGGCCGCGGGCTGGATGCTTCGAGAAGTATGGAAGAAGGGTTATCGGCGTGAGTTGCGCGCTTTTCTTGATGAGAATGTGGCCCGTATGCCCTCAATCATGCTCAGCTACGCCTATGAACAGATGGCCACAGACGAACGCCACGAATGGCAATCAAGGCGAAAAAGCGGACGATAAATAACTCTCCGGAGTGAGCGACCATCTCAACCTACAGGCGGGGGTTGACGTTTACAGTAATGACACGCACACTATAATCCTTATCCCAACTTCTCAATCATGGCCTTCTCTCGGAAATATTTCCTCGACAATATCAATCGTTTCAAAGATGCCTACGACCACACTGCCCTCATGGACAAACTCAAAAAATATGGGCGCAAGGCGGGGTTGAAGGTAGTCTACGGTGTGTTGATTCTCTACTATGCCTCGCTTGACAAATCCATTTCATTCAAAGACAGGATGATGATAATGGCCGCCCTTGGTTATTTCGTGGTGCCGCTCGACATCATTCCCGACGCGCTTTTCGGTGGCTTTGTAGATGACATGGCTGCACTGACATTCGTCCTGAAAACCGTGTGGCACAATCTTACACCGTCCGTCTTCGACCGTGCCCGCACGAAGCTTGAGGAATGGTTCGGCCCCGTCACTCAGGCCGATACCACAATCCCGGGAATGGAGGATAATGCCACTGCCACAGGGATGGAGGAGAATGGACTGTGATCAAATGTGATTAAACGAGGGAAGCTGCATCATTGTGAAAATGACAGGGTATCATTAATCAGGCGGAGCATTAAAATTGGTACATATCTATGTGAAAATGTATAATGCATACCGAAATTGCATTGTAATTTTGCATTGAAGAAATCACCAATCAACCGCCTCTCCAATGAGACACTCAGCATTCATCTTGACATTACTCACCACAGCAATCATGGCACACTCCCAGAATCCTACCCGCCTCACCGACAAACCGTCGGATATACGTCAGACAGCCGGAATGGCACAGCTCGGCGACTTCGCGCCCAAATTCGCACAACTCAACGACGATGTCCTCTTCGGAGAGGTATGGAGCCGCACCGACCGCCTCTCGCTCCGTGACCGCAGCATCGTCACCGTCACCTCACTCGTGAGCAGCGGCATCATTGACTCATCGCTCACCTACCATCTTCAGGAAGCAAAAAAGAACGGCGTGACGCGCACTGAAATCGCCGAAATCCTCACCCAAGTGGCCTTCTATGCCGGATGGCCCAAAGCATGGGGTGCGTTCCGTCAAGCCACTGAGGTATGGAAAGATGACAATGACGCAACCGACGCGCGCCGGAAATTCGAGCAGGAGATGATATTTCCCATCGGTTCGCCTAACGATGCCTACGCGCAGTATTTCATCGGTCAGAGCTATCTCGCGCCCATATCATCGGAGCAGATTGGCATAGCCAACGTGACTTTCGAACCGGGTTGCCGCAATAACTGGCATATCCACCACGCCACCGAGGGTGGCGGTCAGTTGCTCGTCTGCGTGGCCGGTGAGGGATGGTATCAGGAATGGGGAAAACCCGCGCGCAAACTCTGTCCCGGAGATGTCGTAAACATCCCTGCCAACGTCAAGCATTGGCACGGCGCGACTGCCGACAGTTGGTTTGCACACCTCGCCATGTCGGTCGATGGCAAAGACACTTCCAATGAATGGCTCGAACCGGTCACGGATGAAGCCTACAGCAAGCTTTCCGAGGAATAACCCACAAAAGGGGATACAGAAGAACACAAGGGCATAAGAAACAGAAGTTATATTTGTCAATTATCTGCTATACAGCGTATTTGTCATAAAAAGCACTCGGTAGCCGTATAGGTCATGATAATTGACAGTCTATAGGTCATGATAATTGACACCCATATAGGCAATATACTTCTTCTGTTTCTTATGCCCTTGTGTGCTTATGTATCCCTCATTTTTTTGTAGGCCTTTATCATACAGCTATTTTAACGGGGGCAAATTGTCTATCTGCCTCCGGCGATGGAGGTGTCGACATTGGCATCGGCGTTGATCATCTTTCGGGCACCACGCTTCTGACGGCCCCACTGGATGTTGTAGCTGACACTCAGATATGGCATCCTCATGTCGAGGCGAGTATGCTGCTCATTGGTGTTCCACTTGCTCAACATTTTCGAACCTTGGTCATATTTTCCGAAGGGCATGAACATCCCGACCTCAAATTGCCAGTTTTTCCAATTATAATTGGCGGCAATCACATTGAAATCCTCGCCCCAACTGATTTTTTCACCCCACAGGTCACGTTGTGCCCTCACATATTGGAATACCAGTTGAAATCCATTATGCATGAACATCAAGGCCGCGTCACCGCTCCATGTGTGATTATAAAGAGTATATGTATTGCCCCTCATACGTTCAGCTTTATACTGTATTGTGCCGGAAAACATCAGCCAATCCGGAATAATCTGTATCTGTTCGGCCAACCAGAAACTCATATTCTGCAATCCTCTGCTGTTTTCGTATGAGGTTATCAGTCGGTCATTATCCCAATATAAATACGGGGTTATTGCATTGGGACTTGTAAACGCCCTGACACCGAAAGAACCACTGACACGTTGGTTAAACAGATTATGCCCATATCTGAAGGTAAGCATGTAAGAAGATGAGGTCTTAAGGTTTGAGTTTCCGATACGCCATTGGAACCCATCGAGTTGCTGAGGAGCGATATTGGTCTCCACCAAAGAGGGGGCGGATTGCCATGATGTGAATGCAAGTCTGAAATTATGGTTCTGATTCAGTGAATATGTCACCGTGGCTTGCGGTCGGAGATTCCACGAGTGATTTCCCTGATTTGTCTCTTTGAATTTAAAAGATGTGTACTGCGCTCCAAGTCCACCTGTAAGTGTGACCTTGTTTATGCGTTGGAAATATTCTGCAAAGAAATATGCCTTATCTTGACGCTGATGGAAAATCTCACCTCCAAGGTTTTCATAAATGGATCGGTTACGGTTGGCCGTATAGGATGCCCCTGCGGTAAGTTTAGATGAACGCCATTGTTTTATGTAGTCAGCCTCAAGACCGTAGGCTTGATTGCGGTCCCTTATGTAGGTATTTACATTGGTTATATAGTCCGAAGCAGCCTCGTATCTTTCAAGATAATCCGAATAAGAATGACCTGAGTATAGAGAGGCATTAAAATCGACAACTAACATCTGTTTATGGGCGAAATGCTGCTCCAAGTATGCGGAAAAGCGAGGCGTTGTTCCTCTTCGGCCTGACGCATCATTCAAAAGAATTTTTTCATCACTGTTACTCAGCGATAGAATCCCGTTGTATCGGCAAAGATCCGAGAAATTCCTATAGGCAGACATCTGGACATAAACAACAGTGGTGTCAGGCTTTATATAGTTATACGACAGCCAACCGTAACCCTGGGTGTTGTTCAGCTTACCACCAATCGGAGTCTCAGTCCTTGTCAACACCTTTCCATCCGGCCATGTAAAAGTTTCTGCGTAATCACGGTGAGCATCCAGCCTATTGGTTAGTTTGAAATGTCCTCCTACTTCCCATTGCGAATATCCGGTGTTGAATTTTGCAGATACATTATATTTTCCCCACGCACAATTTAAGGCCGGTTTGGCATCAGCCATAAACGCGCCACCAACTGAGGGATTGACCACGATAACATTAAGGACATAATTCGCGCCACCATAACGAAGCCCCGGATTGTCCATCCATTCCACGCGCTTGACTGTTTCCGGCAGTAGCGCCTGCAGTTGCTGTATCGTCGACTCCCGACCATTGATGCGAACCTGCACCGATTGACCGGCGGCACTTATTGTACCAAGAGCATCATTGATTGTAAGTGACGGAATCATCAGATTCCTGAGCAACTGCATACCGTTCTTGGAATTTTCAAGCGCGCTTTTGGACGGATGATACACATCCATATCTGTCTTGCGTATGACCCTCGACGCCTGAACAACGACTTCTGTGAGTTCATGCGTAGCGATTGAGTCAGCAACTTCCTGAGATATTGCAATGGCAGGCATAGTGATTAGGGCCATTACAACAGATACAATTCGACTAATGTTTTTTGTGTTCATATTGCGATAGTTTTTTTGATTTTCATATCGCAAATTTATGCCTAAATCAGTCTTAACGCCAAATGTAAAAATCTTAACGTCCCTTATATAACTTACTGATTATCAACAGCGATTAGTTTTAAAAGTCTAAATATCACGCTCACCGGTCTAAATCGGGATTAAACGGATACCTCACGATGGAGAAAAGCCACTATATCTTCCTTTTCGGGCAAACCGAGCTTTTTTCGGACAGATGATTTACGCACATATATGGTCGCTGTTGTCTGTGCTGTGATTACACTGATTTCCTTTGTTGAGAATCCGGCCATCATAAGAACTATAATCTGCTTTTCCCTATCGGTAAGCAAATCTCCGTAGCGCTGATGAAGACATGAATAAAACCCGGCATACAAATTGTCGATTATTTCAAACACATTATTCCAATTCACGAGTGCCCCCTTTGTATCACTGTCTATCGAAGATATTTTCCTGAGCATCTCCCGGTTCTGCTCAGTCGGAGTCTCGGCTACCATCTTTATAATGCCGAGCTGTTGAAGCATCGCCCGGCGCAACGATTCCTGGCCAGACGACGGGGAAGCAGATGGCGTCAACTCGTCAACCATCTTTTGCAAAGCTTCAACCTGCTCTTCCTTCTCTATGGCCTTTCGTTTCCTATTCAACGCATACCAGGACAGTATTCCCGAAATCAGGAAGCCCGCAAGAACTATTATAACTGTCATTGCTGTCTGCCGTTCATTTTTTGCTTTCAGAATCAATCTTTTATTCTCGATTTCAAGAGCGTTTTGCTCCGACTCCCGCTGTATGGACAGACTGCGAAGCAAATTATCTTTTTGAATATTGTTGATCTGCGCCATCCGTATCAATTTTAATTTGCCGGTCTTCTGAAAGTCAAAAACAGTATATAGCACATAAGCGAAACTGTTATAATAACCTTTCTCTGCATCAGAAATCACCGAGGCACAACTATCGGCCTTCCCTAATTCATGAATAGCCATATCCATTTTTCCCATATTGAACAGTGCCAACGACCTCCAAAGATGAATATAATGCTTGATTGAATTTTCAGGTGCTTTTTCCAGAAATTTGTCTGTCAACAGCAGGGACTCGTCATATCGGTCCATTTCTTCCAACACACCTATTTTCTCATACTCATAGCTGAACTGTTTTGAAGATGCCTTATCATTTATGGCTTTATCAATCAGCTCATTCAACACGACAAGGGCAGAATCATTGTCCCCATTATAAAGATAATCAACATAGAGCCAATATTTGTATAAATTCTGTGAGGCTGAATCTTTATCAATAGAGAGTAGACGTCTTATACTCTTTCTATTATTCTCTGAATTGGACACTTTCAGGCCCCAATAAGCCCTTTTGACCAATGGATATATCATAAGGCTGTCAGGAACATTCGCGAGGTTGGACAAAGAATCAAGCTGTTTAATTGCAGTTCTGCCATCTCCACTCCATAATTTGTATAGTGCCAATAATGTTGCGCTTTTAATGGCCCGTGGCAAATCCCTATCCTTATAATAATCCACAGAATACCTTATCATGGAATCTGCCAGCATGACGTGTCCCTGCATCTCATGTGCTGAGGCCATGAGATAATGATATTTAGCCTTCAGGGAATCAACAGATAGTTCCGTCGGATCTATGACCTCAAGCATTGACAACGCACTGTCCGGGTCTTCCGAAACAACAGTCTCAGCATGGGCTATGACATCATCATAATATGACACAGACCGGGAACATGCAACCATGCCCAAGGCGGCTAAAATCAGTATCCAAATCAAATTTTTCATCTCACTGCAAAGGTACTATTTTTTTGCCACCGATTTTAAGAGCGATATTGCAAAATCACTGATTATATCAGCCTCTTATCCGGCTGTATTTCTAAAGAGTGAGATGAACGTCAGCCGTTTCATTAAGAGAGATGAACGTCGGCCGTTTCATTAAGAGAGAATGAACATCGGCCGTTTCATTGGCTGCGGTAGTCAGTTTCTATGAGGTCAAAGTAGACAGCGTTGTCGGTTTGGGGTTTGACACGGCCTCCGGTGAGCGCCTTGATCGACGATGAACGGTTACGGCGGCTATGGTCGGTGATTTTCAGGAATGACTCACGCTTCGAAAGGAAGTATTTGTCCGGATCAAAAACCGATTTGAGAGGTTCGGAGCAGTGATTGAGTCCCTTGATACGGAAACTAAAGAGCCCGTCGGTGCTTTCCGCATCCATTATCAATCCGGGGAGACCGCAGAACTGCCACGGACCATCCTGCACGGGAATCTCCGGGGCAAACCATGCCTGCCATTTCCGTCCGTGATAATCGGCGGTGGCCAGTATGCACTCATAGCCCAAGATGTTGCGTGTCGAATCTCCGATCTCCCACACAAGGTCGGACATTTCAACCTTGTAGTGGTGGCGGTCGCCACCCGTTGAATCCCAGACAAAAATTGTTGAGGCTCCGAAATCCTTCACGTCGAACATAGATGATTCCTTGAACAACCCCTGGGCCTTCATTGATTCAAAATAGTTCTTGCCGGAGGTCATGAAAGCCTCCATAGCCTCCCGACTGATGCGGTCATAGACGAGTTGGCCTGCGGGGTCATGCTGAAGAGAATCCACATAATAGGTCCGTGGACTGTAGTAGCAGGAATAGCCCGGAGCTATCTGCAAGACAAAATCGTTTTCCGTCATTACGGTATCGCCATCCGAGGTCAGATGAGATTTGGCAAGCACTGAGTATTCCGCTTTCATCACCGCCAAGGGCTTCTCCTCAGCGATGATACTAATGACAAATACATTTATGGCAATGAATGCCAATAGAAGTCTAAAGTGGCTATGGCTCATGATATTCAGATGCACATACGATTGGGTAATTTGTTTAATCGGGCCGTCAGACAGGAGCACCGCCCTGCCTGACAGCCATCGACTGCAAAGATAATCATTATTACCGATGCCGCAACTTATTCATTGAGAATTTAACGTAATTGTTCTTGAATATTATACCCCCCCTTGCCGGATGGCATACGGCAAGGGGATGGCGGTAGTGAAATGTCACATACCATGCTGCAACACAATCCAAAGCAATATATAATGGCCATGACACATATTTATGGATAAATTCATTCTGCCGTAAGGATGTTTCGATTATCCGTCTGTCACTTGAGGTCATATTAAGAATATCGGGCATAAACTGGCTGAAAAATCCGTTTATGCCCCGTTATTAAAGAATTCTGATAATAAGACGAAATTCTGAAACGGATGAGAATGACAGACTATCCGAAAGACGCTCAGTTGACACCGGAGGTATTTGATTGGACGCAGTTTGTCACGCTTCTCTATTCTTCTCTTGACACGGAACAAATGCACCATTTCCCGTAAATGAGCTCTTATTTCAAATGAGCGAACAGTGTTGACTGCGTTAATTTCCAATTGCTTACTTCCGCATCTCAGTGAGAATGTTTAAATTTGCAGAAAATTCGCATCAGTACATTATGAAAATCGTAACTCTCTTTTTATCTTTTTTATGCAGCTTTTATTGTATGGCCGAAACCACTCCTTCAAGAGCTACTTTGATAGAGCTGCTCGGGGTGATGCCGGAAAGACAACCACTGCAAATTGACACACTGGAAACCGTAAAGCTTGAGAACGGTATTCGCCATAAAATCAAGTATTTCATCGAGCCTGGAAATCCGGCACTTGACACGCCCGACGATTGGGGCTTTGCATATTTATTCATTCCATATTCTGCAAAAATGCACAAGACTCCTGCGATAGTTGCAATCCATCAGGACGATGTGTATTTTCATATTGGCAAATCGGAACCCGCAGGTCTTATGGGTGATAGTACAATGTATTATGGTAAAGAACTGTTTGACCGTGGATATGTGGTAATCTGTCCTGACCGTTATTATCACGCAGACCGTCGTCAAACTTGCCAAAATTGGGGTGATATTTCAGAACCCGATGCTGAACGCGACTTCTTTTCTCAATTAAAGCGCAATGGCGTTCTTCTTTCCGAAGGCAGAAACTCATGTGGCAAGGAAGCCTACGATTTATCAAGGGCCGTCGATGTCCTTCTAAGCCTGCCCGAAGTCGATACCGAAAATATCGGTGCAATCGGTCATTCAGCAGGGGCGAATGCCATGTCATATTTCGTTCTCTATGACACCCGAATTAAAGCGGCAGTGGCAAACTGTGGGACAAGTGAAATAAATAGCTATTTCAATTATAATCGACGCGGAGTCATGGTTGGATCTATTGCTCTGCCCGGTAGTGTAAAAATGGGAGTGGACACCCATGATTATATTGCAAAGATAGCCCCTCGCTCTTTATTTATAATCCAAGGAGCACACCAATGGGGAAACGGAAAGCCTGACCCCAACGATGAGGATATAAAAACAGAATTAGATATCTTTGAAAAATCGTATCTTGAAGAGAACAACGGCACGGATGTCACCACTCTTTTGTTTGAGGAAAATGACGGCCGTCACTCATTTCCCATAGGTGTTAAAGAACAAGCCTACAAGTGGCTTGATGAGAGATTGAAATAAACCTGTGGTAAGCAATAAAACCTTACTTGTGGTTTGACAATTTCAGCATCTATCGCAGTTGGGTTAAGCAAGGTGTCAAATTAGTCAGCCATTAACGGCATAATTCAGAACTCTTCCACATAGTGGGCTTTACCGTACTTTCACAGTGCGTTAAAGCCTTTTTATATGCAGGCAGGCCGAGTTGCCACTAAATAAGAACGTTGCCAAAGAGGTCGAAGTCCTTGCTCTCTATACCGCAGCAGATAAATGGCAATTGTAGGGGAAAACGAATCGATGACATATTGAAGGACTCAGTTGCTTTTCGGTTGAAGGCACCACATTTATAGTGACTTGGAGGGCCACGGATGGAAGAAGACCGCTTACTCATTGAGAATTAGCGGTCTTCTGTGATGCACCATAATTGTTCTGAATATAATATCAATTTGATTATCAGACTATTACTGGCTATCTGAAGGAGAAAAACTCCGTTGACTACACTGCTATATTTTAGCGATTTGGGGCGTTTTGCTCTAGCAATCTAACACCTTAGCAACATCTTCCCTTATTCTAAAAGTTCTCTGTGATTGCAAAGTTACGAATTTATTTCCACTCCACCAACTTTTTTAAGATTTAATAGGCTTTGCGAAAATGTATTAGCATAGGGATTAGCATAGGGAAGACACGCAAATGGGATTTGTGTAAGATAAACTGAATGGAGCGAGATAATGTGTATCC
Organism: uncultured Duncaniella sp.; assembly: GCF_910577345.1. Classification (GTDB taxonomy): domain Bacteria; phylum Bacteroidota; class Bacteroidia; order Bacteroidales; family Muribaculaceae; genus Duncaniella. The sequence continues at coordinate 60,671 of NZ_CAJTMT010000020.1, forward strand.
C
>NZ_CAJTMT010000021.1 GCF_910577345.1 uncultured Duncaniella sp.
ACATTTTCCTCCCCCTTTCCTCCTCCCCTCGAAAGAAATTTGTAATTTTGCGGTGTTATTAAGACAACGTATACTGAATTAAGACAAGTATATGAGACAACGTTTATTTATAAGTCTGTTTATTTATGAAAATGTCAATTTTGCGTCAGAGGCTTAAGCCTTGGATGCTGCCGATAGCCATGTTGGCCGGGATGGTTTTTCATGACTTCATGGGACGGATCGAGTTCATCGCCCCCTACCTCATCTTCATCATGCTCTTCATCACCTTCTGCCGTGTGAAACCGCATGAATTCCGCATCACCGGGCTTTCCTGGGGCTTGCTCTCAGTGCAGGTCATCGGTGCTATCGCCGTCTACTTCTGCCTCCTCCCCCTCAGCCCCGACATCGCGCAAGGAACATTCATCTGTGTCTTCTGCCCGACAGCAACCGCCGCCCCCGTCATCACCGGAATGTTGGGTGGAAGCGTTCCGCGACTCGCCACCTTCTCCATCATCTCCAACGTCACCGTCGCCATCCTCGCGCCCATCCTCTTCACACTCATGGGCACCGAAGCCGACATAACATTCATGGACTCGCTCACCACCATCTCCATGAAAGTCATGCCCCTCATCATCCTCCCCCTCATCCTCGCCCTCCTCTTGCTCAAGGTAGCCCCCAAAGTCCACCGCGCGGTGGCCGAACGCCAGGCAATATCCTTCTACATCTGGGCCGTTTCGCTCTTCATCGTCGTCGGACGCGCCGTCAGCTTCATCATGGACGAACCAGCCGCTGCCGTCCCCGAAATGATACTCCTTGCCATCTTCTCGGGCGTTGTCTGCTGCGGTCAGTTCTGGATCGGACGCAAGATCGGACGCCGTTGCGGCGACAAGATTGCCGGCGCGCAGGGCCTCGGACAGAAAAACACCGTCCTCGCAATCTGGATGGCCCTCACCTACCTCAACCCCGTGTCGTCGGTAGCTCCCGCAGCCTACGTTGCTTGGCAAAACACCATCAATTCCGCCCAACTCTATTTCAAGGCCAAGCGTGATGCCAAAAACGCCACTGCAGAATCGTAACCTTTGATACAAAAGCACAAAAGTGCATAAGCGACAAAAGAATTTTATCATAAAAAATACGAATACAACTCCCAATCTTGCAGAAAACATATATCTTTTGTTTCTTATGCCCTTTTGCCCGTCTGTATCAAAAAAACGGAAAACCCAAAACAAAGTGTTAATTCAAAAACTAAAATCTCCCAATTTACGTTAAGAGATAAATAGGGCACCGCACCCTTTGCGGACGACATCTTAATCTACACGACAGATCATGGCACTCAACAGCATGTATGAGAATCTCATGGGGCTTCCCCTCTTCAACGGCGTCAGCTACAATCGCATCTCAGAGATTGTCGGCAGCACCCGTCTCGCCTTCTCTAAATATCTTCCCGGCGAGAAGATCCTCGACGCAGGCGACCCCTGTGTGCGCATGATGTTTGTCATCGGCGGCAGCGTCAGACTGACCGTCCGCAACAGCACCGACCGCTTCACCGTCAGCCAGACACTCGAAGCTCCGACCGTTGTCTCGCCTGACTTCCTTTTCGGACGAAACACTCTCTATCCGGCTACTGTCACCGCCATCGACACTGTGTCAATCATGCAGATTGACAAAAACGACTTCATCAACATCATCCGTTCCGATGAGGTCTGCCTCTTCAACTACCTCAACTACATCTCAACCAACGCACAGAAAGCCATCGACGGCGTCCTCGCCCTCACCTCAGGCTCACTGGAGGAACGCATAGCCTTCTGGATCATTGCCCTCACCCAGCGTGACGCCAAAGACATCACCCTTGCCTGCCGTCAGCGCGACCTCTACGCACTTTTCGGCGTGCAGCGCTCATCGTTCATCAACACGCTCGACAGCCTCAAATCACGCGGCATCATCGACTACACGTCCACCGAAATCCGCGTCATCTCCCGCACCGACCTCCGCTCAGTCCTCCTCAAATCCCCCGATTGACCAAACGTCCGGAAAAATCGAATATCTATTGACTCTTTAAAATCAAAATACCGATAGCCCTCCATATCTGCATGAATGCGAATATGGAGGGCTATCGGTATATCACTATCGCGAGTTTTATGGTAGAAACTCAATCATACGCTTCACACGCTCTTCCCCATCCGGAAGAGGACGCGGCCGAGTTCGCCTATCCAGAGGACAAGGGATGTCGAGAGGACTATGATTACCCAATCCTCAAGTTTGAGGGGAACGACGTTGAAGAAGTCTCCGCCGATGGTGACAATGACAATCTGACCGATAAAGATGATAGCGGCTATCATCAGGAATTCGCCACAGGAATGAAGGTGGAAAGCGCTGCGATGGGTTGCAAACGCACGGGCATTGAAAAGGTTCCAGAACTGCAGCATCACGAATGTGGTGAAGATAATTGAGAGTTCGTAAGGACTCAACCCCTGACGGCCTCCGATATGGACAGAAAGCAGGTCGGCAAGCGAGGTCACATCAGCGTGTTCAAACACATAGACCATCCCGAGCACAATCGCAGCGAAAAGCAAGCCGACACCTCCGATAAAGCGCCACATGCCCCCTGTGATGATAAACGCATGGCGGTCGCGGGGCTTGGCATCCATCACAGATCTCGAAGGAGGCAGCGACGACAGCGCCATCGACGCGAAGGTGTCCATAATCAGGTTGACCCATAGCATCTGCGTGACGGTAAGCGGCGATTCCGTACCCATGAAGGCACCGACAAGCACCACCAGACAGGCCACGACATTGACCGTCAATTGGAAAAGGATAAACCGTTGCAGATTCTGGAACAGCGACCGTCCCCACATCACGGCGCGGCCGATGGATGCAAATGAATTGTCGACAATAGTGATGTCGCTCGCCTCCTTGGCCACCGACGTACCGTCGCCCATCGAAAGCCCTACATTAGCAGCTTTCAGCGCAGGAGCATCATTTGTACCGTCGCCGGTGACAGCCACTACATTTCCATTCTTCTGCAGAGCCTCCACCAGCCTCTTCTTGTCCATCGGACGTGCGCGGGCAATGATTTTCAAATCACCCACACGGTCGAGGAGTTCTGCATCTGTCAGCTCGCCGAATTCAGGGCCGGTGATGATGTTGCGCTCCCCGTCGCCCGGTTGCCACAGACCAATCTGACGGCCTATCTCACGCGCGGTGGCAGGAGTGTCGCCGGTGACGATCTTCACAGCGATTCCGGCATCGATACATTCCTTTATCGCATCCGGCACCTCCGCCCTGACAGGGTCAGCAATGGCAACGATACCAATAAACTCAATACCGTCGGCATCCACGCCATCATCACCGATACCCTCCGCACCGTCAGGCAGCAGACAAGTCGCGAAACCAAGCGTACGCATTGCCTTCTCCTGATAGCCGAGAAGCTGACTGTTGATATGGCTACGCTCCACTCCGCCGGCAACACTGTCAGCCATCGCCATGACGATTTCGGGCGCACCTTTCACGAACAGACGCTTCCCTTCAGGAGTAGCCACTACGGTAGCCATATACTTGCGTTCGGTTGTAAACGGCAATTCCTTCACCACCTTGGCCTCTTCACGGAGCTTGCGGTAATCAACACCGTTGTCGCGGAGCCAGAGCAGAAGAGCGCCTTCGGTCGGATTGCCGAGCACCGACGGATGCTCAGGATTCGAGAGGTCAAGCTGCGCAGTCGAATTGACAGCAATCGCAGTCTCTATCAACTTGCTTGTCGCATCGTCGCCAAGTTTCTGCGACGGTAACGCGAAGAAATCAGTCTCAGCCACGCGCATCTGATTCTGCGTCAGCGTACCGGTCTTGTCCGTACAGATGACAGTCGTCGCACCCATAGTCTCGCAAGCGTGCATCTTCCGGACGAGGTTGTTGGTGCGGAGCATACGGCGCATACTGTAGGCCAGACTGAGCGTGACAGCCATCGGCAGACCTTCAGGAACCGAAACCACAACGAGCGTCACGGCAATCATGATGCTCTGGAGGAAATATGCGATAAACGACAGCCACTCGAACTGGCCGTTCTCGATGAAATACATCACTATGCGCCCGACGATGACAGCTCCGCCAATCAGATAACTGCCCTTGGTGACAAGTCCGCCGAGCCGTTCAAGCTGTTCGGTCAGCGGAGTCTTGGTTCCGTCGTCGATATGGGCAGCCTCATAGACCTTACCGTTCTCAGTCGAGTCACCGACAGCAAACACCTCGGCCACACCATGCCCCTCCATAACGCGGGTTCCGCGCATCACATGGTCCGACGGAAATGTAGCCTCCGGATCGAAATGCTCCGGATCCGTTGTCTTCGAAGCCATCGGTTCGCCGGTCAGGGTCGATTCGTCGACATTGAGCTGAGTCGACTCAAGCAGACGGGCATCAGCAGGAATCTCCTGACCGGTATTGAGAATGATGATGTCGCCGACAACCACATCCTTCTTTGAAATCTCGGTCGGATTACCGTCGCGTATCACCTGGACGAGTTCATCGTCATTCACCTGATTCAGAATCTTGAACTCATCCTCAGCCTTCTTCTCGAAGTAAAACGAAAGCCCGGTGGCAAGAAAAATCGCCATGAAGATACCGACAGGCTCGAAAAACACCGTGCCCCCCTGGTCAAGCGCGAAATATTCATAGCAGGAAATCAACACTGACAACACTCCCGCCATAAGCAGGACAATTATCAATGGATCCTTGAACTTGGCTAAAAACAGATGCCAAAGCGACTCCTCGGCTGGAGGAGTGAGCACATTTGCTCCATGCAGACGGCGGCTTTCCTCAACCTGCTGTCGAGTCAGTCCGCGATGAGGGGCAGAATTAGGTGTCATATAGTCGAAAGTGAATTTTAAACGGGCACAAAAGTATTACTTTAACAAATTATAAACAAATAAGGGTCATTAATATTTCATTAAATTCTTGTTTATTGAAAATTTTAACGGACTCAATCATCTTTTATGTCTCCCCTATCTGCATGAAATCAGACAATAGACTTTAAAAGTAAAAAATTGCGACAACAGCAACTTGTTTGATTTTGCATAATAAGGAATAAAACGCTATCTTTGCATTGTTTGATTTAAGAAGGTGCTTAATAAACTTTTCGCCTCTTAAATGGTCATAAAATAAAAGGGCATATTATGATAGCGATACCTAAGACCGGACAGATTGATTCCATAGTGTTTGCGAATTATATTCTTAAACATTATGGCCCGATGTCACATTTGAAACTTCAAAAATTACTGTTTTACTGCGACGCATATTGCTTGGCCTTTTTTGGAAAAGAATTGCTGTCAGACAAATTTGAAGCGTGGGTCCACGGTCCCGTATGCCGGAAAGTATTCAATGAAATGAGAGGTGCCTCGCTCCTCTATTCTGATATGTCCTACTCCCCCATCAATGGGATTGACGAGGATTCCCATTTCAATAACCTCTCCATTGATGTCCGCGAATTGCTGAATGATGTGCTTTCAAATCTGGCTCAGTGGACGGGTATTGAACTTGAACGTGCAACCCACCGTGAATTGCCGTGGATTGAAGCAAGACAAGGCTACGGAGAAGCCGACAAATGTCATGTGGAAATTGCAAAAGAGACAACCCGCAAATTCTACCGCACCCAACAAGGACTATAATGGCCAGGTTCAAACCATCGGAACGATCTTCCGTAATTCTGGAAAGAGGTTCTGTGTCGGATGAAAAGAATACGTCCAACTTCAAGATTTCGCTCGCATATTTCGATCCGCAACAACCGTTCGCATCGAGCTTTCATCATTGGCAATCCGTTGGTTTGCTGAGCCGTGCTATGGAGACTCTTCAAGGATTCTGCAAAAGGCCGTTACGACAACAGATAGATGGTGAGAAATTTGCTGTTTACCAATCATTTCCACCAGCTGATAAAACGAGATTTGAATACCCCAAGCATGTCCCTGAAGATGCTGAATGGGCAAGAATCCATGTAAACGGTCCGGCTGTGCTGGTGGGTCATATTGTCGGAGATACCTTCTATCTGGTATTTCTTGACAAAACGCATAAATTCTGGTTAACCAAAAGAGTTACCGGCAAATAACTCTCCCGATAATTTTGCCTTTGAATCATCTACACAGGTGCTTATGAAACGTTTCTTCTATTTTCTACTGTTATGCCTGCTTGCATCGCCGGTCGTGACGATGGCTGGAAATCCACGGTCGTATGGCAGAGTTGGCTTTAGCGGGGCTCTCACATCGTCGGACACCTACTCTCTTGAAGCCTCGTATCATCAGATGTTTGGCTCCTACATCGGTATTGGCGGAGCTTTGGGCTACTGGGCGAATTACTATGAAGTCGGTTGGGCTTCCGGTCCGAACTGGAACATTGACAGCGACGACAACAAACCGTCGAACTTCTTCCTCCGTCCCTCCCTCGTGCTCAAATCGCCCGGCATCAGATACCACGCCACCCGCTGGTCGCTCTATGCCGAACCCGGCGTGATGCTCAACATCCCCTATCGCCGGGTGTGCATAGAAAGCACTCCGGAATGGCCCAAAACCGACTATCACTACATCAGCACCAACAAAGGCCAATGGGCCGCCGTAGACCTGCGCATAGGTGTCTGCGCCACAATCGGCCCCTGTGAGGTAATCGCAGGCTACATGATGTCGAACCTCGATATCTACAGCCAATACCGCCACCTTTCGTATCAAGGAAAATCATTCAAGGATTTTTATCCTACGAAATCATTCATGCAGGGAGCCTACATCACACTCACCTACAACCTCAGCTATTACTATTAGAATTACAGACAGCTTTTAACGACTACGATTAGAGATGCCTCCGGTTTTTCACCGACCACCTGACGCCACCCCTTATAAGACCGTACAAACAGTTTCTCACTTCCCAAGCGGGACATTTTTAGTCTTTCCAAACCTGCGGCGACGCTCCTGCTCCAGACGGCGGCGCTGTCGGCGCGTCATTCTATAAGTAATACTATCGTCTTCGGCTACTTCACGCATAGCCATAGTAATTACCCGCTCAATATCGCTGTCGGTTGGAATCATGCATGAATCTGTCCGGTTAGTCTCTTCGCAATCAGTGGATTTAGCCACAGGCTCCGACGCTTGGCAACAATGACAATCCGACTCCTGACTCTCTGCCGACTCCACAGCACCCTTAGCCTTCCTTCCCTTTGCCCGTTCCCTTGCCCTGCGTGAACGTCTCATAGCCTTATCTATCTCAGGACGCAACATGGCAAATACCAACCTCAAGCTCGCATCTGTATCTTCCACCACCACAACGCCTTCCGAGATATACAGATCAATCATGGCTTTCATCGCTGCATACGTCTCGTCCCCGCCTCCAATGCAAGCGGCAGCTTCACGCAGACGGTTGTCAATGTCGACATAAAATTTCCGTGACACACACTGACGCAACTTCTCACTCATCCTCACACTTCCTTTGGCAGAGCGTTTCACACTTCCCTTAACAGACCGTTCCACTCTTTCCTTGGCTGACCGTTTCACACTTCCTTGACCAGAGAATTCCACCCTTTCTTTGGCAAACCGTCCCAAACTTCCTTGACCAGAGAATTCCACCCTTTCCTTGGCAGACCGTCCAAAGCATTTTTCAGTCTTCTCCGTCATCATACCATTTGTTTTCACAATTGATTTTTCCTTTTTCATAGTCATTTTAATGGGTTTCATGCTTGTTTCCATAACCGATGTCAATTTGTAAATTTGTTTCCACAAATTTACGATGCAAAAAAGCCGGGAACAGTGCGATTATGCAAAATCACCGCAAAAAATTCACATCCTCACCCCTCCCCACCAATGCACCCTTTCCTTCCCAAAAGGAAACTTTTTCCATTTTCTTTCCTTCTGAAAAGGAAACATTTTAGAAATCTTTCCTTATTAAAAGGAAACTTTTCCCAAATTCTTTCCTTTCTAAAAGGAAAGTTATTATATTTGCATTATGAAACGTAAAGAAGTTATTCAAGGCATAATCTCAACAATGCAACAGGAGATACCATTTCCTGTGATATGCCGAGATATGGAACTGCCAATAAACAGCGGTCAAATGATTACTGTTCCCGGAGTAAGACGCTGCGGCAAATCTTCCATGATGAAAATTGTGGCCAACAATCTGGTGGCATCCGGAATAGATTCGTCAAGAATCCTTTGGGTAAACTTTGATGATGAACGACTCGACGGTATGAATAGCGATGAACTCGATGAGGTACTCCAAGCTTACCGTGAAATGTTTCCATCCATCCGGCTAAATGACATCTATATATTCTTCGACGAAATTCAACATGTCGAAAAATGGGAATTGTTTGTATTGCGCGTATATAAGACATATTGCAAGAACATTTATGTTTCTGGAAGTAATGCACAGATGCTCTCATCCGAACTATCGAGCGCATTGCGCGGCTGGCCGTTGGAATATGAAGTATTTCCCTTATCTTTTCATGAATACTGTAAGTTTAAGGATATTGCAGTAGACAAATACTCAGAAGAAGGACGTGCCATACTTCTGACCACTTTCAAAGAATATCTTCATGCGAGCGCATTTCCGGAGGTCACGCTTATGGAAGAAAAATCATTGCAAATCCGGAAAGTTCAAGCCTATTTCAACACGATGCTTTTCAGGGATCTCGTGGAACACTACAAGCTCAACAACCCTGATATTGTGAGGTATTTCGTAAAACGCATCATGGCCAATCTCACAAAGCCGACTTCCATCAACAGCATCTACAACGATTTGAAATCAAGAGGTTTAAAAATCAGTAAAGACTCTCTCTATGAACTTGCCGACCATGTTTGTGAGATATTTATGTTTTTTAAAATACACAAGTATTCCACCTCACTGATAAAAGAAGCCAACGGACTGCCAAAATATTATTTTATTGACAATGGCATGAGAAATTCAGTACTTTTGCCTCAGAGTGGAGATGAAGGAAAACTTCTTGAAAACGCGGTTTTTCTTCAATTGCGCCGAAATTTGTCACCTATGCAGAAAATCACATACTTCTCGGAGGAACACGAATGTGATTTTATCGTTCAGACAGAAGACCGGATTGACCAACTTATACAGGTTTGCTTATCGATGACCGATGAGAGTACCCGCCTTCGTGAACTCAAAGGCATGAAAGAGGCCAATCGGGTAACCGGATGCACAAATTGCACAATCGTAACCCTCGAAGAATCCGACGAAATCGAATTTGAAGGTCTAAAAATCAATATTGTACCCGCTTGGAAATGGTTCCTGCCATAAAAATTCCATTTTCATAAAATGCTATGATTTAATATGAGAATATCGGCTAAAACTGAAAAGCCAAAAAGACAGAAATAAATAACGGATTCATCCAATTTCCGCTAATTTAAGATTTCAGTTCCTGATATTCATTTCATTTTTTCCAAGACCATTGAGATTCTCCATCCATTAGGCAAAAAAATTCATTGATTTTGCCTACATTTGCTAATGAATAAAAAACGTGGCAAATTTTTCGGATATGATTGATTCCATCAGCATTGAAAATTTCAAAAACCTTTCGGGGCTTACCATTCCCGAACTATCACGCATAAATCTTATTTCCGGCAAAAACAATGTCGGCAAATCTTCTCTGCTTGAAGCGTTAGGAATTTTTATTTCTGATACTGAATTGCTCGAAATAATAACCAATCGTGGAGAATTCCATAAAAGTTATCAAGGCTCCGGAAATCCTGCTGATTCCGACCGTAATCTTGAAGCTTTATCTTCGATTTTCACAGGTAGGGAAAAGAGTTGTGATGAAAGCAAGCGCATCACCATTAGGGATGCTGAAAATGTAGTGACTCTTGGATTTCAGCAGTTTGCACAGGTAGCTATTCCTAATGAAGATGGTGTGATTTCACAAAGGTTCATCAAGATTAATCACCCTGATGATCTTAGCCACGACCTGTGGCAGGCGTTGGAAATCACCCGCAACGGGATGGTTTCATCCCGATTGTTTACTGACAAAAAATTGGACTCTATCCGTTTTCATGACTCATTGAAACAGAATGGATTCAAAAATCTAATTGTCATTAATTCAACTGATAATGACGACACGGAATGTGCCTCTTCCCTATGGGATAGAATTACACTTACCGATAAGGAGCAACACGTTATTGAAGCTCTGAGAATCATTGAACCGGGAGTGGAAAATATCGCTTTCCTCGAATCGCCTGCACTTCGTGGACGTTATCCCGTAGTCAAAGTCAAGGGGATATCCGGCAGAATACCGCTTCGGAGTATGGGAGACGGTATCAACCATATCCTTTCTTTCATCCTTGCGATAGTCAACTGCGAGGATGGATGTGTGATGATTGATGAGATTGATAACGGTCTTCATTACAGTGTGCAGAAACAGTTGTGGGAAATCATATTCAAGATTTCAAAAAAACTGAATGTCCAGATTTTCGCCACCACCCATAGCTCCGACTGCATCAGTAGTTTTGGTAAAGTCCTGTCGGCCGATGATAATATGTCTGAAGGCCAATATATCCGTCTTGAATATAAAGGAAATAAGGTCTGTGCCACTACCTACAATCCTTCGGAACTGGACATCGTAGCGGCTCAAAACATCGAAATAAGATAGGCCATGGCTGAACGACACGACCGCCAACTATTAGTGGAGGGCAATGACGATTGTCACGTCCTCTATGCGCTATGCGAGAAGTTCAAGCTTCCCGAGACTTTCGACATCATCGACTGCAAGGGAATCGGGAACCTTTTCAAAGGACTTCCGACACGCATCAAAAGTTCCGGTGCGATAAACACCATCGGCATAATCATAGATGCGGATACCGATATTTTGGCCAGATGGGAAACTGTGCGCAACATCCTGCTTTCGTCCGGAAAATATGACAATGTCCCCAACATCTGCCCTGAAGGCGGACTAATCCTGCATCCTATCATCCCGGAAGACATTACATTCGGTGTATGGATTATGCCGGACAATAAGACCAACGGCATGTTGGAGAATTTCACAACATATCTTATCCCTAATGACGACAGACTACTGCAAGTTGTCGACGAAACTTTGGACCGTATCGAATCTGAAGGACTGAACCGATATGAATTGATCCATCGCGAAAAAGCCCGCATCCACTCATGGCTGGCATGGCAGGAAACTCCGGGAACACCAATGGGACTTGCCATCACAAAGAAATACCTCTCCACCGAACCTCCTGTATGTCAAGCCTTCGTCAAATGGCTAAACAGTCTGTTCAATCAAGAGTGTATCAAATAGTTCAATGAAGCATCTTTCACCTATCATGCTTGCCGGGACGGGGAGTGATGTCGGCAAGAGTTTGATCGCCACAGGTCTATGCCGTATTTTCAGGCAGGACGGCTACAGCCCCGCGCCTTTCAAGGCACAGAACATGGCACTGAACTCCTACGCCACGCCCGACGGTTTTGAAATCGGGCGCGCTCAGGCCGTACAGGCAGAAGCCGCCGGTATCCCCTGCTCCACCGACATGAACCCTATCCTGCTGAAGCCATCCGGCGAACATACCTCGCAAGTTGTCCTCAACGGCAAACCGGTCGGCAACCGCAACGCCTACGAATATTTCCGCAAAGAAGGGCGCGAGGAGCTGCGGACACTCGTCCACGAAGCCTTTGACCGCCTTGCCTCCCGCTTCAACCCCATCGTGATGGAGGGTGCCGGAAGCATTTCCGAAATAAATCTGAAGGACAGCGACCTTGTCAACATGCCTATGGCAAGATATGCCGACGCAGATGTCATCCTCGTCGCTGACATTGACCGTGGAGGAGTGTTTGCGAGTGCCTACGGCTCAATTATGCTCCAGAACGAGGAGGACCGGCGGCGCATCAAGGGCATCATCGTCAACAAATTTCGAGGCGACATGCGTCTCTTCGAGAGCGGACGCCGGCTGATGGAGGAAGTCTGCGCAGTCCCTGTGCTCGGTGTTGTCCCCTACGCTCCCGACATCCACATCGAAGAGGAGGATTCGGTTGCTCTCGGACTGAAAGCCACAGGCATGGCGCGCGACAAGGTGAACATAGCCGTAGTCCTGCTGCGCCACATCTCAAACTTCACCGATTTCAATGTGCTCGAGCGCAATCCCGACGTAAACCTATTCTATACCAACAATGTCGACGATATTCAGCAAGCCGACATCATAATTATCCCCGGCAGCAAGTCAACCCTTTCGGACCTCTGCGAACTGCGTCGCAACGGGCTTGCACAAGCCATCCTGCGCGCTCGCCGGGAGGGAAAGACCGTCATCGGCATCTGTGGCGGCTATCAGATCATGGGCATGGAAATCTGTGATCCCGAGGGGATTGAGGGAAACATCGAAAGGCTACCGGGCCTCGGACTGCTCCCGACGCGCACAATCCTTGAAAGCGACAAGGTGACCCGTCAGGTCCAATTCCGCTTCCTCGACTCCGACGCACCATGCAAGGGTTATGAGATACACAATGGACGGACTGTCCGCGAGGCTGACAGCCGTCCGCTCAACAGCATTGACGGTGACGGTCGCATGGACGGATGCTTCGCCGATGACCGTTGCTTCGGCTCCTACATCCACGGACTGCTCGACAACCCGACGGTCATCGACTTTCTCCTCCAACCCTATCTCAAAGAGAAATCGGGCAAAGACTTCGACTATACGGCCTACAAGGAGGAGCAATACGACCTCCTTGCCGCACATCTGCGCAAACATATCGACATAGACCGTCTTTACAGCATAATGGAAAGAAAATGATAGAGGGACACGGCGACGACTGTTTCAGATATGGCTCTAAGATACGCCATAATTTCAGCACCAACATCTGCTCCGACGTTGACCATGCCGGACTGATGGCCCATCTCTCCACTCTCGGTGAAAAACTCAGCAGCTATCCCCCGCCGGTGCCTGCCTCCGTCGAAACTCTCTTGGCGGAAGAGGCCGGAATCGGGGCTGACTGCGTGATGGTCGCAACCGGAGCCACGGAAGCCATCTACCTGATTGCGCATCACTTGCATGGAAGCCATTCAGCCATCGTAAGCCCTACATTCCGCGAATATCAGGACGCTTGCAGTGTCTATGGCCATCAGATTTCGTTTATCAGCGACTTGTCGTGTATTCCCGCTGACGCGCAGGCCGTATGGCTCTGCAACCCCAATAACCCGACCGGACAGGTCACTGACAAAAACCTCCTGCTCAAGACCATAGATGGCCATACGGACATCATTTTCATCATCGACCAAGCCTATTGCGACTACACCTCCCAACCTGTCCTATCGGCTCGTGAGGCCGTGGATTGCCCCAACGTTATCCTCCTCCATTCATTGACAAAACGTTTTGCCATCCCTGCCCTACGCATAGGCTATGCCATTGGAAATCCACGACTGCTGTCATCTGTCAAGGAACTGCGTATGCCCTGGGCTGTCAACCTCTTCGCCATCGAAGGGGCGGAATATCTGCTCCGTAACGGCAACGGCTATCGCATCGACCACCGTCAGCTCCATGCCGAAGCGTCGCGAATCGCATCTCGGCTGACAGAGTTGGGAATAAGCGTCCTCCCTACCGACTGCAACTTCATCCTCTGCCGTCTGCCTTGGGGAAAAGCCTCTGATTTGAAAAACTTCCTCATTGACCGTCACGGCCTGCTCATCCGCGATGCCTCGAACTTCCAAGGTCTCTCCGATGCCCATTTCCGCATCGCGGCCCAAAGCCGGAAAGAAAACGATTTATTGATTTCAGCTATCAAACAATGGATGTCATTATCATAACACTGCTTCCTCTTTTCCTCGCATGGATGCTCGACCTGATATTCGGCGACCCCGCGCGTCTGCCCCATCTCATCGTCTATTTCGGCAAGGCGATCGCCTATTTCGAACACCGCCTCAACAAAGGGAAACACCGTTTGGCAAAAGGCGCTTGCGTAGCCATCGGGCTGATAATCCTCTCATTTTCCCTTACATGGGGACTGCTCGACCTCATCGCCCCGTGGCCGTGGCTGACAGTCATCGTGAAAACAGCACTTATATTCTATTGCCTTGCCGGAACCACCCTCATCCGTGAAGTCAGGATGGTCTTTCTTGCCCTCGACAAGTCGATTGACGCAGGCAGACGACAGGTGGCCCGCATCGTAGGCCGCGACACGGCGCAACTCTCTGAGGATGAAATCCGGACCGCCGCTCTTGAAACTCTATCTGAAAATCTGAGCGACGGCGTCGTGGCTCCGCTCTTCTGGTTCGCGCTGCTCGGTGTACCCGGAATGGTGGCCTACAAGATGGTCAACACACTCGATTCAATGATTGGCTACCGCAACAAACGTTACAAGGATTTCGGATGTGTGGCAGCTCATATCGACGACATTGCCAACTATATTCCCGCCCGTTTGACAGCATTCCTGATGGTCATTGCGGCCGGAAAACCGGGCTTGCTCTCCTTCGTCAGACGTTTCGGACGGCAACACGCAAGCCCCAACAGCGGTTACCCCGAAGCGGCCCTTGCCGGTATCCTCGACTGCCGTTTCGGAGGCCCGCACGACTACTTCGGCGAGACCGTCGACAAACCCTACATCGGCACCACCGACCGCCCACTCACCACCACCGACATGCGCACAGCCGTCCGCATCAACCGCATCGCCGAAACCCTCGCCATCCTCACCGCAGGACTCGCAAGACTGCTGATGATATGACATGGAATTTTGCCACACAAATTCAGACACTTCAAATTGCAGCCGGGGTCATGTTGACAATATGAATCTTTATCATAAATATTTTACCAATAGTTCCTTATTCCGCGGGAAATTTGAAAACTATGGGTACCGTAAACCATACATTGACTTTCTTGCCGTTAAGTGTCCCGGGACTAAATTGAGGAAAAGAATTGACAAGCCGGATTGCCTCTCTGTCTAACGCAGAATCCTTACCTCTTACAATCGTTGGTTCACATACATTACCTAAGGTGTCAACATAGAATTTTATGACAACTCTTCCTTGAATACCGGCGTCCAACTGTTCTTTGGGATATTTCAAGTTTTTGGCAATAAAATTCATCATCGCCGCATTACCTCCCGGAAATTCAGGCATTTGTTCAACACAGTTATAAATATCCTTGTCATCTGGATTTTTAGGTAATTCATCCGGCATTTCACCCTGCGTAACAATAACATCAGAAATATTGGCTACCTCTCCCTCTTTAACGCCACTATTATCAAACACTGAATCTATCGCCTCAATTTCGCCTTCCTCCTCTTCTTCGCAATCAAGAATCATCGCACCCTGAAGCAACTCCGTAGGCTCACCTTGCAGCTTATCACTATCGTCTGTCGTTTGATTTGAGGACCTGCCGCAGCCTGAAAATGCAATCATACCGGCCGATATTCCGGCAAGCACAACGGCTTTACCCATAAGTTGACGGGTGCGGAGCTGTTGCTCCAAATATCGCACCTCAGCCTCGCATTTGGGACACGTTCCAAGACAGTCCCCTTTGTAGCGACACTCCGACGTTACAAACTCTATATCATTCGCTTCGGCTATCTGCCGACGAATCTCTTTCAATATCTTACAGGTCTGCTTTCCTCGTGCCATAATCATGTCCTTAATAATCCAATAATAGTGGTACTTTATGTTCAATAGCAAAATTTACAGCTTGATATAGCATGGAAAATGCACATTGTGCCAATTCTTCTGTTCGGTATTTTACTCCTTGCTTTTTACGAAGGAGAAAACCAAATAAAGGCTTGGATTCCTTTTGTTTTACCGGAAAATAATATTTGTCATCTCTCCATGACAGTATGGTATGCTCATCTGCTCTCCATATCCGCCTGTTCAGTTCTTCTAATTCCTGTTTCAGCAATGGCAGTGTAGAAACGCGTGCTTCAACTCCGGTAGGCAAATTGATAGTAAACATAGCCTTGTCTTCTATTGGCAGCCAATGAGCCACTTCGGATAGCAACGAAATATCGGTTTTCTGTGACATACTTTTTTTGACAATAGGTTCATCAAAAGCACTCCAACCGTTTTCAACATATTCCGGCAATGGACAGCCTTGTAAATGACACGCCTGTAACATCACCAATGCACCGAAAGCCTCCCAATCCGGCTTGTCAGTGAAGTAGTCGCGTTCATTTATCTCGTCCCATAACGGATGAGGCATGGGTTCGCCTATTTGTTCTAAACCTGCAGCTAATTTTTCTGTCCACTGGCATATTATGTCACGAACCTCCATTATCTCCGCTTTATCCTCTACTGGTTTTATTTCATTACCAAGCCCATCTGTCATTACGCACTTTTGGCCATTAGCCTCAGCTATTTGCTGCACTTTGTTTTTCCAGTTGTGGCTATAGTAACGGGTCAATGTCCCGGCATAAATATCTAATCCCATGTGAATAACTGTATTAGCGTTTATAGGTGAATAAATCTAATTTAGAGTAGCCAAGTGCGGAGAGAGCCTTACGGCTTTCCTCGCGGTCGGCGTCGGTATTGAAATCCGGAATAAGCGGAAGACGTATCATGCAGTCTTTCTGACGGTCTGCCTCGGCAATCAGGCACAAATTAGAAAGCACACGCGAATTATCCTTACCTGTGTATTGACGGTAAATATCCGCGTCCATATCCTTTATGTCGATAATCCAAGAATCTACCACCGGGAGCAGAGCCTCGATATTCTCTTGGGGAACATTCAGCGATGTTTCTAATGTCAGCCTCCATGACGGGCCACACAGTTCACGGAAACAGCGGATAAAATCAGGTCGTAATGCAGGTTCTCCACCACCGAAAGTCACACCACCATTGGTGGCGATGAAATAAAGTTCATCAATTCTGACTTCATCATAAAGTGACCGTGGAGTGTATTCCTTGAAGCGGTCGCTATCACCGAGCGATTGTGGATTCAGGCAGTAATGGCAGCGGAGCGGACAGCCGTGGAAAGCGACAAGCGTGGTCACGCCATCGCCGTCGGTGGAGAGGCGATGACGGGAGATGCCAATTATTTTTGCTCGGTCGGGAGGCATAAGGCTGTCGGATCGGCATAAGAGCCTATCGCAAAGATAATCAGAATATTTGATATAAAAGTGGTTTAAGCGCATAAAAATCGCCGTTATATCCTGACAGCCGCCGATTTATGAATAATGGTCGCTGAATAATCCACCCTCAATAGGACAAACCCTTCGCTATCAAAAACCGGAACTTCCTGTGCGTGAGCAGGGGGAGTTTTTCTGTTATGTGGGCGATTGATTCTTCTTCCCAATAATCAAAATGATAGAATAAACAGCCAGAACGATAAATTGCAAGGTGTTAATGCATAAGAGATAGAACCACCATGTAAGTCCCGCGCCACCTTCGCTCTTGAACAGTAGTCCGTAACTCAGCAGGAAATTATATCCCAACCAAAATATAATATTGTATAATGCTGTTCGGTATCTGAACTTACGAATAATGGCTATGGCAATCAGCGACAGAGCAAACGCCACAGCAAGGAGCAATGTATCTTCACTCCATGATGAGCATAAGCATACTGAAACAGCCATAATTGCTCCGATAATCCATAATAGCCAAAATCGGTTATCGTAGTGTACCATATAATATTTCATTAAGACATATAATTCACGATTGCCGACTTATTCTTTGCAAAAAATTTACGTGAATTAATATTCAATGCTCCAAGAGCACGCGTTCCTTTTTCTCTTATATAAAAGAACGGGAAATTTACTGTTGCCACAAACTGCTTTCCTGAGTAATCCAACATTATCTGATATTGCTTGTTTATATCGTCATACGTTGTATTCAAAATAACACAACTATCTGGTAGAAGTTTCTTTGTCTTTCGCATAACGTAACATTGCTTAAGCCAATTGTCATATAGAAACATACCGTTTGAAACAACAAATACAATGAGAATGAAGAGTAATCCAAATGTAATGACCTGACCGGATATTGGATCTCCATTATTCATTTGAATAAATAGGCAGATTGAAAATAACATTATACAAATTGCCAACACCCATGATATTGAGAACAGGAGGGCATCTTTTAATGCAAATAAGAAAGAGGTATAATAGGTCCTTTTTGTACCTCTCCAAAATCGTTTATCGGTCAGTTTCATGGTCTAATATACAAATTATTTACTGATACGATCTCTTTAACTTGAAACTGTGGCAAAGACGTCTTAACATGCATATAAAAGTCATATCCAAAGTCTATTGAAAAACCATGTAATTTATTGGAGAAAACAGCCCAGCAGAACTCTCTAATACATAATCGTAGATAATCAGAACACGATGAAACAGACACTCTCAGTCCCTGTTTAATGTTTTGAGCAGCCTCTAATAATTGTTTATTACATGACCGTTGACTAAAACTATCCCTTATGTCGTTTTCGCATTCGAGATGATTGATAATTAAGTAGGAGCAACCAGATAAACGTGCTAATGTCACAGCTACATCAATATATCGCTGTTCAATTTTCAAGTACTCTTCTTCTGACAAAATTCCATTATAAAAATTTCGGCCTATTTCCCAAAACGAAGTCCACTCGTTCCTAAGATAACATCCATTTCCGTCATATAAATCCGGTCTATACTTTGAAATAGAATATTCTTTCATAATTTACCTCCTTCTCAAATCGTTTATGAACCGATGTGCTTCAGTAGGAGACATCCACGGCACAGAATCTTTCGGGAGCTTTATTTGTCTCTCCGTTTCAACTCTCTCCACCAATAATGTATCTGAGTCAGTTATCGATAATATGTCATTTTTTGATACAGAAAGGGTTATCAATACTGAATCCAAAAGATTTCCTTTTCCGAATGAACGATACTCTATTTCTGCTAACTGAATATAGTCGGATCTGTGATATTCAATACTGGAGCTGTCACGGTATTCGATTGTTGAAAAATCTTTCGGCATCACAAATACCATTTTATCATAACCGATTGTGTTTGCATGAAATATGCTATCAATCTGTGTGTCAATAACATTATTATGTTGGTGATAAGCTGAACTGTCAATCGGAAACACATGGATACTTTTATAATAGTCATTCCAAATTTTCAGGCTGCTATAACCATGATCTTCATTTACTATCCAATTTTCAGCACATATATCAAATTCCACATCATCTGAATTGTATAATTCTTTGATAAATACTCCATCTGATTTTCCTAACCTAAGTGCCGGCTTTGCCATTCCTCCACCTGTTGTAAATAAAACATACTTACCCCTTTCAGATACAAAATTAGCCTTTGACACGATGAACGTGAAATAAAAAGGTATAAAAAGTAGTATTGTGGCTACAAAATCAATCCGCAACCACCATTTTAATAATTGGGGTTTGTCAAGGCCGCGACTTAAAGGTAATGCAAGTATTCCAATAAGATAACCAGCCAACATAAACCAAGCCAAAAGATTCCACCTCCAAATATAAGGTTTACCTTCGACTGCCCACATCATAAGATATACAATAGGTATGAGTGCGAGTTGCATCCACACCATCCATAGACATACTTTATATTGGAGAGACCCTTTCATCCGATTAAATCTTTTATTGATTTTGCCTGCTGTGCCAATCTCATAAGGACAGACCTTGATATATCTTCATCAAGTGTATCATACATTTTTAGTAATAAGTCTTTTAATTCATCAAAATCAATACTTTTATGCGTATCATCGAAATATAGCTGTTCCGACTTAAAATGCAGTATCCTATTTATTATTATTACTGTCCGCTAAACCATAAAGGCACTTGCCCAACCTCTTGAGAAGTAGAAGTTGGGCTTTTTTTGTGCAAGGACAAGCCCCTCTTAATGATTCTCGTTCGTTTCGGGTGGTGATTCCGAGGCCTGCTCGAGCATGATTTTGAGGTCGGCGTCTGGTTGGTTGAAGAATGTCTCAAGATTTAGATAGTACATGAGGACGATTCTTACCATTGTGGCTAATCCTGAGAAACTCCAAGGACGCGAAAGTGAGCTTTGAAGCACTGAGAGCAGCAGGTTGGCTATGAGTGTAACCCAGATCTGGATTTTTATGGCGTTGGCACTCTCGCCATAAAAATACCGCAATGGAAAATTTTGTTTTATCTGTTTGAAAAGCGACTCTATCTGCCACCTGCGGCGATATATGGCGACGATTGTCTCAGGGCGCATATCAAAGTCGTTTGTAAGCAAGGTGACCAACTTAGGCCGTTTCCCCTTTTTGTGGTCAACATATGTGATCATGCGGGCTATATGGTTGATGTCGCCCTTGCGGAATACAACTATCTGCTCACGGTACACCATCTTACCCTCCGGTGTAATCTCCATGAAATCAAACAGGAGCTCATATCTGAGGTTTTGCTTCATTTTTGTGACGTATATCACATCGCGGCCGGTCAGTTCCTCAAATTTCTCATAGTTGATGTAGGCGCGGTCGAGGGCCACAATCTCATGGTGATTGTAATGAGACGGAGCGAGCATAAAAGAGTCGTTGGTTGCGGCGGAAGTGAACCTGACATCGCATGGTACACCCTCATTGGCGTGTATCACGGAGTGTACTTTGATACCGCCTTTCTTCTTCCCTGTTTTGGGGTGACGGCCGACACCCTTGAAAATCATGTTGGAGAATAGAGTGATAGTCGTCGAATCGATGATCCTGAGGGCTTTTATCCACGCTTCGGTGCCGTTTCTGCGGCTGTCCGATGAAAGTTTGCTTTTGTTGGACTCATAGAGGTCCCGATAGACCTCCTCAAAAAATTTTTCCGGCCTTCTGGCATTGGCATCAGAGAGTGTGCTGCGCTTGGACACTTTTTCTATTCCCAAATGTGCCAGTTTACGGACTTCGGCGGTCATAGCGGCCTCTATCTCACGCAGTGAATCGAAACGCATGATTACCGCAAACAGCATTGTCAGTAGGTGAACATAGCCGTCAAAGCTCTTTACATACCTTTCTCCGCCGTTTTTGCGGCTCATTTCAACAATTTTTGCCCGGTCAAGTGATTTTATCAGCTGACCATACACCGGCTGTCCGAAAAAATGGGTACTTTTGCTCATGGTTATTCGGTTTTGTTTGGCGACAGCTAAATAACCAAAATGGGCTGACTCCACCAAATGGAATCAGCCCTAATTTTTTCATCGCTTAAAATTTTTTAGCGGACAGTAATAATTTATTATATTTGATTTTCTTTTTCCAATCAATCTAAATATCTGTCCCTGCTGATCTACATATTCGTGATTTAGATAGTATCGGTCAAATATATGTTTGTTGTCCGGATAATCCCAATAATCGCCGATATGTAACGCTTCAAGAATATCGGAGTTCAACGATGGTATTGATATGTTGAGTATTGGAAACCTCATGACTCAACCCTCCTTTCCTGAAAATAATATTGTGGATTCAGGCAGTAACGGCAGCGGAGCGGACAGCCGTGGAAAGCGACAAGCGTGGTCACACCATCGCCGTCGGTGGAGAGGCGATGACGGGAGATGCCAATTATTTTTGCTCGGTCGGGAGGCATAAGGCTGTCGGATCGGCATAAGAGCCTATCGCAAAGTTAGCCATTATATTTGGATTTCAGTGCATTATTGACTTTTTTGTGTAACTTTGCATCATGACAGCAGAAATCGATACACCAAATCTTCCGGTTGGTTACGCTGAATGGCGTAGAAAAATCGTAACGCTCATTGAGAATGCCAAACTCAATGCGGCCATTCATGTGAATACCGATATGCTTTCTTTGTATTGGAGCATCGGCAGTGACATTATCCGTAAGAAAAAAGAACTTGGCTGGGGCGCGCAGGTAATAGAACAGTTATCCTTGGACCTGACACGCAAATTCCCCGAAGATAAAGGCTACTCCGTGAGAAACCTGCACTATATGAGACGTTTTGCGGAAAACTATCCCGACTTTCCAATTCTGCAAGTGCCACTTGCAGAATTTAAGAACTTACCAATTTCGCAAGCGGCACTTGCAGAATTAGCTGGCGACAAAGACTGTGTGGATATTCCGTTATCGACCATAAGCTGGTATCACCACATATCCATGTTGCCGAAAATCAAGAATAATGCGGAACGTGCCTTCTATATCCTTGAAACTACCCGTAACGGTTGGAGCCGGGACGTGATGCTGTCAAAGATAAACGGCGGTTATATGAAAACCATCGGTAATGCTGTGACCAATTTTACACGGACTTTACCGGAATATCAATCGGATCTCGCACGATATGCGTTCAAAGACCCTTATAATTTCAGTTTCATAGGCACGATGGCTCTGCAACATGAGCGCGACATAGAGAACAGTCTTGCCGAGCGAATGACAGAGTTTTTGTTGGAACTGGGGCATGGATTCGCCTATGTAGGCAGACAATATAATGTAGTAGTTGATGGCGATGACTATTATATTGATATTCTGATGTATCATCTGAAACTCCATTGTTATGTGGTTGTCGAATTAAAGGCAGTTGAGTTTATACCCGAATTTGTAAGCAAACTGAATTTTTATATCTCGGCTGTTGATGAGTATGTGAAATCACCTGAAGACAAACCGACCATCGGTCTTTTGCTCTGCCGTAACAAAAGCAATAAAAAGGCTGAGTTCGCATTGAGAGGTATAACGCAACCGATGGGTATAGCCCAGTATGAAACCGAAAAGCTATTCAAGGATGTTGCCTCAGCGCTGCCGACAGTCGAGGGGATTGAAGAAGAATTGGATTATTGAAGTTGAAAATCACTCTTAATCCCCTGCATCATCTCCGGAGAGGAGTCCGGTTCCGCTTCAATCAGAGATATGTCCAGAATCAGTAATTTGCCGTCTGTCTCTACGGCTCTCACCGGAATCTTAATAGGTTCGGTCTCCGGCCTCCATTTATATTTGACCAGGTACCAGTCATCTTTAAGCGGGCAGACAATCAAGGATTTAATGCCGTATTGACAGACATCCTGCGCATGAATGACTGCGTCGACATCATATTTTTGCGTGTAGCCTCTGAGTTTTTCAATGAGTTCGGTGGATGTATATGCTTTCAAAAGCTCGAAATTACTCTCCTCATTATTTTCTGCATTCCTCATGTATTGGACATAGAATTCCTTGATTTTCGCTTCACACTGCCCGTATGAATAAAAGGTGCAGAGCGAAAACATACCGACCAAAAGCGTTCTAAAAACTCGCATATTCATGATTCCGAAACTTACTGATACGAGATACAATGGGAGACTCTCAGAACCTCCATATAGGATAATCAAAGGCCTTGCTGCCGTTTTTCCGATGGAAGTACACGGTAAGGCCAATGGCCAAGACGATGCTGACGATACGGAGAATATTCGAAATCAGCCCTCCTGCAGCAACCTCAGTGCCTGTCACGTTGAATATTATCCATGCACCATTCATCAGTATATGAAGAAAAACCGGGACCCACAAGTCGAACTTCCACGCTGTGTACATCCAACTGAAATAAAGAGCGCCGATAAATGTCACCCCAACAGCAGCCATACACGACATTAAGTCATGCCCCTGATATATGTGAGGATAGGCAAAAAGGAGAGCCGGCAGGATGGTTGCCCAGAAAAATCCCACCTTTGCATACCGGAAGAAGAGACCGAACATGAAACCACGCCATATAAATTCCTCTATAAAACCGGGCAACACGCATCCCTTGGCAAGCAACGAGAAACTCCAATCAGGATTTACCGACCCGATAATCGGAAAAACGAGGTAAAGTGGCAGCACAGAAATCACAGCAACCAACTGTCCTTTCGTGTACTTTGAACCAAGTCCGAGAAACGAAAATATCTTTCCGGGCTTCATCACTATGCAAAGAATAAGGGCAATGAGTATGACCATTAGAAGATCCTTCGCAGTGTAATAGATGACCGTATGCCTCGGCAGTCCTAACCATGATGCCACACGCCCGACATTATACCATGCGAATTCTACCATAACCGATGCAATCGCCGCAAAAGCCACCCTGCCTATTTTGGAATTCAATTCTATCATATTTTCGTTATTTATCAATACAAAGTTACACGTTATAGATAGAAAAATTCTCAACAAATGTTGAATATCGCAAAATCTTAAACGTTTTTTCCCGACAATATCGGAAAAATCGGCACAAGCCGTAACCACAGTGCATTAAATTCGTCAACATCTGAAAAGGGTACAGAAAGACAGAAGGTCAGAAGATACAAAAAGATTAATTCCAGTAAATTATACTTCTGTTGCTTTTGTTTATTATGTTCTTTTGTATCTCTTTTCATTTTCCATGAACCGGATTTTCAGATTGAACCAAAGTTTCCCGGATTGACTGCTGAAATTTTTTTCAAAAAAAATTTTTCTGCGAATAGTAGTTTTTCAATCGCTTGTCGTCTTAGTGATAAAACCCGCTTGTTCTCCTGTCCTCCGGTCGGGTTTGGTCATCGTAGCGCTGAATGGTTGGTTGTGCCATGCGCGAGTGATGACACTATCGTAAATCATTTTGCTAACAGCGTCTGCTATTTGTCCCGGCAACAAAAAGTGACCGTCCGAAAAAGTTGAGAGGCAATGGCATTCGCACAAAAAAACTTGAATGCCAATGGACAGATATTCAGTGGTAAGGCCACTCATTGCCTTATTTTTACTTATCAGCATGACTTTTGGAAACACAGTGCAGGCCAACGGCAGTATGAAACCAATGACCGACAGCATCGGCATGACCTCATCCGACAGCCGATTCAAACCCTCACAGCTCATCGTACCCGGAACAATGATTGCCGTCGGGACTCTCGGAGTCATCAAGGGAGGGCCGTTGCACAAGGCAAAACATGCAGTCAAAGACCATCTCGACAAACTGCGCGGTGAGGAAATTTTCTGCCTTGACGATTACACCCAACTGTTTCCGGCCATCACATATCTCTGCATGGGTGGCAGACATGCCAAACATTCTTTCAAGGAAAGAGCTGTCGTAGGAGCTACGGCCTATATGATTATGGCCTCGATAGTCAACACGGCAAAATATACCATCCGCGAACAGCGCCCCGACGCATCGACCCGCAACTCCTTCCCATCCGGCCACACAGCCACTGTGTTCACCGGCGCGGAACTCATGCGCGAGGAATACGGACCCGGCTGGGGCGCCGGAGCCTACACCCTCGCAACTATGGTCGCTTTCCTGCGCATGTACAACGGCCGTCACTGGCTCAACGACGTAGTTGCCGGAGCGGGAGTGGGCATACTCTCCGCACGCCTTGCCTACCGTATGCTCCCACTCTATCAGCGTTGGTTCCATTGGGACAACAATAACTCCGACTGCACCGCCATAGTCCTCCCCTCCTTCAACCCCGACAACAAAAACTTCGCAATCAACGTGACAGTCACGTTTTAAAAATGCTGTATCAAATCTATACCGGAGATACAAAAGCACAAAAAGAGCATAAGCAACAAAAGATTATAATAAAGAATATGAGGATAATCCTCAGTCTTAAAGAAAACTTTATATCTTTTGTTTCTTATGCTCTTTTTGTGCTTTTGTATCAACTAAATGAAATACTGAATCATGATAAAACTCCTCTTTAAATCAGAAATCCAAATCACACCTCCATCTCGACTATTTCGCCGTAGGTGGGTTGGGAGGCGAAGGCTTCGGTGTCGGACATGCCGCGGAGCGTGGCGAAGGCGTGGATGATGATTCCGCCGTGGGTGAAGATGGCGATTGTCGTGTTGGATAGTATCGGATTATCGTTGCTGAAATGCTTTGTCCGGAGGTCGGAGATGAAGTCAAGAAAGCGGGCGCGCTGCTGCATGGAAGATTCGCCTCCGGTGGCGGGGACGTTGAGAAAATCGTCATACCAAAGCTGCAAACGCGAATCGGTGATTTCATCGTAACGCTTCATCTCCCAATCGCCGAAGTTCATCTCCATAAGCCGCGAATCCAGTATAGGAGTATCATAGCCACAATACGCCGCTAACTTCAAGCAACGCGAAAGCGGACTCGAATAGACCGCATCAAAACTGTATTTTTCCAGATTTCTCTTTACGATGACAGCTTCGTCAGGGAAACCACCGGCAAGGGGCACATCCGACTGCCCGTAGCATACGCCCCGTGGGACGGCAACTGAGGTGTGGCGTATGAACACAAGTTTCATGTCCTAAATTACTTAAATATTGGTTGACGGCGCCATGTACGCTGATAATAAAAACACCTGAACATCAGCGACAATATGCTATCGCGGAAATAGCAATCAGCATTGAAAGTTCACAGATAAGGAATGTGGCCCCACAGCAATCACCGGTGTAGCCGCCGATTTTACGCCACATCATTGAAGCGAGAAAGAGTCCTGCAATCACCGGAGCTATGGCCGCGAATGCAAATAACGGATTGAGAGCGAGAAGCGGGAAGAGCGGCAACACTCCGCAGACAATCTGGAAAATCAGCTTCCCCCACCCCATGCGCGAGTAGGAAATACGGTTTTTAGCACCTTCAGGACGTGCATATTGCAGGAAATTTGTCAACTGCCCCGCACAAAGTTTCCCGAATGGATCAGCCGCAAAAATGGCGCAGGCAGCCACAAAAGGAGGAAACGATGCAAGCAGGCTTACGAGGAGAAGGAAGTAGAATATCAGCCCGATAACGCCGTAGGTCCCGATATGGGAATCCTTCATAACGGCAAGGATTTTTTCTTTTCCTCCACCGCAACCGAAGCCGTCGCAATAGTCGGCCAGACCGTCCTCATGGAGCGCACCGGTCAGAAGCACACGCACGAGCAGCGCACAGATGACTGCGGGAAAAGCCGGAAGAACAGTTCCGAAACCAATCAAGGCAAGAGCCGTCACACCTCCTGTCAGCCATCCGACCAAAGGCCAGAAAACAACAGCATCCGAATAATCCTCCTGCGACGGACTCACCAAACGCCACAACGGCAGACGGGTGAAAAGAATGACAGCAGCAGCAAATTTTTTCATCATCAGAAATACTTTGTGACGCTGACTTGGGCGAAGGTGTCCATGCGGGTGATCATGCGGACGGCGGATTCGATGATGGGATAGGCGCAGACGGCCCCCGATCCTTCGCCGAGACGGAGGTCGAGATGGAGGAGCGCTTTCACATCGAGGGCTTCGAGCATGAGTTTGTGGCCGCTTTCGTCGCCCTGATGTCCGAAGATGGCATAGTCAAGCACGGCGGGACAGAGTTTCGAGGCTGCAAGGATGCAACTCGTCATGATGAAACCGTCGACGATTATAATCATGCCAAGCTCGGCAGCACGGAGCATCGCACCGACGGCCATTACCATTTCGTAGCCTCCGAACCATGCCATTTTCGACTCGACCGAGCCGTCTCCCTTATAGCCATCGAGCGATGCGGAAAGCACATTGTACTTGTGGCTGATTCCGGCATTGTCAAGCCCGGCTCCGGCACCGATGCAGCGGTCGAGAGATATTCCGGTAAAGAGGTGCATCCACATTGATGAAGCCGACGTGTTGCCGCTACCCATTTCACCGAAGCTGACAATGTTGCAATCGGTAGTGGCATGGATTTCGTCCATCACCTCGGCTCCACGGCGGAGGCAAAGGTCAAATTCATCGGGAGTCATGGCCGCCTCATGGCGGAAATTGCGGGTCGACTTGCGGACCTTTTTGTCGATAATGCCTCGACCGGCCGGAATATCATAGTCCACGCCTGCATCCACAAGGACGAGCTTGAATCCGTGTTGCTCGCAGAGGAAATTGATTCCGGCACCACCTTTGGCAAAATGGCCGAGCTGCTGCCATGTCACTTCTTTCGGTGAAACACTGACACCCTCCTCGATGACACCGTGGTCGGCGGCGAAGAGGACATTGTGGGGTGAACGCAATTCGGGGGTGAGCGTCTGCTGGACGAGACAGATTTTAAGGGCAAGTTCCTCCAGACGGCCAAGCGAGCCTTTGGGTTTGGTAAGATTGTCGATTTTATCAATAATCTGCTGACGCAGAGCTGTGTTGACAGGGTGAATGTTGAAAGTCATGATTTAAGATTTGCTTTCCAATTAACCGGAATGATGATTATGGACGCAGGGAAGCCTGCGGTTTTATTTTCACATCTATGCCTGACACAATAAGATGGACTTCATCGGCTTTGGCTGCAACGTATTGGTTGATTGAACCTTGCAAGTCGGTGAAACGGCGCTGAAGAGCGTTTTCCGAAACTCCACCGAGGCCGATTTCATTAGTGACCATGATGAGTGTGGCACCCGTGCGCCCAAGCGCATCCAACCGTGTGGTCATCTCATCCAATGCCGTCCCGACATTCTCGCCGGAAGCGAAAAACCAGTTTGTGGCCCAGAGAGTCACGCAGTCAAACACCACTACGTCGCCCTCACCGACGGCTACCTCATCAACGCGCAGAGGCTCCTCAAACGTTGTCCACTGCGGACCGCGACGAGCCTTGTGGACATCCACGCGCCGACGGAATTCATCGTCAAACACCTGTGCAGTCGCAAGATAGACGGGATGATCGGTGAGTGAGAGCGCAAGGCGTTCGGCAAACATGCTCTTGCCCGACCGCTGCCCTCCTGTTATCATTATAAGCATGATGCGAAAAAAGAGTGATTACCCTGCAAAATTACAAATTATTCAGAGAAAGTCACAACCGATTTTGCCATGCGCATCCACCAAGAGGCAATTTTATTTAATATTTAGAAAGGTCCTTATTGCAAACCAAATGTGACTACCGGAAGCAACGCTTATGTTTTCATAAAGATAGCAGACAGCGAGGTTTCATCTTATATGCAAACTGTTATCACTTTTTTTGCTTTTTCAACGGCTTCTTTCAACTTGCGAGTATTCTCAGCGCGCTGCTCCTTGCTGAGATTTTCGACTTCTTTCCTAAGACGTTCGAAGCGGATGGCGTCCTCACCTGTCAAAATTGGGGTTTCTGCTATTGGTCTTGCCATAGTTATATTCCTTTTAACATATTGATTAACAAAGATACAACAATTTTTCGAGTTATATGCCTTTCTGTTTAAGAAATCTTAGGCTTAACGTTGCATTGGAGATATAGATACCTGAAGCATCAATCCTGCGCGGGAGTGGTTTGGGCGGCGCGGCGGGCGGCGAGCTGACGTTTGACGGCCTTGCGGTTGGCCATGATGTAGAATACACTGAAGATACCGGAGGCCACAAGGATGATGGCCTGGAAACTCCAGCAGACAATCGAATAGGCGGCACCGTCGCTGTTGCTTATACCGAAGAGGCTAAGGGCAAACATGACGGCGATGTTCCACGGTCCGAGACCACCGTTGGAGGGGACGGCCATGCTGCACGAACCGAACACGAAAACCACAAGTCCCGGGACAAGTCCGAGCGTATAGGATGAGTTCATCACCAGCTCACGGGTGAAAGGGAAGGCAAAGAAGCAGACGTATGTCTCGAAGAAATAGCAGATCCAGATACCAAGAGTAAGGATGAGATACAAACCTGTCCC
Source organism: uncultured Duncaniella sp. (assembly GCF_910577345.1). Lineage (GTDB taxonomy): Bacteria > Bacteroidota > Bacteroidia > Bacteroidales > Muribaculaceae > Duncaniella. Next base: position 29,359 of record NZ_CAJTMT010000021.1, read on the forward strand.
CTTCATGTGAAAAAGCACTTTGAAGCCGTCCCAGATGCGGAGGATACTTGCATTGACACCTTTGACGAATTTAGTGTTGCGGAAATACAGGTCACCTGCGACCAAAAGTGCGACAACAACCACAAGAATCACCCACATAGCGCCATCGGTGGTGAAACGGTCAATGGCCTCTCCGAGTGGATAACGGTCGAGAAAGCGGTCGATGGCCGGATGGGCCACGACGACGGTGAGAATCATGATGAGAAGAATCATGATGCCGTCCGAGGCGCGGTCGCCAAGGTCAGTGCCGACTACAGTCGAGAGCTTGCAACCCTCGCGACGGGAGATGTAGACACAGCGCCATGCCTCACCCAAAAACGGAAAGACGAGGTTGAGGGCGTAGGCACCGAAAATCGACACACTCTCAGCCGTTGCCGGAATACGCGGAATCCCTGCGGCACGCAACTGTATGCCCCAGCGGATGCCTCGGATGATATGGGAAAGGACGGTGATAGCCATCATTGCTACAATATAGCGCCAATCGACTCCCTGACGTATGATGGTCTCGACCTGATGAATGTTGACTTTATGAAAAAGCCATACGATAAGTCCGGCTGAAACGAGCAAGGGAATCAGATATTTAAGCACCCGGCTGACGATTGCAAACCTGTCATGGCGGGGCGAAGGAGCTGAAGATGTGGTGGATGTCGTCTGCATGAAAATTTAACAAACTCGCGGGAGGGAAGGTTGTTGCCTTGAGGGATTTCTTTACAGTATAGAGATTTTTCGTTAGTCTATCCCTTACAGTATAGAGATTTTTTTAGTATAGAGATTAAAGTATAGAGTATAGATAATAGTTTTGAGGATTTGGACGTTGATTTTTAGAGGAGGAGTCCGTGGACCTACCCATCCTCCCAAAACTATTATCTATACTCTATACTTTAATCTCTATACTGTAGGGGATAGACTAACGAAAAATCTCTATACTGTAAAGGAGCGATTAAAGAAATATCTATACTCTATACTTTAATCTCTATACTGTAAGGGATAGACTAACGAAAAACTGTAAAGAATCAACTAATGAAAAAAATATACACCATGTCATATCTGTCGCCTTGCGGGGAGATGCTGTTGGGCGAGTTTGAGGGGAAGCTGTGTCTGTGTGAATGGCTTTCCGGGAAGAGCAATGAGAGCATTCACCGTCGGCTATGCCGATTGCTGAATGCTCAATTCGTGGATGCGCCTGCGGGGAGAAACATGAGTTCGGAAATGACGGAACTTGCTCCTGCCATGAGCAACCGATGTTCGGAAACCGATGAGGTTAATCATATAGGTAAGGGTTCGGAACCGGCAAGCTCCGGCTGCTGCGATGTGGGGTCGGGAGGGTACTCAGGGGTAATTGAGAAGGCTGCGTTGCAACTTGACGAGTATTTCGACGGGACAAGGAGGAGTTTTGACATTCCACTCCTTTTTGTCGGGACGGAGTTTCAGAAGCGTGTGTGGAATGAGCTGCTGACAATCCCCTACGCCACTCCCCTATCCTACGGCGAGCTTGCCCGACGCATCGGTATGCCGTCGGCTGTGCGCGCGGTTGCGAATGCCAACGGTGCGAATGCCATTTCAATTTTTGTCCCCTGCCACCGTATCATCGGCACCGACCGTAGCCTGACGGGCTACGGTGGCGGACTGGCCGCCAAACGACATCTGTTGGATGTTGAGGGGATAGCATATCGGGAGCAGTAGCCAGTCAACGCTGTTTGGCAGGGAGATTTTGTAGAGCTATCCGGCAATAATATTTTGCATAGCCATCGGGCATAGTATTTTGAACGGTCATCCGGCAATAGTATTTTGAACGGTCATCCGGCATACGCGCTACAGCGCGTCCCTACAAGGACTGACCGAAAGCGATTTGTCGGCGGGGTTGCTGTCAGAATTTGGGGCGGAGGAGTTCGATCCAGTAGCCGTCGGGGTCTTCGATGAAATAAATGCCCATAGCAGGGTTCTCGTAGCAGACCACTCCCATTTCCTTATGGTAGGCAAGCAGTTTGTCGTAGTCCTGACCTGCGCTCAGACGCATGGCAAGGTGCGTTTCGTTCTCACCGAGATCGTAGGCTTGAGGATGGTCGCGCATACAGGTGATTTCGAGCCGGAAGGAGGTCTCACCGTCGCCAAGATAGGTTATCGTAAACGCTCCGTCAGGGCCGTCGATATGCCCCACCTCCTTCAAGCCAAGCGCATCACTGTAGAATTTCAACGACCTGTCGCGGTCCGCCACATTGATATTATAGTGGTCAAAATGAAGTTTGAAGTCCATGATTGTGTTGTGGTTTTAATTTTATTCTAACTTATATCTAAATGCAATCCGTTAGGCACATATACCTAATTAACTATACTTGCCGAATGGCACAAAGGTTCACCGCTGCTTGAAAATATCCGGTTAAAAATATTCCGGACTTCCTGCCATGCAGACATGACAAATAAAAAAATATCCCTGCGCCGATTGTTTTCGGTGCAGGGATAAATGAATTGGTTGCAATCAAAGGAATTCTATCAAATTCCTGTAATCGGCGTATAAAGATCTGCGAAATTGGGATTATTCCAGCCTTGGATAGCCTTGTTGTTATTGCCTTCAGAGCGGATGATTACCATATTCATCCATGCAGGACGGCCATTTGTGTTATAGCGGAAATCCTGACGCCAGTTAGTGCCGGCATAAGCACGAGTCACTGAGTAGTTGAGACGCTTGATGTCGAAAAGGCTCTGACCTTCGCCCCAAAGCTCAACTCGCTTCTGGAATACAATCTCTTCAATTATAGCATCCTGATCGGCAGCTTCGCAAGTGTATTCGGGGTCACGGTATGTCTTCATGAATTTTTCAACTTCAGCTTTGCCTTGGGCTGCATTCGTATGGGCAAGAGCCTCAGCATAGATGAAATACATTTCCTCGACACGCATGAGAGGCACTGCGGTTGCAGAACCAACCGACGGTTCCATGTAGTTGCCTTCACCGGGACGGAATTTCACTGCGACAAGAGGACGGACACTAATCGCGGGATTGCAATATGAAACCTTGTCGGCAAGTTCACTTCCGGCAGGAGCAACCCATGAAAGCTTACGGAAATCGGTATCTGAAATGCGGGCATACATTCCTGCGTCGATCATCGGGAAGGCACCGGCTCCGGCATAACCGTAGGCAGCTTCCGAACTCAACATAGAGGTCCAGTTACATATACCGGTGATGACCGCATCATTCTCTTTCTCAAATTTCATACCCCACATCCAAGACGTGTTGTTGAGAGTATTGAATCCGGAGGCAGGATCCGTCCATGCAGCCTCGCTCAACGGTGTACGTCCGCTTGTTGAGATTGCGAGGTCCGCATATTCGGCAGCCTTGGCATAATTCTCATCCCACATATAGAGACGTGCGAGAAGACCATAGACACAAGCCTCATTCGGAAGAGTGCGCTCGGTGAAAGTCGAATATTTGATATTCTCGGCGGCGTAGGTGAGGTCAGAAAGGATGAAATCAAACATTTCCTTATGTGTGGCACGGGGATTATTTCGTGCATCCTCCTCAGTGGTCTCCTCGGTCACGATGGGCACCGTAAGGTTGAGCACATCGTTACCATCGTCAGTAACACTTGAAGTCACCTCATTGGGGAGGAATTCAAACCAACGTGCGAGATCGAGATAAAGCATGGCACGGAAAGCCATCGCAACCGAACGGGCACCGCGTGCAGTCTGATTCTCGGATTCAAGCTCATAGCTTTTGGCAGCGATATTGGTTGAAAGAATCTGCTTGTAATAATAGTTCCAGATAAGCTGCGTATAGGCAAGATTATCCGTGACATAAGCCTCACCCCAAAGGCTGTAACGGTCAAGACCTGTAGCCGGTTTGGGCATATCGCCGGTCATACAGTCACGCACATGCATGAACGATGAATAGCCGAAGTCAATGTGGGATGTCGAACCCGGATAGTAACCGCTGGTATCGAAATTAGGCATGAAACCGGGCATGGCGTAAATGCCTGATTCCGCAGCCTTGATTGAAGAGTCAAGCTGCTCCTGGCTCACCGAGCTTGTCGGTTCCACCTCGTCGATACAACCGGTAAGAGTAAATCCGGCAGATGCGAGAGCAACGACAAAAGTCGATTTTAATATATTTTTCATTGTTAGTCTGTGGATTTAGAATGTTACATTGATACCGCCGGAGATTGTGCGGATCGGAGAATAGTAAGCTGACGAAGATTCGCCGTTAAAGTTGTTTGTCGAATCAAAGGTGAGAGACTGACGGGGATCGAGACCCTGACGCTTTGCCCAGAGAGCAACATTGTCGCAGCTAAGATAGAAACGGATGCGGTCAACCTGAATCTTCTTGGTGACTTTAGAGGGAAGAGTATAACCGAAGTTGATATTCTGAAGAGCAAGATATGATGCATCGGTCAGGAATCGGTCAGAAGTACCTCCGGAGTACTGGTCACCATACTGGAAACGGGGAATATCAGAATTGGGATTTTCCTTGCTCCATGCATTGTAGAGGTCCTTGTGCATAGCTGAACCGAGACCGCTACCGGTCGGGCTACCCATGAGACTTGCATAAGTTGAATCAAGCACCTTACCGCCAAGCTGATAGCCGAAGCTGATAGAGAAATCGAAACCGTATGCCTCTACTGAAGTTCCGAAGCCACCGTAGGCTGAGGGAAGTGCAGTGTCACAGAGATAGTAGCTTGCCTGACCGTAATCAGTGGTTGTCTCGCGGGTCACCACACCGTTGGCATCAGTCTTGTTGACATACCAGAGAGACTGACCGGTCTCTGAATCAACACCTGCATACTTCTTTGTATGGTAGGTATAGATTGAAGAACCCTCTGCAAAATAGAAGTTGCCGCTTGAGAAGCCCTTCTTTCCGTCGACTGTCATTGTACGGCGTTCTTCAGGAAGACGTGTGATTTCATTCTTGTACCATGTGAAATTGAGATTGGCGCTCCATGTGATGTCGCGGTTGCGGAAAATCACGCCGTTAAGGTCAATTTCAAAGCCCTTGTTGGCCATGTCACCGATATTGTCGTAATAACCGGTGTAACCGAAGCTCGGAGAAAGCGGGAAGAAGAAAAGCATGTCGGAAGTCTTGCGGTAGAAGCCTTCGATTGTACCGTTAAGACGTTCATTGAAAAGCGAGAAATCAACACCGGCGTTGAAGTTTCCACCCTTTTCCCACGAAATGTTGGGATTGCCCATAGTTGCAGGAAGAGCCACAGGCTTGCCACCGCTATTAGCGATAGTGTACATGTTCATGTAACGGAAGTTACCGATGTTATCGTTACCCTGTTCACCGTATGAAGCCTTAATTTTCAACATATTGACCCAAGGAGCCTGGAACCACTGCTCCTTATTGATAATCCATGCGGCTGAAAGAGACCAGAAATTACCCCAACGGTGTTTCGGATCGAAGCGCGAGGAAGCGTCACGACGATAGGACACACTTCCGAAATATTTGCTGTCATAGTCATAGTTCACACGACCGAACCAACCTTCACTGTTATAGTTGTTGACGTAGGAGGATGACGAACCGTCGACCACCGCACCATCAAGTTCGGTATTGTCGGGCATGAGCATATTGCTGCGGCTTGCGCTCAGATAATAATATTTATTCCAGTAATTTTCATGACCGAGAAGAACGTTGATGTTGTGTTCACCGAACTGGCGTGTCCAGTTAAGGAGTTGCTGATAAGTGTAGTCGATACGGCGTGCATGTACTTTCTGTACGATACCGTTGGAAGTTGCATATTGTCCGAAATAAGGATTTGTCACGTCAGTTGCACGCTGTTCGAACACATTGACAGTATTGTTTGATGTGAACTTGAAATCACGGAGGAAACGGATTTCAGCGAATCCGGTAGCAGTCATTGCATTACCCTCGTTTTTGTCTACATTGAGGATATTGTCTGAGATAGGGTTGGAATTTGCGAAGTAGGGACGTTCAAGACCGGCGTTCATTCCATCGCCATAGTCATAGAGCTTGACACCATATTGGTTATACATGGGGTTGCCATTGCCGTCGCGGACATAAAGAGGATAAATCGGGGCAAGCTGATTTGCAACAGCAAATATGTTGCCTACCGAACCCGAACTGCCATCATCGCCAAGCGATTTCTGAGTGTAGTGAGAATAGCTCATGTTGGCACCGACCTTAAGCCAAGGTTTTGCCTGAAGATCGGCAGACAGACGACCGGTGAAACGTTCGTAACCGGTATTTGCAGTGATACCTTCATTATTGAGGTAGTTTGCCGAAACATAGAATGAGTGCTTGTCAGTAGCCTGTGACACACTCAGGTTGTATTCCTGACGGAGTGCGTCACGGTAAGCTGCATCTACCCAACTGTCAGGGCGGAGAAGATACTCAACGCCATCGTAGGTCACTTTGTTGCCAAGAGTTGCATTCGGATTGAGCTTGTAGCCATCCACAAGAAGACCCTCTCCTGCCGGAACATTGTAGACATTATAGATAAGTGAGAATGTATTGTTCGGATCGGGGTTCACCATATTGCTGTTGACAAGGCGCAGGGCTGTCTCAGCATCGTAGACAGTTCCGTTCTGAGAGGCAGGATCCATAATGAAATTTCCAAGAGCCCGACCATACATCTCATAATATGCGGCAGGCGAGGAAATCACATCATAATCCTTCACAGCGCGAGAATTCTGACCCCACTTGGCATCAAATGTCACTTTGGCTGTACCCTTACCTCTCTTGGTAGTAATAAGGATGACACCGTTGGCACCACGAGCACCGTAGAGAGCTGCGGAAGCAGCATCCTTAAGCACAGTCATCGACTCGACATCCTGAGCGCTGATATTATCAACACTTCCGGCGTAGGGAGTACCATCCACAACGATAAGGGGTTCAGTACCTGCGGAAATAGAAGAAATACCACGGATAAAGATGTTGGGTGAAGATCCGGGCTGACCGGATGCAGTGTTGAGCTGAACGCCCGAAACCTTACCTTTGAGAGCGTCGATTGGATTGGTGACCTGCACAGCTTCAATCTGTGAAGCATCAAGGACTGATGCCGAGCCGGTGAAGGCTGAACGTTTGGCGGTGCCGTAAGCGACGGTGATGACTTCGTCGAGCATGTTTGTTCCGTCGAGGACGATGTTCATCTTGGAGCCGGGGGTCACGGCTACTTCCTTGGTGTGCATACCGACGTATGATACCTGGAGTTTTTTGACTGTGGAAGGCAGCGAGAGCGAGAAGTTGCCGTCGACGTCTGTCGCGGTTCCGATCTGAGTACCGACTCCCATGACGGTCGCGCCCACCAGGGGCTCGCCGTCGGCGCTGGTCACCGTGCCGCTGACGGTCTGGTTCTGTGCCATGACCGCAAGGCTGGTGATGAGGGCCGCAAGTAGTAGAAACAGCTTTTTCATACCTAATAGTTAAGTAATACGAAATTAATTAAAGTATAGAATAATAATGATTGTTCGTTGTTGGTCAGCGGTTTATGTAGGCATATCCCGCGTTGGAGGATTGGGGGTTCAGGGCGTTTAAACAAGGTTAAATCGTACCTAATGGAATCTCGCCACCACACGGTGGCTTTTATGTTGTGATGGTTTGGTTTGCCGTGGTGCGTGGTGCACGAGAGTCAGCGTGGACAGATGAAAAAAGCGAATAAAACATACAGATTTTTTCACAAATCCTAAACTATCTGGCCACAAAAGTAATATTTTTTGAGGAATATGTTAATCATATTTATGTAAAAAGATGTTAAATCTATGTGTTAACAGCATCAAATTGGCATTTTAAGGCTTTTGAGTGTGGCAAAATGAAAGAAAACGGCAATATAAAATGACAAGAATCAAACTTTGCGGCATCTGTCGCGGATGTTTGGAATGGAGGGTGATTTTAAGTCGGGGATGGATGATTTCTTATCAAATGTGAAATCATTATCGGCAAAGTTACGAAAAATCAATATTGTATGAATATTTTTGATAAATTATTTGTTTAAATGAAGTAATGGTTATAAATTTGCACCGTTCAAAACACAATTCGACAATGACCACACAGCTTATCAACAAGAATTATTGGTGGCACATCGGTAGGATATATCGATGGCAATGATTCGTGCAGGCATGAGTCGAAAGATAGGAATGATTTAGCTATAATACAATAACGCGGCCATCGATTAACGAAATCGGTGGCCGCTTCTTTTTTTTCCGGAAATACAATCAAGGTAATCATCACACACTATACACACTGGTATGAAAAAATACAGATCGCTCCTTCCGATTGATGAGGAAGGCTACTACGGACGATTCGGTGGCGCATACATCCCCGAGATTCTCCACAGCAACGTCAGAAATCTCCGCGAGGCATTTTACCGCTATGTCGATGACGAAGATTTTCAGAAGGAATTCGACGCACTGATGCGCGACTATGTGGGCCGTCCGTCTCCGCTCTACCGTGCGGACCGCCTGAGCGCCCTCTACGGGACCAACATCTATCTCAAGCGCGAGGACCTCAACCACACGGGCGCTCACAAGATCAACAACGCGATAGGGTCGGCTCTGCTCGCCAAGCGCATGGGCAAACACCGTATCATAGCCGAGACGGGCGCAGGTCAGCACGGAGTGGCCACCGCCACGGTCTGCGCGCTGATGGGACTTGAATGTGTGGTCTACATGGGTGCGACCGACGTCGCTCGTCAGCAGCCCAACGTGGAGCGCATGAAGATGCTCGGCGCGAAGGTGGTCCCCGTCCAGTCGGGCAACAAGACCTTGAAGGATGCAACCAACGAGGCCATCCGCGACTGGTGTTGCAACCCTGACAGCTTCTATATCATCGGAAGCACCGTCGGGCCTCACCCTTATCCGGAGATGGTGGCCCATTTCCAATCGGTCATCAGCAAGGAGATAAAGGATCAGCTGCGGAGTCAGATTGGGCGTGAGAATCCTGACTATGTTGTGGCCTGCGTCGGTGGAGGCAGTAATGCTGCCGGAGCTTTCTACCATTTCGTCAATCATCCGGAGGTGAAGCTAATTGCCGCCGAGGCAGCCGGGAAGGGAATCAACAGCGGTGAGACAGCCGCGACCATCCATGCAGGTAGCGAGGGCATCATCCACGGCGCGCGAACCTTGGTGATGCAGACGGACGACGGTCAGATTGTGGAGCCTTACTCGATTTCTGCCGGTCTCGACTATCCGGGCATCGGCCCGCTCCATGCTTTCCTTGCCACATCGGGGCGTGCGGAGGTGATGGCCGTGACTGATGCGGAGGCTTTGGATGCCGCGATGACTCTGACACGCAACGAGGGGATTATTCCGGCGCTCGAAAGTGCCCATGCCTTGGCTGTCCTCGACAAAAAGCATTTCCGTGAAGATGATATAGTGGTCATCAATGTGTCGGGCCGAGGAGATAAGGATATGCATACTTATCTTTATTCTTTACAGTATAGAGATGTCTCTTTATAGTATAGAGGTTAAAGTATAGAGTATAGATATTACCACCTTATTATATATAGGGATTGTAGGGACGCGCTGTAGCGCGTATGCCGGATGACATTCATCAGGCTGTGCATTCTGTTTCCATCCGGAAATGTATTCCGTTTCATCCCGTAATGTATTCCATAATATATTCTATCCCGCCGGACATTTTGTAGTTCATTTGGCATACGCGCTACAGCGCGTCCCTACAAAATTAGATATAACAATTATTTGCATATAACGACAATACATATACAACCATAATTTATTAACAACGATAACTCACATACAACTATATATGAAAACTAAACTGAAACAATATAGACGTACAATTCCTGCGGATCTTGAGACTCCGGTTGGAATCTATCTGAAAGTGCGCGACCTCTATCCGCAGTCGGCCCTGCTCGAAAGTTCGGACTACCACGCACAACACAACGCCACATCCTTCATCGGCGTGGAGCCTATCGGTAGTTTCAAGGTCGTCGACGGAGAGATTGTAACCACCGTCCCCACCGCCGTAGGGGGTGAGACCCGCCTTAGTATTGCCGACGGTGTCGACGTGGTTGAGGAACTGCGCAACTACATTGAGAACTTCGACATAGAGGATGCCAACCCGAAACTCCCCGACGGACTGCTCGGCTATACGGCCTACGATGCGGTGCGCTACTTCGAGGATGTCGAGATTCAGCCTAAAGAGGAGAAGTTTGCCGGTGTACCCGACATGTATTATGTCCTTTACCGCTTTCTCATTGAGGTCAACCACTACAAGAACGAGATGACCATCATCGAGAACTGTCCGGAGGGAGAATCCCCGAAAACCGACGAACTTCTCTCGGTGCTCCACAACAACAATATGGCGCAATATCCGTTCACACCCGCCGACGATCTCGAATCGACCATGACTGACGAAGAATTTGTCGGAATGGTTGAAAAATGCGTGAAACATGCTCTTCGCGGCGACGTCTTCCAGATTGTGCCCTCGCGCCGCTTCTCGCGCGGGTTCACCGGTGATGAGTTCAACGTCTACCGCGCTCTCCGCTGCATCAACCCATCTCCCTATCTATTCTACTTCGATTTCGGCAGTTTCAAGGTGTTCGGTTCGTCTCCGGAGACACATCTGCGCATCACCGGACGCACCGCCTACATCGACCCCATCGCGGGGACATTCCGCAGAACCGGCGACGACGACCGCGACCGCGAACTGGCCAAAGCACTCCTCAGAGACGAAAAGGAAAATGCCGAACACATCATGCTCGTTGACCTCGCGCGCAACGACCTCAGCCGCAGCGGCGGACGGGTTGAGATAGAATTCCTGAAAGAGATACAGTATTACTCCCATGTTATCCACATGGTGTCGCGCGTCAAGGCCGAACTGCCCGAGGGGGTCAACAACTACCGTCTCTTCGCCGACACCTTCCCTGCAGGAACCCTCTCCGGTGCTCCGAAAGTGAGAGCCATGCAAATCATCAATGAAGTCGAGCCCCACAGCCGAATGCTCTACGGCGGTTGCATCGGGTATCTCGGTTTCAATGGCGACATCAATCAGGCCATCACCATCCGCAGTTTCCTCAGTTGCGGCAAGCGCCTCTACTCACAGGCCGGTGCGGGCATCGTCGCACGTTCCAACCCGCAGAGCGAACTCCAGGAGACACGCAACAAGCTCGGCGCTCTCAGCAAAGCTATAACCTACGCCGTTGAATTCGGAAAATAACCCTCATAATAATTCCAAGCCATGCGACTACTCATATTTGACAACTACGACTCTTTTACATATAATATAGCCCACGCCGTGCGTCAGCTCGGAGTGGAACCCGACGTCATCCGCAACGACAAAATCACCCTTGACGAAGTCGGTAACTACGACAAAATCATCATCTCCCCCGGACCCGGTATCCCGTCGGAAGCAGGCATACTTCCGCAATTGCTCGAACGCTACGGCTCGGAGAAACCCATACTTGGTGTGTGTCTCGGCCATCAGGCCATCGGCGAACGCTTCGGTGCGAAACTCCGCAACTTATCCACCGTCTATCATGGCGTACAGTCGACCGTCCGTCTGACAGCCGATGACTACATATTCGCCGGAATACCCTCCGAGTTCGAGGTGGGACGCTACCACTCATGGGTGGTCGACCGCGATTCGCTCCCTTCGGAGCTTGAGGTGACAGCCGTAAGCCCCGATGGCGAAATCATGGCCATGCGCCACAAAAATCTTGACGTGCGCGGCGTTCAGTTCCATCCCGAATCTGTCCTCACACCCTACGGACTTGAAATCATCGACAACTGGTTGAGACATTAAGCCCCTTTAAGAAATCATTCATAATGTACAATTGACATTACGTTTATTATGAAAAATCTACTCTATAAAATGTTTGAGCACAAGAACCTTAGCCGCGAAGAGGCGAGGGAAGTGCTTCTGAATATAGCCGACGGCAAGTATAACGACGCGCAGCTTGCAGCCTTCATGACCGTCTTTCTCATGCGCAGCATCACCCTCGATGAACTGACTGGTTTCCGCGATGCACTGCTCGAACGTCGTCGTCCGGTCGACATGGGCGATGTCAAAGCCATTGACATCGTTGGCACAGGCGGAGATGGCAAGAACACATTCAACATCTCGACAGCCACATGTTTTGTTGTGGCCGGATCGGGCAGAAAGGTGGTGAAGCACGGCAACTATGGTGCAAGTTCCGTGTCGGGTGCAAGTAACGTGCTCGAACATCATGGCGTGAAGTTCACCGACGATATTGACAAGCTCCGCCGTTCGCTCGACGAGTCGGGAGTCAGCTACCTCCATGCTCCCTTCTTCAGCCCTGCACTCAAAAGTGTTGCCCCTGTCAGGAAAGCCCTTGCGGTGCGTAATTTCTTCAACATGCTCGGCCCGCTTGTCAATCCGACACTCCCGAAGCATCAGCTCCTCGGTGTCTACAACCTTAAGCTCATGCGTCTATACAACTACATCGCTCAAAACGAGGGAATCAATTGCACCATAGTCCATTCGCTCGACGGATACGACGAAATTTCGCTGACTTCACCCTTCAAAGTTGTTGGCGTGCAGGAGGAAAGAGTCTATACGCCATCCGACATCCGTCTCCCGCAGGCTATGGAAGCCGATCTGTGGGGCGGCGACACCGTGGCCGATGCTGCAAAGATTTTTGATGCAGTGCTTTCCGGCAAAGCAACTCCGGCGCAGGAAAACTGCGTGGTTGCGAACGCAGCCTTTGCCATCCGTACTCTTGAACCGGAAGTGAGTCTCGACACCGCACTCAGCGAGGCGCGTGAGAGCATCCGGTCGGGCCGTGCGGCGGAGTCGTTCAAAAAATTCGTGGAAATCAACAGCTAACACGTCGTCATCATGTCAAATATACTTGATAAAATCATAGCCAACAAGCGCCGGGAGGTGGCGGCCACCGATGCTATTCTCGGTCCGGAAGTGAAAATAGCCACCGACCGCACGCCCATTTCGCTCCGCCAGGCCTTGCTTGACAGCCCGACCGGCATAATCGCCGAATTCAAGCGCCGCTCACCGTCAAAAGGCGAGATTCATCCGCTTGCGCTTGTCAATGAGGTTCTTCCGGCCTATCAGGATGCCGGTGCGGCAGCGTGTTCGGTCCTTACCGACACGGTTTACTTCGGAGGCGCGTTGACCGACCTCATGCTTGCGCGCAGTTGCAGCTCATTGCCATTGCTTCGGAAAGATTTCATTGTGTCGCGCAGGCAGATTGCCGAAGCGCGCGCCTGTGGGGCGGATGCCGTGCTTCTCATCGCAGCCGCTCTTGAGGCTGAGGAGATTCTGGATTTCACCCGCTATGCCCATTCGCTCGGCCTCGAAGTGCTTTTTGAGATTCACAATGCCCGTGAACTGGAGAAGTATTGCCCCGAAGTGGATATGGTCGGTGTCAACAACCGTGACCTGACCACCTTCCACACCGACCCATTGCTGTCGGAAAGAGTGGCGCGTGAACTTCCTGCCGATGTGGTGAAGGTTGCCGAGAGCGGTCTGACCTCCATGACTGAGGTCGAGCAGCTTCGCGCCTCCGGTTTCAGTGGTTTTCTGATTGGCGAGACCTTCATGCGTCACGACCATCCCGGTGAGGCTCTGAGAGATTTCATGGAATTCAGAATGTAAAACCGGATAGATGACCGCCATGAGCCTTTCAATCAAAATCTGCGGGATGGCCGATGCCGGAAATATCCGTGAGGCGATGGCCCTGTGTCCCGATTACCTCGGTCTGATTTTTCATCCCGCCTCACCTCGAAATGCCTGCAATCTGAATCCGGAAGAGCTTGCCGGGGTTAGGGAGGCGATTAAATTCGTCGGAGTGTTCGTCAACCGTCCTGAGGATGAGATTCTTGCCCGTTGTGAGGCTTATCGTCTTCACGCCGTGCAGCTTCATGGCGATGAGAGCCCGGAGTTTTGCCATTCGCTGCGTGGCCGTGGATTTGAAATCTGGAAAGCGGTTGGTATTGAGACTGTTGGCGACATCAACTCATTGGAGAGATATGCCGCTTGCGTCGATCGCTTTGTTTTCGACCGCAAAAGCCCGCGACACGGCGGCACCGGAAAGAAATTCGACTGGAGCCTCCTCGCGTCCTATAGTCTCCCGGTCGGCTTCATGCTCGGCGGCGGAATAGGACCGGAAGATGCAGATGCCATCGCAGCGCTGCGTCACCCACAGCTCGTCGGTATTGACCTGAACAGCCGTTTTGAACTTTCGCCGGGAATAAAGGACATTGGACTTCTGAACGCTTTTTTGAAAAGTCTCGGATAGAAATAATTACAAATCTAAGCGTGGATTTATCACTTTTGAATGACCCTCGCGATAAAAAAACATACAAAAAATGAACAGAATAGATAAGCTTTTCGCCCGTAAGAACAGCGATATACTTTCGATATATTTCACATGCGGCTATCCGCAGAAAGATTCGACCGTCGATGTCATCAAAGCCCTTGCCGATGGTGGGGTCGATATGATTGAAGTCGGTGTCCCATTTTCCGACCCTATGGCTGACGGTCCCGTGATTCAGGAAAGTTCCACCGTTGCACTGCGCAACGGCATGAATCTCCACCTTCTTCTGGATCAGGTCGAAGAAGCGCGTCGCACCGTCACCGACATCCCTATGGTACTCATGGGCTATCTGAACCCCATGATGCAATATGGCATCGAACCGCTTTTCAAGCGTTGTAAGGAGATTGGCATTGATGCAATCATCATCCCCGACCTCCCGTTTCATGAATACATGCGCGACATCCGCAGTCTCTGCCGGAAGTATGACCTTCCGATGATAATGCTGATAACACCCGAGACTTCCGACGAGCGCATCCGCCTCATTGATGAGAACTGCGACGGCTTCATCTACATGGTATCCGCGGCAGCCACAACCGGCACACGCGATTCATTCGGTGAGCAGCAGATTGATTATTTCCGACATGTCAACTCCCTCAGTCTCACTCATAAGCGTCTCATAGGCTTCGGAATTTCCAATCCATCCACCCTCGGCGAAGCCTTCACCTACGCATCCGGAGCCATCGTCGGTTCGCTCTTCATCAAATGTCTCGCCAAAACCTCCACCCCCGCCGAGGCGGTGAAGCTGCTTAAAGAAACTCTTGGAGTATGATAGGCTATCAATAAGTTGACCGTAATATCAAAAGGCTCAAAAAAGTACTCCGGCATGTCATCAATGCCGGAGTACTTTTTTTGAACCTCTCTGATTCGATATGTCGTGAGTCAGATTGAATTGAGCGATGTAAAAACAAACTGATTGTCGGGGCAATTTTCGCAAATAGTGGATTTATACGCCTTTTTTGCTTAACTTTGCATGTTGATTCACTCTATCAGACTATCATTTATCCAAATGCGCAACGAATCTGAACTCCAAGGGGTGTCGCTGCTCGGTAACACCGGAACAGCTTACCCCACGCAATATGCACCCGAAGTGCTTGAAACATTCATCAACAAGCACCCTGACAATGAATATCTCGTGACATTCACCTGTCCGGAATTCACGTCGCTTTGCCCCAAGACAGGGCAGCCTGATTTCGCTAAAATCCTCATATCATATATCCCGCGTGAGAAAATGGTCGAGAGCAAGAGCCTGAAACTCTATCTCTTCAGCTTCCGCAACCACGGCGACTTTCATGAGGATTGCGTCAACATCATCATGAAGGACCTTATAGCCCTCATGGATCCACGCTACATTGAGGTCAAGGGCATCTTCACTCCGCGTGGAGGCATAGCCATCCATCCCTTTGCCAACTATGGTGATGCTGACCACCAGCATCTGGTCAGCCAGCGCCTCCTCGCCTCCATCCCCGACAGCTTCTGACAGCCCAAGCCGGAGGCCGTCGGACCAGGCGGACCAGTCTGACAAGTCCGACCGGTCCGACAAGTCTGACCAGTCCGACCGGTCCGAAAGCTCCCTCACCAATCATCCCCCTCCAACCCCAAGACTACAATCATGGTAAAAGATACACTCCTTGTCCTCTCCGGAGGAATGGACTCAGTGACAATGCTTTGGGAATATGCCGATACCATTGCAGCCGCTGTCACTTTCCAATATGGCTCTAATCATAACCGGCGCGAGGCCGAATGTGCCCGCTGGAACTGCAAACGCCTCGGCATAAAATGGTATGAAATCGACCTCTCCTTCATGGGAAAATACTTTCAAAGCTCGCTCCTGAGCGGTGCCGATGCCATCCCCGAAGGAAACTATGATGATGAAAACATGCGTTCGACCGTGGTCCCGTTCCGCAACGGTATCATGCTTTCCGTGGCAGCCGGACTTGCCGAAAGTCTCGGACTGAAAAACGTCATGATAGCCAACCATTCCGGCGACCATGCCATCTATCCCGACTGCCGTCCGGAATTCATCAATTCCATGGGCGCTGCCATAGCCGACGGGACCTACGAGCATCTTCAGCTCCTTGCTCCATACACCAATCTGTCAAAAGGTGAGATTGCCTTGCGTGGCAAGAACCTCGGCGTGGACTATTCACACACCTATTCCTGCTATAAGGGTGGCGAACATCACTGCGGAAAGTGCGGCACATGTGTTGAGCGTCGTGAGGCTCTCGAATTTGCCGGAATCGTACTCGACAACGACTGATGGCCCCGATGAACAACAGCTATCAGTCAGATTCCCGGCGACCGCGACGAAGACAACGCCGCAAGTTCAGCCCGCGCAAGACCATGCGCCTTCTCCTTCCGCTCGCTCTGTTCATCGGTCTGTGTGTGGTGATGTGTACTCCCACCCATAATTCCGAGGGAGACGGTTCGCAGGTTGTGACCGCAAAGACAGGAAGCGAAGCGGTTGTGGAGGAGGAAGTTGCAAAGTCCGACCTCACAAAGCCCTCAGCAAAGAGCGAACCGAAGCCCGTGAACTACAAAAGTGTGCGCGAGTTGGAGACCGACACCGTCAGTTCCTACCTTGCCCACCTTCCGGAAATGCCTGAGCCTACCCGCCGCATTAAGGTGAACTACTTCGGTAATATGCGCAATCATTTCAACGACAGTAACTATATCCACTGGCAGGAAGCCGAACTCTTCGGCATCGAACCGCTTTCCGACACCCGTTCCCACTGGCAACTGCGCGCTCCGATTGTGAAGGTGACAAGTTGCGAGGACTACTTCATAGATTCGCTCGTTTTCTCCCGTCCCTACCTTGTCCCGACTGCAGTTGCGCGTCTCCACGAAATCGGCCGGCGTTTCCGCGACAGTATCAACGTGCGTGGCGGTGGTGACTACCGTATAAAGGTGACAAGCCTTCTGCGCACTCCCCGCACTGTCAAACTCCTGCGCCGTCGCAACCGCAACGCAATCGACTCCTCGGTCCATCAGCTCGGCACGACGTTCGACATTTCCTACGCCTCCTTCATTGCCGACAATGCTGATAATCCCCGCAGTGTCGACGACCTGAAAGGAATCCTCGGCGAAGTGCTTAAGGCAATGCGCGAGGAAGGGAAACTCTGGGTGAAATATGAGCACGGACAGCCATGCTTTCATATAACCGCCAGAAAAGAAGGCGAACATGAACAGCGGTAGCTGTGCATTCGACCCATATATAAAAATTTTACGCCTCCATCCTGCGTTATGATACTTTGTTTATTGTTATAATTCATGGTGGTATTATTGATTCTGCCATCCATGTCTGAACAGGCTCCTTCTACGGAGTCTCCATAAAATTTCAACGCAATATGTCCGACGATAAAAACTCTCAGCAAGTCATCCCCGACAGTGCGGCCGATACAGGTGGTGCTGCTTCCCCCCGTAAACCGTCCAAGCGTCCGAAGCCCGTTTGGGTCAAGGTGCTGCGCGCCATGCTTTGGACCATTCTTGCGGTGGTGGTCCTCGTGCTTGTGCTGATAACGGTGGCCGTGTCCTACCTGAAGCCTGAGAGATTGACTCCGTTGGTTGAAAAATATGCCAACGAGTATGTGGATGCGGATGTGAATATCGGCAGGGTGGAGATTTCTTTCTGGTCAACATTCCCCAAGTTCATTCTCGACGTGCGCGACCTCACGGTCAACAGTCATGCCTTCGATTCGCTTGCTCCGGAAATCCGCAAGGACTTGCCTCAATATGCGGATTCCCTCATTTCGGTCCGTCACTTCAACGGAGCGGTCAACATTCCCCACATTCTTGCCGGAAAAATATATCTCTATGACATCACTTTCGAGCATCCTGCTGTAAATATCGTGCAGGCTACCCCCGAATCTTCCAATCTGGATATTTTCCCGGAGTCGGAAGAGAAGAATGAGGATTCACCGCTGCTGATACCCGATATTGCAATCGGAACATTCTCAATACAGGGTGGTATGCCGGTGCGCTACTTCTCGCGCCCCGATTCTCTCGACATAGCTGTCAATTTCTCCACGACCTCCCTTGACGGCAATGGTGCCCCTATATATAATGTGGATATTGCAGGTCTGACCTCCGCCTCGTTGCCTGATTTCTCGATAAGGAATCTGAGTTTCGGTGCAGACGGTAAAATCACCTGGGACCATCATAAACCTATGATGGTTGCCCTTTCCGATTTCAAACTTTCGGCCGGAAAGGTCTCGACAGTGGTTTCGACGGATATTGACATGACCGACGGCTTCCGTGTCAATGCCCTTGACTTCCTGCTCCCTCAAACCCCGGTGGCCGACATCATCGCTCTCATTCCGGAGGATATGCAGGGAGAACTTGCAAAAATCACCACAGACCTGAAGATAGGTATGAACGGGCGCCTTACAGCACCCTTCAATCCTGCTCATGATTCAATCCCGTCGTTTACACTGAGCCTGAACATACCGGAGGGGAGTGGCCGTTACGAACAACTGATCCTCACCCGCTTTGCCCTTGATGCGAAAGCCGATATTGACGGTAAAGACCTTGATGGCTCGACAATCGAGTTGTCGCGGTTGCTTGCCATTGGCAAAGGTGTCGGTTTTGAACTTAACGGAGTGTTTAAGGACCTCATGTCGGATCCCTCGGCGGAGGGTTCTTTTAAAGGAGGTATAGAAATCGACCGCCTACCCTCAAAACTGCTCGAAAAACTTCCGTTCAAAATCGACGGCAGTCTTCGGGCCGATAGCCGCTTTGCTTTCCGCCGGAGCTACTTCGACAAGAAGAATTTCCATCGCATTCGCCTCACCGGTGACGCCACTCTCCGTGATTTCACCCTTTCCATGCCCGAACTTCCGGCTGACCTCTATACCGATAATGTCGAACTGAAACTCGGAACCAACTCCTCCTTTACCCGGGGAGAAGTACATGTCGATTCCCTTCTGACTGCATCATTGAAAATTGATTCAATCTCAGCCTCGGTCACCGGCATGTTGCTTCAGGCAACGGGTGTGAAGATGGGTGTCGGGTGCCAGAATACTGCTTCATCACTTGACACTGCGCTTATCAATCCTATCGGTGGACGCATCGTGGCTGACCGCATACTCTTCAAGTCCACCGAAGACTCCTTGCGCGTAAGATTGCGCAAACCGACTGTGGGTGCGACAATACGTCGCTACAAGGGTGAGGAGACCAAACCCCAACTCCATCTCGACATCGCAACGGAAGGTGCCTTCTATGCTGACCGCGTCAACCGTGCGCTTCTCAGAAAGGCACTCCTCTTCGTGACTGCCAATCCCACGGATTTTTCGCAGACTCCACGCAAATCACGCCTTGCCGATTCAATCGCCAATGCCCATCCGGAACTTTCGCAGGATTCGATCCGCACGCTTGTCGCTCTTGAAAGACGTGCTCGGCGCGCTGCAATGATGGCTGTCGACAGTGCGGCTGTGGCCGAAGGAGAGATTATCGACATCGGCGTCGATAATTCAATGCGCCGTATGTTGCGCAGATGGGAGGCCCGTGGTATCCTGAAAGCTGAGCGCATGAGGGTGTTCACTCCCTATTTCCCGCTGCGCAACACTCTGAGCGATTTCAACATGCGTTTCAACTCCGATTCGGTTATCATCTCCGACACTAAGATGCGCGCCGGAAAGACAAGCCTTGTCATGAACGGCAATGTCTCCAATCTCACCAAGGCTTTGACATCCGTGCGCCATACGCAGCCTTTGCGCATGGAGTTCAACCTCTCAGGCGACACCATTGAAATCAATGAGATTGCAGCCGCGGCCTTTGCGGGTGCGGCTTTCGCCGAACGCGATTCGCTGAAGACCTACGTCGCTCCCGATACTGAAAATGAAACCGAATTGCAGACCGCAGTGTCGACGACAGGCGATTCGCTTGCCATTCTTGTCGTGCCCTCGAATGTCGAGGCAAAGGTGCATATAGCTGCCCGCGATATTTTCTACTCCAATCTTAAGTTTACCGATTTCACCGGCGACATGAATGTCCTCGGCGGTGCCATCAATCTTGAGAGCATGAATGCGCGCACCACAGTCGGAAGCATAAACCTCAATGCCCTATATTCCGCACCTGCATCGACCGATGCATCGTTTGCCTTCGGCATGAAGCTCAACGATTTCCATATCGGGCAGTTCCTCGACCTCGTCCCGGCCATCGACTCTCTCATGCCTCTTCTCTACGACATTGACGGTATAATCAATGCCGATATTGCAGCCACGAGCCGTATAGACGAAGGTATGAACATTGACATCCCCTCGCTCAAAGCGGCTGTCAAGCTTTCAGGCGACAGTCTTGTCCTCGTCGATCCCGAGACCTTCCGTAAGGTGGGCAAGTGGCTGATGTTCAAGAATAAGAACCGCAATGTCATCGACAGCATGAATGTCGAGATGATTGTGCAGAATTCCCAGCTCGAACTCTTCCCATTCATCTTCAATCTTGACCGCTACAAGCTCGGTGTAATGGGCTCCAACGATATGGCCATGAATCTCAACTATCACGTCGCCGTACTCAAATCGCCCATCCCATTCAAGTTCGGTATCAATATCTCCGGAACTATGGACGACATGAAAATCCGGCTCGGCGGTGCGAAGTTCAACGAGAAGAACATGCCACGCTCAGTTGCTATTGCCGATACAACCCGAATAAATCTCGTCAAGGAGATAGGCAACATATTCCGCCGGGGTGTGCGTGGTGCACGGATGAGCAGTATGCGTTTCGGAAATCTTCCTACCAACGCGGCTGCCGGATTGACCGATGGCAAAGCCGACACCATATCACATGCTGATTCGCTTTACTTCATACAGGAAGGGTTGATTGCCAAGCCGGACTCTGTCCCGCCCGTGGTCACCGACACCTCACAAAAGAAAAAATCCCGAAAGAAAAAATGATACCTCCCATACCGTTTTCAACTGAAATCCTCCGTTTTCTCGACCGTCACCATTTCGACCGGATTACGCCACGTGCGGCACTCATCGACATGGACGGCACCCTCTATGACTCAATGCCAAGCCACACCCGGGCATGGTATCGTCTCATGACCGAAGCGGGTGTTGACTGCACTCCCGAGGAATTCTATCTCTACGAAGGACGCACCGGAGCATCGACCATCAACCAGCTCTTCCTCCGCGCTTTCGGTCGCGAGGCCACCAAGGAGGAGACGGAAGCCCTCTATCAGCGCAAGACCGAATATTTCCGCGAACTTCCCCCGGTCGGTCCTATGCCGGGTGCGCTCGACATGCTGACCGTCCTTAAGGAGACCGGGATTCAGCGTGTGCTTGTGACAGGTTCGGGACAGCGTTCGCTCATCGACCGTATCTCAGCCGATTTTCCGGGAATGTTTGATGCCGACAAGATAATCACCTCGCGCGATGTCACTCACGGCAAACCCCATCCCGAACCCTTCATCCGTGCCATGCAGCTTGCGCGTGTGAGTCCCTCGCAGGCAATAGTCATCGAGAATGCCCCGCTCGGAGTAGAGGCCGGCGACCGTTCGGGAGCATTCACCATCGGAGTGACCACCGGTCCTATTCCTCGCGAGACTCTCGAAGAGGCAGGTGCGGCCATCGTTTTCCCATCAATGCCCGAATTTGCACGTCAGCTCCCGTCGCTCTTGCTCTCGATGCTGACAATTTCAAAAGAATAAAAAACTGTATCAGAAATACCCCACTTACACATGCAGACGATACTTTATACCAACAGCGTCAGTGAAGCCATCCGTGGCCTTGTCGCTGACATGAAACCGTCAAGCGTACATATCGTTACCGATACGCAGGTCGAATCGCTCGTCCTTCCTCGTCTCGGTCTGGATTATCCCGTCATTTCCGTTCCCCCGGGCGACGAGTGCAAGAATCTTGAATCACTTTCAGCCATCTGGGCAGGACTGATTGCACAGGGTGCCACACGCAAATCGCTCGTTATAAATATAGGTGGTGGTGTTGTCACAGACATGGGCGGTTTTGCCGCTGCTACATTCAAGCGCGGCATACGTTTCATCAACGTCCCGACCACCCTTCTTTCGGCTGTCGATGCGGCTGTAGGAGGAAAGACCGGCATAAATTTCGAAGGGTTCAAGAACGAAATCGGAGCCTTTGCTCCGGCCGATGCAGTGGTTATCTCGACAATGCTTTTCTCCACACTCCCTTCGGAAGAACTTCTGTCGGGCTACGCCGAGATGCTGAAACACGGTCTTCTCTCATCCGCCAAAGACTATGCCGACCTTCTTGCCTTCGACATCCTTGATGCCGATCTCGACCGACTTCTTCCGCTTCTTGAAAAAAGTGTGCGTGTCAAGGAGCGTATAGTCGAGGAGGACCCGCGTGAGCAGGGCATACGCCGTGCGCTCAATCTCGGCCACACTGCCGGACATGCTTTCGAGTCGCTGGCCATCCGTAAGGGTAAGCCAATTCCCCACGGTCATGCGGTGGCCTTCGGTATGCTTGTGGAGATGATTCTTTCCCACACAACCGAAGCCTTCCCCTCGGCGGAACTCTACCGCTATGCCAACTATCTTAAGGAGCAGGGCTATGGCACACCCGACATCACCTGCGAGGACTATCCCGCGCTTGTAGAGCTTATGCACCATGACAAGAAGAATGATACTCCCGATAAGATTAACTTCACTCTCCTTGCAGCCCCGGGTCGCGTGTTGATTGACCGCACTGTCCCCGAAGCCGACATCCTCGCCGCCCTCGACATCTTCCGCGACCTCATGGAATAAAAAATCATCTGGAATTAGTCGGGAAGGGTACATAATGACATAAGGTCAGAAGAAACATAAGTTTTTTATATCTCTGAAATTTTTGCCTTCAAAATAAATTTCGCTTTCATAACTATTGATTTTATCTATAGTTATGAGACATAGACAATAAATAATCAGCAGATTACGAAATAATCAGCAGATTACGGCGACAGATAATTCATCACGCCATAATCTGCTGATTATTTATGAATATTAATATAAAAACTTATGTCTCTTCTGACCTTTTGTCCTTATGTACCCTTCCTGCAATAGCTTTCTAGCGGCCGTGGAGGGAATCAGAACTTATAACCGATGGTGCCGTAGAGCTTGATGTTGTGTGACGAAGGCTTGACTATACCGTCGCTCTGAGCCACGTTGCGGAAACCGAACTGGCTGCGGATGCCGACAGTCACCTTGTTCATGAAAGTAAGACCGGTTGCCAAGTGCAGACCGCTGTCGAAATTCCTGTAGGAATTCAGGAATGCCTTGTCGTTGTCATAGTAGTCGGTCTTCTGCTTGGTGACAGTAGTTGTGAGCTGACCGAGGTCATTGACATTGGCATTATATATAGTGGTGTTCTGCGAACCGCTTGTACCGAGGTCGAAATAAATACCTCCGTCGGCATTCCATTTCACGCTGTTCGACAGGTGGAAATTAAAGCTGAGGAATATAGGAATATTGAATGAGCGGTAGCTGTTTTTGATGAACACGTTCGAGACATTCGGTTTTCCCTCGGTAATCACAGCCATGTCCATCTTGCCCGATGAGCGCAGATAGTTCAGCTCGGTTCCAAGTCCCACGAATGAGGTGATGTTGAATTTCACCTGAAAACCCGCACCCCATGAGAATCCCATGGAATTATTGACATCTGAGACCGATGAGTATGCGCTCTTGTAGTTCTGGGTCACATAACTTCCGCCGAGCAGAAGATGCACTTCAGTTTCCATGAACTTCGACGGCTTGCCGTGGACAATCAGCTGTGCCTTCGACGTAAGAGGCAGAAGGAAGAGTAACGAGAGGAGTGCGAATGCTACTATGCGTTGTCTTTTCATAATGTGTGATAATGGATGTTTGTCGTTAATGGGAATGATTTGTTGCGAAATCACCGTCTTCGCATGTCCAAAATTACATGAAAAGGCCGTGAAAAGCAAATTCTGCGAAAGAAATAGAGAAAAATAAACAATTTTGTTGCACAATTGAATAATTATTCCTACCTTTGCAACGTCAAAACGAAAGGACAACGGCTCCTTAGCTCAACTGAATAGAGCATCTGACTACGGATCAGAAGGTTACAGGTTTGAATCCTGTAGGAGTCACAAAATCTGCCTGCAATCACATCAAATTCAACGTTGATGTGATTGTTTTTTTGTATGTCGGCCTCGTTTCTGTCAGTCGATGGCTGCCACCATCTCGCGTTTGAGCTCAGTATCGATTTCGCGGTAGCGTGCGAATGCCCTGCTCCCCGGAGCGTGACCGCTGAGCTCGCTGACAAGCCCCTGGTCCTTGAATTTTTTGAAAATATTGCCGATGAAGGTCCGGCGTGCTATGTGGGAGCTCGCCACCTCGTAGAGCTTACGGCTGACCGCTTCGCGCGTCAGAGGGTCGATCACGATGACCTTGCGTTTGATTCCGGCCTCCCTGAGTATCTCCTTGATTATATTGTTGTAGCCCATCCGTGAGTATATCATCGGAAACAGCGCCTCCCTGTCGGGTTCGGCATAGCGTTCCACTATTGTCATCGCCGTCCGGTTGAGGGGCACTTTGATTGTCACCGGTCGGCCTTCGCGTGTCTTTCGGGCCACATAGTTCAGCTCCCCGTCCACGATATTGCCCGAACTCAGTTGCATGAGGTCGGAAATACGACATCCGACACAGCATTGGAATATGAAAATGTCACGTTGCAGGGCGAGTCTCGGCCTGTCGGAAAAATCATGTAGCTCGACTTTTCTCCGTTCGTCGAGGGTGAGATAGATTGGTGTACCGTAGACATTCTGGCCACCGACGAAATTGTCGAACGGGTTCGTCGGGATGCGCCTTGTCTTCACAGCCCATCTCATCACAGCTTTCAGCAACTTCATGCGGTCGTTGACCGTGTTAGGGCTCTTCGGCCTGGTCCGTCCGGAGAGTCCTGCGCCGACGGCTATCTGCGGATGGCGCTTCACCCACTGGTGTTCCTTGTGCATGAAGCGCTCGATGTTTTTCAGACAGCTTTCGTCCATGCGTCCCGCATAGAGCTTGAAGCGGGGAAACTTCAATTTGCGGAATGCCTCGAACCGTGCCACCGAACGCCTGACAAGCCCGTAGGCTTCCATCCTGCTTTCCGAATCTGTCGGTCCGGAGGTGAGGGCAATGAAAGTGTCGATCAGCCCGACCACTTCCGTGCGTTCCTCGTCAAGTTTCGGCATCTCCTCCGCATGGAAACGTTCGATCACGTCAGCAAGCCAGCCCGCTTTCACACCCTGCCGTCGTCTCAGGCAAAAACATTCTTCCACATATTCCATCAGTCTTGCCAAAGATTCCGCTACGTTTGCAGTCTCGGTATGCCCCGGTGTCCCTTTTCCCGCTTCCGCCACCTTTATTATATATTCAGGCTTTATAAATCCGTTTCGGGCTTCCGAAACCTTCTCCTTCACTGCATCCTCCGATTCACTGTTCCTTGTCTCAATTTTCAGCTTACTCCCGCATGTCTTGCTCTTTGATTCTCCAATGCTTGCCACATCTTCCGGTTCTATTTCGCCATGAGTGCCGGGGCCGATTTCCCCGGAAGCCGTTGATAGTTCCTGCCTTACCGCATTCGGCGACACCCATAGATTGGTCGCTGCCTGTTGGTCGATGAACTTGCCATGGCGCAAACGCAGGGAAATCTCCACCTTCCCGCGACTGTTTTTCCGTTTACCTATATAAATCTGAAATACCATAGAAATTAATAGTTATATGATTGATGAATAATACCATTTTTCCATGAATGGATCTTGCAGAGACGTCAAGTCATCAGACGGTATTTTGATATTTATGATTCAAAACACCTCTTTTCTATAGGTCACACATGTTTACTATAGGTGAGTCATGAATACTTTGTGCGCGACCTATAAAAGACCTCTTTGTGCGTGACCCATAAAAAGTCCTTATTCTTTTTTGACGTTCGAATCACCGCGAATGTTACACTTCGGCAGACGGATTCTTTTGAGAAAAATCACATTCCTCCCATGGCCCCCCAATTATAATTCCGCCTTCATCCCCCACATATCCCCTTGATTTCCCCCTCTTATCCCCGACT
>NZ_CAJTMT010000022.1 GCF_910577345.1 uncultured Duncaniella sp.
CCCCTGGCCCCCGAGATAGTTAAGCTGCGAAACAGCGAAATCTCCACGCCACATCCCCTAACCCCGAGATAGTTAAGCTGCCAAGCTGTGACATCCTTATGCCAATATTCCCTGGCCCTCAGAGAGTTACGCTGCGAAGCAGCGATGTGGTGGTAGCCCCGCATCGAGCGGCAAAGCAATGAAGCCCGAAGGGCGGAATTGCGTGCCGCGAAGGTGTGGGGGTATCGGTTGACACGCACCCACGGGCATCGAAGATGTCCGATAATATCATCCCACCATAGACAAACCATCGACCCGTTTCAAATAACAAAACAGGTAATATCCGGAATTTACCATTCCCCCTATTGACATCTCCAATTATTCGCAATATCCGGAGACGCGCGTTATTACCGGACATCTTCGATGCCCGTGACGGGAATGACATCCATTTACCCACACACCTTCGCGGTGACGCAATTTCGCCCTGCGGGCTTCATTGCGTCGCCGCTCGATGCGGGGCTATCACCGCAGCGCTGCTGCGCAGCTTTCCAATTGCCATCCGGAAAAATGATTATCCCTGCCCAAATCCGAAAGATGATTATTCCGGCCCAGACCGGAATTACAGTACATGATATATAAACCGGAATTACAGTAGATGATACCAGAAAAAGGGACACAAAGACAGAAGTCCCTATAACGCGTTCCGCATCAGCTTAGATGCAATATAACAAATTTGTTATATGGTGGGCCATAAAGCACAAAAGATTAATTTACAGCAAATTATACTTTTGTTACTTTTGTTACTTTTGTCTATTTTGTTCTTTTGTATCTCTTTTAATCACACATATAATCCATTATTCATCGCTTAATTGTAATTTTAGAGATAAACTCCTGATTTAATGCATGAATCTTGGGGCGAGGATGAAGGCTCCGATGGAGATGCCGAAGTTCCAGTTGTTGTCGTGGGCGGAGGTGTAGTTGCCGTATGCGCTGATTGAACCGAAGGGAAGCGCGAGGACAGCCTGCAACTCGCCAAAAAATTCGGGATTACTCAGCCATTTTCCATATTTCGCAGTGGCCTCTGTGCTGACAAGAGACTTGGAACGGCTTACACCGTCAGACCCTCCGTAGGCGTTGAGTTCCGCCGGGATTGTGGCAGTATCAGGCATTCCGTAAGTTATCTTGCGCAGGGGCAGGAAACAGTGGAATGAGCCTCTGAGTTGGAAAGAGCCTGAAATCTTCCATATCGGTTCAAGACCGGCGGTGATGAAGGAATTGGCACGCAACTTGGCATTGAAATGATTGTAGCTCGCAGGTGTGGGATGAAACGACTCGGCAGCGACAATCGAGGCATCATAGCTCTGGAGAAGCTTGCGTGTCGAGAGCAGTGCCTGCCCGGTCAATCCAAGCGAGAAGTATTTGTTTATATCAAGATAATCTGCAGCGCTTACATGGGCCTGAACCCACTTTACCTTCTCATTCCTGTCGCGGTCCTCCGCTCCACCCGGACGGTAATGATAAGACCCGGCAACACCCATCAGAGTCGCGCGCAAGTCGACACCCGATGTCGGCGTATAGGTATTGTCAAGGGTATTCTTCTCCCATGTAACAAAGGCTTGACCGAGATCAAAAATTCCCTTTTCATGCTCAGGATTGGACTGTCCTTCAAGCATATCCACATGATAGCGGTCTGTGAGATGACCGTAGGTAGCTCCGGCCGAGAACACACTGCGGAGTGTCGGGGCCATCGAATAATATGCGCGCACAAAAGTCTCCGACTTACGGATGAAATCCGGTTCATGAATCTGATAGAAGAGCTTCTCCGTCTCGTAGAATTTCTGCCGTGAGCTGACCACCTTGACATGCACCGCCGAGGGGCGTGTCGTGTTCAGAGTAAGGCTGAAATCACCCTCGACTGCCATATAGCTCTGTCCGAGCCACGCATTGAGGTTGGTCTTGATGGAATTATAGTTGAGAGTGTTGTAACCGGCGTTGAAGAAGAGCATACTGTTGGTCGACGATGAGATATAGCCTCCGACACCCACAGTGAACGGGTCCTTGACTATGGCACGGAAATCGAGGTCAATCATGCTGTCACGTTCATTATACATCGGTGTAGGGACGAAATTCTGCAACTTCCCGGAACTGATGGCCTGATAATAGGCATCGCGCCCCTCGACCACGCTCATAGGGCCGTCGCGATGGTCGAAATACGACTTCAGGAAAGCATTCTGCACCGGGGTGCCACCGCTCACTTTCACCTTGTCGATCCTTACTGTCGGGGTTGCCTCCTTGAATTTCTTTCTCGCAGCCTCGAGGTCAGCTTTCGCCACACGCACTTTTATCTTATCCTTGATGGAGTCCATCACCTCAAGACCGCGACGATAGCCTATATCATAGATGGCCTGATACTTATCGAATGCAAGCAGACCGAACTCATCGAGGTCGATGCGCACGTTGACCCCCTTGTCGGTCGGGAAAGGATAGTCGTTGGGCTGCATAATCATCTCTTCGAGCTGATCCATCATATTGCGAGTGTCGGGAGCCGAATTTCCCGACCCTACATTTACGCCTATAACAGCATCCGGCTTGAATTCCTCCATCATCACATCCACAGGATAGTTGTCATAGATACCGCCATCATACATCGGCACTCCGTTGAGCAGAATCGGCTCGAAAATCATCGGGAAGGATATGGACATCCTGACCGCATCGCCGAGTGGACCGCGCCCGAGTACGACCTTATGCTTCGCATAGACATCGGAAGTGACCGTCCTCAACGGCACAAAGAGCTTGTTGAAATCTGCGCCACACTGAACGGTGTAGGGGGAGAAAATCTCCAGAAAGGCATAGTTCATCGGGATAGGATTGATGAGGCTTATGGGCAACACAGAGGTGATCTGCGTTGAATCTTTTCCGAGATTCAGCGTGACAAACGAGGGAGTGTCGTGAGTAGAGGAATAGAAATATGTATAGGCGGGATCAATCTTACCGGTGCTCCAATAGGCAAAACCCTTGGATGCAATCAGTTCAAGCATCTCCTTCGGGCTGAAACCGGAGGCATAGAGACCGCCGACAATCGCACCCATCGATGTACCCGTTATGTAGTCAATCGGAATATCATTGTCCTCCAGAGCCTGGATGAAGCCGATATGGCCGATGCCTTTCGCACCTCCCCCGCTCAGGACAAGGCCCACACTCGGACGGTCGGGGCGCGGAGGCGTACCGAATCCTCCTCCGGCAGTCACGAAACCTTCGGAAGTGACCACAGGGATTGTGTCGGCAACGGCTGCACGGGATTGCTGACTGAAAATGAAAAGTGCCAGAATAAGCGGAAGAATAATGCGATGTCTCATAAATGAATGTGTTGAGCGTGATGAAGGGAGAACCCGAAGGCTCTATCTTTTTAACAATCCAATTATGAAAAATGATTAAAAAAGAGTATTTTTGTTGAAATATATCATGTTAACCTCCACCAGCAATGGCAGAATTCAATCAAACACAGGAAATCAAACGCCGTTTTTTCGCGATGCGCAACGGCATTGTCGCCGACACCATCCGCAAGGGCGGACTGCAATATAAAATGGTGTTCGGTCTGAATCTTCCGCAGATTATCGAGATTGCCGACGGCATACAACCCTCACGCGAACTCGCCGAACAGTTCTGGGCCGACACACGCACACGCGAGAGTATGCTCCTTGCCCCGATGATTTATCCCCGCGATGAGATGACACGCCAACGTGCCTCGGAAATGCTCCGTGAGGTGACTGTCACAGAGGTTGCCGACATTCTCTGCCACCGCCTCCTGCGCCATCTTCCGTTCGCTATGGATGTGGCAGTCGATGCCGTCACTTCCGACAATGAGATGGAGCGCTATGGTGGCTTCCGATTGATGTTCAATCTTCTCTACACCCGGCCTGCGGAAATCAAGCCCTTCGCGGAAGCGGAACTGGCTTCCAACTCCCCCCTCACCCACTCCATCTGCAAAGCAATGCTTGATGAAATTGAGTTCCTCGAAGGGGAATAATAATCGAAGGGGAATAATAATAGGTGTTTTTCCGGGAAAGGTACATAGGGACAAAAGGTCAGAAGGGACATAAGATTTTCAGCTATTCAATCGACAGCTACTTAATTGACTGTTCGATTCACTGAAAAATCTTATGTCCCTT
The DNA here is from genome assembly GCF_910577345.1 of uncultured Duncaniella sp. Lineage (GTDB taxonomy): Bacteria > Bacteroidota > Bacteroidia > Bacteroidales > Muribaculaceae > Duncaniella. The sequence continues at coordinate 4,149 of NZ_CAJTMT010000022.1, forward strand.
CTGACCTTTTGTCCCTATGTGCCTTTTCAGTTTAGGAAATCAGGACAGGGAGAGGAATTAGTCTTCTTCCTTCATGTTGTGGAACACGTTCTGCACGTCTTCGTCCTCTTCGATTCTTTCGAGAAGCTTCTCGATTGCAGCGCGCTGGTCGGGTGTCACTTCCTTGAGATCGTTGGGGATGCGCTCGAACTCAGAAGAGATGATTTCGAAGCCGTTGTCTTCGAGATACTTCTGGATGTTGGCATATTCCTCAAACGCACCGTAGAGAATCACCTGCTCCTCGCCTGTCTCGTCGTCAACGATGTCTTCAAGTTCGTCCACGCCGTAGTCGATGAGTTCGAGTTCGAGATCTTCGAGAGAAACGCCTTCTTTGGGTTTGATTTTGAAAACGCTCTTGTGGTCGAAGAGGAATGTGAGCGAACCCTGGGTGCCGAGCGAACCGCCATGTTTTGTGAAATATGAGCGGACGTTGGCCACGGTGCGGGTATTGTTGTCGGTAGCAGCTTCAACGAAGATAGCGATGCCGTGGGGGCCGTATCCCTCGTAAGTAATCTCCTTGTAATCGCCGGCATCCTTATCGGTTGCTTTCTTGATTGCGCGCTCGACGGTGTCCTTGGGCATGTTGGCAGCCTTGGCGTTCTGCATGAGTGCGCGGAGACGGGGGTTGGTGGAGGGATCGGGACCACCTGCCTTGGCGGCGATAGTGATTTCCTTACCGATACGGGTAAATGTACGCGACATGTTACCCCAGCGTTTCAGCTTGCGTGCTTTGCGGTATTCAAATGCTCTTCCCATTGTGAGTTTTACAGTTGAGTTTTATTGTGTTGTTATTATTGTTTTAAATTTTAACGGAGCTCTGCGCCGAGCTTCTTGGTGAGGTTGGCGATAATCTTGTTCATGACGGCCTCAATCTGCTTGTCGTTGAGGGTCTTTTCGGCATCCTGAAGTGTCATGGTGATTGCGTATGACTTCTTGCCTTCGGGGAGGTTCTTGCCTTCGTAGACGTCAAAGAGTGTGATTTCCTTGAGCAGACGGCGTTCGCTCTCACGGACAGTTGCCTCAACCTGCTCCATGCTGACAGCCTTGTCGAGAAGGAGTGCGAGGTCGCGCTTCACAGGCATGGTCTTGGCGAGGGCCGAGTAGCTGACGCTCTTGCGGAGCGAGAGGTTGACAAGCGCGTGCCAGTCGAGTTCGCAGTAGATGACCTCCTGCTTGATGTCGAACTTGGAAGCGAGCTTCTTGGAGATTATGCCGAGCGAACCGAGGTTCTTTCCTGAGCGGGTGTTGATGTCGAGTGAGGCCGAATAGATTTCCGACGAGCCGGCCGAAAGCTTGATTTCGGCGGGATTGATGCCGAGGCGCGCAAGGATGTTGGCAACGACAGCCTTCATGTCGTAGACGGTAGCAGGCTGTTCGGGACGTGCCCAGTTGCCGGGACGGAGCGCACCGGTGAGCCAGAGGCCGAGACGCGAAGCCTCGCGGTAGGGGGCAAGCACGTTTTCAGCGGTAGCCTCAACCGAGGGATTGAAGAAGTAGACGTTGCCGAATTCATACATGGCAAGGTCGCCGTTCTTGCGGTTGATGTTGTGGCTGAGCGATTCAAGACCACCGAAAAGGAGGGTCTGACGCATCACGTTGAGGTCGTTGCTCAGCGGATTGAGCAGCTTCACGCAGTGGTCGGCAGGATAGATGGTGAGGTCGGTATAGTAACCCTCGGCTGTGAGCGAATTGTTGAGGATTTCGTTGAAACCTTCGGCTGTGAGCTGTTCGCTGATGAGGTTGCGGAGCTTGTTGTCCTGGTCCTCGAACGACTGCGACGACAGGGCCGAACGCACGGAGGTTGAAATCTCGACATTGTTGTAGCCATAGATACGGAGGACATCCTCGACAACGTCGCAGGGACGGGTCACGTCTACGCGATAGGTCGGCACCTTCATGTCGGCCTTCTCGGCAGTGACCTCGGTGAGATCCATTTCGAGGCTCTTGAGAATCGACACGATGGTGTCGGCGGGGATGTGCTTGCCGACGAGACGGTCGAAGTAGTCAAAACTGAGGCTTACGAAAGCAGGGTCGATGCGGACGGGATAGTTGTCGCAGAGCGGACCTGTAATCTCACCTCCTGCAAGCTCCTTGACCATAAGGGCAGCGAGTTTGAGGACGTAGAGGGTATTGTTGGGGTCGACACCGCGCTCGAAGCGGAAGGATGAGTCGGTGTTGAGGCCGTGACGGCGCGCAGTCTTGCGCACGGAAGTCGGGTTGAAATATGCGCTTTCAAGGAAGACATCGGTGGTGGTTTCAGTTACACCCGAGTCGAGACCTCCGAACACACCGGCGATACACATGGGCACCTCAGTGTTGCAAATCATGAGGTCGCGGGAGTCGAGGGTGTGCTCAACACCGTCGAGAGTGACGAACTTCTCACCTTCCTTCGCGTTCTTGACAATGATTTTTCCACCTGCGACCTTGGCCACGTCGAAGCAGTGAAGGGGCTGACCCATGCCGTGTAGGAGGAAGTTGGTGATGTCGACAATATTGTTGATGGGACGCAGACCGATGGTCGAGAGCGCATCCTTAAGCCATTTGGGAGATTCCTTGACGGTCACGCCACGGACGGTCACACCGGTGTAGCGGGGGCAGGCATCGGTGTTCTCCACCTCGACAGTCACACCGCCTTCGGGATTTTCAACGGCAAAAGCATCGACAGAGGGACGGCGGAGCTGAGCGGCTTCGGTGTGGGCGCTCATCCATGCGGAGAGGTCGCGGGCAACCCCGTAGTGGGAAGCTGCATCAATGCGGTTGGGGGTAAGGTCGACTTCAAGCACATAGTCCGAGGTCAGGCCATAGAATTCGGCGGCGGGAGTGCCGGGTTTCACATCCTCGGTGAGAACGATGATGCCGTCGTGCGACGAGCCGACACCGATCTCATCCTCGGCGCAAATCATGCCGAACGATTCCACACCACGGATTTTCGATTTCTTGATGGCAAATTCCTTATCGCCGTCATAGAGGGTTGTGCCGACAGTGGCGACAACAACTGTCTGTCCGGCGGCCACGTTGGGCGCACCGCAGACAATCTGCGTAGCCTCGCCGTCGCCGAGGTCAACGGTAGTGATGTGGAGATGATCGCTGTTGGGGTGTTCGACACAGGTGAGCACCTTGCCGATAACGATTCCGCGCAGGCCGCCACGGATTGACTCGACCTCCTCAACCGAACCGGTCTCCAGACCGATGGATGTGAGCGCCGCCGCGAGTTCGTCGGGGGTCAGGTTGAAGTCGAGATATTTTTTAAGCCAGTTATATGATATGTTCATGACAATGGTTGGAATTATCTGAATGAAGTTCGTGTTGGCACATCCGCAAGCCCTCCACACCCGACGGCTGTAAAACCCGCGAGGGCGGAAAATTGCAAAATGATGTGCAAAGTTACTAAATATCGGCAAACTATCCTTATATTTATACGCACAAAAAGACAGACGCCCCTAAGTAACAGCAGAATTTTTCCTTCCGAGAAGCCCTTTTCACGCCATGATTACCGGGCCCGGGAAGTGTCGCAAGAAAAAAATTTTCACTATTCGTGTCACAAACCGGGGGCTATTGCACTCTTATCAGATGAAGGCGCGGCTCACCGCCCTACTAATCCAAAAGAAAAAAGACATGGACGTTGTGACATTCAAAGAGACATTTCTCCCGATGAACCGGCTGATGTATGCCGAAGCATTGAGGCTGCTCCGCGACAGCGCCGATGCAGAGGATGCGGTGCAGGACACCTATGCCAACCTCTGGGAGCGCCGGGAGAAGCTGGATGGAATCGACAACCGCCGTGCCTACGCGATGGCCATGCTGCGCAACCGCTGTCTGACCCTCGTGACCGCCCAACCCGACGACGCTGCCTCGTTTGACGAAAGCGGAACCTCCACAGATACCGCTCCCCCGCCATCCGACGGTATAGAGGCCCGCGACCGTCTGCGGAGAGCATTGGAAATAATCGACGGATTGCCTGAGAATCAACGTCGTGTGATTGTCCTCCACGACATCGAGGAGCAGAGCAACGAAGAGATTCAGACACAGACAGGGCTTTCGCCCGACAACATCCGGCAGCTTCTGAGCCGTGCGCGAAAAGCCATCAGAAGCAGGTTTTCAAAATGAACACAAACATTCAACCGACTCGCAAAATGAAACCAGAAGATATACGCAGAATCCACTCCCTCCTCGACCGATATTACGGCGGCGAGACCTCCGCAGAAGAGAACCGCGAACTTCTCTCCCTGCTCGACCGTGACGACCTTCCGGCGGAATTACATGCCGACCGCGAAATGGCCCGCCATCTCGCTTCTCTCCTTCCTCCGGATGATTTTGAAAAGCGCCTCTCGGAGAAAATCGACTCCATGGCAGCTCTGTCGGAAGAACAGCCTGCGGCTCACCGTCAGTCATGGACAAAGGCCTGGTGGAGCGTGGCTGCAAGCGTGGCAATCCTCGTCTGTATCGGCATCGGCCTTATCTCGCGGCCCACAAAACAACAATCCATGGAGATGACACCCGAGGAAGCATACGCACAGACAGAAATGGCTCTGCAAACATTTGCCGACGTGCTCAACAAGGGCTATACACAGCTCGAAGAGGCCGACGAAGCGACTGCAAGCGCAACCTCGAAGGCATTCAAATCGCTTGAGAACATCGGTCTATACATTGAATCAAACTAAAACATATTTTATACACTTCATCATGAAACGTTTACTCACACTCCTCCTGCTCGTTGTCGCAATAGCGACGGGAGCAAACGCCCAGCTCAACAAAATCTACGAAAAGTGTCAGAAAGAGGGCAATCTAACCACCGTATTTGTCTCGAAAGCCATGTTGCAGATGGCAGGCAATATGGGTCCGATGGATGCCGGAAACCTGGCCCAACTGAAAGACAAGATTGACAATGTGCTCATAGTGACAGCCGACAACTCGAAAGGGATAAATTTCCTCACAAAGTTGCGCAAGGAATTCACACAAAAGACCGGCTACAGCTCTCTGATGGAAATCAACGATGACAAAAGCAATGTGGTGATTTTCCAAAAGAAACTTCCCGACAACAAGAATGAATTCGTCCTCTCAATCATCCAGAAATCTCGCCCGACAATGATTGTCATCGATGGCGATATCACCCTCGAGGATGTGGCTAAAATGGCTGGTCAAAATGGCAAAATCCCTACCGGGAAATAATAAAACCACACAAAAGAGAGTAATATTTAATACATAGACAAGCCTAATAATTGACAATATTATTAGACTACGATGAGCACAGCGTACCCGTGAGGGCACGCTGTGTGTCGTTTTTCCCAGTCATAATGCAGAGCAGGTATCCCATTGTAGGGACGCGCTGTAGCGCGTATGCCAAATGACCATATTCCAGTAACCAAGGGATACAAAAATTCAAAAATAACAGAAATTACAGACATTTTTTCAGTGGCCGCTGACTTGACGAATTGATCAAATCTGCCTTGAATAAATGTCTGTAATTTCTGTTATTTTTGAATTTCTGTACCCTTCTGATTTATTGCACGGGTAATTTCTATTTCATCCGGCATACGCGCTACAGCGCGTCCCTACATCGCCTGAGTAGAATGATATGCGGGTCAGTGTCTCTTCTTCTTTCGGTCGTTCTGAACCTTGATAACGAAGACGATAATGGACGAAATGGTCGTGATGAGGTTGGTGATGATAAGAGGCCAATTATTTATCATGAAGCCCTGTATCACAAAGAAAATACTTCCGAAACCGAGCAGAAGGAAGGTGGTCATCGCGATTCCGTCGGTGTCACGGGTACGGATCGTGTAGATTGCTTGCGGAAGATAACCGCATATCATACAGATGGCGGCAGCGTAGCCTACGATATTGATTATGACAGGTGACATGGTGGGGTAATGGGTTTTAGTTGTTAGTTTTGAGTTAAGCTCCGGCAATGATGAGCCGCCGTCAAGAGACGGGGAGGTGTCCTGACCATTATTGGCCATCAGACACTGAATGTTAATGATTATTTAACGCGGAGCGGGGCACTTATGTTGCAGAAAATTTTTAATTTTGCAGTTTTCCAAACAAGATATATCCTATGCGCTCAGTTTCAGCACTCCGGCTGCTCTTCATAATCGTTGTCACCGCTTTTCTGGCCGCTTGCGCGAGCATGGGCCGTCCGGAAGGTGGTCCGCGCGACGTGACCCCTCCCGTATTCGTCCGCTCCACACCCCGTCCGGGTCAGGTCAATGTATCGGGCAACAAGATTGTGGTGGAATTTGACGAGAATGTGGCTCTTGACGATGCCATGAACAAGGTCGTGGTCTCACCCGCCCAGCGTACCACTCCGGTGGTCAGCGCCAACGGCCGCCGAGTGACTGTCGAGCTGCGCGATACGCTCAAACCGGATGTCACATACACCATCGACTTCTCCGATGCCATCAAGGACCTCAACGAGAGCAATGTCCTCGACGGTTTCGCTCTCGACTTCGCCACCGGCGACAGCATCGACACCCTGCAGATTTCAGGTATGCTCTTCGAGGCGCGCACCCTCGAACCGGCCCAGGGAATGATTGTGGGTGTCTACTCCAACCTTTCTGACACTGCCATTCGCACCCTTCCGCTTGAACGCATCGCCAAGACCAATCAGCTCGGCCAGTTCACCCTGCGCGGACTCAAAGAGGGAACCTACCGCATCTATGCAGTCAACGATGTCAACCGTGACTATCACTGGGACCGCTCGGAGGATGTGGCATTTTTCGATGTGACAGTCTCCCCCTCCTCCACCCCGGCTCAGTTCACCGACACACTCGTAAATGTTGCCGGTGAAGATTCGATTGTCACCCGTCAGGGGACACGCTTCCTCCCCGACGACATCCTTCTGACCTGGTTCAACGAGGGCTACAATCCGCAATATCTGCGTAACTATGCCCGTGCCGACCAGCGCACCATCGACTTCGAGTTTGCAGCCAAGGCCGACACTCTCCCCATCATAAAGCTTATCAACTCACCCCGCGCGGGCGCCGACATCACCGAGTGGGCTGTGCTTCAGGCTAATCCCACCCTCGACACCCTCCGCTACTGGATTACCGACACAACTCTCATCGGACTTGACACCCTCATGGTCGAGGCGCGCTACCTGATGACCGACACACTCGAACAACTCTCGATGAAGACCGACACCCTGCGACTCGTCGACAAGGGTGCGAAAAACCGTCGCCGTCAGCTCGAAAAGGAGGCACAGCAGCGCGAAAAAGAGCGCGAGAAGGAACGCAAGGAGCTTGAAAAACAGGGCGTGAACCTTGATTCGCTCGATGCTGCCGACACGATTCCTCCCCGTCCGGAACCGGTTAAGTTCAAGGTATCGTCGAGCAACGCTCAGGATGTCCATCGTCCGTTGCTTTTCACGTCTGAAACTCCGGTGGCGAGTCTCGACACCTCGGCGGTCAAACTCGAATGGCTTGTGGACTCGCTGTGGTATCCGTTACCCAAACCGGTCATAAAGCAGATTGATTCGCTCAACTCAATGAAGTTCATGGCTGAATACAAGTGGTCGCCGGGTGAGAAATATAAGCTCACCATCGACTCGGCAGCCGTCTATGACATCTACGGGCTTGCAAGCGACCCGATAAGCCATGAGTTCACAGTCAAGAAGCTCGATGAATACTCATCGCTTGCCTTCAATATCACCGGACTCGACAACCGTCCGGCCATCCTTGAAGTGCTTGACGGTTCGGATAAGGTTGTAGCCTCCGCACCCGTAAACGGCAGTCTCGGACGTGTGGAGTATCTGGCTCCGGGTACCTATTATGCCCGCCTGTTCATCGACTCCGACAGCAACGGCGTCTACACCACCGGTATCCTTGACTCGATACAGCCGGAGGAGGTCTACTACTACCCCAAGAAGGTCACACTGAAGAAAAACTGGGGCGTAGAACAGACATGGAACATCTATGAGCTGCCTATTGACATGCAGAAACCCCTGGAAATCAAGAAGAATAAGCCCAAACGCAAACGCGGCGAGGAGGCTCCTGAAGAGGAAGAGGAGGAGGAAGATGAATTCTTCGACGATCCCTTCATGAACCGCAACCAATTCGGCAACTCCTTCGACCGCCGATAAGGAGTTTATGCCGGATTGAGGGAAGGCTCATGCAGGAATGGTTTATGCCGGATTGAGGGAAAGGGTACATAAAGACATAAGGGCAAAAGAAACAAAAGTTTTTTTGTTATTTAATCTTTTAGTCCTACTATTCAACTCTACAATTTTATTGTTCAATCATATAATAATGAGGTCTTTGAATATAAGGCCTCATTATTATTTATGTAGCCACATTATTTATAAATATTTATAAATATTTATAAATCCTTATGTTCCTTCTGACCCTTATGTCATTATGTACCCTTCCCGCAAGAGCCTTCCTAAAAGGGCCTTCCCTCAAAAAAATTCTATGCTGAAAAAATCCTTATGTTCCTTCTGACCTTATGTCTTTATGTACCCTTCCCGCAAGAGCCTTCCTACAAGGGCCTTCCCTCAAAAAAATTCTAAGCTGAAAAACCCTTTTGTCCCTTCTGACCTTATGTCATTATGTACCCTTCCAACCCTAAACCTTTCCCGCAAAAAATAAAACCTGCTGCGATTCGTCCGAACCACAGCAGGCTTCTTTTTTATTACTGATTTTCTATCCCAATAGCATCGGGATTGGCAATGGAAATGCTTTTAGCGGATGATGACCTTGCTCACCTTGTTGCCCTGACGGCGGATGAAGAGGCCATTTTCAGGATTGTCGACGCGGATACCCTGAAGGTTGAAATATTCAACGGGAGCGTTTTCCTCATTGACACCAACGTTGCCGATAGCACTTGTATCACCGGGAAGGTAGACCGAAAGGAGGTTGGCATCGGTATTGATGATGAATTCCTTGTTGGCATTGATAGCTGCAATATCATCGGCTGTCAAGGTAAAGGTCATTGTAGCTGATCCGTCGGCATTCTCGACTGTTGTCGCATCATCGTTGGTGTGGAGAGCAGTCCATGATGAGTTGCAAAGCTGTGCCCAGTTGGGTTTCTTTGCGAAGACCACCGCAAGCTGAGTGGTGGTTTCGGAAAGGGTAGCGAATACGCTGACGCCGGGAATACGTTCGCCGTAGCAGACAACACCGGTTGCGTCAAATGCGCCCGGGATGCGCTCAACCTTGGTGATAGTCGGACCACCGTCGCCCTGCACGAAGATAGAACCACCGGCATTTTCAAGCATAGCAGCTGTAACGCCGACAATAACCGTTCCGGTCGCCATGTCGGAGGGTGTGATTTTGCTTGTTCCGAGAAGATTCTGCCAATCACTACCCTTGACAAGCACCTGCGCACCTGAGGAACCGGCTGCCGAGAAAGTATACTTCAGAGCATCCCCTGCTTCGAGTTTTGAAGGATTGATTGTAGCTCCGGAGTTCCAGCCTGAAAGCACGAGCTCACCTTCAAAAAGAAGGTTGGGGTCAACATCGTCGGCTGTCACGAGCTGAATTGAATTAATCACAAGATTCTGGCCCTGCACTATGAGTCCTGTAGCCTTCAACTGTGCGGCGGCAGTGGCATTGAGATCCCATGAGGCAGATGGTTCGGTGGGATTTTTGAACGATGTTCCGTCAAGTTCAGGCCAGCCATCGGAATTGGTCTTGATTCCGAGATTGGTATAGTTTATGGAAGGGTCAAGGTTCATGTCAACGGTCAGGTTGACCACGAGCTGACAGCCTTCTGCGGCAGCGGTGAATTCCGAGGCGGGAACACTGACATTGTCGCTCCAGCCGGTCAGTTTCGTACTTCCCTCCCATACGGTGATAGTTGTGGCGGATGCGGTGAAAGTTGCGGCTGCCATGAGCACGCTTGCGAGTAAGTGTTTCATCATAAGCGGTGGTTTTTGGTTTTAGAGGTTAATTTCGATGTATCAATTTTATTTTTAAGGTAAGAAGATGTCGGTCAGTAGAGTCCCATGCTCCCATGAGTTATGAGGATGTCGAAATGCATCCGCTTGCAAATTTATGCAAATTTAAGTGGCAATTGTGATACTATTTTACCCTATTTATTGCATAAAACTGATGTGGGCGGGAGTGGGCTTCCGAATAAATTCCCGTGTATCACATATTTTATAATAAGGACAGCACACGCATGTTTTTGCAATTCAGTGAAAATTCGTAAATTTGCACCTCAGTTATGAGCGCCATAGAAGACATAAGGCAATCACTAAAGCCCGAGCTTGAGCGGCTCGACACACTCATCAGCCGCACCCTTGATTCGTCAAACCCATTGATGAATCAGGTAATCAACAACTATTTGAGTCATAAAGGCAAGCAGCTCCGTCCGATGCTCGTCATGCTGACGGCCAAGCTGTTTGGCGGAGTCAACGACAATGCACTCACCGCAGCAGCCTCCGTTGAAATCCTCCACAATGCCTCGCTCATCCATGACGATGTGGTAGACGACTCCGATTGCCGACACGGCCACGACACTATCAATGCCGTGTGGGACAATCATGTGGCAGTCCTCGTCGGTGACTTCTTCGTTTCCAACGCGCTCAAACTTGCAGTGGAGACAGAGGATCTGCGCGTCATCCGTGCCATCGCCGATCTCGGCAAACTTCTCTCTCTCGGAGAGATGGACCAGATCTACAACGCACGCTACCACGAACTCAACGAGGAGTCGTATTTCAAGGTCATATCCCACAAGACTGCATCGCTTTTCGTGACCTGCGTGTCGATGGGAGCATATTGCACCGGTGTCGACGACTGGCGTCTCGGGGCCATCCGCGAATTTGCAGAACTCTTCGGACGCTGTTTTCAGATAAAGGATGACATCTTCGATTATTTCGATTCCAAAATCATAGGTAAACCCACCGGCAACGACCTCCGCGAAGGTAAGGTGACACTTCCGCTGCTCTATGCGCTTACCAAGACCGATGCCCCCGGACGCGAGGAGATGATAGCCATGCTCCGCGAGGAACGCGCACTGTCCGACAGCGACATCCGCCGCCTCATCGAATTCGCCCATCAGAACGGCGGTATCGACTATGCCTACGCCACAATGGAGCGCATGAGGGCAGAAGCCGTTGCTATCCTCGATAAGTTCAACACCCCCGTCACCGACGAATTCAAAGCCCTCCTCGACTTCGTAATCTCCAGAAAGCATTAAGAAAACCCTTGCGGGAAGGCATTTTGCCGGAATTCCCTTTTGCGGGAAGGGCTCGCCTGCGGGAAAGTCACTTCTGCGGGAAGGGCACACCTGCGGGAAGGGCACAGAAAGACATAAGGGCAGAAGAAACAAAAGGATTTTTCAGCTATTCGATTGGCTGAAAAATCCTTTTTCCTTTTTATGTTTATGCCCTGATTTTTATGCCTTTGGCTTTTATGTTACTTATGCCTTTGCTTCCATGTTATGCCTCTCTATTAGCCCTATTGGGCTTATTAGACTTATTAGCCCTATTTACCCTATTGGACTTATTAGCCCTATTAGGCCTATTAGGCTTATTAGACTTTCCCCTCCCCTAAGAAAAAAATCCATGCAGCTCCCTTTCCGGCAGCCACATGGATTCTATTTCTTGAACAGCACTTGCCTCGAAAGGCAAGCGCTGAACTATTATCTATTTCAATTATCCTTAGCGGATGACAACCTTGCTAACCTTGCTACCCTGACGACGGATGTAGAGACCGGCCTCGGGATTGTCTACACGGATACCCTGAAGGTTGAAGTATTCGACAGGGGCATTCTCGTCGGCACCGATTTCATCAATGGCGCTGCTGGCAGCCTCTTCAATCTCGACAGGCTGCACCTGAACATTGCCGTTAAAGCTACCGATGATGGCCTTGATGTTATAAGTCTTGCCCTCGAAGTCGGTGGGAAGAGTTACGTTGCTGTTGAATTGGTTGTAACCTGCAAATTCAGTCTCACCCTGCTTGAAGGTGATATTGCGGTTATCAACGGCTGCAAAAGTTACGCCGTTGATTTCAACATAGTCAAACACATCAGCCGCAGTGATTTCAGCAAGAGTGACGACTCGCGGAGCTACTTCATTATGTCCGAAAGCAGCTTCGAGACCTTCAGCTTTGGTAATCTGAGGATTACCTCCATATACACCGTAAACGCCCTGGAATCCGCCGGGAATGCTGTCGCCTGACTGATAGGTCTGATCAATTTTGCCATAAATAAGGATACGGCCTGAATTATCCTTTACAAAAAGGTTAGTGCCAATCTGATAGATAACCTCAACGGCATTCTTGATGATGACGGGATTAATCTTGTCGGCCTTTGCGATGAATGCGGCGATATCAGCGACTTCTTCAGTTTCGACAGGAGCCTCATCACCATCATTATATGTAATGGTATTGAGAGTCACAAGACCATTAGCACTACCGGAGGCACAGTCAAATGTAATACGGTAGTAAAGATTTCCTTTGGGAGCAGGAAGAGTAAACGTCATGTTGCCTGCCTTGAAATTTTCCGCTGGAATCTCCACTGTGGTTTCAATTGTAGCGAAATCAGCAGCAGCAGATGTTTCAAGTTTAATGGCATTAATCTTTGCAGCTGTGATAGCGTTAAGGTTGGCAACAACCGAAGATATTGCTTCCGGAATAGCGAAGTCTGTGGTGACTGTTCCAACGGAAGCATTGTTTTTACGGCCACACTTCACATAGTCCCATTTATTATTGTTATTGTTGAAGTTTGTGAGAGTCCAGATATTGTCACCGACCTTCACTTTCCAACCGTTATCATAAGAGCTGACAGACTCCTGATTGAAATTTGCACCGAACTGGCAAGTGTAGAACAGGAAGAATCATGGCAACAAGGAGTGCCAACGAGAGTAAAATTTTCTTCATAAGCAATTGTGTTTTGAGATGGTTATTGAATTTTCGTTAGATATAAGTTAATTATCACCCGCAAAGATAAGCATAATAAAGATAACATTTTATAACATTTTTGTTAAAAACAACCTTTTAAGGCCAACTATTTGCTGTTTTCTAACATCCTCCCCTCACCGATAAATATTTGGTTCAACCTAAAAACACCCCAACCTTATAAGAAAGAGGTACATAAATTCAGAAATCACATAAATTACAGATGATTTATCAAATAGAATAATTCAATGTCTCCAAATTCTGTAATCTATGTCATTTATGAATTTATGTACCTCTTTCTTCATCTATCAGCATAAAAAAATACGAGATGAAAACCTTTTGAGTTTTCATCTCGCTTACATTTCTTCATTTTTGCGCTTCAGGATGGGCTTGAACCAACGACCCCCTGATTAACAGTCAGGTGCTCTAACCAACTGAGCTACTGAAGCAATTAGGACTGCGATACGCTTACCGCAAGTGCAAGTTACAAAGGATTCCTCTGTTTTTTGCGATGCAAAATTACGCTGTTTTTTTCAATTGTGCAACCTTTTCTGAAAAAAAATGCAAGATAAATGATTTTTTCATGGATTTTTTTTCAAAAATCTGACTATTTAGTAGTTTGATTGTTGTAATTATTGACTAACTTTGGTCTCCGTTTCAACGATTTCATCAATTCAGCCGATTTTTATGAAAAAACTTACCCTCGTTGCCGCCCTGCTTGTCACCATAAGCCTCCTCGCCTCTGCGGCCACGCGCAGCAAGAAGAGCGAGATTTCGCGGAACCTTGATATTTTCAATGCCTTATATAAGGAATTGCAGACATTCTATGTCGATTCGATTGATGCCGAAAAGTCAATCAATACGGCCATATCTGCGATGCTCAACGATATTGACCCCTACACGGAATATTTCTCCTCGAAGGACCAGGACAAATTCCGCACCATGACCACCGGCGAATACGGCGGCATCGGTTCTGTCATCCAGCAGAACGAGAGAGGCGTGATGGTGGTCGAGCCTTACAAGGGAAGCCCCGCGCAGCTTGCGGGTCTGCGTCCCGGCGACATCTTCCTACAGATTGACGGCGACACCGTCACCGGCTGGCCCTCCGACAAGGTGAGCGAGAAGCTCAAAGGTCAGAGCGGCTCTACCCTCCGCCTCGTGATGAAACGCCCCTGGACCGAGGACTCAATCCTGAACTTTGAATTGAAACGTGCCAAAATCCAGATGCCGTCAGTCCCCTACGTCGGGATGCTCCGTCCGGGTGTGGGCTACGTCAACCTCACCACCTTCTCCGAAAAGAGCTACCCGGAAGTACGTTCCGGCGTTGAACAACTCATCAAGGATGGCGCCACAAGCCTCATCCTCGACCTCCGTGGCAATGGGGGCGGTCTCGTCGAGAGCGCTGTCGAAATCCTCGGTATGTTCCTCCCGAAAGGCACCACCGTGCTGACAACCCGTGGCAAAGGTGTCCTGAACGAGAAGGTCTACCGCACAAGTGTCAATCCGGTCGACACGAAGATTCCCCTTGTGGTCCTCGTCGACGGTGCGTCGGCTTCGGCCTCGGAGATTGTGACAGGTGCGCTTCAGGACCTCGACCGCGCCGTGGTCATCGGCAACCGCTCATTTGGCAAGGGTCTGGTGCAGAGCACCCGCGAACTCCCCTACGACGGCCTTCTGAAAGTAACTGTTGCGAAATACTATATTCCCTCCGGCCGTCTCATTCAGGCCATCGATTACTCCCACCGCAATCCTGACGGCTCTGTAGCCCGCATCCCCGACAGCCTCACCACCGTGTTCAAGACCGCAGGCGGACGTGAGGTGCGCGACGGCGGCGGCATCACCCCCGACATCAAAATCGAGTATCCCGAAGTGAACCGCATGACCTACAACGTCGTGCGCGACAACTGGGCCTTCGACTTCGCTACTAAATATGCCTCCGAACACGACACCGTCCCCACTCCGGAGACATTCGAGGTCACCGATGAAATCTACGAACAGTTCAAGGACTTCATCGACCCCTCGAAGTTCAACTATGACAAGGTCTGCGAGAACGCCGTCGACCAGCTCCGCGAGATTGCAAAGGTGGAGGGCTACATGAACGACTCGACCGCAGCTCAGTTCGACATCCTCGCCTCATTGCTCAAACATGACCTCAAACATGACCTCGACATCAACCGCAAAAACCTCAGCCCCTATATCGCCCGCGAGATCCTCAACCGCTACTACTTCAACCGTGGCGAGGTCATCTACTCGCTCCGCGACGATGCGGCCATCGACTCGGCTGTCGAAGTCCTCACCACCCCTCGCTTCAACGAGATCCTCGGCAAGAATAAATGATATTAAGATAAAGGCACAGAAGGACAGAAGGTCAGAAATTACATAAATATTTATCAGGGAATGGGGCAATCAACGGACCCTTCCCGAATCTTTGAAAGAATCTTTTGTCTCTTCTGACCATTATGTCTTTCTGTGCCCTTCAAGACTCCGGAACAGAACATAGCATCTGATTATGACCATTCAGCAACTCAGCGATGAATTCATGACTGCCCGCCGCCGGGAAGCCCTTCAGAAGGCTCTCGGCGGCGAGGCTGCGATAGTGTCCGTCTACAACCTCGCCGGATCGGCTCCAGCGATGATGCTCGGCGCAATACCTCCGCGCAAGGTTCCGACCGTAGTCGTAGGCGATTCGCTCGACGACGCCGGCTATCTCTATCATGATCTCTCTCGCCTCGTCGGCGAGGACAAGGTGCTGATGTTCCCCTCCGGCTACAAGCGCGACATCAAGTATGGTCAGGTCGACCCTCCTTCACAGATACTCCGCACGGAGGCCCTCAACCGTTGGTATTCCGAGCATCCTCCGGTCTATGTGGTCACCTATCCCGAAGCTCTTGCCGAGAAGGTTGCGCGCCGCGAGGTGATTGACAAACACACAC
Source organism: uncultured Duncaniella sp. (assembly GCF_910577345.1). Lineage (GTDB taxonomy): Bacteria > Bacteroidota > Bacteroidia > Bacteroidales > Muribaculaceae > Duncaniella. Next base: position 19,957 of record NZ_CAJTMT010000022.1, read on the forward strand.
TCCATCTGCGCAAGGATACCCAGGTAGACCTCATGGAAACAATCAAATGGCTTCGCGCCAATGGATTTCTCGAGGTGGACTATGTCTATGAACCGGGGCAGTTCGCTGCGCGAGGCTCAATCCTCGACATCTTCGGCTACAGTAACGAACTCCCCTTCCGTGTCGACTTCTTCGGCGATGACATCGACTCGATCCGCACGTTCAACATCGAGACCCAGTTGTCCGAAAAGCAGATGGACGAAGTGGCCATCACATCCGGAGTGGCCTCGCAGGCATCCGGCGAATCGCTTCTTGATTTCATTGACCCATCGACTCTCTTTGTGGTGCGCGACGCCCTTTTCACCGTAGAGCGCGTGAAAGCCATCGGAAACGAGGAACTCTCGGAGAGCGCAATTGTTGCCGGCGAGTCCGACACCAATGCAATGAAGCAGGTGGTCGACGGCGATGATTTTGCCCGCAAGTTCGTCGGTTTCACCCAACTGCGTTTCACTGCCGCCGCCCAGCCCGACCCCTCGGCAAAGGCAAGCCTCGATTTCAAATGCTCCCCGCAGGTCATCTACCACAAGAACTTCGAGCTAATCAGCGAAAGTTTCACCAAATTCCTCTCTGAAGGCTACAAAATCTATATCCTCAGCGACAGCGAGAAACAGATTGAGCGATTGAAAGTCATCTTCGCCGACCGTGGCGACGACATTGTCTTCGCGCCCGTTCTCTCAACACTCCACGAAGGTTTCACCGACCATTCGCTCAAGATATGCGTCTTCACCGACCATCAGATTTTCGACCGTTTCCATAAATACACCCTCAAGAGCGATCGTGCCCGCTCCGGCAAGCTCGCACTCTCGCTCAAGGAACTCAGCGCCATAGAGCCGGGAGATTTCATTGTCCATGTGGACCACGGCGTGGGAAAATTCGCCGGTCTCCTCCGCACAAACGTCAACGGCAAGACTCAGGAGATGATAAAACTCGTCTATGCCAACGATGACATTATTTTCGTCTCCATCCATGCCCTCCACAAGCTCGCAAAGTATCGTGGCAAGGAGGGTGTACCGCCGAAAATCAACAAACTCGGTTCCGGCGCATGGAACAAGATGAAGGAGCGCACAAAGTCGAAACTTAAGGACATTGCCCGCGACCTCATCAAGCTCTATGCCGCCCGCAAGGAGGAGAAAGGCCATGCCTTCGCCCCCGACAGCTATCTGCAGCAGGAACTCGAAGCATCCTTCATCTATGAGGACACCCCAGACCAGCTCACAGCCACAAAAGCCGTGAAGGCCGACATGGAGAGCGAGAAGCCGATGGACCGCCTCATCTGCGGCGACGTCGGTTTCGGCAAGACGGAGATTGCCATCCGCGCGGCGTTCAAGGCCGCTGTCGACGGCAAGCAGACAGCCGTGCTCGTCCCGACCACAGTCCTTGCCTATCAGCACTACAACACCTTCCGCGAACGCCTTAAGGAACTCCCCGTGAGGGTCGACTACATATCCCGCGCACGAACCGCCAAACAGGTGCGCGAAATCATCAAGGACCTCGCCGAAGGCAAGATTGACATCCTCATCGGCACCCATAAGCTCATCGGCAAGGAGGTGAAGTTCAAGGACCTCGGCCTCCTCATCGTCGACGAGGAGCAGAAATTCGGCGTGGCAGTCAAGGAGAAGCTGAAACAGATGAAGGTCAACGTCGACACCCTCACCATGAGTGCGACCCCCATCCCCCGTACACTCCAATTCTCGCTCATGGGTGCGCGCGACCTCACATCGCTCAATACTCCTCCGGCCAACCGCTATCCCATCATCACCTCCGTCAGCGCAGGGAGCGACGACATCATCGCCGAAGCGGTCAACTTCGAGCTGTCGCGCAACGGCCAGGTGTTCATGATCAACAACCGCATCGAGGGTCTCTACGAACTCGAAGCGCAGGTGAAACGCCTTGTGCCCGACGCGCGCATCATCGTGGCCCACGGCCAGATGCCCCCCGAAAAACTCGAGAAGGCTATCATCGACTTCGCCAACCATGACTATGATGTGCTCATCGCCACGACCATCATCGAAAGCGGCATAGACATGCCGAACGTCAACACCATAATCGTCAACAACGCCCAAAATTTCGGTCTGAGCGAGCTTCATCAGTTGCGTGGACGAGTAGGCCGCAGCAACCGCAAGGCATTCTGCTATCTGCTCGTACCGCCCCACGTCCCCCTCTCGCCCGTAGCGCGCCGCCGTCTGCAGGCCATCGAGAGTTTCAGCGAGCTCGGCAGCGGTATCCATATCGCCATGCAGGACCTCGACATCCGTGGAGCGGGCAATCTGCTCGGTGCCGAACAGTCAGGCTTCATCGCCGACCTCGGCTACGAGACCTATCAGAAAATCCTTAAGGAAGCCGTCACCGAACTCCGCACCGAAGAATTCTCTGACCTCGAGCAAGCCGATCGCCTCGGCGACGAGGAGACCACCGACTATGTTGCCGACTGCGTCATTGAGAGTGACATGGAACTGCTTCTCCCCGCCGACTATGTACCCACCGAAAGCGAACGCATATCCCTCTATCAGGAACTCGACGGAATCGAACGCGAAATCGACCTCCAGGCCTTCAAGAACCGCCTGACCGACCGCTTCGGAGCCATCCCGTCGGTGACAGCCGAACTCCTGCGCATCCCCCGTCTGCGCCGTCTCGCCCGCCGTCTCGGCATCGAGAAAGTGTCGTTGAAACAGGGTAAGATGTACACCTTCTTTGTCGACGAGAGCAACAAGGCATATTATCAGTCCGAGATGTTCGGCAAAATGCTCAACTATCTCACCGCCAACCCGCGCCGCGTCCAGATACGCGAACGCAACGGCAAACGCTCCTTCGCCATCGCCGACGTCGACACCGTCGAAACCGCCGTCGCCATCCTCCAGCAAATCATCGGCTGACACCCCGAAGACTATAATCTATTTTCCCTACTCATGTATGAAATGGAACAAAAAGCAACCGGAATGTATAGGCAGGCTTCCTTGACTCAAAATTCAATGCGCAGGTCAATACCCAAACATCCGCTGTAACGTATCCACTATATCATGCATCTCATCCTCTGATATTTCTCCAATCAATCCGGACAGTCTTGATTTATCGACTGTCTTTATCTGGTCAAGTACCGCATAACTATTATTCTTCAACCCACTTGTCTCTGTTGCCTTAATCAGTATTCTGGTTGGTAGATTCCTTTCCGGTGAAGTCAGGGGCACAATCATCACTGTCCTGAGGAAAGCATTCATCTCGTCGGGCGAGATAATCAGGCATGGCCTCGTCTTATTCATTTCAGCCCCCACGGTTGGATCAAGATTCACCCAATACAATTGAAATCTCTTCATAGTCGGCTTTATTTCGGTTTAAAATTTTTCTTATTGAACAGAAAAAATATCATATCAATTCAATAGACTCTGAATCAAGGTGGTCAGGCAGCAGCATAGCATCCTCACCCTCCTTCGCATATTCAGCGAATGCCTCTGCCCACCCTTCGCGTCTTGTCTGAGGTTTTGAGATGACAATCTGATTGTTTTTAAACTCGATATTAACTGACGAACCCTTCTTGAATCCGCCTTCATTTGCAATGTATCGCGGGATAATTACCCCGACAGATGTACCGACTTGGGAAATCTTGGCTAACATGATAATCTGAAATTAATTAGTATAATCTATAAAGCTGTCAGGTTGTCGATGACGTATAGGATCAACATAATCCTTATTTCTCTTCAACGACGCAAAGATATGGAATGTTTGCAATATTACAATAACATTATAATGAAAATTATAATATAATTATAATATTTTCAACTGACACACGGTTCCCACAATTTCCAATTACCTTCCCCCCTATCCCATCAAAAACAAAAAAAATCCATCTGCAATGTTACTTACAGATGGATTCTTTATTTCATGTCGGGGTGGCGAGATTCGAACTCGCGACCCCCTGCTCCCAAAGCAGGTGCGCTAACCGGACTGCGCTACGCCCCGATAGTCCATAGCCTTAAGGCGACCCTTGAAGAGTTATGCCCGGCTTTGACCGCTGCAAAGGTAGTCACAAATTTTTTCTTATGCAAACCCTTATGCGTGTATTTACGCAAACCACCCACACTATTTCCTCAAGCCTATTATTAAATAGGAGATGGATGGTTAGTTACACAGATTCATAAGAAGAGGTGCTGTAATAAGGGACTGCATATATTCTTTTGTCCCTTCTCTCCTTTTGTTCTTTTGTATCTGCTTCACGACACCACATTCTGCGGCTCCCCGAAGCAGAACTTCCGCAGATTCTCAATCGAGATGTCGACCAAACGCTGACGGGCCTGTGATGACTGCCAGGCGATATGAGGCGTGACATAGCAGCGCGGACATCCGATAAGCGGCGAACCCGAACGTGGCGGTTCCTCGCAAAGCACATCTATTCCTGCACCGGCAATCCGTCCCTCACGCAGAGCATCGGCCAGAGCCTCCTCGTCGACAAGCGGTCCGCGGGAAGTGTTGATCAATACAGCAGTAGGTTTCATCATCGCCAGAGCCTCGCGGTTGATGATTCCCTTCGTGGCAGGAGTGAGGGCTGAATTAAGCGAAATCACATCACTCCGCTTGAAAAGCTCGTCGAGTCCGACGCGCTCCACCCCTTCGGGAAGCTCACGCCCCGAATTGGTAATCACCTTCATCCCGAAAGCCTGAGCTATGGCGGCTACACGACGCCCGATGTTACCCATGCCGATGATTCCCATCGTCATTCCTGCAAGCTCGTTGAAAGCACTCAGTCGATAGCTGAAATCGCGGTTTCCGGCCCACTCGCCATGGTTGACAGAATCTGCATAATCGCCGATGGTGTTTATGATGTGGAGAAGATGGGCAAACACGAGCTGCGCAACCGAATCAGTCGAATAGGCAGGAACGTTGCAGACGGTGATACCGCGACGCTTGGCGGCCTCGATGTCCACGTTATTGTAGCCCGTCGCAAGCACTCCGATAAACTTCAGGTCGGGCAATTCACCCATAAGTTCATCGGTGATAAGCACTTTGTTGGTATATATGGCCTCGGCATCCTTGGCACGGGCCACAACCTCATCAGGAGCCGTGCGGTCGTAGACCGTCAACTCCCCTAACTCTTTCAGGGCATCCCACGAAAGGTCGCCGCTGTTGGCCACATAGCCGTCGAGAATCACAATCTTTTTCATGCCCCAAAGTTACGCAACTCCCTCCGAATTTCCAACAGCAAGAGACATCCCTTTTTATCCTATCAGTATAGCAGTGAGTGAGATTTCGCCCTGCGCACCGGTGATATGGACAGCCTCTATGTCGGCAGTGGCCGATGGACCTGTGTAGAAAGCTCCATAGCGGCCGTTTGCCAGATTGAGCGCGGCGTAGGCCTGATGCAGACCGCTGTAGATTTTGTCAACTTCGAGAAGCAGATAAAGATCGGTCGAGAACAACGCACAGGCCGTCAGTCCGAGCGATTCCTCAGTGACCCATATCGAACCCGTCTCCCCGACTCCGAGGATACCGTTGGCCACGCAGATGTCAACCACATTGGCCGAATGAGGATCGGTCGTGGAATCAACCTCGAAATTGCCTTTGAAACCTGCGACCGCCGAATAAACGGTCTTACCGTCAGTCTCCAGATTTTCAGCAAGCCATCTGAGCGCATCCCCACGGGTCGGGACCCTCACAGCCTTACCGTCAAAACCCTCAAGCTTGGCAATAAAATTCTCCACCTTATCACCCTTGATGTCATACATAGGCACATCCGGCAAACCAACCTCTGTGTGGCGCTCACGTCCTGCCCGTATGCGGGCCATTATCCTATCTCGCGACGACTCCTGAACCGAAGCCGAAAGAACATCCTTGCTCATAATGCAAAATTCATAATTCTAAATTCATAATTCAAAGGACCCATCCGGTCATTTCCACACCAAAAATATATAATTTTTAGCCAAGGCACCGTAGTCATACAAACAGCAAGAGCATATAACAGTCATTGTAAGAGTGTATAATTGATTTAGGCGTATGTAATGGTCATTCGGCATACGCGTTACAGCGCGTCCCTACAACCAGTCCTAATAACGAGGCAAATAACGACCCCGACAGCCAAAACTATTATCTATACTCTATACTTTAACCTCTATACTAAAACTTAACACTTTATCCTTTATCCTTAATACTTCTAAAATAGTACTCCCTGAACGTCTCCTTCGGAGGGTCGGGGTTGGCATGGTCCTTGGCCCAGGGATTGGCAGGAGAATTGAGAAGCCATTTCGGAAGATTCCGAAGTGCCCAAAGTCCGAGCTTCTCCGCATGTGAGAGATTGGTCGAATTACGCAATGCAAGAGCCATTCCGCTCTCCTCCATGCGGTGCATAAGCTCATCCTCATGCCGTTCCACAACCTCGGTGCGCCAATAGAACACATATTCAGGAATCGGCACCTTCACCGGACAGACATTCCCACATGAACCGCAATGGGTGCAGGAATAGGGGAGACGCGCATAGCTGTGAAGGTCATAACTCGGCTCCAGGACTATACCAATGGGGCCCATGTAAGGTGCATCGTAACTGATACCCGACGTGCGTCGGAACACCGGACAGGTGTTCATACACGCACCGCAGCGTATACACTTCAACACCTCGAAATAGTCGGCACCGAGGCGCTTCGACCGTCCGTTGTCGACGATGATGACGTGCATCTCCTGCCCCTTGCGCGGACGGGTGTAGTGCGACGTATATTGCGTGATGTCAAAGCCTAAGGCACTGCGCGAGAGCAGACGGATGAACAGAGGAAGATCGCGCTGTCTCGGAATCAGTTTCTCAATTCCGACACTTGCCACAAAGAGCGGAGGCACGTTAGCGCTTATGTCAGCGTTCCCCTCATTTGTAGCCACGACAATCGTACCCGTCTCAGCCACGGCGAAGTTCACACCGTTCATCCCCGCATCGACCTTTATATAGTTCTGACGCATATTCTTGCGCATGACACTGTTGAGATAGTGAGGATCATCAATGTCCGGGTCGCTTCCGAGTTTCTCGGCAAAGAGTTTGGCCACATCTCCCCGCAGTTTGTGGATGGCAGGCATCACGATGTGCGACGGACGCTGATTGTCGAGCTGCTGGATACGCTCACCTAAATCGGCCTCGTAGACATCTATTCCGCGCGCTTCAAGATACTCACGCATCCCGCATTCATCCATCAGCATGGACTTACCCTTGGTGACGGTCTTAACATGGTGGGCGGTGAAGATTTCATGGACAATACGGTTGTGTTCCTCCGCATCCTCAGCCCAATGGACATGTACGCCGTTCTCCTTCAGACGGGTCTCAAACTCCTCCAGATAACGGTCCAGATGAGTGAGCGTGTGCAGCTTTATCTGCGAAGCAAGACTCCGCATCTCCTCCCACTCCGGAATTTCCGAAGCAACCTTGTCGCGACGCATACGCGCAGCCCACAGACAGCGGTCGTGGCTCACGCGATGGGGAGTATCCGCAATGAACTTCGCTCCCAATTTAACCTGATTGACCTGACTCATAACTTGACTCTAAACCTTTGATATTATTTTTTCGATAATTGGGCGGGTGGGAAAATAGAGATTAGAAAATCGAGATTAATAGAAATGCCAAATAGCAAGATAAATAATTGGCTGAAGCGAACCTAAATAGTGAGACCACATCCGGCATACGCGCTACAGCGCGTCCCTACAACGCCAATATAAGGCATCATAAAAATACCGACAGCCAAAACCATTATCTATACTCTATACTTTAATCTCTATACTATGATAAGGATAACTCATGCCTCCGCCGTTCCATTAAGGATTTCAGCGATATAGTAGGTCTTGATGTCCACGCCGAACTTCCGCGCCACACCCTGCTGATGCATGAGGCAGGAGAAATCGGCGCTCGTGACATACTTCAGGCCATTGCGCTCATAGTCACTCACCTTGTCAAGACCCTGCTGTCCCGCACAACTCTGATCCCAGATGGCAAAAGTGCCTCCAAACCCGCAGCACTCATCGCGACGGGTGGCATAACACACCTCCAGACCCTCGACGAGATTGAGAAGGTCGGCAGGCTTTGAGAAATCGGGAATCATCAGTTCGGTCGGACGTGCCTGATGGAGATAGCGCAGCGAATGGCAACCGTTGTGGAGCGCCACACGATGGGGAAACTTCGCCCACGGCAGACTCTTGACCTGCAGGACATCATGAAGAAAATCCACAATGTCGTGGGTGGTGTCGAGTATATGCTGCACCTCCGGGGTCTTCTCGACTGAATCAAGATGATAGCGCACCTGATCCGTGCAGATTCCCGAAGGAATCACCACATAGTCATAACCGGAGAAATACTTTACGAGATTGTTCTCGACATGACAGGCCTTGCGCTCATAGCCCATGTCGGTCATCGGCAGACCGCAACATGAGGCCTGCTCTATATAATGGACATCGAGATCAAACCTGCGCAGAAGTTCGTAGCTCGCAATCGCCGCCCTGGGCGCGAGCATGTCAACATAGCACGGCACAAAAAATCCTACTTTCATCGCCTTGAAATAAATACTTGAAATAAATAGTTGATGCTTATATAAGTAATACGCACGCAAGGCGCGGAAGGTTCAAACCCCTACCCTATAATCCCTCATTATCATTAATATCAGCAAAATTCCGGCTTATAAATTTCATTTATTGGAGAATATTCCCTAATTTTGCACATTGGAAGCGGATAAAAGCTTTTAAATCCGCATTTTACCGTCAATTTAGTTAATAAATCAAAACGAATCACATAAAAATGGCAAACAACAAGCCCACTGAAGAAACCCGCACCTCAATCGACGAGGTGAACGACACCCTCACCGGCATTGGTGAAAAAGTCCAGAGCAATCCCAAGGTTGTAGTCTGGGCCTGTGTCGCTGTGACAGCCGTTGTCGCAATCATTCTCCTTTACGTTTATGCAATCCGCCAGCCCGGTCAGAACGCAGCCAATACCGCTCTCGGTCAGGCCGACATTGAGTTGCTCATGGGCAACGATTCAATCGCCCTCGCCAAATATCAGCAGGTGGCAGCCGACCACGGTTATGATGCCGGCAACCTTGCCAACCTCAACGCCGCTATCCTTCTCTACAAGAACGGCAAGTATGAAGAGGCTATCAACTATCTCAAGAGCTATTCTTCGTCAGAGACAATCATCGGCGCTTCCGCCAAGTCACTCGAAGGCGACTGCTATGTGAACCTCAAGCAATATCCTCAGGCCATCGATTGCTACAAGGATGCCGTAAAGATTTCCGACAACAATCCCCACTACACTCCCGCCTTCCTTCTCAAAGAAGCAACCGTGCTCCGCGAACAGAAGGACTTCAAGGCTGAGGTAGCCATCTATGAGGAAATCCTCAACAACTATCCCAACTATGGTTCAGAAATCGGCGTAGACATCAAGAAATATCTCGAACGCGCCCAGGACGCAGCCTCTAAATAATCCTACGCCCCTCTGAACACACATTACACCCCTACACACCCCCACCGTCATCCACCGACAGCGGGGGTGAATTTTTTTGCCTATCCGTCCACTCTCGGACCCCACTCGGACTCAATCGGACTCAATCGGACATGCTGTAGGGACGCGCTGTAGCGCGTATGCCAAATAAACTCGGAAATCTAAATCTGTAGTCTGAATCTGCAATCTGAATCCGTAATCTAAATCCGTAATCTAAATCCGTAATCTAAATCCGTAAATCGGTGTCCTGACGGACACCCCGCCTACGTTGCGGGCATTAATCCCTGCACATCTCCGCTACGCTCCGATGTACAGGGTTACGAAAAAATCGATGTCCTGCGGACATCAAAACATAAAAACCGCAACCCAACCACAACCTCCAATGAAGACCGCAACCCGACCACAACCTCCAATGAAAACTGCAACCCAACAACAACCTCCAATGAAAACCGCAACCCAACCACAACCTCCAATGAAAACCGCGACCCAACCACAACCTCCAATGAAAACCGCGACCCGACTGTAACCACCAATGAAAACCTCTCCCAACTGCACCCCCGGTGAAAACCACCTCCAACCACAACATAAAGCTGCAATCAATGCCGACCGACTGTCGAAAACTAAAACGAACGAGGTAATCTCATGCGGACATCAAGGCATAGAAATAGGGACCTCGGAGGCATCACGCCCGGGAGGTCCCTTTGTCATAGAAAATTATTCTGTTTCTACTTCGCTATTTGAATTGTTAACTATTGAACAAATTTAGTATAGGGTTAGTAACTACTATATATCCGATAGGGTCAGCAACTTATTTCAGGCTTAATGTCGGAGAGAAGAAACTCCTCGAAGGTCGGAATTGTGGGAGATGTTGGACGAGTCTGACGGGTCTGACTGGTCTGAAAGGTCCGACGAGTCCGACTTGTCTGACTTGTCCGAACTGTCCGAACTGTCCGAACTGTCCGACTGGTCCGAAAGGTCCGAAAGGTCCGAACCATCCGAAGCCCAACTCCCCTTCATCCTACTCTGCTCCGCCATTGAGGCCGGTGCGGCGGTAGCCGTGCATGAGGTACTTCATGCCGGGGTCGTCATCGCTGAACTCAACGAGGAAGCTGATAGCATCAGCCTTGGCTCCGCTCGGCGAGACAGTACCGCCATAGACCACCTTACCGTCAGTAATGGTCACGGTGCAATCGTAGGAAGTGTTCTGCAAGGGGCTTGACGCTCCGAAAGTCTGAGCCGCAGCATCACAGGGAACTTTCACTGTGAAATCCCAGAAATTACTGAGATCACTGAGCCACATCTCAGTCGGGACGTTGGCAGCCGTGTTGTATGTGATGATCTGCATCACACCAAGGCCGTAGGGATCCTCGGCAATGACATTGCCCGAAGCGTCCACAAGATCAACAGTAACCATCCATTCGCCTGCAAGGCTCACGGTAGCGGTCTCCCCTATATCCTCCTTGTCGCATGAGGTGAGAGCCACCACGACAAGCGTCATAAACAAATATTTCAAGGTCTTTATCATGATTCAATAGAATTTTAGAGCTTTGTTTTTACTGATTCTTTGTGGCGTTTACAATGAAATTGAAGGGATAGTCGGTATAGCTGACATTCCATGTAATCGTCCCTGCCGAAGCGTCAAACTTGCCGTCTGTGATACCGTTGGCCGAGTCACCCCAACCGATCAGGTAGCTGTCGACGAGGGTGATGACACCATCAGCATCAATCTTCACGTCACCCTGAAGAGCGTAGGCCGAGCCGTAGCCGGCGCGATACTCATACCAACCGCCGAGAAGGTCTGAAATCTCATAGTTGCCGTTACCGTCGCCCACCACCGTCAACGGATAGCCTCCGAAATAAGTGATGCCGTTGTAGTCACGGTAGCTGTCGGTGCTGACGGTATAGAAACCTGATGCTGGTTCGTCAGGGTCAGCCACGAGGACATAGCGGGTGGCCGATGCGCTGAAACCGTCTGCGTTCGTCACGCTGTAGACAATCGGATAGTAGCCGGGAGCAGTATTACTGAAATTGAGAGCCGTGGTGACCTGTATCTGGTCGGTCACGTCCACACCGTCGAGAGTTGCCGTGCATCCGGGGTCGGTGAATGCCTGACCTGCGGTGACAAGCTCATAGACCGGGCCTTCGAGTTCCACCACAGGATAGTAGGTGATGTCGGTCAATCCCTCGGTATCCTTGTCGCAGGAGGTGAAGGTCACCATCGCGAGCGATACAGCCAATAAAGAAATATATCTTTTCATTGTCATTTTTCGTTTTTAGCGGTTAATTTCAATTTGCCCAGAAGACCGGAGTGGCATCCCCCTTGTAGTCGGGAGTATTCTGGTTTCTGTTGGCCGAGCTTTCGGGATAGGGCCAGCGCTGCAGAACCTTGTTGGCACCAAGCGATGAATTATACTTGATGGGTGTGTAGAGCGTACCAGGCACGAGGAGCGAGGGATTGTAGGCATCGTTGAGTTCATCATAAATCTGGTCACCGGTGACAGTGCCGAAGGCGGGATAGCCGAGACGGCGCAACTCACACCATGCCTCGAAGTTGTTGGTTCCGCTGAGTGCGACCCACTTCTGGATACCGATACACTTCTTATAGTTGGAAGCATCCCACGGATAGGCTGCGAGGACGGTTTCCGTTCCGCTTACGCCTGCCGAGGCGAAGGAGGCCTCGATGGCTGCCTTGTAGTGACTCTCGGCTTCAGAGGCTGAACCGTAGCGGGCTTCATACTCAGCAAGGAAGAATTCGATTTCCGAAAGGGTGATGAAGTAGACGGGAGCATCGTAGGTCATTGCCGGACGGCACCAGTAGTTGGCCTTATAGTCGGCGGTTGTCGAGAAGTTAGTGCCGGAGACACCACCGGTGTAGTCACCCTTGGCGATGTTGGGATCGAAGAAGGCCTTGAGACGGGGGTCGTCGGAAGCATCCATGGTGGCATAGAGGGCCAGATTGAGGATGGCATTCTGCTGGGTGCTTCCGAAGTAGGTAGCGAATTCCTCCTGATAGAAGGGGTTGGCCTGACCGCTCGAATTGCTCCAGCAATTAGCCCACGAAACATCGGCAGAAGGGAAATTGTCGGCTGCGATGAGGGAGGCGAGCTGCGACTGCACATCGACAGCATTGCTCATACGCATGAGCAGACGGAGTTTGAGCGCATTGGCAACCTTGACCCATTCCGATGCAAGCGCGCCGGGAAGAAGGAAGTTGGTGCAGACACTCTCGGTGCCGTTTACCTTTGCGATAGCAGCGTCGAGCTCGGCCACAATGCCTGTGTAGACATCCTTGCCGTCGTCATAGTGGGGAGTTATGGTGCCCATATCGAGCGCCTCGGAGTAGGGAATCTCTCCGTAGGCATCGACAAAAGCTTCGTAAGTGGCCACACGGATAACAGTGGCGGCGAGATACGAACCCCAGTCACCATCCTTCTCAGCGAGAATCTTGACAGTCTCCATGTTCTGGAGAGTGCGGGTGGTCAGATTGGTGTAAGTCGAGCTCGAACGGACGGCACTCTGCATGAACTTGCTGTAGTCAAGGTAGTTCGATGTACCGAATATCTGTGAATAGTGCTGGGCGAAATATCCGCCTGTGATGCGGAAATAGTCACCGTAGCTGTTGGCGAAGGCCATCTCCGCACCCGGAAATATCATGCTTGCGGTAAGATTCTCGACCGCAGGCGAGTTGGGACTCTGGTTTATGTCGAGGTAGTTGTCGCATGATGCGAGTCCGAGCGAGAGGGCCAATGCGCCGGTCAATATGATTTTTTTCATTGTCTTGCTTTCCTATTAGAAGTTAACTTTGAGGTTAAGACCGAATGTGCGGCTCGAAGGGTTGCAATAGAGCTCACCGAAACCGTAGGCAAGGTCACCGTAGGAGGTCACAGAAGTGGTCTCGGGGTCTACATAGCGGTTGTCCTTTGCAGTCCAGATGAAGGCATTGTTGCAGTAGGCGGTCACGACAAGTTCCTTGAGATAAATCTTGCTGAGCCACTTTGAGGGCACGTTCCAGCTCAGGGAGATGTTGCGGAGCTTGGCGTAGGTACGGTTGATGAGATAAGCCATGCCACCGTTACCCCAGCCATAGTCATTGAAATAGGTCTGGTAACTGCTGTCGGCTATGTAGATGGGAGTTGTGTTCTCCGAATAGCTTCCGTCACCGTTGTCAACGACCGAGTTCGGGATGATGAAGGGACGGCGTTCGTTGTAGCCGGTGACAGCACCGTTGCCGGTGAATTGCATGAGGTTCTTGGTGCGCGAGAACATCTTGCCTCCATAACGGACATCGAGAGCTGCGCTGAGGGTGACACCGTAGGCGGTGAACGAGGTGGTCACGCCACCGGTCCATTTGTGATTCATGGTTGAGCCGGTGTACTGGAGCTCATCGGAAATCACGGGCTGACCGTGGGAATCGACGATGGGAGAGCCATAGTAGGGGCTGTCCTTGTCGGTCACGAACTGGGGAAGATAGGTGTAATATGTTCCGAGAGGCTTGCCTTCCTCGGCATACATGTAGACAGCATCGTCGCCGGCACTGAAATTGTAAATATTGACCTTTCCGCCTTCGAGCGATTCAGGCATGGAGAGCACCTTGTTGCGGTTGACCGAGAAGTTGAGACCGAGTTCCCACTGGAAGTTGGGGAGCTGGACAGGGATGGTGTTGAGCATGAGTTCGACACCACGGTTGCGGACCTTACCGAAGTTGGTCACCTGATAGCTGAAACCGGTAGAAGGGTCGATCGGGAGGGTGAAGATCTGGTCGTCAGTGACGCGGTTGTAGTAAGTTGCATCAAGGTCTATGCGGCCGTTGAAGAACTTGAGGTTTGTTCCGACCTCGAACTCCGAGGTCATCTCGGGACGGAGGGTATTACTTCCGGAGGTATTCGAGGCCATGAAGGAATTGACGCTATTGAACGGGAACTGGATGATATAGTTTCCATAGTAACCGTTGGTGTAGGCCTGGGAATAGTTAGTCGAAGTGTAGTAGGGATCGGCATCGTTACCGGTCTTACCGTAGGCGAGACGGATCTTACCGAACGAGAGCACACTCTTGTCCTCGATGAAGCGGGTGAAGATTCCGCTGAGGGTCACACCGGGATAGAAGAATGAATTCTTGTTGATGGGAAGGGTGGATGACCAGTCGTTGCGGCCTGTGACATCGAGGAAGAGGAAGTCGTCCCAACCGAGCGAGAGGTAGCCGAAGAGACCGACCATACGGCGCTTGGTCTGGCCTTCACCGAGGGTGGTCCAGGTGGCACCGTTGCCGAGCTGCCAGTAGCCGGTGTTGATGGCGAGGTCGTCGGACTGGCCTCTGAGATAGGTCGAGTAACGCTCGTTGACATTGACACCTGCGGTGACGTTGACATCGAGACGGTTGTCAAGGAATTTCTTGTTGTAGTTCGCAAGGAAGTCATGGTTGAGCTCATGGGCACGGCGGTAGTAAGCATATACGTAGCCTGCCTGGTTCATGTTGCTGGGAGCATAGCCATAGTCCTCGTCGATAAGGGCATCGTCAAGTGCAATCTGGGGATAGCCCATCTTGTTGTCGTAGTCCGAATAGTCGAGACCGAAACGGTAGGTGAGCGTAAGACCGTCGACCGGCATAAGGTCGAGCTGGAGTTTGCCGTAAATCTGCTTGCCGTAGGTCTCGAATTTGTTGTTGTTGAGCGCCCAGTAGGGGTTGGTGATACCGTAGGGAGTGAAATAGGCCTCCGGAGTGTTGAAGGGGCTGCTGAGGTTCTTCATGTCGACGATGGATACATCGCGGGGCATCTCAAGCACACCGTCCATCACTGAAGTACCCTGATAGGTGCCGACTGTCTTCGTGCGGTAGTTGGCGAAGTTCATCGAACTCGAGACCTTGATCCATTTTTCGGGCTGATAGCTGCCACGGAAGGAGATGGTGTTGCGGCGATAGGAGTCCTGGTCGGTGGGAATCATTCCGTCGACACCTGCGAAACCATACGAGAGATAGTAGGTCATCGCCTGGTCTTTGCTGACACCACTGAGGGCCACATTGTGTTTCTGCGACCAGCCTGTGTCGAAGAAGTCGCGGACATTGTTCTTTTTGGCATCATAGGTGTGGATGAGCTGCTGGTGGTTCCAGATGGGACCGTAGACCTGACGGCTGCCGTCGAGCGCGGGACCCCACGAACCGTTCTCAATATAGGTCTGGTTACCGTTCCATCCCTGTCCCCACTTGTTCTGCATCTCGGGGAGGAAAGCCACGCGCGAAGCCTCGACGTTGCCGCTGTAGGTGATGGAGTAGTTCTTGCCGTCACCCTTGCTTCCGCTCTTGGTCGTGATGATGATGACACCGTTGGCCGCGCGCGAACCGTAGAGCGATGTGGCGGCAGCACCTTTGAGGACGGTGAGCGAGGCGATGTCGTCGGGGGAGATATTGGTCACACCGCCGGTCGACACTGCATTGCCCTGACCGGAGTATGAGCTGTTCTGCAAAGGCACACCGTCGACCACATAGAGGGGCTGATTGCTGCCGTTGATAGAACCGAGACCGCGGATATTGACATTGGGTGCGGCACCCGGAGCGCTTGATGTTTCCTGAATCTGAAGACCGGCCACCTTGCCCTGCAGAGCCTGCATGACATTGCTGGATTGGGCGCTCTCAATCTCCTTTGAGCTGACCTGAGTGGCCGAATAGCCGAGGGATTTTTCCGAGCGCGAGATGCCGAGGGCGGTCACGACGACTTCATCGAGAAGCTCGGAATTAAGACCGAGAACGATGCGGATCTCACCCTTGGTGATAGGCACATCCTGTGAAGTCATACCCACATAGCTTACGCGAAGCGACTTGGCACTCTGAGGCACGTTGGGAATTGAAAACTTACCGTCAACATCGGTGCTGGCACCCAACTGGGTCCCCACTACCATCACGGAAGCTCCAACGACCGGTTCTTCGTCGTCGCCGGAGATGACAATACCTCTTACGGTCCTGGTCTGAGCGCTTGCACTGAGCGTGACCGCGAGGACTGTCATCAGCAAGAAAAATAGCTTTTTCATACTAATTGGAATTAAACATATATAAACTGCGATAAAACTTTCTTAACAAAAAAATATTAAATACTCATATCTTGATTTTATTGGCTTATTGTACCTACAACATGGAGAGAATGTATAATATGTAGTATTTAGGCTGTAGTTTTGTGACGATTTGCAACAATTAAACTGATTAAAATAGCAAATTGATACACTAACGTGTTGCAAAGGAACGAATAAAAATTATTAAAACCTAAAAATTACCCCCCCCCAATTGTTAATAAAATATAATACAAAAGTTAAATTAATTTAACACAATTATACATATTTATTCTTTTACAGACTTTTTCCATTTTTCAAAATACCACCATTTACCTACCAAAATCCCCCTATAACCGACAAATCAGGCAACTCTATGGATATGCGTCATCGTGTAGGCTATACAAAAAGGCAACCGGGTCCGGATTCAAACGCTTTTTTGAATCCGGGCCCGGTTTTTATTGCAAAGTCAGGCAGAAATGTATTTTTAAGTTTAGCTGTCGTAGCCGATGAATGTAAAATCAGAATCGAAAAGAAGCTCGGTACCGTCAAGCAGCTCCACTTCATAACCCCAATACTTATAGGTAATCTCGTGGATGCCCATATTTCCGAAATGCAGACCCACATATTCGCTGATTTCAGGCACGACACCCGTCGGGATGCGCTGACCTTTGGCAGCTTCGATATGAGTCCAGTCGCCATACTCATCAAATTCAATTTCCAGACCGCTGGCGAATTCAACCTCATACTTCAATGTGTCATGTTCGATCTCCTTTGTGACTTTAACTACCCTTTCGCCGGGATAGAATGTGGAAATAAAGGATTGAGTGTTGATAGGAAGGTCGGAAATCGAGATGGGCACATCCCAATCGTCGTCGTCATTATCCGAACAACTCCATGCAACGCATGAAAACACGCACACCATAAGCAATAGATAGAACTTCTTCATCAGTTTATGAATTTGAAAAATTGTGAGTAACTGTTAACTTTCAGTCAAACACTCCGGCGACAACTAAAGTTCACTCCAACTGTGAAATTATATCAACAAGGAGCTTGATAATGACGGGAAGATTAACTATCCATAAATATGTACATATTTTTGTACATAATTTTTGTTTGTATGAGTAAAAACAACTATCTTTACATTGCAATAAAAATGACCGACAGATGAATACGATAAGCGTAAGCAATTTCAGAAACAACATGGCCGCCTCTCTCAACCGGGTGGATAATGGCGAAAGCATCCTCATCCGCAGAAACAAGCAGCTATATGCTATCATCCCCGTCAGCGAGGATGAACTCACTGTCACACCCGAATTGCAGGAAAAAATCAATGAGGCACGCAAAGCATACCGCAACCATGAATGCATTGAATGCAGCACTCATGAAGAACTCGATGAATTTTTCAACTCTCTCTGATGTATAGCCTAAACTTTCACCCAAAAGTCAGCAAAACTATCGGGAAGTGGAAAAAATCCAATCCATTCCTGCATAAGAAACTACTAAAGATACTCCATGAACTCATGGAGCATCCACGCACGGGCACAGGCCATCCAGAAGCGCTGAAAGGAGGAGGAGACGTGACTTATTCACGTCATATAAGCGCTCACGACCGGATTATATATGATATTTATGATGATAAGGTCATGGTAATGGTAATTGAACTTGAAGGCCATTACAACGACAAATAGGCTGCGGTAAATTCACAATCATTCTTAAAATGCGGACATCTCCGCAGGGTGGGATTTGGCAATAAATCAGATAATTAATATATTTGCAAAAGAATTTAAAGTTAAGAAATACATTTTTAATAAACCACCTAAAATCCTACCTATGAAAGAAATCTACCGCTATCTTGCAGTGGGGGCTCTCGTAGCAGCAGGTTGGCAAAGTGTGGACCTCTATGCCCAGCAACCGGGCGAAAAAGATCCATCGTGCATTGTCGAGAAATGGACCGACACCTCAACCTCCCCGAAAATCATCGACATCAACTTTTCCGACACCTCCTGGCCCAACACATGGGGCAATTCAGGCACCGGAATGCAATGTCCGGAATTCGCATCGGGTGTCTATGTCAACGCCGTCCTCACAACTCCGGCTATCGGCTCGGAAGGCGTGAACTATCCGATTCTATTCCACAACTGCACCTTCGCCACCACCGCTTCGAGCAACGGACTTGCGGCCGCTACGGCAGCATTCTCACGCCAGTATTACGAAGACAAGAACGCGACAACCTACAACGACTGGAAGCAGCCCGGCCACACGACCTATCTTGAAGACAACATCGTGTTTGAAAACGGCAAGCCCGTCAAAGGCGAGGCCGGATTCGTACAGATGTGTCGCAATCCATCCGAAGACGGCGTGACATCGCTCCACGGATGGATGGAAATCGACCACATCCCCTACGTCGAACGCATACAGTGGTCATGGTCATCAACCTCATGGGGCCGCGGTATCAAGTGTGACATCAAGGTCGGCGATGGCGACTGGGAACCCCTCGTATGGATGGGTTCGGAGAAGCACAAGTCTGGCTACACCATCTTCTCTGACCAGGGATATTTCATGGAGAATGTCATCGACAAGAAAGATGTCTCACTCCGCTGGAGAGTCTGGGACGGCGACGGCGCTGCAAACAGCGATTCGCAGGTGCAGAAAGCAGACTTCTCATGGCAGACAATCGACCCGCTCGCACAGCGTCAGGCTCCCCGTGTCCATAAGCTCAAAATCTACGGCGACCAACTGACTGCCGAAGCTGCAGCCTACGCCAAAGCCAATCCCGTCGGAGCTGTCGGCGAGCTGACCGACCTCTCGAAATTCGGATTTGAAGGTGGAGGCGATGAACCCGAACAGCCCGCGGTTCCCGCCCCCGACGACGATGCGGAAATCACACTCCTCTACGTCAACCCTGACGGCTCAGGCGACCACACCACCATCCAGGCTGCGATCGACGCCGTGCCCGACGGCAACCGTGGCATCATCTACATTGCTCCCGGTGTCTATGACGAGAACATCTATTGCGGCACCCGCCAGAAGCACGACAAGTTTATCTCGCTCATCGGCGCTGACGCTGCAACAACCATCCTCACATCGTCAAAGGACCGCGATAGCGGAAGCATCAGCCAATACTACGACTGCAGCGCTCTCAACGTCTATACCCCGCGCTTCTATGCCGAGAACCTGACCATCCGCAACACTGCCGGAAATGTAGGCCGAGCCGAAGCACTCTACACCGAAGCAGATGCTCATGTCTTCAAGAACTGCATCATCTCCGGCTATCAGGATACCTACAAAGCCGCAGGAGGTTCACGCGGATATTTCACCGGTTGCACCATCTCCGGCGCGACAGACTTCATCTATGACAGCGGTCTCGAATGGTTCGAAAATTGCACCATCCTCTGCTTGAATGGGGGAGGCTATATCGCGGCTCCTTCCGACTCGCGCCTTGTGCTTTCGCAGCGCATGTATCCCGAACTCTCGGAGTCGAAATTCCGCGCAGGTCTCTTCTTCCGCAACTGCGACATCAAGGCTGAAGAGGGCGTTGCTGACGGCAAATACTACCTCGGCCGCCCGTGGAAAGAGGATGCCGGCACAATGTTCATCAACTGCCGCCTCGGCTCCCATATCAATGCTCTCGGCTGGAAAGACTGGAGCGGAAGCGAGAACACAGCTTCATTCTATGAATACGGCAACACTGATGCAGCCGGAAACCCGATTGCTACCTCAGGACGCGTATCCTTCAGCCACCAAGCTACAGAGGCTGAGGTGAAGGCCTACATGAATCCTGAATTCCTGTTCTCTGAATTATCCGACGTGCCCTTTGATTTCGCAGGCATCCTCGAAGGCGCGCCCGCACCTACTAATTTTTCAGTTTCGTCAGGTTCGATTTCTTGGGAAGGCAATGATGCAAGCGTAGCCTACATCATCCGTCTCAACGGCAACTTCGTCGCCATGACCGCCGACAGCACTTTCGAGCTTTCTGACGGCACTTCGGCAACAGACTATAGCGTTGCTTCGGTTTCACGCCACGGCGTGACCTCAGAGGCCGTAAACGTCCCCAAAGATGTCCGTCCCCTCGCATTCCCGACCGCTGAAGGTTTCGGCAAATATGCAACCGGTGGCCGTGGCGGAAAGGTGGTCAAGGTGACAAGCCTCGCCGATGACAATTCCGAGGGTACACTCCGCTGGGCCTTCAACCAGTATCCCGGCGAACCCATCACAATCGTCTTTGAGGTGAGCGGTGAAATCGTGCTCAACTCCGACATGCGTGTCAAGCGTTCCGACTGGACTCTCGCTGGACAGACCGCACCCGGCGAAGGCATCGTCATCACCCACAACAAAGTCAATTTCGGAGGTTCTGAAAACTTCATCGTGCGCAATGTCCGCTTCCGTGTCGGACAGAAAGATGTCAAGGGAAATGTGCTTGCCGCAAATGCTCTCGGAGCCGAGAACTGCATGAACTTCATCATCGACCACTGCTCGTTCGGATGGTCGGTCGAGGAGAATATGAACACCGCCGATTCCCACTTCCTCACCGTCCAGTATTCGATGGTCCACGAAGGTCTCTATGACGCCGGACATTCGAAGGGTGCCCGTGGCTACGGCTGCCAGTGGGGCGGTTCGCCTGCCACATACCACCACAATCTTCTTGCCCACAACAACAGCCGCTCACCTCGTCTGAACGGCGCGCGTGGCGAGGACTATGTGGTGTTCATGGAATACGTCAACAACGTCAACTACAACTACGGAAAACGCGGCGGATGCTACGGCGGTGAGAACACTGCTGAGATTTCCAAGTTCAACGGCAACAATTCGGCCCACGAATGTAACTTCATGAACAACTACTACAAGCCCGGTCCCGTTTCGGATAAGTCGAAGGTAGAGTTCGTGAATTCAAGCTACGCCCGTCCCGGTGCCACCTCATGGGGTCCCGCGAAGTGGTATGTTAACGGTAACATCGCCGAGGGTATCGCCAACGCCACAGCCGACAACTGGCAGGGAATGGCAGCGGAGACCTACAGTCTCTCCGACATCCGTGTCGACGAGCGCATCGTGACAAAGACTCCGTGGTACAGATACAGCGTTGTCAAGCCCTACGGTCAGTATGTCCCCGAGGAATACATGCTCTATGACTTCGAGAGTGCAGAGGATGCCTTCAAGACAGTTGTAGCCAAAGCAGGTACAGTCAACCGCGATGCAGTCGAACGCCGAGTGGCAGCCGACGTGCAGAACGGAACCGGCAGCCATGGCAACAACGGTATTATCGACACTGAGAACGACGTCGAGGGCTTCTATGAGTATGACAAGAATTACACTGTACCGACCGACACCGACGGCGACGGTATGCCCGATGAATGGGAGAAGAAAAACAATCTCAACCCTGAGATTGCCGACAACAATCTTCTCAATTCAGAAGGCTATACAGCCCTTGAAGTATATCTGAATTCGCTCATGGGTGAGCTTATGACAAACGATTTCGGACAGAGCGGAATCGAGAGTGTCATCGTCAGAACTGAGGTTTCCTACGACAGCTTCACACACACTCTCACCACCGGCGACGAGGCCATCGGTGCAAACCTTGAGGTCTATGGAATGGACGGCAGACTGATGGATTCGCTCCGCGTATCGGCCCGCGAGACTTCACTCGAACACCTCGCTCCCGGCCTCTATCTGCTCCGTCTCAGCTCCCGCACGATTGCTCCGGCAACGCTTAAGATCAAGCGCTAAAATTAATCCCCACGGCTGTCCGGCCACGCCCCACGACAGGCAAGCCGGACATGCCGTCTGTAGGGACGCGCTGTAGCGCGTATGCCCGATGAAATAGAAATTACCCTTGTAATTAAAGGGGTACAGAAATTCAAAAATAACAGAAATTACAGATGTTTTTTCAGCTACCGTAGACTTGATGAATTAATCAAATCTGCTTTGAAAAACGCCTGTAATTTCTGTCATTTTTGAATTTCTGTACCTCTTGATTTTCTCATGGAGTTTACTATTTCATCGGGCATACGCGCTACAGCGCGTCCCTACAAGGACATTGTCGTTTGGTTATGATATTGGGGTTTGGTTACGACACATCGTGTTTTGACATGAATTTACCATGCGCGAGGACCGATAAGGCGGCATTCACTATTTGAGGCGGAGACGGGTAAGGAGGTCGAGAAGTTGGGCGACAGTGGTGCGGAGGTCGCCTTTCTCATCCGAGCGTTCGCAGATGCTCTTGACCTCTATCAGAGCGAGCGCCAAGGCACCGAAAGATGTCAGGTAGGGAAAGAGCGGAATGAGGTTTACTCCGGAGCTTTTCAGATAGTGGAGCGAGGCAATCAGTAGCGCATCAATAATGGTCATGGAGAAGAGCGCGAGATAGTAGCGACCTATCTTGTCGACCGTGCGGCGAAGCCCGGAAGAGGTGCATTTTTCGCCTCTCATTTTGGCTTTCCTAACCCCGCTGATGAGGTCGGCAAGAACCGCGAGAAGCACACAGAAGTAATCGAGGAGAAGCATTTTCATTGCTTTAAAATTTAAAGTATAGAGATTAAAGTATAGAGTATAGATTTTTTAGTATAGAGGTTAAAGTATAGAGTATAGATAATAGTTTTGGCTGTAGGGACGCGCTGTAGCGCGTATGCTAAATGAACTTTGGATGCACCAAATTCACACGGATTTTGAATCGGATTTTAAATCAAATTTGAATCGGATTTGAATCAAATTTGACTTGAATTTTAACCCAAATTTGACTCGGATTTTGACCCAAATTTTGAATCGGCCCCTTAACCGATTCCCCATAATATTCTCGCATCCCGATGAACCGCTATGCCAAATAAACTACATTCCCGACATTGCAAAGTTAATATTCCGGACCCCGGTTTTTACTGCGATAATGCAAATCTCCCGCAAAAAAAATTCACATATTAAATCCCCAAATAGCCGCCCCAAAATCCACCAAACAGCCGCCCCTAAATCCACCAAACAATGCCGCAAGTATGCAAGATCAATCACTCCAACCCACCCGCTCCGAGCCTGTCGAAACCGCCTCGATTCTCTTATTCTCCGCCATGCAAAGCACCGTAGACAATGGATGCTTTTGAGGGGCCGACAACGTCGGCAATGGTGTCAAGGTCGGCCTCGCGCAGACGCTTCACACTCTTGAAATGAGTCAGCAATGCAGTGCGCGTTTTCTCGCCGACACCCTTGATTCCATCAAGTTCCGATACCGCCTGAGTCTTGCTGCGACGGTCGCGGTGATGGGTGATTCCGAAGCGGTGTGCCTCGTCGCGCAGATGCTGCACCACGCGCAGCGTCTCGCTGTTTTTGTCAATGTAGAGAGGAATACTGTCGCCCGGAAAATAGATTTCCTCAAGACGCTTCGCAATGCCGACAACGGCAATCTTTCCTCTCAGTCCCATATCGTCGAGAGCCTCCACAGCCGCCGACAACTGACCCTTACCACCATCCACAACGATGAGCTGCGGGAGGGGCTGATCTTCGTTGACAAGGCGTGTGTAGCGCCGCGTCAACACCTCCTTCATCGAAGCGAAATCGTCGGGTCCGACGACGGTCTTGATGTTGAAATGTCGGTAGTCCTTCTTGCTCGGTTTTGCGTCCTTGAAGACCACACAGGATGCCACAGGATTCGTGCCCTGAATGTTTGAATTGTCGAAACATTCGATGTGCCTCGGAAGTTCCGAGAGGTGGAAATCCGACATCATGCGCGTCAGTATCCGGTCGGTTCTCGTCTCCGGATTGCGCTTCTCCATGGTCTTGATTTTATCGACGCGATGCTGTCGGGCATTCTTTTCCGACACCTCCAGCAGCTTGGCTTTGTCGCCTCTCTGCGGGATTATGAACTTGACATCGGGCATCTCCACGTCGGGTTCCTCCGCCACTATCACCTCGGAAAATTTCATGCCGAGCGACTCGGAAATCTCCGACATCGCATAGCCCAAAAGCTGCGCGCGCGACTCGTCGAGACGGCGCTTGAATTCGAGAGTGACAGACTTCACGACGGCTCCACGACGGACGTGCATATAGTTGATGTAGACATCCGATTCTTCATCGTCGATACCGAACACATCAATATCCTCGATGGTCTGGGAGACGATGACACTCTTGGCCTGATAACGCTTGATGAGGTCGAACTGCTCCTTCAATTCCTGCGCCTCCTCGAAGCGCAATTCCATCGAAAGCTTCTCCATCTCGCCACGGAGATAGTTGAGAAGCTCGCCCGTCTCGCCGCGCAGAATGGCGCGGATTTTGTCGATGTCGCGGTTGTAGTCCTCGGGCGAGATAAGCCCTGTGCAGCACCCCTTGCAGCGCTTCAGATGATAGTCAAGACAGAGACGGCCCTTGCCCGCACGGACCCATTCGAGAGTCATCGGCGGACGGCAGGAACGCACCTGATAGACCTTCTTGATGAGTTCGAGAGTGGCGCGCGCGGAGCCGGTGTCGGTGTACGGTCCATAGTATTTCGACCCGTCCTTGATGCGCTGACGGGTCATGAAAACTCGCGGATACGGCTCGTTGGTCACCACTATCCAGGGGTAGGATTTATCGTCCTTCAGAAGCACATTATAGCGCGGCTGATACTCCTTTATCATGGATGCCTCAAGGTTGAGTGCATCCTGCTCGGTAGGCACCACAATATAGCTCATATCGACGATGGCCCGCACAAGAAGATTGGTGCGGAGCGAATCGTGGGTGCGGTTGAAATATGAGCTGACACGCCTTTTCAGATTCTTGGCCTTGCCTACATAGATGACCGTTCCCTCGGAATCGTAGTACATATACACTCCGGGGGTGTCTGGCAGGATGGATATTTTCTCGGTCAGCGAGGCCGATTTCTTATGCTTGGCCATAGTGAACAGTAAGGACGTTTAGAGGGTGTTTCCGTGCGTTTGTTGAATCCGTCGGCACGGTTTCAGATGAAGTTCCTGAGTCTACAATAAACGTGCAGACTCAGGAACTGTGAATTGTATCCGTTCGATGAATCAATATGTAATCAACGAGGTCACCTCGGCTTCGGCAGGGAGGTTTTCACGGCCCTTGAGATCGAGGAGCTCGATGATGAAATTGATATAGATTTTCTTCGGGTTCATTGACTTCACAAGCTCGTAGGCAGCGGCCATAGTGCCACCGGTAGCAAGCACGTCGTCATGGATAACGACAACGTCATCGGGAGTGATTGCATCACGGTGGATTTCGATCACGTCCTTGCCATATTCCTTGTCGTAGGAAGTGCTGATTGTGTCGGCGGGAAGTTTGCCGGGCTTGCGGACAGGCACGAATCCTGCACCGAGTTCGAAAGCAAGGATGGAGCCTCCGATGAAGCCGCGCGACTCGATGCCTACAACCTTAGTAACACCTTTGTCGCGGTAAAGTTGTGAAAGGTCCCAGCCGATGATGTGAAGTCCACGGGGATCTTTAAGGAGAGTGGTGATGTCGCGGAAGATGATGCCCTTCTGAGGGAAGTCATAGACATCGCGGATGCGTCGCTTTAGATATTCCATTTCTTTATAAGTATTAAGTTTAAAGTTTTCAGTTGGGAGTTGTGAGTTTTGAGTTGACAGTTGTTAGTTTTGGGTTGTCGGTCGATGGCTTGTAGGGACGCGCTGTAGCACGTATGCCCGATGAACTTCAATCCGGCAGGTTTCAATCCGACGAATCTTAATCCGGCAAATCTAATTCCGGCGGACTTCAATCCGACGAATCTCAATCCGACGAATCTCAATCTGGCAAATCTAATTCCGGCGAACTTCAATCCGACCTCTTTCCGCATTCCTTTTTTTTGACAGGACTGCTTTCAATTCTAACGAATGACGCTTTGCATAATCGCAGCTTTTGCGGAAATTTTTGCTGTAATTTTACCGGAATTGTTTCACGTGAAACACGCTTTTCAGCGTCCCATCAGGAGCAGGAGGATATTGATGTCGGCAGGCGAAATACCGGGAATTCTCGATGCCTGGGCAATTGTTTCAGGATTGATTTTTTCAAGTTTCTGACGCGCCTCAGTCGAGAGGGAAGTCAGTTTTGAATAGTCAATTTTTCCACGGATAGTCAGATTTTCGAGACGGCGAAGCTTATCGGCAATCTGACTTTCGCGCTGAATGTAGCCTTGATATTTTATAAGAATCTCGGCAGCTTCGATTATCTCCTCGCGGCGCTCCTCCTCGATTTCATTCTTAAGGAAATCGGCCAACGGCTCTATCCCTTCGGCAAGAATATGAATGTTGAGAGCGGGACGCAACACGAGGTCGTAGAGCTTCACTCCCTGCTTCAACGGCTGCTCTCCGATGCTTTCGAGATATGGATTTATCAACGCTGCCTTCACCGAAAATTCCTTGCAGAATTCAATCAGCGCGTCGCGCTGACGGCGCTTGCTCTCCATGATTTCATAGCGGTAATCAGTGGCGAGACCGATGGCATGGCCGCGCGGAGTGAGACGCATGTCGGCATCGTCCTGACGAAGAAGTATGCGGTATTCCGCACGCGATGTGAACATGCGGTAAGGCTCGTCGACACCCTTGGTGACGAGGTCATCGATGAGCACACCGATATACGATTCGTCACGGGCAAGAGTGAAAGGCTCCTGACCTTTGATTTTCAATGCCGCGTTTATTCCTGCGACCAATCCCTGCCCTGCAGCTTCCTCATAACCCGTGGTTCCGTTGACCTGACCGGCAAAATATAGGCCGGAAATCATCTTTGTCTCCAAGGTATGGTAGAGCTGAGTCGGGTCGAAAAAGTCATATTCGATGGCGTAGCCGGGACGGTAAATCTGGACATCCTTAAGTGCCGGGACGGTTTCAAGAGCGCGAATCTGAATGTCGACCGGAAGCGAAGAGGAGAAGCCGTTGAGATAATATTCAGTCGTCACCTCACCCTCCGGTTCAAGGAAAAGCTGATGCTCATTCTTGTCGGCGAAGGTGACGATTTTTGTTTCGATACTCGGACAGTAGCGCGGCCCGATGCTTTTTATCTGGCCATTGTAGAGCGGCGAATCGGGCAAACCTTCGCGGAGTATGCGATGGGTCTCCGGATTGGTATAGACCGTGTGGCAGGGACGCTGACGCAGCTTGCGGTGTATGTTGGAAAGATAGGAGAACTTATGGAAATCGTCGTCACCTTCCTGCAGGGTGGTGAGGCTCCAGTTGACCGAACGCCCGTCGATTCTCACCGGGGTTCCCGTCTTCATGCGGTCAGTTGCAAAACCGAGTTCACGCAACTGTTCGGTTATGCCGTGGGCCGCAGGTTCGGCCACACGTCCACCCGGAAGCTGTACGGGTCCGATGTGCATGAGTCCGTTGAGGAACGTGCCTGCAGTAAGCACGACGCTCTTGGTGTTGAAGACCACGCCGAGTGCGGTTTTCACACCCGTCACGCGTCCATCCTCAATGACAAGCGATGTCGCCGAGTCCTGCCAGATGTCAAGATTGGGGGTATTCTCAAGAATATTTCGCCAGAGGCGTGAAAATTCCATACGGTCACTCTGAGCGCGCGGACTCCACATTGCAGGGCCCTTCGAACGGTTGAGCATACGGAACTGGATAGCACTCTCATCGGTGACGATACCCATCATTCCGCCGAGAGCGTCGATTTCACGAACAATCTGTCCCTTGGCGATACCGCCGACAGCAGGATTGCAGCTCATCTGCGCAATCTTGTTCATGTCAATGGTCATAAGCAGGGTACGGACGCCAAGACGGGCGGCAGCATGAGCAGCCTCACATCCGGCATGACCCGCACCTATGACCACAAGGTCATAGTCAAATCTCATCTAATAATATTAGTGCTTTGTTTTCAAAAGATTCCATGATTTCACGTTCACCCGGCCCTTTGTCGTTGATTCCGCAGAGATGCAGCACACCATGAATGACGACGCGGTGAAATTCCCGCTCGTATGTGGCGCCGACCATCTCTGAATTGGACAGGACAGTATCGAGTGAAATGAACATATCGCCTGAAATCATCTTCCCGCGACAATAGTCGAAGGTGATGATGTCTGTAAAATAATCGTGATTGAGAAATTGACGGTTGACCTCGATGATTTTCGGGTCGTCGCAAAAGATATAGGTGAGAGGGCCAACAATGCGGTTGTGTGAGGCCGCCACCGCAGCAATCCATTTTTCGAGACGTGCGGTGTCAACAAATTCGGGCATCTTAGTCGTGCCATCGGTCAGCCACTCTATTTTCTTCATGTTACAAAGTTAATCAATTTTTCAATTAACGTCAAAATTTTTAAATGTCCTGCTTTGGCGACAGCCAAAAATCAACATTAAATTATTAATAATCAACATATTATCCTAATTCAAGACCAATTTTAAGCCTCTGAGAATTGAATATTTCAAAAGATTCGGTCACTTATTCACGAATTTTCAACTCTCGAAGCCACAACTATTTTATTAGCCAATTAACAGACCTTGTTAAAATAGCAGACACATTTCAAATTTATCAACGTATATTTTCAGTATTCTCTTTATAATTTTCGGCAAACCTCTCCCCTACCCTATCGTCACGAGCTTTGAAAAATTTCTGTCGACTTCAAGTCTCACGGTCGAAGAGCAAATCATCGGGACATTATGGTCGACATGACCGACATGAAAACCAAAGGCCACGGGGAAACCGTAAGGTTCGACCATGCGCGAGATCATCTCCTCCATGCTTGCCGAATTTCTGTCGGGGGCATAGTCGGTGAACTGCCCGACCACAAGACCGGCAAGCGAGCCGAGCGCTCCGCTCAGACGGAGAGTGTAGAGAATGCGTTCGATTTTATAAATAGGTTCGGCAATGTCCTCGATGAAAAGTATGCGTCCCGGACGAATCACATCGAAGGGGGTCGACACCAGTCCTGCTATAACCGCAAGGTTACCCCCCACCAGCAGCCCCTCGGCCTTGCCTGGACGGTTAAGCGGATGTCCCTCCGACTCGATGTCGGGAGTCGCACCTTCGAGTTCGCTGAATAGGAGAAGCGAGTCGTCATCCTTGCCGAGATGCTGCGCTATATGTTTCGTCATTGGAGCATGGATGGATTTTATCCCATGCTTTGTCATGAGCGCATGGAGCGCCGAGATGTCGCTGTAACCGACAATCCACTTCGGGTCGTCGCGCAGCGGAAGTCGGTCGAGCCGGTCGAGAAGATGGACACAACCGTAGCCACCGCGCGCGCAGATGATAGCACGCGTGTCAGGGTCAGTCAATGCCGTCTCCAAATCCTTGTAACGTTCCTCGTCCGTGCCTGCGTAAGTTCCCGCACGGTTAAAGGTATTCTCACCGACGTAAGGGACCCACCCCCTGTCGGCAAGCACCGGCAGACAGTTGTAGACAAGCTGCGGCTTTATAATCCCCGCAGGCGACACTATAGCTATGCGGTCCCCCTTGGCAAGCGGACGCGGTGTAATTACAGGCTCAGTCATGATTTTAGTATAGAGAGTTTTTTAGTATAGAGAGTAAAGTATAGAGTATAGAGATAATAGCGGAGCTTTGTAGGGACGCGCTGTAGCGCGTATGCCAAACGACCTTGGACAACAATCAAACCATCCTCCGGCCACCTCGCCAGAATTATCAGACGAGTCAAACTTGTCGGACCTGTCAGACTCGTCCGACTCGTCCAAATTGTCCGACTCCAATCCAATCCCCGGTCTCTCCCCCTCCGGCTCTCCTACGCAACTTGAACCGGAATTCCGGTCTCGGCTGCAATCCTCTCCCCTATCCTCTCCAGTTCTGGACGCTCAACTTTTTCGAGCGTCTCAGCAGGAGTCTTGCGGTCGATGGAATAAATCATAATCTCCCTTGGAGTGATTTTCTTATACGCCTCAATGAGCGCATCGACCTCCTCAGGAGTGGTATTGTCAATCTTCCGGCCCTCGAACTCTCCGCGCAGAAACATTGTCTGGACAATGCACTGCCCTTTGAACTGAGCAATCTCGTCGATGACCTTCTCAGACGTAAATGCAGGACTATTCGGACGGTCAATCAATCGCATGGTCTCCGTGACGGCCGAGTCGAGCTTCAGTATATTATTGTCGACCTTGCGCAAAGCCTTGCACACCTCCTCGCGGTCAAGACGCGTCGAATTGCTCAACACGCTCACCTTCGCCGAAGGATAATACTTGTCGCGGATGCGGATTGTATCGTCAATCACCCCTCCGAATTCCGGATGAAGCGTTGGCTCACCGTTGCCCGAGAAGGTAATCACATCGAGCGGTTCGCCCGCCTCACTCATGTTTTTCAGACGCGATTCCAGCAGCCGCGCCACGCGTTCGCGCGGTGGAAAACCGGTGGTTCCCGGCCCCTGCGCATTGAATCCCGCCTCGCAATAGAGGCAGTCGAACGAACAGATTTTACCGTCGTCAGGCGTGAGGTTCACACCCAACGAGACTCCGAGACGGCGCGACCGGATCGGGCCGAAAATAGTTGAATGGAAGAGTACGGTCTGCATTTCTTCAAAATTTATTTCATATCGCGGTTCCTTGATTCCTGATTCATCATTCCCTTAAAATTCTAAAGGAAACGACACCTTCAAGGCACCTGAAGAGCAAAATTAAGCATTTTTTTCGGGCCTCTCCTTTGTTTTAGACAATAAAAATCGCCATCTTTGCATTTATTAATTATCCACACTTTAACCAAAAGTTATAACCCATGAATTTCGCACGCAACTCTTTCAGAATCTTCGCTGACACTACAGCGCTCTACCACGTCACCGACGACGTCGACGCCCGTGTTGCCAACCCCTACCCCGAAGGAAGCATCGAAGCCACTCTCTTCGCCAAAAACTGGATTGATGCCGTGCAGTGGCATCTCGAAGATATAATCCGCGACCCCAACATCGACCCTGTCGCAGCTCTCGCCCTCAAACGCCGCATCGACAAGTCGAACCAGGACCGTACCGACATGGTGGAGGAAATCGACACCTATTTCCGTGAGAAATACTCCGGAGTGACACCCCTCCCCGAAGCGACAATCAACACCGAAAGCCCCGCATGGGCCCTCGACCGTCTCTCGATTCTCGCTCTGAAAATCTACCACATGGCCCGTGAGGTCGAGCGCACAGATGCCTCCCCCGAACACGTCGCAAAGTGTCAGGCAAAGCTCGATGTGCTTCTCCAGCAGGAACAGGACCTGACCACAGCCATCGACCAGCTTCTCGACGACATCGCCGCCGGCCGCAAGTACATGAAAGTCTACCGCCAGATGAAAATGTACAACGACCCCTCCACCAACCCCGTCCTCTACAAGAAATAATCCCCACTGTGCCTCATTATAGAAGGACACATAAGATAGAAGGGTACATAAGGACATAAAATCAGAAGGAACATAAATTAAATTCAGTGTTTTGAATCAGCTGAAAAAACTTATGTCCCTTCTGATTTTATGTCCTTATGTGCCCTTCCCTTATCGGTGGGTAAGCACTTACACGGTAAGGATTTCCTTTTCCTTGGCGGCGAAGAGCTCGTCGATCTTCTTCAGATAGCGGTCATGGAGCTTCTGAACATCATTCTCAGCATCCTTCTCCACATCCTCGCTCATGCCCTGCTTCACAGCCTTCTTCAGACCGTCGATGGCATCGCGGCGTGCGTTACGGACACTCACCTTGGCAGTTTCTGCCTCAGCCTTTGACTGCTTCACGAGCGCACGGCGGCGTTCCTCGGTCAGCGGCGGAATCGACAGACGGATAATCTCACCATTGTTCTCGGGAGTGATGCCAAGCTCGGAATTGATGATAGCCTTTTCAATCTCCTTGAACATCGGCTTCTCCCAGGGAGTGATGGTGATGGTGCGCGCATCGGGGACCGACACGTTAGCGACCTGCGACACAGGCACATTCGTGCCATAGTAGCTCACGCGTACTGAATCAAGAATTTTCGGATTGGCCTTGCCGGCACGGATGTGGGCAAGTGCCTCATCGAGATAAGCCACGGCCAACTCCATCTTTTCTTCGGCCGGATTTAAGTAGTCGGAGGGTTCCATATATTTTTAAGTATTAAGTGGCAAGTATAAAGTATTGAGTGGTGACAGGAACGGTCATCCTGTTAATAGACGAGGGTTCCGATCGGTTCACCCTTGATGACCTTGAGGAGGTTGCCGGGAGTGTCCATGTCGAAGACGATAATCGGCAGATGGTTCTCCTTGCAGAGCGCGGTAGCAGTGAGGTCCATCACTTTGAGTCCGCGGTTGTAGACCTCATCGTAGGTAATCTTGTCAAACTTGGTAGCTGTCGGATCCTTCTCGGGGTCAGCGGTATAGATACCGTCGACGCGTGTGCCCTTTAGCATCACGTCGGCCTCAACCTCGATGCCGCGCAGCGCACTGCCGGTGTCGGTAGTGAAGAAGGGGTTGCCTGTTCCGCCGGCAATCACTGCCACCTCGCCGCGCTGCAGTGCCTCGATGGCCACGCGGTTTGAATAGTAGTCACCGATGGGATACATGTTGAGCGCCGTAAACACCTTCGCGGGCTGTCCGATCGAATCGAGAGCCGACGAGAGCGCAAGCGAATTGATGACGGTGGCGAGCATACCCATCTGGTCGCCCTTCACACGGTTAAAACCCTTGGCTGCACCCGAGACTCCGCGGAAGATATTGCCTCCGCCGATGACGATCGCAACCTGCACGCCCATCGAGCATATCTCCATTATCTGGCGCGCATATTCATTCAGACGGTCACTGTCGATGCCGTAGCCCTGCTTGCCCATCAGCGATTCGCCGCTGAGTTTGAGAAGGACTCTTCTGTATTTAGGTTCCATAGTATATTTATGTTGGATTTTTTGTTTTTAAGTGCTTACATCAACAAAGGTAATCATTATTCCGCCAATTACCCAACCATTGTCAGCTAAAATTTAAAATACACATATTTTATAATAGATTAACACCGATTTTTCATGACAATTTGATTTCAAACATCACACAATTTGGTTACAAATTTTTCAGAAACATAAAGAGTTCTTATTTTTGCATTACAGTCAACCGTTAGTATTATCCTTTCTTCTCTTTTAAATCTATCTACATCCGTGAGTAATTCAGAACCACAGACAACACCAGCAATCCTGCTCGTTGATGACGACAAAAACATTACGTCGCTCCTCGAGGCAAACCTTCGGAGCGAAGGCTACCGTGTTGTGTCGGTTTCTCAAGCAGAAGAAGCACTCACACTTCCGCTCGAATCCTTCAACCTCGTTATCACCGAAATAAAGCTCCCCGGTGAAATCGACGGATTCGAACTCCTTGACCGCATGAAGGACGACCGTATGACCCGCCACATCCCGGTGGTGTTCTGTACGGTCCTCGACAGAGAGAACGACATTATCGCAGGACTCAACAGTGGTGCTGACGACTATGTGGTGAAACCTTTTTCGCTCCGTGAGTTCATGGCGAGAGTGCGCTCTGTGCTCCGCCGACACCGAAATTTCGCTCCCGTAGCAACCTCGCGCACAATCGAGTACCGCACACTTATCCTTAACGTCGATTCCCGTGGACTCATAATCGACGGCGACACAATCTCGCTCTCACCCACCGAATTCACAATCCTCACCCACCTCCTGCGCTCCCGCAACAAGCTCTTCACCCGTGAGGAAATCTTCGCCACCGCCTGGCCCGGTGAGGACATGAACAACCCCCGCCTCGTCGACGTCAACATCTCCCGCCTCCGCAAAAAGCTCGGAGTCTACGGCCAGAACATCGTCAACCACTCCGGCCTCGGCTACGGATTCATGGACATATAAAGAGTATAGAGGGTAAAGTATAGAGTATAGAGAGTAAAGTGTATAGAGGATAAAGCACTATAGTATAGAGGGGAAAGTATAGAGTATAGAGGGAAGAGCACTAAGTGTAAGTACCCTATCCCCTCACTCTCAAAGCCCTATCCCTTCTTCACTTCACCTATCCTTACTCTCTCCATCCACCTTACTTACTCCCTCATCACCCTCCTCCCCATACAGCCAATACTATTATCTATACTCTATACTTTAATCTCTATACTTAAAAATCTATACTCTATACTTTAATCTCTATACTAAAAACAAAAAACTAAAGACATGCTCCCTTCCTCCACCACTCCCTTCATCCTCGAAGCCGGCTGTGATGAAGCCGGGCGCGGATGCCTTGCAGGACCCGTGTTTGCAGCCGCAGTCATCCTCCCCGACGGCTACACCAACGAGCTCCTCAACGACTCCAAAAAACTCACCCCGCGTCAGCGCGAAGCACTCCGCCCCATCATCGAGCGCGATGCCGTCGCGTGGGCCGTCGCGTCATGCGACCACGCCGAAATCGACAGCATCAACATCCTCAACGCATCCATCCTCGCAATGCACCGCGCCCTCGACAAACTCGACGTCGTCCCCGGTGCAATCGCCGTCGACGGCAACCGCTTCAAACCCTACAAAGACATCCCCCACGTCACCGTAGTCAAAGGCGACTCCAAGCTCGGCAACATAGCCGCAGCCTCAATCCTCGCCAAGACCTACCGCGACGAATTCATGGAAAAAGCAGCCCTCCAATACCCCGGCTACAACTGGGAGGTCAACAAAGGCTACCCCACCCGCGACCACCGCGCAGCCATCGCCGC
>NZ_CAJTMT010000023.1 GCF_910577345.1 uncultured Duncaniella sp.
CTTTATAACCCTGTGGAGAGGTGGTGAATGTAAAATTGATTACTGCCATTTGTTTTTTATCGTTTAGCAGTGAGTAACGATATTAGTTACTGGCTGAACACCCTCAATATTTGTTCTAACAAATGTTCTAACAAATTTGTGGTTGAGGGTGGAGTTAGTAACCCAGTGGCGTTAATCTCAATTAAAAAAGTCAATACCACAATTGGACTTATCTCATTGAGCACCATTCAATTAGAAAATCACCAACCTTTAATATAACGGTTGGTGATTAGTAGGGGTGGAGCTGGAGGGATTTGAACCCTCGTCCAAACGTGGAACTAATGAGCTTTCTACATGCTTAGTTTCTACTTGGTTTTCGAGTTGAGACAGGCAAGAAACGACCAATCTCGACCTTATCCTCTAAGTTTCTCGGCGAGTCGCGAGGCTTTCGTCGCCATATTTCCGATTTAACTGCACCACCTGTTCGATCCGTCTCGGAAAAAGGACAATCGGGTGATGTCTCGTCTCTGCAACTGTTGCGGAGATAAAGCTAATCTACTGTACTTCGATTAAGCAGCGAGAGCGTAGTTGTTTTCGCCATTTGAAATTTTGATGTCCCTGATTTAAGAGCGTAGCCATCATTGCTCTGCATGCTTACTCACCACCTCTACACGCTGTCAAAACCGGTCAGCCCCGTAGGTTTCTGTAGTGAGGTAATCGCGCCTGACAGACAAGAAATCTCTATTTCATGCCGTGCGGTATGGCGCTATTAGTCTGCAAAGATAGCGCTAAATCGTAGATGATGCAAATAATCATTTGTTTTTAACTCTAATTAACTTTTGCGCGGGCGCAATTACCGTACTCCATTGACTCATATCTGTTGCGCCTACAATCCTTTCCGTGCAAGCCAGGCGAAGATGTAACGGTAGAGCGGTTCGCGCACATCCTTTGCCGAGAGGACGAGATCGTGCATTCCACCTTCGACTTTCGCGCAGGTCACGTCGGGACCCAGCTCCATGCCATATTTCTTTATGTCCTTGACATCGAGCACTCCGTCGGCGCGGTTGTGTTCGGGTGTCCAGTCCGAACCATCGACACTGGCGGAAGAATACAGCAGCAGGACGGGAATCCTGATGTCGGCCTTGCCGTTGCGCAGGGCTTTCTGTGCGCGGGTGATGGCGCGCACCCATCCGGCAGTCACGGGTGGCGACTGGATGAATTTCCAGTCCGTGCGATATGTCCACTCTCCGTGATACTGTTTGAGCAGGCTTTCGGCGTAGGCGGTCGACATTCCTTGGCTGATTTTGAAGCTTGGCCATATCTTCCCGAGGAGTGAGATTGCAGGAATCAGCCTCTCTTTCCAACCGAGGTTCCAATCGAGGAAGGGGCTGTTGAGGATTAGGGCCTTGATGGCTTCGGGGTGGCAGCGGCTTTCAAAGTAGGCCGATGTCAGTCCGCCGGTGGAGTGGCCGATGAGGATGATTTCGGTGATGCCCTGACGCTTCATGATGACGAGCGCGGAGTCGATGTCCTGGAAGTATGACGACATGTCGCGTATGTCAAACGGCTTGTCGCCCTTGACGAGTGAACGTCCGTAGCGGCGAAGGTCGACGGCATAGAAGTTGTAGCCGTGCTCGACGAAGCGGTCGCCCATCTCGGCTTGAAAGAAATAGTCGTTGAATCCGTGGACATAGAGCACGCCGCGGTTGACGGTCGTGCTGTCGATTCTCGGGGTGACGAGCTTGCGGATGACCGTCGAGATGACAGGCCCCGTGTAGTCGTCGGGTTGTTCGATATGG
Organism: uncultured Duncaniella sp.; assembly: GCF_910577345.1. GTDB lineage: Bacteria > Bacteroidota > Bacteroidia > Bacteroidales > Muribaculaceae > Duncaniella. The sequence continues at coordinate 1,779 of NZ_CAJTMT010000023.1, forward strand.
CGCATCTCGTAGCCGTCGCCGAGGATGTCGGGAACCCATCGGTCCGAAACCTGTCCGGAGAGCTGCAGTGTGATGCTAACGAGGATTAGTGCGAGAAGGGTGCGCAATGTATGTCTTTGCATAGGAGATTCTGTAAGTGTGTAGTGCATTCGGAGGCCGTCGGCATTTTTTCGAGGGATATTTCCTCTACCGGCTTGGTGGATACAAATTGCCGGCCCGGCGCCTGTCTGAGCAGGAGGCATCGGGCCGGTCAAAATTGTGGGGTTTGTGTGTATGAATTCTTACGGGGTTGACGGGTCGCTTGTCGGTTAGTTCGACGATTCAAGTTCCGGGGCGATGAGCTTGTAGCCCTTGCCGTGGATGTTGATGATCTCGATCGAGGGGTCGTCTTTGAGGTGCTTGCGGAGCTTGGTGATATAGACGTCCATCGAGCGGGCGTTGAAGTAATTGTCGTCGATCCAGATTGTCTTGAGCGCGAAATTGCGTTCGAGGATTTCGTTGACGTGGGCGCAGAGGAGGCTCAGGAGTTCCGATTCCTTGGTTGTGAGCTTGGTCACCTTGTCGTCGATAAGCAGCACCTGCTTCTGGGTATCGAAGGTGAACTTGCCGATCTTGTACATTGTGATTTCCTTGCCTTTCTTGCCCTTCACGCGGCGGAGGATGGCTTCGATACGGAACACGAGTTCCTCCATCGAGAACGGTTTGGTGATGTAGTCATCCGCACCGATTTTGAATCCTTCGAGAATGTCTTCCTTGAGCGATTTGGCTGTGAGGAAGATGATGGGCACTTCCGAGTTTACGGTTCTTATTTCCTGAGCGAGTGCGAAACCGTCTTTTTTGGGCATCATCACATCAAGGACGCAGAGATCATATTTCCCCTTGAGAAATGCTTTGTAGCCGCTTTCCCCGTCGGCGAAGAGATCGGCGTTGAAACCTTTGGCCTGAAGATACTCGCGGAGGAGCATACCGAGGTTCTCGTCGTCTTCGCAAAGTAGTATGCGCAAACGTTCTTCCATAGTTCTTTAGTTTTTAGTTATTGGTAATGTTATTATAAATTTTGTTCCTACATTAAGTTCGCTGTCGACACTAATTTCGCCTCCGAGTTCGCCCACCATTTTCTTGACGTAGGCCAGACCGAGGCCGAAGCCTTTCACGTCGTGGCGGTTGCCGGTGGAGACACGGTAGAACTTCTCGAAAATCTTTTTCAGGTCCTCGCGTTTCATGCCGATGCCGTTGTCGCCGATGGTGACGGCTATCTTCTCGACACCGTGGGCGCTGACGTTGCGTGTGCTCACCGTGAGCTTCAACGGTTCCTCCTCGCGGCGATACTTGACAGCATTGTCGAGAAGGTTGAAGATGACGTTGGTGAAGTGCATCTCGTCGACATTGACGGTAGAGTCTTCTGCATCAAGGACGGCCTCGATCTTTCCGCCATACTTCTCGACCTTAAGCTTGAAAGTCGAGGTGATGTTGGCGATGAGCACGTTGGCGTCTACATGCTGCAGGCGGAGGGTGGCTTTCTGACGTTCGAACATCGACATCTGAAGCACTTTCTCGACCTGGAAGCGCAGGCGCTTGGTTTCGTCGTTGATGACGGTCGATATGTGTGACAGCATGGCCGGTGATTTCAGGACTGCACCGTCGTTGAGCATCTGGGCTGCAAGCGAGATGGTCGAGATGGGGGTCTTGAATTCATGAGTCATGTTGTTGATGAAGTCATTTTTCATCTCTGTGAGCTTCTTCTGGCGGAAGGCGAGGATGATGGTGCAGAGGAAGGTCACGAGCAGGATGAAGGTGAAGATAAACGAGGGTATCATGAAGCGTATCGACCCGAAGATATAGTCGCTCTTGGTCGGGAAATAGACCTTCAGGTAATACATCTTGTTTTTCGGATCGTTGGGGAAGAGCGTCTGGATGAACATTGAGTTCTCGTCGCTCAGTGTCGGGTGATAACCTTCCGAGCGATAGACGATTCCGCCGACGCGGTTGACAACGGCGAATTCAAACGGCAGGGTCAATCCGTTGTTGTCGAGCTCCGAGCGTAGGTAGCTGCGCACTTCGGCTGAGTCGGCACGTTCGCTTATCGGGCGGTTGCTCGACTGGGTGATGATGCTGAAGATGACTTCGTCGAGCAGTCCCTTCTGATAGAGATACTTGCCGCGCATGATTTCGCGCATTGAGCTGTTGCTCTTGGGTTTGTCGACGCTTCCTTTGAGAGTTAGGTCGTAGTTGGTGCCGTCGGAGGTGGTGAAGTTGTAGTTCATGTCAACTGTTCCGTCGGCATTTGTGCGTGGGATGAACTGGGTGTCCATCGTGGCCATATCCTCTTCGAGAAAATGCTTTGTCTCGTCCTGCTCCAGCCGGGTGCTGACAGCGTAGAGAGAGCGTTTCACTCCCTCGGCAAACTGGTCGTCACGCATCTTCTTCATGTTGTTCATATACATTATCTGTATATAAAGCAGTCCTATGAATGTGAGTGCCATTATTATGGTAAGGAACCAGATAGTTGACTTTTTCATTCTCTCTTTTGTAAGTATATCGTGCGTCCCCTTTCAGGGGGTAGCGCCATGAACTTTGTGTGGATATTTAATATGTTAACAATTGCAATGTATAATTGTTGTAAAATTTTTCAAACAAGTTTCAATCGCGTTAACATTTTGCGTCAAAATTAACATAAAAATGTGAATAATCCAACGGGTTTTCCCACATAGTTGACATTATTATATTTAAAACCGTCCTTTTAACTATTTATAATACTTGAAGTTGTGATAATTTTAAGTAAAAAGCCCTGTAGTGGCGAAGACGAACCAAATTTTGTGGGTGAGCGTTGTTTTATATGGCGGCCGGGATGGAGGCGCCGACAATCCAACGCGTCTTTCCCGGCCAAACTGTGATAAACACATAAACTACTAAAAAACATAATACCAATTATGCAGACAATCATCAATCAGGAAATCCCCCAGTTTTCCGTCGAAGCATTTGTCGACGGTGATTTTAAAAAAGTGACCGATGCTGACCTCAAAGGCAAATGGTCAATCCTCTTCTTCTATCCTGCGGACTTTACTTTCGTATGTCCTACCGAATTGGTCGATATGGCCGAGAACTACGATAAGTTCAAGGAACTTGGAGCCGAGGTCTACAGTGTAAGCACCGACAGCCAGTTCACCCACAAGGCATGGCACGATGCCAGCGATTCAATTAAGAAGGTTAAATTCCCTATGCTGGCTGATAAGACCGGTGTTCTTTCGGAATATTTCGGAGTGCTGAACCCTGACGATTTCATGTCGTACAGAGGCACCTTCGTCATCAATCCCGAGGGTAAGATTAAGATTGCTGAGGTTCAGGACAACGGTATCGGCCGTAACGCCGAAGAGCTTCTCCGTAAGCTTGAGGCCGCACAGTTCGTAGCCCAGCACGGCGATCAGGTTTGCCCGGCCCGTTGGAAACCCGGTAAAGAAACCCTTAAGCCCGGTATTGATCTTGTAGGTAAGATCTAATTATATTGCTTGTAGATAAGATTTAATCATCTTGTCGGTAAGATCCAATCACAGGAATATTGGTTAGGGGATTGAATTAATCCCGCTCAAAAGATTATTGGCCAAGGAAGATGAGTCTTAGACTCATCTTCCTTGGCTTTTGGTGTTTTTTATCCGGACGTATTGTTGCAATCGCAATATAGTAGGGATGAGTGGTGGATATATGATGGGGTGTATAGATAGGGGAGTAGTATGATGGGTAGTATAGAGATGGTGCGGGGAGGGAGTGTGGTGAGGAGGTGGAGGTATGATGAGGAGAGGATGAGGAATGCGGGTTGGATAGGTAGATGAATAGGGTAGCGGGTGTCCGCAGGACACCGATTTTTCCGTAACCCGGTACATCGAGCGCAGCGAAGATGTGCCGGGAATGGAATAAAACAAGAGCGTTGATGTCCGGAGGACATCGATTTACGGCGCGAATCTTTTCAGACCGGTAAATCGGTGTCCTACGGACACCATTTTTATTAGCAGGCCATCTGCCCGGCACATCGTCGCTGCGCTCGATGTACCGGGTTACGGAGAAATCGGTGTCCTGCGGACACCCGCTGATATTTGCGGATCTCGTTCAGGGATATCGGTGTACATCGGAGCACATTGGAGCACCGCGGAGCTGTGACAGCTATTTGCATTGTATGTCTGTTCCTTCGGTTCGGGATATTCAAAATCATATCCTTCTGTTACTTCTGTATCCCTTTTGTTCTTTTGTATCTCTTCCCAGACAGATTATCTCTTCCCGGACAGGTTTTTCTCTTTTGTATCTCTTCTCAGGCAGTTGTTTCTGTATCCGCTCGCTCAGACATGATTTCCTCCGATTCGATGCGCTTGATGCGGCGGGGGGAGCGGGTGTTGATGATGAGGGGGACGGTCTCGACTTTCAGTGTGCTCGTGTCAAGTCCGAAAGCCTTCCCGGCGCTGAGCTCCATCTTGCGCAGGATTGCGTGGAGATTCATCAGTATCCGATCCGAGCCGTTGCATTGACTCGACGGCGAGAATATCCTGTGGATGATGATGAAGCGGAAATCACCGGCGATTCCATGTGACTGCAGTGACGGATAGGTGCTTGTCAGGTCAATCAGGCCCTCTCCGACCATATCCTCGATGGCCTGACGGAGATAGACACTTAGCTGAGGCTCCACTCTGAATCCAAGACGGAAATTGAGGCTCGTGAGCGTTCCGGGGATGATTATCTGACGCTCATATTCGAGAGTGTCGGGGCTATCGGTGAACTCCACACGCATGATCCAGTAGTGGTCGGAGCGTTTGGGCTGCTTGTTGATTATGGAGTAGATGAGCTTTGACTCGACCTCGTCGGCTTTCGGCGAACGGCTGAGATAGACAACGTTGGATGAATACTTCGGTATCTCACGGTCATTCTTGATGTCGGTGATGATGTCGGTGTATTGGCTGAATGGGCGGTATTCGATGAACTTGCGTCGTATGACTGTGGCTCTCCGCCATACGAGCATCACTGCACATACGAGTCCTGCAATAAGAAGCGTGAACCATCCGCCGTGGACAAACTTGAACATGTTGGCGACGAAAAACGCACCTTCAATCAGTGTGAAAGTCACCGTGAAGAGCCCGACTGTCCAGGGCTTTGCACCGCGATGGCGGAGATAGAGCGCAAGAAGCACCGTCGTCATGAGCATGGTGATTGTGATTGCCAGTCCGTAGGCAGCCTCCATGTGGCCGGAAGTGCGGAAAAGCAGGACGGTGAGCAGGCAGCCGATGTAGAGGAAACAGTTGACCATCGGGATATAGAGCTGTCCTTTGAGTGTCGATGGGTACTTGATGCGCAGTCGTGGCCAGAAATCAAGGCTCATGGCCTCGCTGAAAATCGTGAACGAACCGCTCAGCAGCGCTTGGCTTGCAATGATTGCCGCTCCGGTACTCATAACGATTCCCGCTGGGAGGAACCATCCGGGCATCACTCCGTAGAATGGGTTGACAGTGTCGGAAAAGCTGCTGCCTTGTGCGATTATCCATGCTCCCTGTCCGAGATAGTTGAGGATGAGCATGAGTTTCACGAACAGCCAACTGTAGGTGATGTTCAGGCGGCCGCAGTGACCCATGTCCGAATAAAGGGCCTCGGCTCCGGTGGTGCAGAGGAAGACTGCGCCGAGTATGAGGAACCATCCGGGATAGTCGATGAGCAGGCGGACTGCATACCAGGGATTGAACGCTTTCATTATCGCCCAGTGGTCGGCAAGATGAGCGGTTCCGAGTATTCCGAGCATCAGGAACCATGCAAGCATGAATGGGCCGAAGAATTTTCCGATGGCCTTTGTGCCGAGTGGCTGGACAAGGAAGATTGCCGAGATGATGACCACCACAATCGGCAGGACGGGTGCCGTGGGGTTGAGGTCGCGGAGGCCTTCGATGGCAGAGGTGACGGTCATGGCCGGTGTTATCACTCCGTCGGCGATGAGTGCGCTTGCACCGATTGCGGCGAGGACATAAATCCAATGCTTTTTCAGGCCTTTGATGAGGGAGTAGAGGGCAAGGATGCCACCTTCGCCCTTGTTGTCGGCCCGCAGTGCGATGACGACGTATTTAAGCGTTGTCTGCAAGGTGAGTGTCCATATCACGCATGACACGGCTCCGATGACATAGTCGGGGTCAAATTGAGGGTTCACACCAATTATGGCCTTCATCACATAGAGTGGTGAGGTGCCGATGTCGCCGAATACGATGCCTATGGTCACAAGGAGGGCCGCCATTGTGACTTTGTGGATATGGGGTGACGAAGTTTGTGCTGATGACTGCATAATGATGGTGAATAATCGGTAAATTATCCTTATATAACCATCGGCTTGCATGATTTGTTCTGGTCTGCTCCTTGGAGTGGAGATTTTCGCTGTCGGTTCTGATTTCTGGCATGGTGAGGAGGGTTTGGAGGGTGAATGATTTCAGATTGTTTTCAAGGGGAATTGGGGGATTGTGTTGATGTTGCAAAGTTACGGCGTGAAAGTCGCGAAATGGTGCGATAATGCAAACGCCATCTTAAAATTTTTGAAATGAGAAAACTGTCTGTTGGAGATTACGGTATATTTTCGTAATTTTGTAAGTTATGAATTTCCAGTTATCTTCACAATATAAACCGACGGGCGACCAGCCGCAGGCCATCGAGCAGCTTGTGGCCGGTATCCGTGCCGGGGAGAAGGCGCAGACCCTCCTCGGTGTCACCGGTTCGGGTAAGACCTTCACGATGGCCAATGTCATCCAACAGGTCGAGAAGCCCACTCTCATCCTAAGCCACAACAAGACCCTCGCGGCACAGCTCTACAGCGAGTTCAAGGGATTTTTCCCGAACAATTCGGTGCAGTATTTCGTGTCGTACTATGACTATTATCAGCCGGAAGCCTACATCCCGACCGTCGACAAGTACATCGAGAAGGATCTCATGATTAACGATGAGATTGAGAAACTCCGTCTTGCCACAGTCTCTGCCCTGCTCTCCGGACGCAAGGATGTCGTGGTTGTCTCTTCGGTTTCCTGTCTCTACGGTATGGGTAATCCGGAGGATTTCGACAGCAATGTCGTCACGGTGAAAGTCGGTCAGAAGATAACCCGCAATAAATTTCTGCGTTCGCTCGTGGGGTCGCTCTATTCCCGCAATGAGATGGAGCTTTCCCGAGGCACTTTCCGTGTCAAGGGGGACACGGTCGACATTCGTCTGGCCTACGAGGAAATCATTGTGCGCGTCACCTTCTGGGGCGACGAGATAGAGTCGATCAAGACCCTTCATCCATCCGACAACACATCGCTCGGCACCCACGACATTTTCCAGATTTATCCCGCCAATCTCTTCGTGACCTCCCCCGAACGCATGGGCTCGGCCATCGGTCAGATTGAACTTGACCTCGGCGAGCAGTACAACTATTTCATGCGCGAGGCCAAGGAACTGGAGGCCAAGCGACTGCTCGAACGTGTCACCTACGATGTCGAGATGCTTCGCGAGGTTGGTCATTGCTCCGGCATCGAGAACTACAGCCGTTATTTCGACGGACGTCAGCCCGGTATGCGCCCCTTCTGCCTTCTCGACTATTTCCCGAAAGACTTCCTCACGATTATTGACGAGAGCCATGTGACGCTCCCGCAGTGCCGTGCGATGTATGGCGGCGACCTCTCGCGCAAGATGAACCTTGTGGAGTATGGTTTCCGTCTTCCTGCCGCTCTTGACAATCGCCCGCTTAAATTCGAGGAATTCGAGAGGTTGACACCCCAGGTGCTCTACGTCAGCGCCACTCCTGCTGATTACGAACTGGAGAAATGCGAGGGTGTGGTGGTTGAGCAGATTATCCGCCCGACCGGCTTGCTCGACCCGATAATTGAGGTGCGTCCGTCGCTCAATCAGATTGACGACCTGTTGCATGAAATCAACGAGCGCATCGAGCGCGACGAGCGTGTGCTCGTCACCACCCTCACCAAGCGCATGGCCGAGGAACTCAACGACTATCTGACCCGTCTGCGCATCAAGACTGCATACATCCACAGCGATGTCGATACCCTCGACCGCATCAAGATTCTCGACGGTCTGCGCGCCGGAGAGTTTGACGTGCTTGTGGGTGTCAATCTTCTTCGTGAAGGTCTTGATTTGCCGGAAGTTTCGCTTGTTGCCATCCTTGATGCCGACAAGGAGGGATTCCTGCGTTCGCACCGTTCGCTGACGCAGACAGTCGGTCGTGCGGCCCGAAATCTCAACGGAACGGTCATCATGTATGCCGACAAGATTACCGACTCCATGCAGCAGACCATCGACGAGACTGCACGTCGCCGAGCCGTACAGCTTGCCTACAATGAGGAACACGGCATTACGCCTCAGGCTATCATCAAGGCCCGCAATTCAATCATCGGACTCGAAACAGAGGACGAGACAGCCGACAATCTCAAGGCTGCACGTTCGCGCGCCGCCTCCCCGTCGCGACAGCCGAAGACCGGGCGCTCCTCTGCCCCTGTGCCCTACGCGGAGGAATACAGTACGAAGGTCAACCTTGCTGCCGATCCCGTCATGCCATATCTGTCGGCCGATGCGCTCCAGAAGCTCATCACCAAACGCCGCGTGGAGATGGTCGATGCCGCAAAGCGCATGGATTTCATCGAGGCCGCCCGTATGCGCGACGAAATCCTTGCCATGGAGGAGCAGTTGGCGAAAATGCCGGCGGAGTAAACAAAATATCCTGTCATGAATCAATCGAAAAAACATATATCAAACTCAACTCGCGCGCATCAGCCGAAAGCGGTTTCAGAGCAGAAACCGAAATCGGCTCCGCAGCAGCAATCAGCATCTTCCCAACTGGTATATCCCCCTCTCGACCGCTACCTCCCGACGAGCGTGAAGGAGATGAAAGCCCTCGGGTGGGACCATGTGGATGTGGTGCTTTTCACCGGCGATGCCTACGTCGACCATCCTTCGTTCGGAGCGGCGGTGCTTGGTCGTGTCCTTCAGGATGCGGGCTACAATGTGGCAATCGTGCCGCAGCCCAACTGGCAGGACGATTTACGTGATTTCAAGAAATTCGGTGCGCCGAGGTTGTTTTTCGGTGTGTCGGCCGGTGCGATGGACTCGATGGTCAACCACTACACTGCGGCGCGTCGCCGTCGCAGCGATGATGCCTATACCCCCGGTGGCCGTCACGGTGCGCGTCCCGACTATCCTACGATTGTCTATTCAAAAATATTGCGTGAGCTTTTCCCCGACACTCCTATCATAGCCGGTGGAATCGAGGCTTCGATGCGGCGTCTGAGCCACTATGACTATTGGCAGGACAAGCTGCGCCCGTCGATTCTCGCTGATTGCGAGGCCGACATGATAAGCTATGGCATGGGTGAGAAATTCATTCTCGACATCGCGCGCAGGCTTGATGCAGGCGAGCATATCGCTTCGCTCCGCGACCTTCCGCAGACGGTCGTGAGGATTCCGGAGGCGGATTTCAATGCGGGGGAGAATGACATTGTGCTCCATTCCTTTGCCGACTGTCTGCGCGACAAGCGTCTTCAAGCCGAGAATTTCAAACACATAGAGCAGCAGAGCAACGCCATGCACGGCAAGACTCTCTGGCAACTCCACAATGGTTTCTGGGTGAAGGTCAACCCAATGTATCCTCCGATGACGACCGGTGAGATTGATGCTTCATTTGACCTCCCGTATACCCGTCTTCCTCACCCACGCTACAAGGATAAGCGCATTCCCGCCTACGAGATGATACGCCATTCGGTCAATATCCACCGTGGCTGTTTCGGGGGCTGTTCGTTCTGCACCATCTCTGCCCATCAGGGAAAATTCATCGCCTCGCGCAGCAAGGAATCCGTGCTCCGTGAGGTCCGTCAAGTCACACAGATGCCCGATTTCAAAGGCTATCTCAGTGACATCGGAGGCCCGAGTGCCAACATGTACCGCATGGGGGGAAAGAACCTTTCGGTATGTGAGAAGTGTCTGAAACCATCATGTCTGCATCCGAAGGTCTGTCCGAATCTCAACACCGACCACCGTCCGATTCTTGAACTGTATCATGCCATAGATGCCGTCCCCGGGATTAAGAAATCCTTCATCGGCAGTGGTGTGCGTTACGACCTCTCCATGCACCGCACCGGCGACAGCCGGATTGATGCGGCCAACCGGCAGTATAATGAGGAGCTGATTACCTCTCATGTGTCCGGACGGTTGAAGGTAGCCCCGGAGCATACTTCGGACACGGTCTTGAACATGATGCGCAAGCCATCATTTCAGCTCTACCATGAGTTCAACCGTTTCTTCGATACCGTCAACTCGCGCCACGGTCTGAAACAGCAACTCATACCTTATTTTATATCCTCCCATCCCGCCTGTCATGAGGTGGACATGGCCGAGCTTGCGGCGGAGACCAAGGAACTGAACCTGCATCTCGAACAGGTGCAGGATTTTACCCCTACGCCCATGACCCTCTCGACGGAGATATACTACACCGGCTACCATCCCTACACCGGCGAAAAGATCTTCACCGCAACTACCCCTGAAGAGAAACTCGCCCAGCGCAAATATTTCTTCTGGTATGACCGCGCCTACCGCCCCGACATCACCCGTTCCCTCCAGCGCCTCCACCGCCCGGATATTCTCAACAAATTGTTCGGGAATACCATCGGGCGCCCGGCATGGACCCCGGACCATTCAGGAAAATCCGGCAAGGATTCCAATTCCCGCAAAAACATAAAAGATACTTCCCATAAAAACTCAAAATCAGCCCCCAAAGGCCCCCGCCGCTGATGAAGGTTTGCCTTGCTTATTAGCCTTATCAGGCCTATTGGGCCTATTTGACTTATAAATTTCAATAAGTCCAATAGGCCCAATAGGCCTGATAAGTCAAATAAGCCCGATAGGGCTCTGGGCTGCTGAGGCTGATAGTGGCTGAGGCTGATGCTTGCCTCAAAAACTTCAAAAACTAAATCGCAAGCTTGAAGATTGCCTCTGTTGCGGTGGAGTCAAGCTGGATATAGCCTCCGATTTTCGGGCCTTTGTTTTCGTGGAGTTTCTTGACGAGAAGCTCGATGTCGGGGTTCTCGATGCCGAGTTCTTTCATGGTCACAGGAAGACCAATTGAGCGGAAGAAGTCGCGCAGACGGCTTATGCCTTCTGTCGCTGCCTTCATTTCATCGCTTTCAGTCACATCGAAGACACGACGTGCGAACTGAGCGACTTTTGCGGCCTTGATTTCAGCAACGTAGGTCATCCATGCGGGTGTGATGACTGCAAGTCCGGCTCCGTGGGTGACATTGTAGAGCGCACTCAGCTCATGTTCGATGAAGTGTGATGCCCAGTCCTCCTGTCGGCCACAGCCGCAGATGCCGTTGTGGGCGAGGGTTCCGCTCCACATGATGTTGGCACGGGCGTCGTAGTTCTCAGGCTCAGCGATTACCTTTGGAGCCTCCTCTATGATTGCTTTGAGCAATCCTTCGCAGAGACGGTCGGTCACCTCCACCTGTTCGGTGGGTGAGAAATAGCGCTCCATGATGTGGACCATCATGTCGGCGATGCCGCTTGCGGTCTGATAGGGCGGAAGAGTGAAAGTGAGTTCGGGATTGAGGCAGGCGAACTTCGGACGAAGTTCCGTGTCGGTGCGGAGCGAGAGTTTGCGCAGGCCGTCGAGTTTGGTAATGACAGAGTTGCCGCTGCCTTCACTTCCGGCAGCAGGGATGGTGAGAATCACGCCGAGGGGCAGAGCTTCGCTGACTGTCGCTTTGCCGCAATAGAAGTCCCAGAAGTCGCCGGAGTAGGGGATGCCGCAGGCAATGGCCTTTGCGGTATCGATTACGGAACCGCCGCCGACGGCGATGATTGCATCGACGTTCTCTTTTCGTCCGAGCTCGATTCCCTCATATACTTTGTCGTCGGTAGGATTCGGCTTTACACCGCCAAGTTCAATGTGGGGGAGTCCGGCAGCATCGAGCGATTTTTTCACGCGGTCAAGAAGACCGCTGCGGATTGCAGACTGTCCGCCATAGACGAGCATGATGCGCTGCCATCCGGCAGCCTTGGCCAGCTCGGCAGCTTTCTCTTCGGTTCCTTTGCCGAAGACATAGCGGGTGGGAGTGCAGAAAGTGAAGTTGTTCATGGGGGAGTTTGGTTTTGAGTTTTTAGTTTTAGTTGTCAGTTTTTAGTTGTCAGTTTTTGAGTTTTTAGTTCTTATTAGGCTTATTGGGCCTATTTGACTTATTAGGCCCAATAAGCCCAATAGGTCAAATAAGGCTAATAAGCCTAATAGGCCCAACAAGCCTAATAAAAGCCTGATGGCTTTGTCCCTAAAAAATCAAACCTTGCAGTGATGTGTGTCTCTGCAAGGTTTGGTTTTTATTGGATATGCCTTTTGGTTAAGGCTTGTGTTCGGGGCTTATTCTTCAGCTTCGAGGAGTTCGAGCATCTTGATTGCTGACACGGGGATGCGTGTGCCGGGGCCGAAGATGGCTGCAACACCTGCTTTGTAGAGGAAGTCGTAGTCCTGAGCGGGGATAACACCACCGGCAGTCACGAGGATGTCCTCACGACCGAGCTTCTTGAGCTCTTCGATAACCTGCGGGATGAGGGTCTTGTGACCGGCTGCGAGTGACGATACACCGAGGATGTGGACGTCGTTTTCAACTGCCTGACGGGCTGCTTCTGCAGGGGTCTGGAAGAGGGGACCCATGTCGACGTCGAAACCGCAGTCGGCATAGCCGGTAGCTACAACCTTTGCACCACGGTCATGTCCGTCCTGACCCATTTTGGCAATCATGATACGGGGTTGACGACCTTCGCGCTTGGCGAATTCTTCACACATCTGCTGAGCCTTCACGAAGTCGGGGTCAGCCTTGGTTTCTGATGAGTACACTCCTGAAATGGTTCTGATTACTGCTTTGTAACGGCCTACGACCTCTTCGCAGGCATCGGAAATTTCGCCGAGGGTGGCACGGAGACCGGCAGCCTTGACAGCGAGGTCGAGGAGGTTGCCTTCCTTGGTGCGTACACATTCGGTGATTGCTTCGAGAGCCTTCTTGACTGCTGCTTCGTCTCGGTGTGCCTTAAGGTCAACGAGACGTGCCACCTGGTCCTTGCGCACCTCGGTGTTGTCGATTTCGAGGATGTCGATGGGATCTTCGTGGTCGAGACGGTACTTGTTGATACCGACGATGGTCTGACGGCCTGAGTCGATGCGGGCCTGAGTGCGGGCCGAAGCTTCTTCGATACGCATCTTGGGCAGACCAGACTCGATAGCCTTGGCCATACCGCCGAGGTTCTCGATTTCCTGGATGTGTTCCCATGCACGGTGAGCAATCTCGTTGGTGAGAGCCTCAACGTAGTAGGAACCGCCCCACGGGTCAACCTGCTTGGTGACCATGGTTTCCTCCTGGATGTAAATCTGGGTGTTGCGGGCGATACGGGCCGAGAAATCGGTCGGGAGGGCGATGGCCTCGTCAAGCGCGTTGGTGTGGAGCGACTGGGTGTGGCCGAGAGCGGCACCCATAGCCTCGATACAGGTACGGCCTACGTTGTTGAAGGGGTCCTGTTCGGTGAGTGACCAACCTGAAGTCTGCGAGTGTGTGCGGAGCGCAAGCGATTTGGGGTTTTTCGGATTGAACTGCTTAACGATCTTAGCCCAGAGCAGACGTGCTGCACGCATCTTGGCAACCTCCATGAAGTAGTTCATGCCGATAGCCCAGAAGAATGACAGACGGGGAGCGAAAGCGTCGATGTCGATGCCTGCGTTGATACCTGCGCGGAGATATTCGAGACCGTCGGCGAGAGTATAGGCAAGCTCGATGTCGCAAGTAGCACCGGCTTCCTGCATGTGGTAGCCTGAGATGGAGATAGAGTTGAACTTGGGCATATTCTGCGAGGTGTACTCGAAGATGTCGGCGATGATTCGCATCGAGAATTCCGGCGGGTAGATATAGGTGTTACGCACCATGAATTCCTTAAGGATGTCGTTCTGGATTGTACCGGCCATCTCTTCGAGCTTGGCACCCTGTTCGAGACCTGCGTTGATGTAGAAAGCGAGGACGGGAAGAACGGCACCGTTCATTGTCATCGAGACTGACATCTTGTTCAGGGGAATACCTTCGAAGAGCACCTTCATGTCCTCGAGCGAGCAGATTGACACACCGGCCTTACCTACGTCGCCAACCACACGTTCGTGGTCTGCGTCATAGCCACGGTGGGTGGCAAGGTCGAATGCCACTGACAGACCCTTCTGTCCCGAAGCAAGGTTGCGGCGGTAGAAGGCGTTTGATTCAGCTGCGGTCGAGAATCCGGCATACTGACGGATGGTCCAGGGACGGAGGGGATACATGGCGCTGTACGGGCCACGGAGGAAGGGAGGGATACCTGAAACGTAGTTGAGGTGTTCGAGACCTTCGAGGTCCTCCTTGGTATAGATGGGCTTTACCGGGATAAGTTCGGGGGTAAGCCAGTCTTCCCCCTGAGTTTCGGGAACGTGCTGCTCACCGAAAGCATCTTTTACAATATCGATTTCTTTGAAATTCGGTTTCATGTCTTATATATATGTGGGGGTTGACGATTTACTTCTTGAGTAATTTTGCGTTGAAGGCGCGGAGGGTGTCGAGGACGTTGCAGCGCACATGAACGAAATCGTTGATGCCGATGGCCTTGAGGTCGTCGGTACATGCGGGAGCGCCTGCTACCACAAATTCTGCACGGCCGTCGAGATACTTGAACGCTGCGGGAGCGAGTTCGGCATATTCGTCGTCGCTCGAGCAGAGTACCACGATGTCAGCACCCTTTTCGAGAGCTGCGTCAACGCCTGCTTCCACGGTGTCGAAACCGAGGTTGTCGATAATCTCATATCCGGCGCAACCGAAGAAGTTGGTCGAGAACTGCGCACGGGCAAGACGCATTGCGAGGTTGCCGATTGTGAGCATGAAGACCTTCGGACGGTTGGAAGCTGCTTCTGTTTCGAGACGGAGCGACTCGAAATCGCTGGCGGCACGCTTGGTGGGAAGACCGGCGGGAGCCTCACAGGCATCACCGTGGTTGCCACATGCGCATGAGAGCGAACCCTTGAGTTCGACAATCTTGTCGGCTGCCATTTCGTTGATGTTGGGATACTGGTTGGTACCGAGAAGGATTTCCTTGCGGCGGGCAACGTCGGTGTGACGCTTTTCAGCGCTTTCGCGGATAGCCTTCTGAACCTTGTCGTCATTGCAGCAAGCGAGGAAACCGCCTTCGTCCTCAACTTCGAGGAAGAGTTTCCATGCTTCCTTGGCGATAGCCACGGTGAGGGTCTCTACATAGTAGCTGCCACCGGCGGGGTCGATGACCTTGTCGAGATGGCTCTCCTCTTTGAGAAGGAACTGCTGGTTGCGGGCAATGCGCTCCGAGAATTCATCGGGAGTCTTGTAGGGAACATCGAAGGGAGTGACTGTGATTGAGTCAACGCCTGCGAGTGCTGCCGACATAGCCTCTGTCTGGCTGCGGAGAAGGTTGACGTGTGCGTCGTAGAGAGTCTGGTTGAAGCGCGAGGTGACGGCGTGGGCCATCATCTTGGCTGCTGCTTCGGATGCACCATACTGCTTCACAATCTGCGCCCAGAGCATACGGGCTGCACGGAACTTGGCAAGTTCCATGAAGAAGTTGGACGAGACACACATGTTGAACTTGATGCGGTCAGCCACCTCGTCGGCGCTGCGGCCGGCTTCAGTGAGAAGGGTCATCCACTGTGCGC
Source organism: uncultured Duncaniella sp. (assembly GCF_910577345.1). Classification (GTDB taxonomy): domain Bacteria; phylum Bacteroidota; class Bacteroidia; order Bacteroidales; family Muribaculaceae; genus Duncaniella. The sequence goes on from NZ_CAJTMT010000023.1 coordinate 17,506, forward strand.
CCCAAGCGAGAGCATAGCCGAGTTCCTGGAAAATATATGCGCCGGCGTTTCCGAGCATGTCGCTGTCGACAGAGAGGACGCGGAGGTTCTTCACATCCTGAGCGGCATCGAGAATTTCGCAAGCCATTGCGGTGAGCTTGTCGGCATCGAATGCCACACCCTTGCGGAGCGGTTTGCGGAAGGGATTGAAGTCGATTGAACCCTTGAAGCAGTCAGCGCAGTCGTTGGCTGTCACATAGTCTACGAGAGCCTTGGTGAGGGGAAGCGCTTTCTTGATGCAGCAGGCAAAGTTAATCTCGACTTTCGAGAGGTCAATGCCGTTGAGAAGGATTTCGAGGGTTTCTACAGTGGGTTCCTCAATGTGGAATCCGAGGGAGGTCACGCCCTTGGTGAGAACGTCGAGAGCCTTCTGATTGGCTTCGGCGGGAGTGTCGGCAATGATTTCCTGACGGGTGAGCCAGTCATTGTCGGTGCGGGTTCCGCGGACGTAGGGGAATTCTCCCGGGAGAGAGTTGGTGGTTTTGAAGTCTTCGATGTCCTCCAGACGATACATCGGCTGCACATTGAAGCCTTCGTTGGTGCGCCACACTAATTTTTTGTCAAAAGGTGCGCCTTTCAGGTCAGCTTCCACCTTAGCTTTCCACTCTGCGGTGGAGATAGGAGGAAACTGTTCAAACAATTTTTCTTTCTTTTCTGCCATGATAATGGTATTAAATATTCTGTATCAGGTTCAGGTTAACCGATATGTCAGTAAATTTGTAGTGCAAAGATAATTGTAAACTTCTTAACAGCAAAGAAAATAACAAGAAAAAAGCGCCTCTAAGGGCGCTTTAGTTGGAAGAAATGACTTTATTCAGGCGATTATTTATCTGCCCATCAGATAGGCTTTGAAGTCAGCGAAGTCGGCGGTCATTGGGGTGGATTGTTTGCGTCCTTGCATGAAGGCGGCGAGGCGGTCGGGGATGGCGACTTCTGCTGAGAGGGCTGATTCGACTGTTTCTTTGAATTTGGCGGGATGGGCTGTTTCGAGGAATACTCCTGTCTCTCCTTCGCGCAGGCCTTCCTTGAGGGCGCGGTAGCCGCAGGCTCCGTGAGGGTCAAGGATGTAGCCGGTGTGGCGGTAGCAGTCAAGCATTGTCTCGCGAATCCGGCTGTCGGTGTAGGTGGCACCGCTAATCAGTGACGTGATGCGTTCGTGGGAGTTGCCGTAGAGGTCAAGGATGCGGGCGAAGTTGCTCGGGTCGCCGACATCCATCGCATTGGCTATGGTCTGGACACTCGCCTTGGGGCTGTAGACACCGGAAAGCAGATAATTGTAGAAAATATCGTTGGCATTGTTGGCTGCGATGAAGCGTTTGACGGGCAGACCCATGCGGTGGGCGAAAAGTCCGGCAGTGATGTTGCCGAAATTTCCACTGGGTACGCTGATGACCAACTCATCGGCCTTGCCGAGTGCTTTCATCCGTGCGTAGGCGTTGAAATAGTAGAATGCCTGCGGAAGGAAGCGGGCGACGTTGATTGAATTGGCGGAGGTGAGGACCATCTTATTGCAAAGTTCCTCGTCCATGAATGCGCTCTTTACGAGACGCTGGCAGTCGTCAAACACACCGTCGACCTCAACGGCGGTGATGTTGCGTCCGAGGGTGGTGAACTGACATTCCTGAATCGGGCTTACTTTGCCTTTGGGGTAGAGGACATAGACGTGGATGCCGTCGACACCGAGGAAGCCGTTGGCAACGGCCGAGCCTGTGTCGCCGCTCGTGGCGACAAGCACATTGACCTCGCGGGAATCATCGCGTTTTCTGATGAAATATTGAAGCAGACGGGCCATGAAGCGGGCGCCGACATCTTTGAAAGCGAGGGTAGGGCCGTGGAAAAGTTCGAGGCTGTAGATGTCAGGTTCGACTTCCGCAACAGGGCAGTCGAAGGCGAGTGTGTCGCAGACAATCCGGTCGAGGTCTTCCTTGGGTATGTCGTCACCGAAAAATGCTTCGGCCACGCGGCAGGCTATTTCATGGAAGGAAAGGGTGTCGATTGTGTCGAAAAATTCTTTTGGGAGAGCTTTGATATGTTCGGGCATATATAGACCACGGTCCGAAGCGAGACCTTTGACGACGGCCTCTTCGAGTGTGGCTTCGGGAGCCTGGCGGTTGGTGCTGTAGTAGTTCATTTTTTTTGAGTATAGAGTGTAGAGTGTAGAGTGTAGAGTGGGGTTATTCGCTCATGAATTCTTTCATGAACTGCTGGAGGCGGAGGGTGCCGTAGGAGCCTTGGGCGCAGCTTGCTTCATCGTAGGTGAGGACTGCGTCGGGGGTGCCATCGGGGGTGTAGATGACGAAGGGGACAGGTTCGGCGATATGGATGCGCTTCTCCACGGGGGTGGCATGGTCGGGGAGGAGGGCAATCCTCACGGGTTCGTCCCATGTCGAGAGTTCGCGGAGAATGGGGGCGACTACGCGATTGTCGAGATACTCTATCGCGCGGGTCTTAAGCTCGATGTCGCCGTCATGACCCGCTTCATCGGTGGCTTCGAGATGGAGGAACACAAAGTCATCGGTGCGCAGAGCGTCTATAGCGGCTTGGGTTTTCCCTTCATAGTTAGTGTCGGCGAGACCGGTCATTCCGGGTACAACTATTGTGCGCAATCCCGCGTAGTGGCCGATGCCACGGATGAGGTCGACTGCTGAAATCACTGCCCCGGTCTTGATTGCAGGATACATCTGCTGCAAAGTCAACATGCGCGGACGGTAGCCGGGACTCCAGGGCCAGATTGAGTTGGCGGTAAGCCTGCCCTCTGCCTTACGCTTCATGTTTATCGGATGGTCGGCGAGAAGTTGCTGCGAACGGAGGATGAGGTCGTTGAGCAGTTCCGCTGTTTCCTCGGCAGTCATGCGGCCATCTTCGGCCGGAGCATCTGCATCCGGAGTGATGAGCAGCGGTCGCCACTGTTTGCCCGGGTTATCATGTGGCGGAGCGCAGGTGATGTGCTTGTTTCCACCTTTGACGACAAGGAGATGACGGTATTGGATGCCGGGAATGAACTTCACACGTTCGTTGCCGAGATGCTTGTCGAGATATTCTATGAGTTCCGTTCCCTCTTCGGTTGTGAGGTGGCCGCCGTGGTGATTGGCGATTTCTCCTCCTTTACCGAGAGTGATGATATTGCAGCGCATGGCCATATCCTCAGGATTCATCTCGTAGCCGATGCTTGCGGCTTCGAGCGGTCCGCGGCCTTCGTAGACCTCATTGAGGTCATAGCCGAGGATGGCTGTATTGGCAACTTCGCTTCCGGGGGCGAAACCTTCTGGGACGGTCACGAGCAGACCGCAGCGACCTTCGGCTGCAAGACGGTCAAGAGCGGGTGTGGAGGCATACTGCAGTGGCGTTTTGCCACCCAGTGAGGCGATGGAATGGTCCGACATTCCATCGCCAAGGATGATAAGATGTTTCATGATGTGAGCCTCCTCTTAGTTGTTGACCGACGACATGATGTTGGCAAACACGCCTGCGGCGGTGACCTCCGCTCCTGCACCGTAGCCCTGGATGAGCATCGGGTATTCGCGGTAGCGTTCGGTGGTGAGAAGGACGATATTGTTGGAGCCTTCGAGTCCGTAGAAGGGGTGACGGCTGTCGACAGCCTCCAGTCCTACGCTCATACGGCCTTTCTCCATGCGGGCAACGAAGCGCCAGCGTTTCCCTTCGGCTTCAAGCACCTTGCGGCGCTCCTCGAAATCTGCGTCCAGTTCGGGCAGACGTTTCCAGAAATCTTCGAGTGAACCCTCGAATAGTTCCGCAGGGATAAAGAGATGTTTCTCGACTTCTTCCTGCTCGGCTTTGTAGCCCGCCTCGCGGGTGAGGATGACGAGTTTGCGAATCACGTCCTGACCGCTGAGGTCGATGCGTGGATCCGGTTCGCTGTAGCCCATCTCCTTGGCCAGACGGACTGTCTCCGAGAAGGGGATGTCGGCCGAGATGGCGTTGAAGATGAAATTGAGCGTACCGCTGAGGACGGCTTCGATTTTCAGGATGCGGTCGCCCGACGAGATGAGGTCGTTGATGGTGCCGATGATTGGCAGACCTGCGCCAACGTTGGTCTCGAAGAGGAATTTCACACCACGGCTGAGGGCAGTATCCTTCAGGCTGCGGTATGTCTCGTAGCTGCTTGACGCTGCGACCTTGTTGGCGGCGACGACCGATATATTGTGGTTGAGGAATGTCTGGTAGAGTCCGGCCACCTCGTGGCTTGCGGTACAGTCGACGAACACGCTGTTGAAGATGTTCATTCCGACTACTTCTTCGCAGAGGCGTTCGGGCGAACTTTCAGGACTTGCCGCAAGCTGCTCGCGGTAGCTTGAAAGGTCAATTCCGGTGCGGGAGAAGATGGCGTGGCGGCTCGACGCGATGCCGACGACGTTGAGTTTCAAGCGGTGGGTGCGGCGCAGTTTCTCCTGCTGGCTGCGTATCTGCTCGATGAGCATTCCGCCGACAGTGCCTATGCCGCAGATGAAGAGGTTGAGTTCCTTGTATTCGCTGAGGAAGAAAGAGTCGTGGATGACGTTGAGCGACTTGCGCAGATAGTCGCCGTGGACGGCGAACGATATGTTGGTCTCGCTCGCACCCTGCGCACAGGCTATGACGCTGATGCCGCTGCGTCCGAGGGTCCCGAAAAGCTTTCCGGCTATGCCGGGGGTGTGCTTCATGTTCTCGCCGACGATTGCGACTGTTGCAAGGCCGCTCTCGGCGTGCATGGGGAACATGGCTCCCTCCTCGATTTCCTTTGCAAATTCATGGTTGAGCACACGGATGGCTTCTTCGGCATCCTCGTCGCGCACACCGATGGAGGTCGAGTTTTCCGACGATGCCTGGCTGACCATGAAGACCGATATGCCATTGTCGGCAAGCGCGGTGAAGATTCGGCGGTTGACACCGATGACGCCGACCATCGAGAGGCCGGTGACGGTTATGAGTGAGGTCCCGTTGATGCTTGAGATACCCTTGATGGGTTTGCGGTCATCCTCGACATCGTTGCGGATGACAGTCCCCGGAGCGGAGGGATTGAAGGTGTTTTTGACGCGGATGGGGATATTCTTGACGCAGACGGGATATATTGTCGGGGGATAGATGACCTTTGCACCGAAGTTGCACAGCTCCATTGCTTCGACATAGCTAAGGGAGTTGATTGTGTAGGCGGTCGGGATTACGCGCGGGTCGGCGGTCATGAAGCCGTCCACGTCGGTCCAGATTTCGAGGGCCTCGGCATCGAGCGCGGCGGCGATGATTGATGCGGTGTAGTCGCTGCCTCCGCGTCCGAGATTGGTCACCTCGCCGGAATGTTTGTCAGTGCTGATGAAGCCGGGGACCACGTGGATGCGTTCGCCGAGGACTTCGGGGCGGAACTCCTCGACAACAAGCGAACGGGTCAGTTCACTGTCGAGGACGGGGCGACCGTGTTTGCGTTCGGTCTTGATGAATGCGCGCGAGTCGTGGAGCATACTTCCGCTTATCAGGCGGGCGACGATGCGGCTGCTGAGGCGTTCGCCATAGCTGACGATTGCCGCCTGGGTCTTTGGACTTAGGTCACGGATGAGGTAGACACCCTGATAGATTGATGACAGTTCGGCGAGGAGTGTGTCGGTTTCTTTCAGAAGTTCCCCGGTCCTGTCGGTAATCACTCCGGCGATTATATCGTGATGACGTGTGACTATGCTTTCGAAAAGTTCCCGGTAGTCTTCATTGCCGTCGGCGGCTGTCCGGGCTGTCTTGATTAGAAGGTCTGTCACGCCTCCGAGGGCGCTCACTACAACTATGGTCGGTTTTGATTGACCTTCGACGATTTCCTTAAGATTAAGGAGACTGTTTACGGAACCTACGGATGTCCCGCCAAATTTTAATACTTTCATTTTGTGGGTTGAAAAAATTTTTTGCCGTTTCCGCTTTCAGGGTCTGCAGACCATTCATTCCGGTAGCGGCGACGTAACTTTACAAACAGTTGTTTAATTTTGGGGCAAAATTAAGCAAATTTATTCGTCCAAACCAATGTTTTTGTTGAAAATGTTAAGAGAAACGTGAAATGGGACATCCTGCGCCGACGGGAAAACGCATGATGAAGAGTGCTTTTCCACCTTTGAAGACAGAAATGTCGGGGAATTTTCGTAAATTTGCAACCTAAAAGTAGAAATTCATTATGGCAGAAAACACCCTCTTGTCACGTCTGGACGGTATCGAGGCCCGCTTCGAGGAAGTGGGCACGCTGATTACCGACCCTTCCGTGATTCAGGATATGAAACGCTACGTCCGTCTGACCAAGGAATACAAGGACCTTGAGAAACTTACGGCAGTGACACGTCAGTACCGTTCGCTCCTCGGCAATATCGACGAGGCGCGCGAGGTGCTTGCATCCGAAAATGACCCTGAACTCCGCGATATGGCCAAGGAGGAACTCGACGAGGCTACCTCGGCTCTTCCCGGACTCGAAGAGGAAATCAAACTGCTGCTCATTCCGGCCGACCCTGAGGATGGGAAGAATGCAATCGTTGAAATCCGTGGTGGCACGGGTGGCGATGAGGCGGCAATCTTCGCAGGTGACCTATATAAGATGTATGTCAAGTATTGCGAGTCGAAAGGCTGGAATGTCGCTGTCACCAGTTTCAGCGAGGGCGCAGCCGGAGGTTTCAAGGAAATCGTTATGGCTGTGACAGGCGAGAATGTCTATGGCACGATGAAATATGAGAGCGGTGTCCACCGTGTGCAGCGTGTCCCCGCAACGGAGACGCAGGGCCGAGTCCACACCTCTGCTGCCACAGTCGCAGTGCTTCCGGAAGCCGAGGCGTTTGACGTTGAGATTAACGAAGGTGAAATCAAATGGGACACTTTCCGTTCGGGCGGTGCCGGCGGTCAGAACGTCAACAAGGTCGAGTCGGGTGTGCGTCTGCGCTATCTCTGGCGCAATCCCAACACCGGCGAGACTGAGGAGATTCTCATCGAGTGTACGGAGACCCGCGACCAGCCCAAGAACAAGGAGCGCGCGTTGAGCCGCCTGCGCACCTTTATATATGACAAGGAGCATCAGAAGTATATCGACGACATAGCCTCGCGCCGCAAGACCCTTGTTTCGACAGGCGACCGATCGGCCAAAATCCGTACCTACAACTATCCGCAGGGACGAATCACCGACCACCGAATCAACTATACCATATATAATCTGCAGGCCTTCATGGACGGCGACATCCAGGATGTGATTGACCAACTCACCATCGCCGAGAACGCCGAGAAGCTGAAAGCCGCAGAACTTTAATCCCCCCAACACACATTTCAGAGACAAAATAATAGCAATAAATAATATGAATCGCCAGCAAATCATTGAACAGATCAAGAAGAAAGGTTCGTTTCTTTGTGTAGGTCTCGACACTGACATCAAGAAGGTGCCGCAGCATCTTCTCAACGAGGAAGATCCCATCTTCGCATTCAACAAGGCCATCATTGATGCCACAGCTCCCTACTGTGTGGCCTACAAGCCCAACACAGCTTTCTATGAGAGCCTTGGCACTGACGGATGGAAGTCGCTCGACCGCACCGTCAAGTATCTCCGCGAGAATTATCCCGATCAGCTCATCATCGCTGACGCAAAGCGTGGTGACATCGGTAACACATCGTCGCTTTACGCGCGCGCGTTCTTTGAAAATATGGGTGTCGATGCCATCACTGTCGCTCCCTATATGGGCTTCGACAGCGTGAAGCCTTTCATGGAATATGAGGGAAAATGGGTGATTCTGCTTGCGCTCACATCCAACCCCGGAAGCCATGATTTCCAGTTCCGTACCGACATGACCGGCACCCGCCTCTTCGAGCAGGTTCTCGAAACCGCACAGAAGTGGGGAAGCCCGGAGAATCTCATGTTTGTCGTCGGCGCTACCCAGGGCGCGATGTTTGCCGAAGTGCGCCGTGTGGCTCCACAGAGCTTCCTCCTCGTTCCCGGTGTGGGCGCGCAGGGTGGCAGTCTTGAGGAAGTTGCCAAGTGGGGCATGACCCATGAGTGCGGTCTTCTTGTCAACTCATCGCGCGGCATCATCTATGCGTCAAACGGCGAGGACTTTGCTGAAGCAGCCGCTGCGGAAGCCCGCAAGCTTCGCGACCACATGACCATCCTCCTTTCAACCTACGGAGTGATCTGATAAGGGGCGTCTTATCCCTGTAAAAATAACAGTTCACGGCACTTGGTTCTTGTCAGATGACATTGAATCAGGTGCCGTTTCATTTTTAGTGTGCTAACCGGGCCGGTGTTTGCAGATTTGAGTCAGTCTTCTCCGGAGTCATCGCCATAATTTCAGTATTTGATGTTAAAATCTGACTTTTTTAGTTATTTCATGTCGGGATGGAGGCGGCGTTTTTTGAAAGTTGGCGTAAAAAAACTATATTTGCACATTGATATAGTAACAGTTAGTCAGTTGTGATTCACATTTTGCTAACCTTATTGTAAAAATATCCCTGTCTTGATTTTTATTAAATCTTTATACCATTTCATTGCAATATGAAAAGAACTTTACTTATTTCAGCCTTGGCTGCACTGTGTACTGTAGGCGTTTCAGCCCGCGAGACCATTGACAAGCTTGAGGCTTTTCCCGGCGCTGAGGGCTATGGCCGCTACACGACCGGCGGACGTGGCGGCAAGGTCTACCATGTGACAACACTTGAGGATACAGGCGAACCCGGCTCTTTGCGCTATGCCGTCAATCAGTCAGGCACACGCACCATTGTCTTTGATGTTTCCGGTAATATCCATCTTAATTCAGAACTCCAATTGAGAAGCGGAAACGTGACTATTGCCGGACAGACTGCGCCCGGTGACGGTATCTGCATCGCAGACTATCCGTTTTCGATAAAGGCCAACAATGTCATCCTCCGTTTCCTTCGTTTCCGTCTTGGTAATGCAAATGTGACGAAAGACGGAGCGGACGGTTGGGACGGCCTCGGTTCGCTCGACCAGCGCGACATCATTGTTGACCACTGCTCTGTCAGTTGGAGTATTGATGAATGTCTTTCGTTCAGCGGAACTCACAACACCACCGTCCAGTGGTGTATCGTCTCGCAGAGCCTTGTCAACTCCGGTCATAGCAAGGGAGGTCATGGCTACGGCGGCAACTGGGGTGGCGAATACGGTTCGTATCACCACAATCTCCTTGCCCATCACACATCGCGTTCGCCCCGCCTCGGTCCGCGTCCATCCACTCAGCTCAACGAAGTCATGGATATGCGCAACAACGTCATGTTCAACTACTCAGGTGAGAGCTGCTATGGCGGTGAGGGCATGAATGTGAATATTGTCAACAATTTCTACAAGCCCGGTCCCGGCAACAAGTATTCGGGCAAGACCAAGGAAACCCGTATCGCCTCGGTCGGAATCCGCACGGTGGACTACTGTCTCGACAAGACAAAGATAGCCACTGCCTACAATAATGCGATGGGTACCAGCATCTCGACCAGCAGCATCAAGGGTTCATTTGTCAACGGAAAGAAATGTGTGACAATATCAGGAAAGAGATATGAAATTTCAGATGACAACAAGATTACTGTCGACGACAAGACTGTGAATATCAGTTGGAACGCATACGCTCCCGCGCTGCATCTGCTCGGCACATATTATGTTGACGGTAATGAGAACCACAATATCTCTGCTGTGAAATCCGACAACTGGGGCTTAGGTGTCTATGACCAGATTTCACGTTATGAGAATTGTCCGGATGAGGCTTCATGGACCAACACCAAGCAGGACATGAGGCGTGATCTCCCGATAGAATATGTCTATACGACTACCCATAGCCCGCAGGATGCCTATACGAATGTGTTGGCCTACGCCGGTGCATCCCTTAAGCGTGATGCTCTTGACGAGATGGTTGTCAACGACGCGAAGAACAATGTCGCAAATTCCGGAACGGGAAGTGGTCTTGACAGAGGCTTCATCAATGTCCCCGATGATGTGACATATCCCTCGGGCACTGAACTCGACGGTGTGCTTCCCGCATTGAAGTCCACTCAGGCTATGAAGGACAGCGACGGCGACGGTATGCCCGACGACTGGGAAACCGCCAACGGTCTTGACCCGAATGATGCCACTGACGGTGCAAAGGCTTCCGACAGCGGTTTCACAAATCTGGAGCTTTACCTCAATTCAATCGTTGCCCATATCATGGAGGCCGGAAACGCCAACGGCAAGATGCTCAACGGCGAGCTTACTTTCGCTGACGATGCCGTTGAGTTGCCGGTTTACGATCCCAATGGAGGTGACGGTGAGGTGAAGCATGAGGATTATGTGCTTGCCATCAGTACTTCCGACGGTTCGGAGACAGGTGTATGGCACTTCTCGAACGGCATTGACATTCTTACGGATAAGGGCTATTCCAATGGTGTTGAGGATTGTATCAAGTTCTCACGAAATGTGAATTTTACAGTTGCAATGCCAGAAGGTCTTATTGCCGAAGGTGTGACTTTCTATGGCTATGCCAATGCGACCGGTGCCGACGGCTATATGCAGTCTGTCAACGGTGAGGATACAAGCAGCGAATTTATTTTCCCGGCCAAGATTGACGATGGTGCCAAGGGTGAGAATGTCTATAAGGAATATACCAAGATGTTCGACACTCCGGTTTCACAGTTCGTTTTCCGTCCTGCAGGTCAACAGCTTGGTCTGAAGCTGACCATCCATGCTGTCAAGGGCTCTACCAGCGCAATCGAGGATATTATCACAGATTCCGATGACGTGAAGGGCAATGGCAAGATTTACAACATCATGGGTGTTGAGGTTCATGAACCGCTTCTTCCCGGTGTCTATATCCGCGACGGTAAGAAATTCATCGTGCGATAATCATTATTGCATTGATTTGTATTAATTGTATTAATTTTGCATTAATTTTGTATTAATTTTGTAGGGACGCTTTTCAAAGCGTCCGCAACCTGATTCGCGGAATATCCGTGGTCATAGCGGACGCTTTGAAAAGCGTCCCTACAGGTTTTTTACATTTATAATACCAACATTCATCATGTATAATACCAACATTCATCATGAATAAATTAAAATGCCTTCTTTCGGCATTGGTCATCTGGCCCGCCGCGCTTTCGGCAGGTGTGAATGCCGCTGCGCTTTCGGCAGGGGTGAATTCCGATCCGCTTTCAGCAGGTGTGAATTCCGATCCGCTTTCGGCTGGAATAAATGCCGATCCGGTTCCGGCTTTTCCCGGAGCGGAGGGTTTCGGCCGCTATACGACAGGAGGCCGTGGAGGAGCAGTTTATCATGTCACTACTCTTGATGATAACGACCTTCCGGGCTCTTTCCGTTATGCCTGCAATCAACCCGGACGGCGTACAATCGTGTTTGATGTCTCCGGAACTATCTATCTGAAGTCGCAGTTGCGTCTGGAGCAGCCGGATGTGACGATAGCCGGACAGACAGCTCCCGGCGACGGTGTCTGTATCGCTGACTTCCCCTTCACGATTCAGGCCGACAATGTGATTCTCCGTTTCATGCGTTTCCGTCTCGGTGACCGTCAGGTGGCACACCATGAGGGTGACGGCTTGGGAGGAAGCGGCCACCGCAATGTCATCGTTGACCATTGCTCGGTCAGTTGGAGCATTGACGAGTGTCTGTCGGTCTACGGCATGAGGGATTGCACGGTGCAGTGGTGTATCGCATCCCACAGTCTGCATGACAGCGGACACCAGAAGGGCCCTCACGGCTACGGCGGCAACTGGGGAGGCAGCGGTGCGAGCTTCCACCACAACCTCATTGCCAACCACACCTCCCGCACTCCGCGTCTCGGGCCGAGCCCCCACACTCAGACCGACGAGCGCATGGACCTTCGCAACAATGTCATCTACAACTACGGTTCCAACGGCTGCTATGGCGGCGAGGGCATGACGGTCAACATCGTCAACAACTATTTCCGCCCCGGCGTGACCACCAACATGATGCCCGAGCGCATCGCAAGTCCAGGCATCCGCACAGTCCGCTATTGTCTCAACACCCGTAAGCTCGCTGAGGACTACAATGCCCTTTTCGGCACTTCGTTCACAAAAGATGACGTCAAGGGGACGCGCTCCGGTCAGCCTGCCGACGGAAAGAATCAGGTGGAGATAGGAGGACGCGTATTCGACATTGATATGACTGACAATATGGTGGATATAGATGGTAAGAAAATCAATGTCAAATGGAATGTCTGGACTCCGATGCTCCACAAATGGGGGCGCTTCTATGTGCGCGGAAATGTCAACCATGAGATAGCCGCTGTCGGTGACGACAACTGGAAACTCGGAGTCATCGACCAGATACAGCCGAAGGATTTCGACAACTACTGGGATTCGGCACTGGAGCGCGAGATATGTCTGGATTCACCGATGGAATATGCTCCGACAACGACCCATACGGCAGAGAAGGCCTACGAGCTTGTGCTCGACTATGCCGGTGCCTCGCTCAGACGTGACGCATACGACGAGATTGTCATCGCCGATACCCGCAGCGGAAAGGCAAGTTTCGGCAAGGGGGGTATCATCAATTCTCAGGATGAAGTGGTGTATGCCGACGGTAGCCGTGGCTGGCCGGAACTCAAAAGCGAAAAAGCTCCGCGTGACACCGACGGCGACGGAATGCCCGACGCATGGGAGAAGGCCAACGGCCTCGACCCGAAAAATGCTTCGGACGGCAGCGAGCTTGCCGAGGCGGGCTATACAAATCTTGAAGTCTACATGAATTCGCTTGTCGCTCCCATCATGGAGGCCGGATTGACCGACGGAAAACTGATGGGTGGTAAGAAGCATTTCTCATCCGCATTCTTCGACAAGAATTTCCATGACCGCACCCTGCGTCTTGACTATCTCTTCTCGGCGACACCGGAAGGGGAGCGCGCAGTTCATCTGTCAGGTCAGTCCTCGATGAAGGGGTGGGCAGGACGGCGTTTCCACCTGTCGGAACTTCCGCTGCAAGGCAACGGAACTGTGACCGTATGCTCCGAGGCAACTGGCGATACGCTCTACCGCACCTCGTTCTCGTCGCTCTATCATGAATGGCTTTCGACCGAGGAATCGACACAGACCCCGAAGGCGTTTGAGCATTGTGTGCTCGTGCCCTATCCAAAAGAGCCGGCTACCATATATATTGACCTTCTCGACAACCGTCATAAACGGATAGCAGGGATGAAACATCGTTTTGACCCGAAGGACATACTGATTGCCAAGAAGGGAGATGGCAAGCTCCCCGACCATCGCTACATCCATCGCGGAGGCGATCCGGCGGAGGCAATTGATGTGGTGATTCTTGCCGAGGGCTACAAGAAGGATGAGATGGACAGTTTCTACCGTCATGCCGAGGTGGCTGTAGAGTCGATTCTCGGCTATGATCCCTTCAAGGAACGCGCCTCAAAGTTCAATTTCGTCGCGGTGGCCACACCTTCGGAGGAGTCCGGAGTGAGTGTCCCGCGTCTCGACGACTGGAAGTCGACGGCATTCTCGTCGAATTTCAGCACGTTCTATTCTGACCGCTATCTTACGACCCTCCATGTCAAGGACATCCACGACGCGATTGCGGGCATACCCTACGAGCATATCATCATACTCGCCAACACGGAGGAATATGGCGGTGGCGGCATCTACAACAGCTATACCCTCACCACCTCCCGCCACAAGGATTTCCGTCCGGTCGTAGTCCATGAGTTCGGCCACAGTTTCGGAGGTCTCGCGGACGAATATTTCTATGAAGGTGACGTGATGGACAACAGCTATCCACTTGATGTTGAGCCGTGGGAGCCGAATCTCACCACACTTGTTGATTTCGATAGCAAGTGGAAGTCGCAGCTTGCGGAGGGAACGCCGGTACCGACACCCGTTGCAGATGCTGAAAAGTATCCGCTCGGAGTCTATGAGGGTGGGGGCTATACGTTTCATGGAGTCTACCGTCCAGCCGACCGTTGCCGTATGCGCGACAACGCATGGCCGGTTTTCTGTCCCGCTTGCCGTGAAGCCCTCGCGAAGCTAATTGATTTCTATGTAAGTGAATGAAAAAAGAGTGCAAGAGTTTTGATAAGTCGATTTAAATCCTTACCTTTGCACCGCCATTACGAATCCACGCGTCCTACCAGCGCATTTCGGTAACTTTGACAACAAAAAACTCCAGATAAGAAAATGAAAGCAGATCTCCATCCTTCCAACTACCGCGAAGTAGTATTCAAGGACATGTCAAATGATGAAATCTTCATCACCCGTTCTACTGTCGCATCAAAGGAAACTATCGAAGTTGACGGCGTGACCTATCCTTTGGTCAAGCTTGAAATCACCAGCTCGTCACACCCCTTCTTCACCGGTAAGCAGAAGCTTGTCGACACCGCAGGTCGCGTGGACAAGTTCATGAGCCGCTACGGCAACCGCAAGAAGAAATAATATCGGGCTGTCTCGATTATTTGCTTCAACGCATAACGCGCGCTCCGCAAAACCGTAGTCCGTCAGGGCCGGGATTGTGGAGCGCGTGTTGCATCCGGCCTTTCAGGGCGGCTCCCGCAATGGTGGTATGGAGCTGTCAAGTGGTCATCAGTGGCATGAAATTGCTCCGCTTGTCGCTGATGTCTTTGAAGTCTTGATATTTCTACTTATATTTGCAATGTGATTTAACCCAACTTATCCCGATCGAATATTTTAATTTATGAAAATCACCAGAGTAACAATTTTAGCCATTCTAATGATGTGTGGCACGGTTGGTTTTGCTAACGCCTCAGTCAAGGATTTACCTATGCTTACGGTTGATGGCAAAAAGTATTATCATTACGAGGTCACGTCGAAAGAGACCCTCTACACGATTTGTAAGAAGCTTGGCGTCACGAAGGACGAGGTTGTGAAATACAATCCGAAAGTGGCCGACGGTCTTCGTGCAGGCACAGTGCTCGTTTTTCCGGTGGATGCCATGAATCCGCAGGCCGTCCAGGCAGCTCCGACTGCCGGTAGCCGGTAGCATGGTGTCACAGTCGTGTCGCATTATGTCGAGCGCGGACAGACCATCTATGGTCTTGCCACGCACTATGGGATTACGACCGATGAGCTTATCCGTCAGAATCCCATTGTGGCCAACGGGCTTAAGGCCGGTCAGACACTCCACCTGACGATTCCGGCCAAGGGCTATGCCTCTCAAGGAACGCCTGCGTCCGCGACTCCGGCAGCAAGTGCAGCGACTCCGGCAGCTACCGTTCAGCCGGTACACTCTTCGGCCTACGCAGCTCCGGCAGCTTCAACAACATCGACAGGAGCCTACACGAATTCAGCGTCCACATCAAACGCTGTGGCGGCGACAGCCCGCACAGGAGCATATAACGCGTCATCTTCATCGGCGGCAACAACACATGGCCGTCAGTCGGCAAACGCTTCTGTCCGTAAGGCCGGTTATGTCGTGAAGAAAAAGGAGACGTTCTACTCAATCGCAATGGCCCACGGTATTACCGTAGAGGAACTTGAGGCTGCAAATCCCGGCGTGACGGTGTTGCGCGAAGGCCAGATCCTCCACATCCCTGTCCATCAGAAGAATCATCCCTGAACGGCGGTCCGGGCAACAGACTCCGGGTCGGCTGCATTGCAACGCATCCGTCGCTATCCCTATCACATCGGTTGAAAATCAACAGTATATCTTTCATCCGGAGTGAGAGGAAGCCGGATGCGTTGCTGCATTAACGGTTTTTGGCAATGTCGGAGAGGCGTTGGGGCGCAAAGGCTTTGCAGTCTGAATAATTCTGCGTAAATTTGCATGTAATTTAAACGGATTTGCACCGAACAGATTTTATTATATGAAATTCACCCGACTAAGCATCTCGGCTGTCCTCATGGCTTGGGCAGCGCTTGGCGTAATAAATGCCTCGGTAAAGGATTTACCCACGCGTGAGGTAAACGGTCGTAGCTATCATTACTATGAGGTTACGGCCAAAGAGACTGTCTATTCAATTTGTCATCGCCTTGGAATCACCAAGGAAGAGCTGGTGCAGTATAATCCGACTGTGGCCGACGGTCTGCGTGCGGGCACAATGCTCTTTTTCCCTGTCGATGAGGGCGCGACGCTCACTCCGTCAAATGCCGCGCAGCATGGGGTGACGATGGTGTCGCACTATGTCGAGAAGGGTCAGACCATCTATGGTATAGCTACTCACTACGGCATTTCGACCGACGAGCTGATACGTCAGAATCCGATTGTCAGCGAGGGGCTGAAAGCAGGCCAGACGCTCCATCTGTCCATTCCCTCGAAGGATCATGCCATGTCGCCTTCGGTCCAGCCCCAGGCTCAGGAACAGGCTTTGCGGACAGCAGCCGCTTCGGCGGCCAACGAAGGCTATATCGTAAAGAAAAAGGAGACTTTCTATTCCATCGCCAATGCCCACGGCATCACGGTTGGAGAGCTTGAAGCCGCCAACCCCGGTATCACTGTGTTGCGTGAGGGCCAGGTGCTGAATATTCCTTCGGCGGGCGGTCAGGCTTCAGCAGGAGGCGCGGCATCGGCTCCCGGTCTTGCCGCTGTCAACGACAGTACAAAAACCATTGGTGTTGATGAGCTTGCAGCCGCTTCGGGCGTGACTCCGCAGTCGTCGGAACTCTCGGTGGCCGTCATCCTTCCTTTCATGCTCAATGAGGAGACTCCCTCGAAGAGCGCACAGCGCTACACTGAATTCTATAAAGGTTTCCTCCTTGCAGCCGACAGTCTGCGCAACAACGGCACTCCTGTCCGCATAAGTGTCTATGACACGGAGGGTAGCATCAGCAAGGTCCGTGAGATTCTTGCGAATCCCGAACTCAGAAACCACCGCATGATTATCGCGCCCGACAATGTCGAGCAGTTCGCTCTCATCAGCGACTATGGCCGCGTCAACGGCATGAAGGTTCTCAACAACTTCATTGTGCGCGATGAGACATATCTGACAAATCCGTCGGTGATGCAGGGCAATATTCCTTCGGGTCTCATGCTTGAAAAGGCTGTCAATGCAATGGCCTCGCGCATGGCGGGAACCATGCCTGTGTTCCTCAATCTGTCGGACGGTATGAACGACAAGGGTGAGGTGGTCGATGCGCTGAAGGCGGCTCTTGATGCCAAGGGTATCGTCTATAAGACTATTAATGTCGATGGCCGTCTGACTGTCAACGACCTTAAGACGCTTGCATCGGAAGGCAACTATACATTTGTCCCGACATCAGGCCGACAGAGCGACGTCAACCGTCTTCTTCCCGCCATCATTGAGTGGCGCGACGAGGTTGTGCTGCCTTCGGTCAAGGTGATGGGCTACCCCGAATGGATTACTTTCCGTGGGGAGACTCTTGCCAATATGCACAATCTTAACACCACCGTCTACTCGCGTTTCTTTGACGATGAGAACAATCCCCGTTCGCGCAGTCTTGAAAACAAGTTCAAGGAGTGGTATGGTGCCGGAATGGAGAATGCCGTGCCACGTCAGGGTATGCTCGGTTTCGACACCGGAATGTTTGCGCTTAACTATCTGAAGGGTGCTACCGGCCTCTATGACGGTGTCCAGAACGGTTTCGACTTCTTTGTTCCGCAGGGAGCCGCCGGTGATTGCAACCGTCTTCTTTACCTGATTAACTACCGTCCGGGTGGAATGGTCGAGAAGACTAATCTGTAAAAAATGCGCATGAATTTCAACAGTATCATATCATGTCGCGGTCTCCGGAAGCTGCTTGGACCGCTTTTTGCAATAGGTCTGCTGTCGGTGCCCAGGGTCGCTTTGGCTCAAAGGGAGTATTCTCCGAATTTCGCAATCGGAGGCAAGGCGGGTGCGACGTTGTCGCGCATGTCTTTTTCTCCTGAGGTGCATCAGAAATTCACCCAGGGTATGACGATGGGTGTGGCTGCGCGCTATACGGAAGAGAAGTATTTCGGACTTATCGCGGAAATTAATTTCATCCAGCGCGGATGGGATGAGGATTTCGCTGAGGATGAGGCTCCGCAGTTCAAGTATACCCGCACCCTCAATTATGTGTCAATCCCTCTGATGACACATATCTATTTCGGCTCCAACAAGGTCAGGGGTTTCTTCAATCTTGGACCGGAGGTGAGCTTCATGCTGTCGGACAATATCAGTGCGAATTTTGACTATGAGAATTATAAGTCGATTCCTGATTTCCCGCAGGGCTACCGCACTAACGAGCAGTTGAACATGCCCATAGACCGGAAGTTTGACTATGGTATCGCCGGTGGCGCAGGCATTGAGTTTATTGTCAAGCGCAAACATTCATTCTTGCTCGAAGGCAGGTATTATTTCGGATTGGGTAATATCTACAAGGATTCGAAAAGGGACTTTTTTGCGGCATCGAGAAACCAGTCGATTGAAGTTACTTTGAAGTATATGATAAGAGTGAGGTAGGAGGGATTTATAAGGCTAATAGGGCAAATAGGCCCAATAGGGCTGATAGGTCTAATAGGCCAAATAGGGCTAATAAGGCTAATAGGGCTAATAAGTTAAATAGGGCCAATAGGGCTGATAAGGCCGATAGATAGCTGGAAATATAAGGCAGGAGCGGTTAGCGTTGCGCTAACCGCTCCTGCGGTGTTTTTTCTGGAGATAAGCTTTTTTTCAGCTGATTGTCTTTGATTTTTCGGGCTCTTTTCCTTGCTCGATTTGTTTTGGTTCCGGGATTGGCTTGCTTTCCGGTTTTTGGGGTTCCGGGATTTGCTTTGGTTCCGGGATTTGCTTGCTTTCCGGTTTGATTGAGGGGACTTGTGCGGGAGGGGCGGGGACTTGGAGCTGTTTTTCGATTTTGGTGTCAGTCTTGTCTTCGGCAGGTGTTGCGGGAGTGGATACGCGGATGGGGAGGCGTTCCCAGATGCAGTTGGGGAGGAGCTGCCATGCGTCGACAAGGAGATTCCAGCGCCAGTCGACCACGCATACGCGCTTGCGTGCGATGATGGCGCGGACAATGCGGACGACGGCGTAGTCGAGGCTCATGGTCATCGGGTAGATGCGGTCGGGGTTGAGAAGCGGTGTGCGTATCCAGCCCGGACGGATGTCGGTGAAGGATATGTCGAGTTGCTGGATGCGGGCGAGTTGGGAGAGCGCGGTCAGATAGGTCTGCTGATATTTTTTCGAAGCGGAGTAGGATGCAAGTTCGCCGATGCCTTTGGTTCCTGCAACGGATGTTATGGCTGCGATGCGTCCGTGTCCGCCGTGGGAGCGGAAGTAGCGGAAGGCGGTGTCTATCATGCGCGTGAAGCCGACGACGTTGGTGGTTGCCGTAGCGGTGTCGTGGTCGGTAATCAGGGCTTCATTCTCGTAGCCGATACCTGAGATGTGGAAGTAAATGTCCATTCCTCCGAGACGGTTGATGAGGTCCTGGAGTTTGGAGACGGCTGCTGGGTCGTCGATGTTGATCTGTGCGTAGCGTATGCGCTCGGGAAAGTCGGATTGAAGTTTTCTCAATACTTTTTCTTTGCGGCCGGCTGCGCCAACCATCCATCCTGCTTTGGCGAATATTTCAGCAACCCGGAGGCCGATGCCGGAGGTTGCGCCCATGATTACGATGCGTTTCATCTCAGTTTGTGTGGGTGGGTTTTGTTGATAAGTGAGTAATAATCCGAGGGCGGTTTTTACCCTTTCGGTCTATTGTTAAAAACGTCGGGAACTGGCGGATAGTTTAAGGATTGTGAAAAGTTTGCTGATGGATGTGGAAAAAATGAGGTCGGCCGACACATGAGTCTGTCGGCCGACCTGTTATGTAGGGAATGAAAGATTGTTGTCAGTAGCGGGGATTACTTAATGATAACCTTGCTTACCTTTGAACCCTGACGCTTGATGAAGAGACCGTTTGCGGGGTTCTCTACGCGCATACCCTGGAGGTTGAAGTATTCAACAGGAGCGTTTTCGTCAGCAGCGATGTCGGTGATGGCAGAAGTGTCACCCTTGGTATATTCAACTTCGAGAACGGCAAATGGCTGTTCGCCAGCGTTCTTGAATGTGAACTGGTTGAGGTTGTTGAGGTCGAAAGACTGGATGTTAGGATTTCCATAATCTTTGAAAGATTCGATAATGCCATGGTTGTCTTCGAGAGTGTATTCAACACCGCCAGCTTCAGCCCAGTAGCAAGGACGTTGAGTTGCCGCGTCTTTGTTAATTGTTGTGTAGAAAGTTACCTTAGTAGCAACAAGACCGTCGGGAAGTGTAACAGTGTTTTGAGCTCCATTAGAGAACTTGATAGGAATATATTGGTTTCCGTTAATATCGAATGATGCGGTTCCAGCTTCAAGATTTTTTGCTTCATTCATGCACTGCATTTGCCATCCGTCGGGTACATCAGTGCCAAGATCTGCTCCGGCGAGAATGTTCTGCTTAACTTTACCTGGGTTAGAAAGAATCATTGTGTCAGCCATGGCTGAAAGGGTTACAGCAGCGGCAGCAAGAAGAGTAAAGATTTTCTTCATAAACGATTGATTTAAGTTAATAAAAGGTTAGAAATTATTTTGTAAATAAATTTTCAAAATGTGGTTAAATTGTTGGTATCTAATTTCGTTAAGACATTTTCATGGTGAAATAGCCGTAGCTCAATTGATTGGCAAATTTACACTTAAAAATAAATGAAAACAAGTTATTAACTGATTTTAACGTTTATGAATCGACGTTGAAGTGGGTCAAAACGTATGAGATATGTTAATTTATCTGAAAATTTGATGTCTATGTGTAACTATTCGGGGTCATTATGCGTCTTATTAGTGAGAGCAGATGAAAATTGTTTGCTCTCTGTAATACGAGATTAATTTAGCTTCCATTTGTAATTACTCCACTCTTGGCAATGAGTGGGTTAAGTATAAAGCAACAGAGGGTTGGTCGTGATGACTGACCCTCTGTTGTTTTTGGTTTTGTCGCCTGAGGAGGGTGACGATTTTTCCAATGGTTGGTGGCGGATAGTATTGCCGGACATCTTCGATGCCCATTGTGGAGAATTGTCCATTTACCCCACGCCTCGCTTCCGGATACGAGCTTTGACCTTCGGTCGTCGCTCGCATCCGTCCGCTCGTGGTGGGGCTACCAGCGCATCGCTGCTGCGCAGCTTTCCGGTTGCCGTGCGGATTTGTCCGCTCGTGGTGGGGCTATCAGTGCATCGCTGTTGCGCAGCTTTCCGGTTGCCATGCGGATTATTTCTATGGAGATATTAATCGGGGGTGTTTCCTCTGTGGGGGCTTGACTGTTGATGTATTCTGTAGGGGATAGGCGGGGATAGGCGAGGCGTCTTTAATGTTGGGGTGTTAGCCGAGGGTGCGGCGGCTGATGAAGTCGGAGAAGGCGTCCTTGTAGCTGTCGGAAATGGGAATCTGGACTTTACCGAAGAGGATGCGGTTGCGCTCGATGATGCGGATTTTGGAGAGGTTGACAATGAAGGAGCGGTGCACGCGCATGAAGCGGCTCTGGGGAAGGGTTTGTTCGAGTGTCTTCATGCTGAGGAGTGTCATGATTGACTTGTCGGTGCCGTCAAGATAGATTTTGACGTAGTCTTTCAGTCCTTCAACATAGAGGATGTCGTCGACTTTGATCTGGACGAGTTTGTATTCGCTCTTGATGATGATGTATTCGCTGTCGGCGGCTGCGTCGGCAAGATTTGGCTGGGAACGGCGGGTGAGGTCATACCAGTTGAGCGCGCGATTGGCGGCAGCGAGAAATTCCTCGTAGCTGACGGGCTTGAGAAGATAGTCGAGAGCGTTGACTTTGAATCCGTCGACGGCATAGGTCGAATAGGCGGTTGTGAAGATGATTCTTGTTGTCGGTGGGATTATCTTGGCAAATTCTATGCCGTTGAGCTGTGGCATCTGTATGTCGAGAAAAACGACATCCACATTGTTGTTGAGTATGGCTGATATGGCATCCTTTGGAGATGAGTATTCTCCAATGAGTTCCATGAACGGGGTCTTTTCAATATATGACGCAATAAGACCGGAAGCGAGGGGTTCGTCGTCAATGACGCAGCAGCGGAGTGACATATTGGTTATAGAAGTATGTAAGGTTAACGTATAAGCTTTGATGAATTTGTGTTGATTGTAAGGGAAACGTTGTAGTTTCCGTCAGAGGTGTCCACCTTCAGGTCGGCGTTGTTGCCGTAGATTAGGTCGAGGCGGCGGCGGAGGTTGGCAAGGCCGATACCTCCTTCGGTGTTTTTGGTTTCAACGTTAGTGACAGTGTCGGCCGGGGGAAGTCCGTTGGATGTCGTGCATCTGATGACGCCGTCGGTTGCGGTCACGGAAATTTGGAGGGGTACGGATGGATTGTGGATACCATGTTTGAATACATTTTCAATGAGAGTGATAAAGAGGAGGGGGGCAACAGGGATGTTGTCATCCTTGCCTCCATCGAGTCTGACATCAAGTTTGATTGCGGAATTGAGGCGCAGCTTCATCAGGCTGATGTAGGTGTCGATGAAATCGAGTTCCTGTTTCAGGCTGACGGTTGCGGAAGTGTCGTAGAGGACATAGCGGAGAAGGCGGCTGAGTTCGTGGACAGCCGACTGGGCTTTCTGAGGGGAGATTGCGATGAGGGCGTAGATTGAGTTGAGTGTGTTGAATAGGAAATGAGGGTTCAACTGGCTTTTGAGATTTTTCAGTTCTTCCTCGCGCTGGGAGTTGAGCATGTCCTGACGGCGTCGGTCAAGCTGTATCCATTTGTCGCCGAGGCGGAGCGCTGTGGCGAATCCGATGACGAGGATGAGCATCACGAGGTCGCGCGAAAGGATGCCTGCAGCTTTGGCGAGATACATCCATTCTGTCGGGTCGACGTGGTTCCGCAGTGGAGTCTTCCCTCCGAAGTGACCCTTGAACCGCCAGATGAGATATATGAATCCGAGGGAGATGAGGATGAGAATGAGGTTGTAGCCGAAGAAGCGGATGAAACGTTTGGGCTTGTCGAGAGAACGCTCGATGATCCAGTAGTAGTTCACATAGAAGACTCCGAGGAAGACGAAAGTCTTGGTGTACATCCACGGTTTTATAGGACGACCGGGGTTGGCAAGACTTGTGATAATCTCGGGCAGGATGAAAAGGATGATTATGCAGAGTAAGTGGGTCAGAAAGGTATTGACCCGCTGTCGGGTGAGTATTTCTCTCATGGCTGCGACTCTGATTTGGTGAAAGATAAGCGCAAATGTAATTTTTTTTTACTGTCCTTACAAATCAGATGGACAGGAGTTTGGTTTTCACCGACAAAGATGATTCGTGATGGCGGGGAATATGAAATATTGTTAACGATTGCGGTGGGGAGTGGAGGTGACTGTTCAAAAAAAGTTGAACGGTTGCCGTTCTGACAGTGCAGGCGGCAACCGTTCAAGGTATAGTGCGTTGTTATGACTTTCAGCGGATTGGATTAATCCTGATTGAGGTTAACACGCTTGAAGGCTACTACAACGAGGCCCTTCTGAGTGCTGTCGAGGAACTGGCCGACAGTGAGCTTGCTGTCCTGGACATATTCCTGTTCCATGAGGCAAGACTCCTTGAAGAACTTGTTGAGACGACCGTTGGCGATGTTCTGAATCATAGCCTCGGGGAGGTTAGCGGCCTTGGCTTCGGCAGTGGTCTTGATGATTTCGCGACCCTTAGCTGCGTCTTCCTCGGTGATCCAGCCCTTGGAGATGTTTGATTCGATGTGGTCCTCAGAGTCGAAGTGGTTGGGGTTGAGGCCAGCTTTCTTGAGAGCTGCTTCAACGGCCTTGCGAACCTGTTCCTGCTTGGTCTTTTCAACAGCTACGGCGATTTCCTGGTCGATAGTGGCCTGGGGAACGTCTTCGCGGCTTACAGCAACGGGGTTCATGGATGCGATCTGCATACATACTTCGCGACCTACCTGGGGATCAACGCCTTCGAGGTTGAAACCAACGATGGCTGCAAGTTTGTTGTTGAAGTGGTTGTAAGCGGCGGTTGTGGGAGCTTCAACTACTTCGTAGGCACCGATTTCGGTCTTTTCGCCTGTCTTGCCGCTTTCCTCGGTGATGAGGTCGGCAACAGTCTGGCCGTCGACGGTGAAAGCCTTGAGTTCCTCAACGGTTTTGAACTTGTTGGCCATGGCAAGGTCCATGAGCTTGTTGGCGAGAGCCACGAAGCCGGCGTTCTTAGCCACGAAGTCAGTCTCGCAGTTGAGGGCGAGGACAGCTGCGAAAGTGCCATCGGTTCTGGCGATTACGCAGCCTTCTGAAGCCTGACGGTCTTCACGCTTTGCAGCTACGGCCTGACCCTTCTTGCGGAGGATTTCGACAGCGGCTTCAATGTCACCGTTAGTTTCAGCAAGAGCTTTTTTGCAGTCCATCAAACCTGCGCTTGTGAGGTTGCGCAGTTTGGTGATTTCTGCCATTGTTACTGCCATATTATTCTGGAGTTTTAATGGGGTTGTTGAATTTAATGGATTGGTTGGGGATGCCGATTATTCAGCGGCGGGAGCCTCAGCTGCTGCTTCAGCTACAACTTCTTCCTCGGCTTCGTCCTTGCGGTTGACGCGACGGCGTTCGCGACGGGGAGCGTCGGCGTTCTCGCCGGCAGCCTTTTCGTCGGCCTTTTCAACCTTGCGCTCTTCGAGACCTTCGCTGATTGCAGAGCAAACGGTGTTGAGGATGAGCTCGATTGACTTTGATGCGTCGTCGTTTGCGGGGATTACGAAATCAACGTTAGAGGGATCAGAGTTGGTGTCGACGATAGCGAACACGGGGATACCGAGACGGTTTGCTTCGGCAACAGCGATGTGTTCCTTGCAAACGTCAACGATGAAGAGTGCGGAGGGAAGACGGTTGAGGTCAGCGATTGAACCGAGGTTCTTCTCGAGTTTGGCGCGCTGACGAGAGATCTGGAGCTTTTCGCGCTTTGAGAGGTTGTCGAAAGTTCCGTCCTTCTGCATCTTGTCGATAGAGGTCATCTTCTTCACAGCCTTGCGGATTGTGGGGAAGTTGGTGAGCATACCACCGGGCCAACGTTCGATAACGTAGGGCATGTTGACGCTCTGAGCCTTGTCAGCGAGGATTTCCTTGGCCTGCTTCTTGGTAGCTACGAAAAGGATTTTCTTGCCACCCTTTGCGATGTTGCGGAGGGCTGCTGCAGCTTCTTCGAGCTTGGCCTGAGTCTTATAGAGGTCGATGATGTGGATACCGTTGCGCTCCATGAAGATGTAAGGAGCCATAGCAGGATTCCATTTTCTTTTCATGTGGCCAAAATGGCAACCTGCTTCGAGGAGTTGGTCAAAATTGGGAGTTGACATTGTCGTTTGAAATGTTGTTTACGTTCTTTTGAAAATTACAACCGGGGAGTAGGGAACGTGTCCATCTCGGCGGTTTAGATACTAAACACGGGTTTTAAAGTATAAAGTATTGAGTATAGAGATTAAAGTATAGAGTATAAAGTATAGAGTATAGAGGGGATAGGCCCTTGATTTTAAATATACACTCTAAGTGATTTTAAACATATACTCTAAGCCCTAAGCTCTGACTTTTCCGGGGAGGTTGGCTCCAAGTACTTTAAAACTGAAATTTTTAATCGTCGGGGTAAGATTAACGCTTTGAGAACTGGAAGCGCTTGCGTGCTTTGGGACGACCGGGCTTTTTACGTTCAACGACGCGCGGGTCGCGGGTCATGAAGCCTTCGACGCGGAGTGCGTGCTTGTCCTCGGGGTTGATCTTTACGAGAGCGCGGGCGATAGCGAGACGGAGAGCCTCAGCCTGGCCTTTGTAGCCACCACCGTTGAGGTTGACCTTGATGTCGTACTTTTCAGTAGCTTCGAGGGTGCTCAGGGGCTGCTTTACGATATACTGAAGGATGGAAGAGGGGAAGTAAACATCGAGGGGACGTTTGTTGATGGTGATTTGACCGTTTCCTTCTTTAACGATCACGCGAGCTACGGCAGCTTTACGGCGGCCAACTGCATTAACTGATTCCATTCTTCAATTATTTAATTTTGTTGATGTCAATAACAATAGGATTCTGTGCTTCGTGGGGATGGTTGGGGCCATTGTAGACATGCATGTTGCCGATGATGGCGCGACCGAGGCGGTTTTTGGGAAGCATACCCTTTACAACCTTTGTGAAGAGGGGGTGGTAACCGGGCTTGATGTGCTTGTTGAGAGATTTCTTCATCATGATCTCGGGAGTAGCGACACGCTGACCTCCGGGATAGCCGGTGTAAGAAAGATATTCGCGGTCAGTCCACTTTTTGCCGGTGAGACGAACCTTGTCGGCGTTGATGATGATAACGTTGTCGCCGCACTCGATGTTGGGTGAGTAGCTGGGCTTGTTCTTACCACGAAGGATAAGGGCGACTTTTGCACAAAGGCGACCGAGCACCTGATCGGTAGCGTCGATAACGACCCAGTTGTGTTCAACGCTCTGTGCGTTGGGAGTAATGGTCTTGTAGCTTAAAGTATCCACGTTAAATGTTTAATTAATAGAAAGTTACTTTTGATTGCACGCTGGCTTGGCTTGGCCAAAAGCTTCGGCCGGATGCAACCGGGTTTATTAATTGGACATAATCGGTCTGCAAAGGTAGTCATTTTTCGGCGATTAGCAAATGTGTTTTATGAATCTTTAACAATTCAGTGGGTTTGTTTATTTTGCGAATCAACTTTGGCCAAGGTGCAAAGAATCGTTACAAAACCGAGCGTTTTTGATGCGGATTTATAATGTTGCGGGTGTCGGGGGGTATCAGGAAGTCGGACCGACGGGTGAAATCAATTTGGAGGGTATGTTTAAAAAACATAAATTTGCGTCATAATCATTTATCACTTAAATAATATGACTTTTTCGAGAAAAAAGCTCTGGATGTCGAGTCGTGACTATATCATGATCACGCTTGCTGTGCTTATCTACGGTTTAGGTTTTTCGGCCTTCATCCTGCCTGAAAAGGTGGTCATAGGGGGTGTTACGGGTGTGGGT
Source organism: uncultured Duncaniella sp. (assembly GCF_910577345.1). Classification (GTDB taxonomy): domain Bacteria; phylum Bacteroidota; class Bacteroidia; order Bacteroidales; family Muribaculaceae; genus Duncaniella. The sequence continues at coordinate 44,405 of NZ_CAJTMT010000023.1, forward strand.
ACCATCGTTTATTTTCTGACCGGCAATGTGTATCTTATCGGTATCACTCAGTATGCAATCAACCTTTCGCTGCTTGCGGTTGCGTGGAGAGTGGTCGGACGGACGTTTGTCTACAAGACCATCTATGGTGCTACGGCGGTTTCGCTTGTGGTCACGCTCATGCCTCCGCTCTTTGACGGGCCTCTGATTCCCGGGCAGCCGTTCATGAGTGTGTGTATCGGTTCTGTCCTTTCGGGACTTGCTCTTGGAATTGTGTTTATCCACAACGGCAGTACCGGCGGCACGGATATTGTCGCGGCTATAGTGGCGAAGAAGACCAATGTCACTGTCGGACGAACGATGCTCTATGTGGATTTCGCTATTATTTCGTCGAGCTACCTGTTCTTTCATAATATAACTACGGTGGTCTACGGTTTCATCGTCCTGTTTATCATTACATATATGGTGGACCTGATGATTAATACCAACCGTCAGGCGGTGCAGTTCATCATCATATCGAAGCATTGGGAGAAGATTGCCACTGCGGTGAACAAGTATGGCCGTCGCGGTGTGACGGTTCTCGACGGGATGGGCTGGTATACGAAACAGCCGATCAAGATTCTACTTGTGGTCAGCCGAAAGATTGAATCCGTGACAATCTTCCGTATTGTGAAGGATGTGGATCCGAATGCCTTCATCACTCAGGCTAACGTGAACGGTGTGTATGGTCAGGGTTTCGACCCTATCAAGCTGAAAGCCGATGAGGAGTTGAGCAAGAAACTCGGCGAAGAGGCAGATTCCGCATCGACGCAGGAAGTAGGCTCAGACGCAGCCCTGGCTGTCAATTCTAAAAATTCCGAGGCTGATTGATTGCAATTAGTAAGGAAATTGCTGAAAATTTTGTTTATTTGTGAAATAGTTGTATCTTTGCAGCGAATAGAAATATTCACATCCCTATACTCCGGCCTTTACTTGATCTAATTGATTTTGTTTATGGATATTTGGATTGTCTATGATTCACTTATTTTTTATTAAAAAGACAATCAATAAAAAATCAACGCGCATTTCCTGAGATTTCGGAAATGCGCGTTGATTTTTTATCGGTAAAGTGTCCGGAGGAGGACTTTACTTCGGCAGGAGGTCGTATTTGCGGAATACGCGGGTGATTGTCTCGAGCGCGCGGTCGACCTGTTCCATCGAGTGTGTGGCCATCAGCGAGAAGCGGATGAGAGTGTCGGTCGGGGCGACGGCGGGCGATACGACGGGATTGACGAAGATGCCTTCTTCAAGGAGGTCGCGTGTGATGGCGAATGTCTTGAAGTCGTCACGGATGAAGAGGGGGATGATAGGGGTCGATGTGTGGCCGATCTCAAATCCCTGTGAGCGGAATCCGTCGAGCGCATGGTTGGTGAGCTTCCAGAGGTTTTCCTGACGCTCCGGTTCGGTCTGCATGATTTCGAGGGCTTTCAGTGCTGCTGCAGTGGAGGCCGGTGTGATGCTTGCAGTGAAGATGTAGGAGCGCGAGTGGTGGCGGAGGAAGTTGGTGACTTCTTTGTTGGTCGCGATGAAGCCGCCGAGTGATGCGAATGATTTAGAGAAGGTACCCATGATGAGATCCACATCATCGGTCAAGCCGTAGTGGTTCACGAGGCCGCGTCCGCCTTCGCCGAACACGCCGATGCCGTGGGCTTCGTCAATCATGATGCTTGCGTTGTATTTCTTGGCAAGTTCCACCATGCCGGGTATATTCGCGATGTCGCCCTCCATTGAGAAGACACTGTCGCTGACAATGAGCTTCACTTTGTCGGGGTCGCATTTCTGGAGCTGCTTTTCGAGCGACTCCATGTCGTTGTGCTTGTATTTGAGCTGCTGGCTGAAGGAGAGGCGACGGCCTTCGATGATTGAGGCGTGGTCCTGTTCGTCCCAGAGGATGTAGTCCTCACGGCCGGTGAGGGCAGAGACGACACCGAGGTTCACACCGAAACCGGTGGAGTAGATCATCACGTCTTCCTTGCCGGTGTATTCGGCGAGCTTTGCCTCAAGTTCCTTGTGGATGTCGAGGGTGCCGTTGAGAAACGGAGAACCGGCGCAGCCTGTACCATATTTGCGGGTTGCTTCGATGGCTGCTTCCTTGATTCGCGGGTCGTTTACGAGGCCGGTGTAGCAGTTCGAGCCGAACATCAATACTTTCTTGCCGTTGATGATGACCTCAGGATCCTGTTCGCTTGAAATGGCGCGAAAATAGGGGTAAACTCCTGCTGCCTTGGCTTGCTGCGGCGCTGTGTATTGTGATAGTTTCTTCTGTAGTAAATTCATAATCGGTAACTTGCTTCCGCGATTAAACTATATGACTATGCTTATTTTTGCGGTGGGCAAAGTTAGGAATTTTTTCACATTTTTATACTTTTTGTGCGCGTTTTATTTGTTAATTTTACGAAACGGGGCTTTTTCGTTCCCTTTTAGTCAACGATTTTGGCCTTATGTTCGCAGGTGTAAGTGAGGATTGGGGGATTTTTGTTAATTTTGCAAGATAATACTAAGGTATAAATAATGGAAACAAGCGAAACTACAACTGTCAAGCGAACTGTGCTTGACTATGACGATATAGTGAAGATGGCTCCTTTTTTCAAGGGAAAGCGCCGTCTGGTCGAGTGGTTCATGAAGGTTCTTGACATCGACAAGGTGAATTGGATTCACGATCATAATTTCGACACTCCCGGCCCGCAGTTTTGCCGCGGCTTGCTGGAGGATCTGAACATAAAGCTGCGCATCGACAATGAGAAGGTGCTCGACAATCTTCCCGAGGGCGCATTCATCACCATCAGCAACCATCCTTTCGGTGCGTTGGACGGCATCACGCTTATTGATATAATCGGTCGTCGCCGTCCAGATTTCAAGGTGATGGTCAACATGATTCTCAACTATATCGTGGCCATGCGCCCCAATTTCATAGCCGTTGACCAGACTGCAAGCGATGATCCTGCGAAGAAGGCTGTCTCGATGAAGGGTATAAAGGAGGCGATAATGCAGGTGCGCAAGGGGCATCCGATCGGATTTTTCCCCGCCGGTGCTGTCGGCAATTATAATAAGCATCTGAAATTCGAGGACCGCGAGTGGCGCGAGTCCATCATCCGTCTCATTCAGCAGTTGAAGGTGCCGGTGATTCCTATTTTCTTCCATGGTTACAACAGTTGGTGGTTCCGCTTCCTGGGAATAGTGAGCTGGCAGTTGCGCACACTGCGTTTGCCTGCCGAAGTGTTCCGTCGCAAGAACGATACCCTCCACATCTCTGTCGGGGATCCCATCACTGTCGAGGAGATTGAGGCTCATTCGGGTTCGCTTAAGGAACTCGGCGATTTCCTGCGTGAGCGCACATATTCGCTCCAGTCGATTAAATGATTTCAGGTCCTGTCTTTATTCCAGAGGAAATTCAATCATGCAACTTAATCTACAGGAATTGCCTGCGGAAATAGTGCAGGCAAAACAGCGTTACGGTATTGTCGGGAATGCTCCCGGTCTTATCGCCGCCATCTCGCGTGCCATTCAGGTGGCACCAATCGACCTCTCTGTGCTCGTCACAGGTGAGAGCGGTACGGGCAAGGAATTTTTTCCGAAGATTATCCACGGCTTTTCGCCCCGTAAACACGCTAAATATATTGCGGTCAATTGTGGTGCAATTCCGGAAGGAACCATTGACTCGGAACTCTTCGGCCATGAGAAAGGCTCGTTCACCGGGGCCATCTCTTCGCGAAAAGGATATTTCGAGGAGGCGGATGGCGGCACGATATTTCTTGACGAGGTTGCTGAGTTGCCATTAACCACTCAAGCCAGGTTGCTGCGTGTGTTGGAGAGCGGAGAATTCATCAAGGTAGGCTCTTCGACTGTCCAGAAGTCAAATGTCCGCATAGTGGCTGCGACAAATGTCGACATGGCGAAGGCTGTTGCGGAGGGACGTTTCAGAGAGGATCTTTACTATCGTCTTTCGACAGTGTCCATCCATATCCCGCCTCTTCGTGAGAGGGGCAATGACATCACTCTGCTTGCCCGCAAGTTCGCTGCTGACTTTGCCGAGCGTTACACGATGCCGCCCGTGTCGTTTGACGATTCCGGACGTGGGATGCTCATGCGCTACCGTTGGCCGGGAAATGTCCGTCAGTTGAAAAATATAGTCGAGCAGATTGCGCTTTTCGAATCCGGCAACACTGTTGATGGCGAGATGGTGGGAACTTTCCTGCCTGTCGGCTCGGTCAACTACAGTCCTGTCGCAGCGCATCAGGAGAATCCACATGAGTATTCCACCGAGCGTGATGCGCTTTTTGGTATGATTCTTCGTTTGCAGCGTCAGATTGAATCGCTCAACGCGAGAATCGACGAGCTTTCCGCCGGAGCGCAGTCCGGCCATGGCGGCGGTTTTCAGCCTGTCGAGGAGATTCCGTCAGGCGATGATGTGCCTGTCCGATCTCTCGTGAGATTCCAGCCGTTTTCTTCGCCTCTGCCTCCGTGTGGCAGCGCGCCATTGCAGCCGGAATCCCAATCCTCGCCTGTGACACTCGAGGAGACTGAACGCGATACCATACGCCGTGCGCTTGAACGCAACGGTGGTAAGCGTAAAGAAGCAGCGCGCGAACTGAATATTTCAGAACGCACGCTGTATAGGAAAATCAAGGATTACGGAATTGAACTCTAACCGCTCAGTGGCTATTGGTCCTGAAGCCTGATAACCCTGATGCCGGTCAGGTTTGGCGATTTGCGCATGTATTCGGTCAATGGGAGTTTGTCTATCACTACCTTCCCTTCCTTTGATGAAGCATGGAGCAGATGAGGACCATCCTTTTCAATGACAAGAATTCCGACATGGCTCACGTCAAGACCGTTTGTTTTTGTCGTCAATGCTATTATGTCGCCCGCTTTTAGTGCGCCCATGACCTGTTTGGCCGTGAGGCGCGCTGATTTTATATAGGGGAAGCGGTGGGAGCGGAATCCGACCTCCATGTTTTTGATGCCTGCATAGTCTGCTGAGTCAGCCAGGGCAGGGTAGGCCGAACGGTTGCGCGACATGAAGTCGAGAGTTTTAATTTGGGAATCCGACTGTGGGATGCGGTCAGTCACCTCTTTTACAATGCCGCGATGGGTGTTCGAGACTATCCAGTCACTGAAGTAGTGAAGGCGTGATGCATATCCGTTGACCTCACCTTGGCGGTAGCGCAAGGTCTCGAGGCTGTTGGCGAAGTCTTGCCAGGAATTCTTTTCTTCTTCGATTGTGAGAGCGAGTGCTGTGACGGTTTCGACAAACGTCGTGCAGTCAAATTCTTCGAGGTTTATGGTGAGAGCCTCCGGCTTGCCTTCAAGAGTTCCACCTTTGTAGGGGGTGCCGATGAATTCTTTCCCGATGAATTCGATGAGTTCATTCGGGTTTGAGGCACCGAAATTGGTAGCTTTTATAAGTAAATTTGTTATGTTGGTCGTGTCGGCAGCTTCATTGTGCCATCTGATATTGTCGTGAGTCGCTCCGTGGACCAACGGTGCAACCATGAAAAACGCTATATATAATAAGGTGGATACTTTTTTCATGAGTTTTCTGGTTCAGGTTAAAATTAAGGAGAGACTTTTTTTGTTTCCCCAAAATTACTCATTTCTTTGTTCTTGGCAAAATATCCGTGCCATAAGCTTTGTCTTTAAAGTCTTCATTTTTGATTGAAATGTGAAATTTTGTAATTAAAAATGACCATAGTTGATGAATAGTGTTAAATTTGCGTTAAAATACCTGTAAAAATTTGGAGGATATGCAGAAAGTGCCTACCTTTGCACTCGCTTTTGAGGAGCAAGCCCCACAGCGGTGAGGCGGTAAAGATTGAAACGCTGAAAAGCTTGATTCGGTTTGCCGATGAAAAGTTAAAGAAAAGTTAAAATCTTGTTAAAGA
>NZ_CAJTMT010000024.1 GCF_910577345.1 uncultured Duncaniella sp.
TGTTTTTTAACCTTAAATCTAATACCATGAAAACACAGTGCAAATATAGTAACTTACCTTTATAACCATGCCGGGTGTTAAAAGTTCATGGTATAGATGGATTTAACAAAAGTTAACATAGAAGGTCAAAAAAATACTGTAATTTAGCACTCGAAAACTATTTGGGCGAAAGGGACATTCTGGGCCTCATCCGGTGTGGCCTGAAGATGTCTTGTCGACCCGTTAACCGGTAAAATATATTTAAATGAGTACCCGCCTATTAGTGATTGATGACGAAGAATCAATCTGCGAAATCCTAAAATACAATCTTCAAAAAGAGGGCTATCAAGTGGACACCGCCTACAGTGCGGAAGAAGCCCTCGAGATGGATCTTACGCCCTACGATCTGTTTATCGTTGACATAATGATGGAGCGTCTGAGCGGTTTTGACTTTGCCAAACGCCTGCGCAATTCTTCGGAGATGGAAGATGTGCCCATCATATTCTGTTCGGCGCTTAATGGAGAGGACGATACAGTGATGGGACTCAATATCGGAGCGGACGACTATATCACCAAGCCTTTCAAGATAAGCGAAATGATTGCCCGCGTCAACGCTGTGTTGCGCCGCACACAGATTGCACGTCGCGCCCGCGAGGCCGCTCCCGCCGCTGTCAACGACGGTCTTGAGCCTCAGATCATCTATCAGGGACTACACATCGACCCGAATGACAAGGTTTGTTATCTCGACGGCGAAAAAGTGGCTCTGACCAAGACTGAATTCGAGATTCTGAACTTCTTCCTTACCCACCGCAACCGCATCTATTCGCGAGAGGAGATTATCCGCCATGTGTGGGCCGATGATGTCGTGGTGACCAACCGCACGATTGACACCAATATCACCCGCCTTCGCAAGAAGATTGGTAATTACGGTAACAATATCGAGACACGACTGGGATTCGGCTATGGCTTTAAGGAGAAGGATTAATTACCAGTGGCGACTTTTCCTGCCGATTGCGACAGCGCTCTGCATAGTTTTCGGTCTTATAATCTTCTATCAATACAAACGAGAGGCGGATTACAGGACCAAGGTTTTCAATGCCGAACTTGACATTATTGACAGCCGAATACTTGACGCCTACCGTCAGGATATTAACCTGCGATCGTTTCTTGCCTTTATCCAGCAGTTCTTCCAAGGCTCCATCTTCGATGGTGTAAGGGTGAGTGTCTATCGCGACGGCCGGCTTTACTACTCTCTCGGAACTCCTATTCCGCTTGAGATGGATGAGGTGGACGTCCTGCGTTCCCACATGGTCGGTATGGACGATCCGGAAACACCGACGAGCGAGAGAATTGTGGGTCGTGATGACGACCAGTTGTATTTCTTCTCAAAGGTGCAAAGCGATGATGGCCGTGTTGACATCTGCACGGCAATGCCCTACAGCGAGCATGTCCATGATGCGATTGATATTGACCACACTGTGTGGATAATAATAGTCATCGCGCTTATTGCGACGTTGATAATCGCTTACTTTGCCACCCGTGTGTTGTCAAGGAATGTCGTGTTGCTGCGCGAGTTTGCCTACAATGCCGCATCCGGCGGTAAGGTAAGGGAGGATTATGAATTCCCGCGAAACGAGCTTGGCGACATATCGCGCGAGATACTTAAGTTCTATCATGAACGCAACAAGAGTCTTGAGGCAATCAAACGTGAGCGCCGTATCGCTATCCATGCGATTGAGGAGAAGGCGAAGATGTCGCGTCAGATGACCAACAATATCAACCACGAAATCAAGACCCCTGTCGGAATCATCCGTGGCTACCTTGAATCGATCCTTGCCGATCCCGACATGGATACAGAGACCCGCACACGTTTCCTTGAAAGAATGCTTTCGAATGTGGAGCGTCTGACATCGCTGCTCAACGATGTGTCGACAATGACTCGTCTGGAGAACGGTGCCGACATGATTGCAGTCGACCGTGTCAATATGCATGACCTTGTCTATCAGATTGACTATGACCTCCCTGCCAATAACCTTGCCGGAAATATGGAATTCAGTTTCGATATTCCGCTTGAATGTGAGGTTTCAGGCAATTACAGCCTCCTGCAAGGCATGATATGCGGTCTTATCAGGAATGCGGCCCTTCATTCTGGCGGAACTGAAATCGGCATGAAGCTCATATCGGAAAACGAGCGCTTCTATGTGTTCAGCTTCTATGACAACGGTAACGGTGTAGGCGAAGAGCACATTCCTCACCTCTTCGAACGTTTCTACAGGGTTGATACCGGTCGTTCGCGCAAGATGGGCGGTACAGGTCTGGGTCTTCCTATTGTCAAGAGCACCATTGTGTCGCTCGGCGGCACAATCTCTGTCCATAACCGCTCCAAAGGTGGTCTGGAATACATCTTCACTCTTCCGAAGTGGACCGGCAAGGAATAGCCACCGGCTATTCCTTGCGTTTTTTCGATACTGTAATAGTTTTTGTGTAGAGATTATATTGCTGTAATAGTAGCGATTATGGGTAGATGTCTATGAGATTTGCTGTTTTGTAGACTGCAAAAATGTTTTTTCGTATGCTAAATTTGAATTAAAATACCTATATTTGCAAAAATATCCGATTTCGTATTTTTGTTTTAGATGTTGTATTTTGTTGGTTTTCATCGTTTTTGCAAGATTGAAAATTGGATAATTTAATAAAAATATTAATTGTTACAGTGATTTGTAACTTTTAATTGTTGTAATTATATCTTTTTGTTTGTTTAATTGTTATATCTAAGGTAAAAACATAAAACAGAAACTATTATTTATGGGATATTGGTTTATTAATTCTTTCGTGATTTTCGCATTATGTGCGTTATTGACCGGAGTGCTAATCCCACAGATTTTGCTGATTGCATATCGCAGGAATTTATTTGACGAGGTGAATGAACGAAAAATTCATAAGGGCCTTGTGCCTCGTCTTGGAGGGATTGCTTTTGTTCCGGTTATTCTTGTGTCTATAGCGGTTTTGCTTGAGGCAAATCAAAAATTAGGATTCAATGCTTTTGGCAACGTACTTGCTGAAAGCTATATGCCTCTTCTTTCTGCATTCATAGCTCTTGAACTCCTCTATCTTGTGGGAATTGCTGATGATTTGATTGGTATTAAGTACCGAGCTAAGTTCGTGGTGCAAATATTTTGTGCTATATTTTTAATTGGTGGAGGAGTCTGGTTTTCTACGCTTGGTGGAATTTTAGGTATTGGAGAGGTTTCCCCATGGTTTGGTTATCCATTTACAATTATAATATTGGTCTTTTTGATTAATGCTGTAAATTTAATAGATGGTATTGACGGACTTGCATCAGGTCTAAGTTCGATGGCATGTATGATATACGGGATAAGTTTTATGTTTTTGGGGGAATATGCCTTAGCGATCGTTAGTTTTGCGACATTAGGAGTTTTGGTGCCGTTCTTCTACTATAATGTTTTTGGCGATGTCACCAAACACAGGAAAATTTTCATGGGTGATACCGGTTCATTAACTATTGGTCTAATTCTTGGTGTGCTTGGTACGATTCTTTATGTGCATCCATCAGTAGAACTTGTGGGTGTGAATCCTTCAATTATAGCGTTTTCACCTCTAATTGTCCCATGCTTTGACGTAGTTAGGGTATACTTGTTACGCATACGTCAACACAGGAGTCCATTTTTACCTGATAAAAGTCACATACATCATAAATTGCTTGCATTGGGCATGAAACCTCACATGGCGATGATTAGTATTGTCAGTGTTTCAGCGCTTTTCACTATTGCAAATTTCTTCATGGCTTCTTGCTTTGACATGAATATAAATATAATAGTGATTCTTGATATTGTGGTTTGGTCGGTAGCGAATTGTATGCTATCGTCATCGATAAAACGACATAAAGAGGCTGAATCTGCTGCTTGATGTTATCATAATTGTCTTCGACCATATAACTTTACTGATAAAACTTCCCTGAAAGAGAGCACTCTTTTTCAGGGAAATTTGTTATCTTTGTGACATACTCATCAATTCTATATCAAGAATCCCAATAAAGAAAGAATCCAGAATCAATTATGATTGACCAGATATTAAACGAAGAGGTGACGGAGCGCGCAGTGCTTGTCGGGCTCATCACCGAACAGCAGAATGAGGCGAAAGCTACGGAATACCTTGACGAACTCGCTTTCCTGGCCGATACGGCGGGAGCGGAGACTGTCAAGACCTTCATGCAGAAGCTCCCTTATCCCAATCCGCGTACATTCGTGGGCAAGGGTAAGCTTGAGGAGATTCGTGCCTATATCGAGGACAATGACATAGGTATGGCTATCTTTGATGATGATCTCAGCTCGAAGCAGGTTCTGAATATCGAGCGTGAGCTTAAGGTGAAGATTCTCGACCGTACAAGCCTTATCCTTGATATATTCGCAAAACGCGCCCGCACGGCGAATGCAAAGACGCAGGTGGAGCTGGCGCAATACCAGTATCTGTTGCCTCGACTCACCCGAATGTGGACCCACCTCGAACGTCAGCGAGGCGGTATCGGTATGCGTGGCCCCGGTGAGACTCAGATCGAGACCGACCGCCGTATCATCCTCAACCGCATTTCATGGCTGAAGGAGCAATTGCGTGACATTGACAAACAGAAAGCCGTACAGCGCAAGAACCGTGGCAAGCTCACGCGTGTGGCTCTTGTAGGCTATACCAATGCCGGAAAGTCCACGCTGATGAATGTGTTGAGCAAGAGCGATGTGTTTGCTGAAAACAAGCTGTTTGCAACTCTCGATACGACCGTCCGCAAGGTTATCATTGACAATCTTCCCTTCCTCCTTACGGATACAGTCGGATTTATCCGCAAGCTCCCGACACACCTTGTTGATTCATTCAAATCGACTCTCGACGAGGTGCGCGAGGCCGACCTGCTCGTCCATGTTGTCGACATCTCTCATCCCAATTTCGAGGAGCAGATAGAGGTTGTCGACAAGACTTTGCGTGAGGTCTGCAATGGTGCCGAGAAGCCGATGATAATGGTGTTCAACAAGATTGATGCCTTCACATATACTCCCAAGGATGAGAATGACCTCACTCCCCAGACACGCGAGAATGTCTCCCTGGAGGAACTTGAGCGCATGTGGATGGCCCGTCTGCCACACGATTGCGTGTTCATCTCAGCCAAGAAAGGAACGAATATAGAAGAGCTTAAACACATGCTCTACGAACGCGCTAAGGAGATTCACCTCTCGCGCTTCCCCTACAATGATTTCCTCTTCCAGAAATATGATGAAGTAGAGGAATAAACATCTACCTTTTTGATTCTTATTGAAGGAAGGGTACATAAGGACATAAGAGCAGAAGGAACATAAGTTTTTTGAGTTATGGATGAATTTTCATAACCTTTAAAACTTATATTCCTTCTGCTCTTATGTCCTTTTGTTCCTTTCCTGCATGGGTGGACATGTGCCCTTCCTTCATGGGGGCATGAACATTTCCTTTCCGGGCGGGGAGAGGGTAGGGAGGAAAAAACTCTCCCGCTGGGCGGTGTCATCTGACCTTTAGATAAGCAAGCTGTGAGAAAGGTCTTTGTTTGGAGATGACGGTGTCCGGGCGGGAGAGTAGATCGTCTTTTGATTGACGGACGCTAATATGTGATGAATGAAGAGGGAGGTCAGGGATAGAGTTATCGGCGACGGTTGCGGACAGAGCGCACGGCTGACGATGAACTTGCCTTCGGAGCCTTGGCTTTTTTCACTTTTGCCGGTTTGGCCTTGGGGGTTGATGTGGTCTTTGTGCCGCGTTTTGAACGTGCTGAGCGGACTGTCGGTGCAGGTGTGGCGTTATCAATGGATTCACCCTCTGCTCCGGTGGCTGCAACTTCAGTTCCGGCAGCAGCGAGCTCGGCCTTTTCAGCGGCCTCACGTCGTGCGGTAAGCTCTTCGAGCGATGGAACCCAAAGCTTGTCTTCAAACGTGTCGAGGCGCTTCTGTATGCTGTCCTGCGCGTGTGCAAGCTCGTCCGGATCGGGATGGAGCTGCATCAGCGAACGGTTTTTCAGATTGCGGGTCTTGTAGATGTCACCCTTATAGAGACCGAGCTGGAAGAAGTCGTCGTAGGTGCAGGATGCGAGGTTGTTGTCGTCGTTGGTGAAGATATTCTGAGTGGTGAGATAGGGGCGGAGCTCATCGTACTTCACCCAGAACATGGGGTATTTCACTGCTTCCCCACCGAAATCACCCGAACGATGGAGGACAGGGCAGATGGCCTCGATGCGGGTGCGCATACGGTTCTGACGCTTGTCGAATTCCCAACGTTCGATGATGTAGTAGCTCAACACTTCAGAGGCAGGCACATCGGCTTCCTCGATGACGAAACGCGGATTGCGCTCGGTCGAGCCTTTCGCATCTGTGTAGAGGATGTGGAAGCGGTCAAGGACATCGCGCATGTTGACCTTGTAGTTGTCAGTGAACATCTCACGTCCATCGAGGTATTCATAGCCTCCAAGTTCGTTGTTGGCCATACGTCCGAGGATGATGCGGAAGAGGTTCTCCTGTCCGTCGATAGGTTCGTCTGGGTAGTAGAGGGCTGCATTCTCGTCTTTCATCAGGTCGAGCTGGCGGTACATGACGCGCATCCACTGCAGTTCGGAATCGCTGACGGGTGAGTCTGCATAGTGCGACTGCATTCGTTGGGTCACTCCCGATGTTGTCTTTGATGCGTTGCGGTCGTCGGCGGAACGACGGCGCACGACGCTGCTCGAACTCGATTCCTGCGCGAAGACAGAGGCCGAGATGAACATTGCTATGGCTGTAAGGAGAAACTTCTTCATTGACGGGTGGTTATGGTGTATTTTCGGAGAAAATCCTGATTAGTTTACAATTACTTCGACCGGGCTGAGGACGCGCTCTATGCCGTCGGGTCCCTTGGCGCGGATGCGTGAGATATAGAATCGCTTTCCGCGGGACAGGCGCTTGAACTGGTCCTTCTGACGCTGCGAGAAGGCTGCCCCCTGTGAGACTTCCGGAATGGCGTTGCCCATCTGGTCGAAAAAGACGGTTTCGAAGCCGAGGACCTGGAAGTCGATGTTGAGCATATCGTCGTCGATGGCGGCGTCAATGCCGGGTGCGGAAGTGAGGAGTGTCTTTGAGATGGGACGTCCACCTTTGTAGCGCTCTTTCGCGCCGTTTGTACCGGCGTAGGTGATGAAGGCCACGGGGTCGGGGAGCTTACGGACGCGGAACGTTGTGGTTGCCACTGTCTGCGGACGGCCATCAATGTTGGCGGTGACTGTGAGGGTGGCGTTTTCGCCTACTTTGGCAGGGCGTGCAACCCATGCGTCACCCTTGCGGGTAAGAGTGCCGTTGGTCATGGTCGCGCTCACGGCGTTCATGGGAACTCCGGGGACAGAGATGCTCATGGGGTTGTCGATACCTGCGTAAAGCACGTTCATCATTGTTGCCGATACGGTAGCTGTAGGTTCCATGACGGTGTAGCTTGACGAGAAGGGATGGCGGGTGGATGTGCCGTCGCCGTGGGTGACTTCAAGGTAACCGCTGTAGTCAAACGTACCGGTCGATGATGTGACGAATTCATAGAGACCCTTGTCGTTGCCGAGCTGTTTGCCGCCTACGAAGATTTCAGGACGCGCGGTGGTGTCGACGGCTGCAAGCACAATGTTAGCGCTGTACTTGCCACCACGCATCACCATCCGTGACTGAGGAATGACGAAAGCGTTGATTTCATTGACGCGCACGTCGCCTGCATCGACAGCCGCGAGGAGGTTGGCGAGAGCCTCGCCTTCGGCATAGCGAATGTCGTTCTGGAGTTTGGTGAGGAGGGTCACTGCGGCGACCACAGGCTGATTCTCGAACTTTGCTTCTTCCCAAAGTTGGGGAGTGACAGTGCCTGGGCGCTTGAACGGCGCGGTCGAAAGGGATTCGGATATGCTTGCGCGCTTGATGGTGTCGGGGATGAGCGATGTGATGAAGTCACGGTAGGAATCCATGGCGCTGTGAAGCATCTTGCCACCCTTGGCTCCGGGTGAGAGCATGACAACTGCCGCTGACTCCAGGTCATCGCGACGGTTGATTTCTGCAGGATTGCCTTCCGGACCGTCGGCTTCGACGACGATTGCCAGTTTAAGGGAGTCAACAAGAGCGTAGAGTGAAGCTGCGCGCTTACGGACATCAGTAGCTTTCGAGAGCCAGGGGGCACCCTTTTCGGGGTTCTGCTCAGTGAAGGATTCGAGTTGGGAGTATATGGCATCGTTGCGCTTGCCTACAGTTGCATTCGTGCGCGCGAGGCCATCCTCAACCTGCACAAAGCCGTCGAGCACGTCGCTCGACACGTTGAGCGCAAGCATGGCTGTGAGGACGATATACATGAGGTTTATCATCTTCTGCCTCGGGGAGAGCCTGACTACTGATTCTGCCATTTAGATTTCTTTATTTTAGGGGCGAATAAGACTAATAGGGCCGATAGAACGGATGAGACCTGCCGGATCAGTTGACTGAGCCTGACGACTGAGCGCCGGGAATGTCGCTCATCATCGGACGATACATGTTGATGGTCATGGCGTGGAGCATCTTCTCATAGACCTGGTTGAGCTGCTGCATGTAGCGGGCCATCTTCTCGGTCTCCTCGCAGTAGCGGGCGCTCTGCGATGCGCTCTTCTCATACATGTCGCGTATGTCCTTGATACCACGGTTGACGCGGTCGATGGAGTCGAGCTGTGTAGATACGCTTTTGAGCTGAATCTCATAGATGGTGTTGAGGCCGCCGAGATTGCGGTTGAGGTCACCCATGCGCTCGATGTAGCCACGCGAGTTTTCGGTAATAGAGGCGGAGTTCTCAGTGATGGCGCGGTAGCTGTCAAGCAGGACAGACGAAACGGAGTTGAGGGCTTCAGTTGTCTGACGCAACTGGTCCATCTGAGCTGAGATAGCCGACATCTGGGAGAGATATTCCTGGGTTGCTGTGGTGAGCTCAGCCATTTTTGAAAGCTGTTCGGCAGCGGCCGACATGCGGCGGATGCTGTCGGAAAGCGACAGGCGATCCTCCTCGCTGAGATCGACGGCAGAGGGAAGGCCGACCGACTCACGGGCAGATGAGTCAAGCGCAACACTGTTTCCGGCACCTCCGGCTATGACACGACCATTAGCCTCACGGCCGTCAAGTTCGGGGAACACATCTTCCCAATGATATTCCTTCGGGGGACGGTCAAAGGCGGTGAGGATAAACATAAGGACCTCGGTACCCATACCGATACAGAGGAGGGTATTGCCACCGGGAAGGTGGAGGATTTTGAAGAGGGCACCCCAGATTACGATGGCCGCACCGATGCTGTAGGCGAAGTTGAAGAGGCGCTGTCCCCCTTCCCATGTCATGATGGTGCCTATTTTGTCTTTTATCTTATCTTTGGTCATAAGGCGATTGGATTAAAGGTTAGTTGAGGTAGAGTTGGAGTGCTATTTCTTGGCTTTGGTGCCCTTGGCGAAGCCTATCTGCGAACGTACGCAGCGGAAACCGATGTAGGAGCGCTGCTCATTCTGGTATTCCCACATGCGGATGTCGGAACGGATATTATGGGCAACATCCTTCCACGAACCGCCGCGGACAATCTTGCGCTTCATCTTGTAGGGGTCCTCCTGCGCTGCATCGTAGCGGTATTCGGGATTGAGGTCGCTCGTGAGCTTGCTGACGCTTTCGGTGAAGGCAGTGGAAGTCCATTCGCTGACGTTGCCGGCCATGTCGTAGAGGCCGAAGTCATTGGGCGAATAGGTTCCGACGCGCGAGGTGATGAGCTGGCCATCCTGCACGAAGTTGCCTTCCTGGGGCTTGAAGTTTGCATAGAAACAGCCTTGATCCTCTGTGAGCGGCAGGTCGCCGTCCCAGGGATACATGTTCTCGCTCTTTCCTGCACGGGCCGCGTATTCCCATTCAGCCTCGGTGGGGAGACGGTAAGGTTCCACATACACACCCTCGCGTCCGAGCGAACGGCGGAGGAAGTCGGTGCGCCAGTTGGCGAAGGCAGTAGCCTGCTCCCAGCTTACGCCGACAACGGGATAGTCATTGTAGCCACCGTGTGAGAAGTAGAGGCGGACGTAAGGTTCGTTGTAGGCATTGTCAAAGTCATTAATCCAAGCGGTTGTGTCGGGGTAGACATTGACAATATAGGTGTTCACGAAATCGAAGTCGCCTGTGAGGCCACGGGTGATGGTCTGACGGATGATTTCACCTTCATCGTTGATGTAGGCGGTATCTTTGGAGATGACGGGAATGTCGGTGGGAACTGGCTTATCGGTGTTGTATTCACGACGTGCGGGGTTCATGCGGTGCTTGCGACGGGCAGCCTCAGTGTGGTTGTAGACCTCGTAGCGGTAGTTGAGCTGCTCGGGGTCAAGTTCGCGCACTCCTGTGATGGGGTTGGTGCGGTAGAGGCTCTCGATGGCACGCTGTTCATCCTCGTTGGCGTTGCGCCAGGGAATTGCCTTGGCCCAGTTGAGATGAGGTGTGACAGGGTTGCCTTCGCGGTCCTCTTCAATCTTGAACTCCTCGTTGCCACCGTAGGCGGGATCAGCAAGGCGTTCGCGGATGATTGAATCGCGCACCCAGAAGACAAACTGCTTGTATTTTGAGTTGGTGATTTCAGTCTCGTCCATCCAGAAAGCGTCGACTGACACACCGCGCGGGTCGGCTTCGAGATTCCAGAGCGAGTCGGCCTTGGCAGGGCCCATCTTGACGGAGCCTCTCGACACGAGCACCATCCCGTAGGGGGTGGGTTCGGTCCAGTGCATGGCTCCTACTCCCGTCACTTCGCCACCCATGGCGCTACGGCTTCCGGTAGCGCAGGAGACGGCTGCGGAGAGGATTATGAGAGCGAGAAGTATGTGGAGTAGTTTTTTCATAAGTTACATTATGCGTATGCTCTTGTGTTTGTGGCGATTTTTTTCTGAGAAATCGAGTTTAAGGTTGTAGCCCGCTACGAGTTCATGGCTCCCTGACGAGGCTTTGGCGATGTCGGAAAGGTGATAGTCATAGCTGTAGCCAATGAAGATACCCTTGATTTCCGCACCGAGCATTATGGAGAGGGCATCGTTGTAGCGGTAGCCCAGACCGGCGGTGAAAAGCTTATTGTAGCGGACACGTCCTGTAAGCTGGAAATCAGTGGTGGTGAAATCACTGCGCACCATGAGTGACGGTATCACTTCAAATAACGTATTTTTTATCGGAATATTGCTTCCGGCCATGAAATAAGCTGAGCGTGAGGCTGTGAACTGATAGTTTTTGGCCATTTCCGATGTGGAGCCGTCACCTGTTTCACCGGTGCGCGATGAGGTTTCCGTGTCGCTTGAGAAGGTGACTGTAGGGTTGTTGGCGTGGAGGATGGAGAGTCCTGCCCAGAATTTCTTGTGGACATAGAAGGCTCCGATGCCGATGTCGAAAGCGTTTCCGGCCACATCGCGAGTAGGGATGGCATCATCGGCTGAGTCATGGAAGTTGTCATCATCAGGAATGTAGACTTCCGATCCCTTGAACTGCTGGTTGTAAAGGCCGAGTGAGAGTGCTACCGTCAATTCCCCTTTCAGAACTTTCAGTTTGTAGCCTATCTGAGCGTCGAGGGTGAAGTTGTGGAACAGACCGTAGGATTCCTGCTGGACAACGAGACCGGTTCCGAGACGGCGATTGCCGAGTTTGAACGGCATATCGGCGGCTGCGATGAAGCTGCGCGGAGCGTTGTCGATGCCCATCCATTGGAGGCGGGCGCCGCCACGGATGCGCAGATAGTCAGTGTCGCCCACGGCTCCGGGGTTATAGTAGGTCGGGAGTGCCCAGTACTGCGTAAGCAGTGCATCGCCCTGAGCATTGGCCTTCGGAGTGACGGACAGAAGGAGCAGCACAGCGCAGACGGCTATATATATAATGTGGCTTCTGTGTGTCATTCGAAATAGAAGGTTAGGACGACCATTTTGGAAACGGCCTTTTTGAGAGACTGTGATATGACAAGTTTGTCCGGCTCCTCAGCAATATCGGAACGGTCATGGACAAGGTTGTCGCCAAGGCCGAAGCAGAATTTTATCTCAGGGTTGAATTTGAAGTAGGGGAGGTAGAAATCGCAGCCGAATCCGCAGGTGAGGAAGAAGTCGGAGGTCTTGGTGCGGAGGTAGTCGTTGCCCTGTTTGGCGACATTGAATGTCGGCATGACACCGGCTGTGATATATGGGCGCGAGTTGCGATAGCGCAGACTGGAGAATTTAAGGTCGAAGGGAAGGACTATGAGGGCGGATTTGAGATTTTGACGGCGTTCGGTCCCGGAATTGTATTCACGCATCGTGATGTCGCGGTTGCCGAAATACATGCCCGGAGTGAAACGGAGATTGAAATATGTCCCCAATCTGTAGTCAATCAGACCGTTCACGCAGAATCCGGGCTGAAAAGAGGGTTGGTCGACAAACCACTGCTCACCGGTTTCGCTAACGAAGCCGTTGTGGGTGAATGTGAAATCCTGCGTGTGGATTCCCACAGAGAAGCCGAGGTGCCAGCGGCGCATGTCGGCATACGGACGGTTCATCAGCTTATCGTTCAGATTCTGGCACAAAACTGACCCACAGCTCCCTCCGAGGAGAACCATGAGCAGGATAAACGGACGCAGAAATGTGGAAAAGCAATGATTCATCACTTTTTATAACGCTGTCAAAGTCATGAATATTGTATGTCCGTTCATGTGTTCATATAGTTAAAAAAGGTACATAAATTCATAACCGGTAGAATTGACCGGTCATGAATTTATGTACCTTTCTTTCAGTTGTGCTTCCGTCAGTCAGCGATGTGGAGGAGGAAGTAGTTCTTCTTTCCGCGCTGGACGAGGATATACTTGTCGTTGAGGAGCATGTCGGTTGTCGCAGGTGCGTAGGGGTCAGAGATTTTCTCTTTGTTGATGCTCACGCCACCGCCCTGGACCATCTTGCGCATCTCGCCCTTCGAGGGGAATACGGGAGCGACGTCGGTGAGAAGGTCGGCGAGCTTCGTGCCTTCTTCGATGGCACTGCGGGGCACCTCGAACTGCGGAACGCCTTCCATCACGGCGAGGAGTGTGGCCTCGTCAATCTTGCGGAGGGTTTCGTTGGCGTGGTTGCTGAAAAGAATCTGCGATGCCTCGACGGCAGCCTCATATTCTTCGGCGGAGTGAACCATTGTGGTCACTTCTTTGGCGAGTCGCTTCTGTAAGGGACGTGCGCCGGGGTTCTGTGCCTGTTCCTCGACGAGAGCTTCGACCTCTTCGCGGGTAAGCTCAGTGAAGATTTTGATGTACTTTTCGGCATCAGCGTCCGAAACGTTGAGCCAGAACTGATAGAACTTGTAGGGTGAGGTGTAGCGGGCGTCGAGCCATACGTTGCCGCTCTCAGTCTTGCCGAACTTGCCGCCGTCGGCCTTGGTGATGAGCGGGCAGGTGAGTGCGTAGGCCTCGCCTCCAAGCTTGCGGCGGATAAGCTCGGTGCCGGTGGTGATGTTGCCCCACTGGTCCGAACCGCCGAGCTGAAGCTTGCAGTTCTTATCCTTGTAGAGGGTATAGAAGTCAAATCCCTGGAGGAGCTGATAGGTGAACTCGGTGAAGCTGAGACCGTCGCGGGCCTCGCCGTTGAGGCGCTTCTGCACGGAGTCCTTGGCCATCATGTAGTTGACGGTTATATGCTTGCCGATTTCACGGGCGAAATCGAGGAAGGTGACATCCTTGGTCCAGTCATAGTTGTTGACCATCTCTGCCTTGTTGGGCGCATCGCTGTCGAAGTCGAGGAACTTGGCAAGCTGCTTCTTGATTGCATCCTGATTGTGGCGGAGAGTAGCCTCGTCGAGCAGGTTGCGCTCAGCGCTCTTGCCGGAGGGGTCGCCAATCATGCCGGTAGCGCCGCCGACGAGTGCCAGAGGCTTGTGGCCGCAGCGCTGGAAGTGGCGGAGCATCATCACACCGCAGAGGTGGCCGATATGCAGACTGTCGGCGGTGGGGTCGATGCCGAGGTAGGCAGTTGTCATGCCTTTTTTGAGCTGTTCATCTGTTCCGGGCATGACAGTGTGGATCATGCCACGCCAGGTGAGTTCTTCAATGAAATCCATTGTTCGTTTCTATTTATATTGTCTTTTCAGACACTATTTCTTGTCTGGTTTCTGATTTGGTGGGTTATTTCAGTGAGGCGAGGGTCTCGGCGATGCGGCGCATGGCTTCGCGGAGGTTGTCGTC
Organism: uncultured Duncaniella sp.; assembly: GCF_910577345.1. Classification (GTDB taxonomy): domain Bacteria; phylum Bacteroidota; class Bacteroidia; order Bacteroidales; family Muribaculaceae; genus Duncaniella. The sequence continues at coordinate 14,210 of NZ_CAJTMT010000024.1, forward strand.
GGAAGTAGCGTAGCTGAGACGGATGTAGCCTTCCATGCCGAATGCACCGCCGTCGACGGTTGCAACATGGCCTTTCTCAAGAAGATACATGGCGAGGTCGGCGGAGCTTGCAATCTTGTTGCCTTCAGGAGTGGTCTTGCCGACGTAGGCACTCACTTCGGGGAAGAGGTAGAAGGCACCCTGCGGGCGGTTGACTTTCAGTCCGGGAATCTGCGATGCGAGTTCGACCACGAGGTCGCGGCGGCGTTCGAATGCCTTGTTCATCTCTGCGATGCACTCCTGCGGGCCGGTATACGCGGCTTCGGCAGCTTTCTGTGCGATAGAGGATGCATTCGAGGTGTACTGACCCTGAAGCTTGGTCACGGCCTTTGCAAGCCACTGCGGGGCAGCGCAGTAGCCGATACGCCAGCCGGTCATCGCGTAGGCTTTCGATACACCGTTGATGATGATGGTGCGGTCAGCGATTTCGGGGAATGAAGCGAGTGAAGTGAATGAGCCGGTGAAGTTGATGTGCTCATAGATTTCATCGGCGAGGACCATGATGTCGGGGTGTTTTGCGAGAACGTCGACGAGTCCCTGAAGCTCCTCCTTGGAGTAGATGCTGCCTGTCGGGTTGGACGGCGAGCAGAGCAGAATCATGCGGGTCGCCGGGGTGATGGCTGCCTCAAGCTGTGCGGGAGTGATTTTGAAATCCTGATGGATGTCGGCGAGAATCTCTACGGTCTTTCCTCCAGCGAGTTTCACCATCTCGACATAGCTCACCCATGCGGGCATCGGGATGATGACCTCGTCGCCGGGGTTGATTGTGGCGAGGATGACGTTGCAAAGGGCCTGCTTGGCTCCGTTCGACACGACAATCTGCTCAGGTGCGTAAGTGACACCGTTTTCCTTGGCGAGTTTTTCTGACACGGCCTTGCGGAGCGACATATAGCCGGGCACAGGTGTGTAGAAGGTGAAGTTCTCATCAATAGCGCGCTTGGCGGCTTCCTTGATGTGGTGGGGGGTCTCGAAATCGGGCTCTCCGACTGAGAGATTGATGACATCGACACCTTGAGCTTTCAGCTCGTTGCTTTTCTGTGACATTGCGAGGGTGGCTGACGGAGCCAAGGCCTGCACGCGTTCGGAAATGTGGGTCATATATGTTTGTGGTATTGGGTTTTACTTGTTATGTGTTATACGAGTGCAAATATACGGATTTATTTATGATTAAAAAAATAAAGCCGAGGGCGAAAATACAAAAGTCCGGAAGAGATATATCCATTCATTGTTGGAATAGATGTCTCTTCCGGACTTCTGTATTTTCAAGCCTTTTCTGTCAGGCTGTTATGGACGGTGTGGAACTTTTGGAGTTTAGCCGTGGCCTTACGCTTTCTTGGCTGCGGCACGGGCGCGCATTGCGGCCATGACCTTGGCTTTTCCGAGACGGATGTAGTCGACGAGCGGACGGGAGGCTGGGCAGATGTAGCTGCAGGAGCCACACTCTATACAGTTGGCAATCTTCTGCTCCTCGGCGTCATCCCATTCGTGCAGACGCGAGAGTGTGCTGATAAGGAAGGGTTCGAGGCCCATCGGGCAGACTTCCACACACTTTCCACAGCGGATGCAGTTTTCGGCGGGGCGACGGTGGGCATAGCGGCTGTCGAGCAGAATGCCTGATGTGCCCTTAATCATCGGAGTCTGGAGTGTGGATGCGGTGCGTCCCATCATAGGGCCGCCGAGGATGATCTTTTCCGGTTCCTTGCCGTCGACGAGTGTTGCGAGGATTGTGCCGAGCGCCACGCGGAGGTTGCGTCCGGTCTCACCGTCATGGAGGGTGAGCACACGGTCCATGAGGGGTTCGTCGAGGACAACGGCGCGGTAGACAGCGTAGGCGGTGGCGACGTTCTGCACGATGGCTCCCGTAGCGATGGGGAGACCGCCGGAGGGAACTTCCTTGCCGATTACAGCCTCGATGAGCTGCTTCTCACCACCCTGCGGGTATTTCACCTGCATGGTCATCACTTCGAGTCCGGGGACTGACGATGACGCTTCCGTGAGGGCGGCGATGGCTTCGGGCTTGTTGTTTTCAATAGCGATTACGGCGCGGTCCACACCGGCTGCACGCATGAGGAGTTCAACGCCTTTGACAATCTGGCGGGGATTCTCGCGCATGAGCATGTCGTCGCATGAGAGACAAGGCTCACACTCTGCGGCGTTGATGATGACGATTTCTGCCTTTGAGCCGGGAGGAGGCGAGACCTTGACATGGGCAGGGAAGGTGGCACCGCCGAGACCGACGATACCTGCATTCTTGATGATGTCGATGATTGCTTTGCCGTCGAGGGCTGCGATTTCAGCTTCGGTGCGACGCGGGGTCTCGCGGTTGGCCATAGCCTCGGCATCGGCTGCGCGGTCGGCTTCATCGCTCTTGATATAGATTGCCTGCACGGGCATACCTTGCGGTGTGCGTGCGACGTCGATTTTCATGACGGTTCCCGAAATCGGGGTGTGGACGGGTGCTGATACGAAACCGCCTGCATCGGCCACGCGGTCGCCGCGCTTCACCTTGTCGCCCTTCTTGACGATGGGAGTGGCGGGTGCGCCTATGTGCTGAGCCACGGGGAGCACTACTTCCTCGGGCAGAGGGATGTTCTCGATGGGTTTGCCGGCGGCAATTTTGTTTTCGGCGGGATGCACGCCGCCGATTTTAAACGTATGGAGTTTCATGTCTTTTGATTTCAGGCTGTTTCTTCAACTTTTTCTTTTGCTGGAGCCTTCTTTACCGGGAAGTTTACGGCGTGGATGGCATGGGTGGGGCATACGTCGACGCACTTGCGGCAAAGTTTACACTTCTCGTAGTCGATGTATGAGAGGTTGTTGGCGATGGTGATTGCATCGTGTGTACATTCTTTAGCACACTTCGAGCAACCGATACATGCCACCTTGCAAGCCTTCATGGCCACCGCGCCCTTTTCCTTGTTGGAGCAGGCGACGTAGACTCTCATGCCACGCGGACCCTTGTTGCGGAGTTCGATGATAGAGCGGGGACATGCCTTCACACAGGCGCCACAGCCTACGCATTTGTCTTCGATTACTTCTGGAAGGCCGGTTTCGAGGTTCATCTTCATTGCACCGTAGGGACAGGCTTCCACGCAGTCGCCACATCCGAGACAGCCGTTGGGGCAGGCTGATTCACCGGAGCCGAGCGAGGCAAGGACGGCGCAGGTGGGTGCGCCTTCGAAACGGGCGAGACGGGGACGAAGGTCGCAGGTACCGTTACACTTGATTACTGCGATTTTCGGCTTGGTCTCTGCTGCTGTCAGGCCGACGATGTCGCCGATCTGTTTCATGACCGCGCTGCCCGATGCGGGACAGGCAAGGCCGTCGAGGGTGTCGGCACAGACACATGCAGCCGCGAAGTCGCGACATCCGCTGCGTCCGCAACCTCCACAGTTGGCGCCCGGAAGGAGCGCTTCTACTTGGTCGATACGGGGATCTTCATGGACATGGAAGCGCTTGGCCACAATGTAGAGCACGGCAGCGCCTACAATTCCGATAATCCCGAGGACGATGATTGAAGTTACTATAATATTCATGGTAATAATTTAAAACGTCATATTTTTCTGATTTTCCAACTGATTTTCTGGGCCAGGCTCTTGCGGAACCTGTAAAGGAAGAGATCATAGATGCCGAGGGCCACGAAGGCGAGGGCTATCGACCATCCGCCGAGTGTCGGGAAGCCGAGCCGAAGCCCGACAATGGCGCCTCCGAAGATAAGGGTCGGGAGGATGAGGGCCCACCATGTGGCGCGCAGGGTCGAGTCGGAGGTGGCGCTCACCTCCACCCGTTCGCCTCTGGTGTAGTCGCCGGCTGAGGGTGTGTCGATGGTCAGAAGTTCTTTCTTGTCATTCCCTTTGCTGTTGTTGCTGTTGCACAGGGCAGTGATGGCGCAGCCGTCACATTTGCATTCATCCTCTGTGCGGATGACAAGATAACCTCTCTCCACTTTCTCGATGACACCCCGGTGGGTTACGTCTTCTTTACTCATGATAGTAGATAAAAAACACTTAGAGGGAGCAAAGTTAGTGAATTTCTGTAAAAAGTGCAAACCTAAATTTCCATCATGGTATTTTTGGAATCAATGATTGCAAATGTTATCCGTAGGACACAATATTTATTCTTGCCGATAGTTATTATAATAAGTGTTAATCTTAAAATTTATTAATGAGGGTGTGGCATTCTGTGTCATCCCTTGTTCGCGTCCACGCTTGAAAAGGAGACTATGAAACCGAGAATACTCATCGTCAACAAGTTTTATTACCCTCGCGGTGGAGATTGCGTATGCGTTATCAATCTCGAACGTCTGCTCCGTGAGCAGGGGTATGAGACTGCCATATTCTCTATGGATTTTCCCGAGAATATTCCCTCGGATTGGTCGGCCTACTTTGCAAGCGGGATTGATTTCTCTGGGCCTGTCTCCGCAAAGCTTGCCGCTGTCAGGCGTATGCTCGGCGGGGGCGACATAAGGAGGTCTTTTGCCAAGATACTCGATGATTTCAACCCCGATGTGGTTCATCTCCACAACATCCACAGCTATCTTTCCCCGCAGCTTGCCGTAATGGCTCATGAGCGTGGCAAGCGGGTGGTGTGGACTCTCCATGACTATAAACTCATCTGCCCTTCCTACAATTGTCTTGCCTCCGGTGAGGTCTGCGAGAAGTGTGTGGGTGGAAGTGTGGTCAATGTTGCGCGGACGCGCTGCATGAAGGGTTCTCTTTCCGCAAGCGTGATGGCTTGGCTCGAAGCGATGAAGTGGAACCGCCGTGTGCTTCAGCAAAATGTCGATACCTTCATCTGTCCCAGTGATTTCATGAGGCGGATGATGGTCAAGGGTGGTTTTGACGAACGCAAGCTCCTTGTCAACTGCAACTTTATTGACCCGGCCCGTCTGGTGGGAAATGAGAAATCTGAGGCCCCGGTTGACAGTGAGCCGTACTATTGTTTCGTTGGCCGTCTGTCGGAGGAGAAAGGTGTCGGATTGCTTCTGAAAGTTGCATCTGCCCTCCCTTATCGGCTGAAAGTTGCAGGTGGAGGTCCGCTTTTCGAGGAGCTGAAGAGCCGCTATGCAGCCTGTGGTAATATTGAATTTTTAGGACCGCTGCCGGGTGATCGCGTCGGAAGTCTGCTCAAAGGTGCGATGTTCTCCGTGATTCCCTCGGTCTGGTATGAGAATAATCCCCTTAGCGTTATCGAATCGCTGTCGCTGGGAACCCCGGTGGTAGGAGCTTCGATAGGCGGCATACCCGAACTTATTTCAGATGGTCGCGACGGTCTCATATTCAAGGCTGGCGACGAAAGTGACTTGAGCGAAAAATTGATAGAAGCTTGTGAACACACATGGAACCGCGAGGAAATCAAGCGCGATGCTCTCCGCCGGTTCTCATCCGCCTCGCATTTCGACCGGCTTAAAGCCGCCTACGGAGTGTAGCGGATTACCATTAACATATATTGATTGAATTGATAGATGGAAAAACAGATACAACCGACCGATGCGTCGATAATACTTACATACAGATGCCCGATGCGTTGTCAGATGTGCAATATCTGGCAATATCCCACTGATAAGCGTGAGGAACTGAAGGCTTCCGACCTTAAATCGCTTCCCAGACTTAAATTCATAAACCTCACGGGTGGCGAGCCCTTCATCCGCGAGGATCTTCCGGAGATTGTCGAGGAATGTTTCCGTCATACTGACCGCATTGTCATCTCTACATCCGGATGGTATGAGGACCGTGTCATAGCGCTTGCCGAGCGTTTCCCGAACATCGGTATCCGCATCTCCATCGAGGGTCTCAGCCGCAAGAACGACGAACTCCGCGGACGCGAGGGTGGTTTCGACAAGGGTCTCCGCACCCTCCTTAAACTTAAGGATATGGGCGTGAAGGATATTGGTTTCGGATGCACCGTCTCCAACAACAATTCCGAGGATATGCTTGCCCTCTATCAGCTCTCGAAATCACTTGGCCTGGAGTTTGCCACGGCAGCGTTCCATAATTCATACTATTTCCATAAGGATGACAATGTCATCACCAACCGCGAGACCGTATGCAAGAACTTCGAGACCCTTATCGAGTGGCAGCTTGCCGAGAAGCATCCGAAGTCGTGGTTCCGTGCTTTCTTCAACATGGGACTCATCAACTACATCGAGGGCAATCGCCGAATGCTTCCCTGCGAGGCCGGTTCCGCCAATTTCTTCATTGACCCGTGGGGAGAAGTATATCCCTGCAACGGACTGGAGGACAAGGTGTGGAAAGATTCGATGGGCAATATCCACGATGCCGGTTTCATGGAAATCTGGACGAGCGAGCGAGCAGCCAAGGTGCGCGAGAAGGTGAGATGCTGTCCAAAGAACTGCTGGATGGTCGGGACAGCTTCGCCTGTTATGCACAAGTATATCCGCCATCCGCTCGGGTGGGCCGTCAGAAACAAACTTCGCTCCATGCGCGGTCTCAAACCCATCCTCGACAAGAAATGGTATGATGTGGGTCAGGATCCCCGTCAGGGCGTGATGCGTGACATTGAAAAGGAATAACCGACAAAAATCTATTCGGACGTATGAAAATCGTAGTCATCGGGACGAGAGGTATTCCCCGTATCCTCGGGGGAGTTGAGACTCATTGTGAAGAGTTGTATCCGCGCATTGTCGCCCTCGGGCATGAAGTCACGGTCATACGCCGTACGCCATATATCACTGACGACAACCGTGTGAGTGAATACCGTGGTGTGAAACTGATTGATGTCTATGCTCCGCGCAAGAAGAGCCTTGAAGCAATCATCCACACATATCTCGCAGCCATAAAGGCCCGTTCGCTCAACCCCGACATTGTCCATTGTCATGCCGTCGGTCCCTCCATCGTCATGCCTTTCGTCCGTATGCTCGGCCTTAAGACTGTGATGACCAATCATGGTCCCGACTATAACCGTCAGAAATGGGGACGCATGGCAAAGACTGTCATAAAACTTGGCGAAAGGTGGGGCACACGTTTCAGCAACCGGGTGATTGTCATCTCAAAGGTTATAGCCGGTATTCTTGAAAAAGAGTATGGCTACAAGGATTCACGACTGATATTCAATGGTGTCAACCGTCCGGTCAAATCGCAGTCAAAAGATTATCTGGAAACTCTTGGGATAGCCGGGACCCCATATATACTTGCAATCGGACGCTTCGTGAAAGAAAAAGGCTTCCATGATCTGATTGACGCATATTCGAAATCCGGACTTTCCGGAACATACCGTCTCGTCATTGCCGGTGACAGCGATCACGAGGATGACTACTCACAGTCCCTCAAAAAACAGGCCCGCGACCACGGTGTCGTTCTCACAGGATTCATCAAAGGTGAGAAACTCAACCAAATCATGAGCAATGCCTCGCTCTTTGTCATGTCCTCCTACCACGAAGGCCTCCCCATCGCGCTTCTCGAGGCTATGAGCTATGGACTCGATGTCATTGTGAGCGACATCCCCGCCAACAAACTCGACACCCTCTCGCCGACTGATTTCTACCCTGTCGGCAACGTCGATGAACTCGCCCGCGCAATGCAGCGCAAATGCCATACCACACCTCCATCCCGTTCCTACGACCTCACCCCCTACGACTGGGACCAAATCGCCCTCCAGACCATCGAAGTCTACAAAGAAATTATTTGTTGATATGCAATACGGATGGTTATTAATGACCTGCCATTAAATAAATAAGGTAGGTGCTTGATTTTTAACATGTGTTCAGGGCTTTTAGGGTGTTTTGTTTAAGTGGGGGTGGGATATGTGGTGGATTTTGAGTAATTTTGTCGATGGATATGATGGATTTATATAAATGTCATGCTTGGATTGTTGACAAGTTTAATCAGACATACAAGTTTAATCAGACATGTAGCATTATCCGATAAATAATATTTTTCACTCTTAACTTTGGTAGAAGGTTGAATAAAAACAGTGTTTTCGGTTCTCGCAATCTCCCTTCTTTGGGAGTTTCGCTTATTCCTGTCAGTTTTCTTTTCATTACACTTATAAGTGTAATTGTTTTCAGCGGTGCGGATGCCGTTTCGGAGTATGGCCCTTGGATTCTGCTTGCCTCTACGGCAATTGGACTTGGCCTTGCTGTCTGGGGTGGAGTTGCCTCGCGTAGGGGGCTCGCCGTCGGTCTTAAGCGCAGTGCCATGCAGATTCTGCCCGCAATTCCGATTCTGATATGTATAGCTATGGTGGCTACAACGTGGATGCTGTCAGGAGTGGTGCCAACGTTGATTTCTTACGGTCTGCAGATTCTCAGTCCGCGCCTGTTTCTTGTGATAGCCTGCGTGGTTTGCTCGGCTATTTCAGTGATGACAGGTAGTTCGTGGACCACCATTGCCACCCTTGGTGTAGCCTTCATGGGCATAGGTGAGGTGATGGGCTACAGTGACCCGTGGATTGCCGGTGCTATTATCTCTGGTGCTTATTTCGGTGATAAGGTATCTCCGTTGAGCGACACGACTGTGGTCGCTTCATCAACTGCGGGTGTGGATCTTTTCGAGCATATCCGCTATCTGATGTTCACGACCGTTCCTGCAATGGGTATCTCGCTCATAGTGTTTATGATTGTGGGTCTCACCACTGATGTTGACCATAATCCGGATGCAGGGTCAATGCTCGGGGCGTTGAATTCTACTTTCAATCTCAGCCAGTGGACACTTGTGATACCTTTCATCACAATGGTGTTGATTGCGCTCCGTCTGCCCACTTTGATAGTTCTTGCTCTTGCATCGCTAATGGGTGTGGCCGGTATCTTTATATTCCAGAATCATGAAGGCATGGATTTGGCAGGTCTGTTGACAAATCTGTGGAGCGGTTCGGCGCTGTCGACTGGAAGCGAGTCTCTCGACAGTCTCGTTAGCACAGGAGGTATTCTCGGGATGCTCCCGACTGTATTCCTTGTCCTTAGTGCGATGTTCTTCGGCTCAGTGATGATCGGGACAGGTATGCTTGCCAAACTTACCGATGCTTTCACTCGCCGTCTGCGCCGACGCACAAGTATTGTAGGTGCCACCGTATGCAGCGGTCTTGCAATGAACTGCTTCACAGCCGACCAGTATCTTTCGCTCATCATAACCGGCAATATGTATCGTTCACTTTATAAACGAAACGGCCTTGAAGCGCGATTGCTTAGCCGATCAATGGAAGATTCTATCTCCGTGACATCTGTACTCGTTCCCTGGAATTCATGCGGTCTCACACAAGCTACCGTGCTTGGAGTCAGCACTCTTGCTTATTTCCCCTGCTGTCTGTTCAATATACTCACCCCTGTGATGAGTGTCATCGTTGCCCGACTCGGCTTCAAAATACCGGAACCCGCACGTCGTCAGGCTGCTGTTTGTAATCAGGCTGTCTGAGGAAAGCAGGGTACAGAAATTCAGAAATCACAAAAATAACATGTTTGTTTTAAGAGGAAATAATATTGTGTTACCTCAAAAAACAAACATGTTATTTTTGTGATTTCTGAATTTCTGTACCCTCTTCGAGTATTGAATTCATTTCCACTTTCAGCGGGCTAAGGGCATTTAACTCCCTTGAATCCGTGGATTGAAATAGAATTATTCTGCTGAAGAAGCAAGGGGCGAAGGAGTCGAGTAGGTGCGCGATGCAAGTTCCTGATCGAGCATATAGAGACCCATTCCGTTGTCGCCGATGAGCGAGAACTTGTCGATAAGAGTGCGGCAGTTGTCCTCTTCCTCAACCTGCTCGGTTACGAACCAGTTGAGACGGTCGCGGGTTGCATAGTCTTTTTCAGCCTCAGCGAGAGCATAGAGGTCGTTGATGAGTGCAGTCACTTTCTTCTCGTGCTCAAGAGTCTCTTTGAACGCATCGAGGGGAGTTGCCCATGAAGTGGGAACGGCATCAATGGCTTTAAGCTCAACGCGGCCACCGCGCTGGTTGACGTAGTTCATGAAGATTGTGGCATGGTCCTGCTCTTCCTTGAACTGGATTTTGAACCAATTGGCGATACCGGGCTTGCCTTCAGCTTCGAAGTGGAGCGACATTGAAAGATAGAGATATGCACTCCAGAATTCTGCGTTAATCTGGGCGTTGAGAGCGTCCTGAACTTTGTTGTTTAACATACTTAGCGTGTATAATTAGTTGTTGGTTATGATTTCTATTGGCAAAAATACTAACTTTTCACTAATATGTAATATTTAAACCTAAAGTTTTTTCCACATACTTTTCAACAAACGATTTTGTCGTAAAGCTTCTGGAATTTCAGGGCAATCTCGGGTGTGCAGAGGTTGTTGATTGAACCCACATGGGTGTGGTGGACAGAGCGGACGGGGTGATATGTGCCGTTCTGCACTTCAAGTCCGACCTTCTTGTATGCTTCACGGAAAGGCATACCTTCGAGAACAAGACGGTTGACTTCCTCTACGGTGAAGAGATAGTCATAGCGTGTGTCATCTATGATGTCACGTTTCACACGGATGTGTTGCAACATGAAATCGGCCATGTCCAGACATGAAATCATCTCTGTTGTGGCGGGGAAGATGATGTCTTTCAGCAACTGGAGGTCACGGTTGTAGCCGAGAGGAAGGTTGGCTGTCAGAAGGGCTATCTCATTCTGGATGGACTGCAGGCGGTTGCACTTGCCGCGCATGATTTCAAATACGTCGGGGTTCTTCTTGTGAGGCATGATAGACGAGCCTGTGGTAAGTTCGTCGGGGAAGGAAATGAACCCGAAGTTCTGACACATCCACATACACACGTCCATCGCGAGATGTCCGAGTGTGGAAGCAATGGCACTGATGGCCATTGAGGCGGCCCGCTCTGTCTTTCCGCGCGACATCTGCGCGGCCACAACGTTGTAGTGCAGTGTCTCGAAGCCAAGCAGACGTGTGGTCATCTCACGGTCGAGAGGGAATGACGAACCGTAGCCTGCGGCGGAACCGAGAGGATTCTGATTGGCCACATTGTAGGCTGCGACGAGCATCTGCATGTCGTCCACGAGGGATTCTGCGTATGCTCCGAACCAAAGGCCGAACGATGAGGGCATGGCCACCTGAAGATGGGTGTAGCCGGGCATGAGGACATCCTTGTACTCCTCGCTGAGAGATTGCAGACGGTCAAAGAGGCGTTTGACAGCTTCTGCGACTTTGCGCAGCTCGTCGCGCATGAAGAGCTTGAGGTCGACGAGCACCTGATCGTTGCGCGAACGTCCGGAATGGATTTTCTTGCCGACATCGCCGAGTTTGGCGGTGAGCATGAACTCGACCTGCGAGTGGACATCCTCCACTCCGGGTTCGATTGTGAATTCTCCACGCTCAATGACTTCCGCGATTTCGCCGAGAGCCTTGAGGAGTATATCAAGTTCTTCGGAGGTGAGAAGGCCGATGCTTTCAAGCATTCTGATATGGGCCATTGAGCCTTGGACGTCGTAGCGGGCAAGGCGCAGGTCGAGTTCGCGGTCATTGCCGACAGTGAACTCTTCAATCATTTTGTCGGGTTCAAAACCCTTGCTCCAAAGTTTCATTATTGTTGTCGGAATTAATGTTATATGTAAAATTTCTGTAGGGACGCGCTGTAGCGCGTATGCCCGATTAAATTCATAGTGCGTGAGCCATCAGCCCAATTTCAGCGATTCAATCAGACGGCGGTAAAGAACAATCGCCTCCTCGATTTCGCTGATAAGGATGAATTCATCGGCGGAGTGGCTGCGCGACGACTGTCCCGGTCCGATTTTAAGGGAAGGGAAGTCATACATCAGCGACATGTCGCTCGTTGTGGGTGAGACGAATGTCTGACAGCCGAGTGCAAGTGCGCTCTTTACCAATGGGTGACTCTCCGCAATGACCGATGCGCGCACGCGGGTCGAGCGTGGAGTGAGTGTTGTCCATTTCACGGCATCGCGCAGCAGATTGACAGTCTCTTCATTGCTGAAGGCATCCGTTGTGCGTATGTCCACCACCCATTTGCATTCGTCGGGAATGGCGTTGTGTTGCCATCCGGCATTGATTTGGGTGATATTGACGCTCACTGGACCGAGGATTTCCGACTGGCGCGGAAATTTGAAGTCGCGCAGGGACTCGATGTCGGCCATTGCGCGATAGATGGCGTTTATGCCTTCCCCACGGGCCGCATGTCCGGTAACTCCGGGAGTAAGGCAGTCGAGCACCACAAGACCGCGTTCGGCAACAGCCGCCTGCATTCCGGTCGGCTCCCCTACAATGGCGCAGTCAATCTTTATGCCTTCCTCCGCAAGATGTGGCAGGAAGGCCCTCATGCCGTTTTCTCCGCCAACTTCCTCTTCGGCAGTGATGGCAAGGAGGAGGTTGAAGGGGAGTGATGAGGTGCGGAGATCAAGGAAGGTCCGGATAAGGCATACTGCCGATGCTCCTGCATCGTTGCTGCCAAGACCGTAGAGTCGTCCATCCTCAATTGTCGGTGCGAATGGGTCGCGCGTATAGGATGCGGCGGGTTTTACGGTGTCGTGGTGGGAATTCAGCAGTATGGTCGGACGCGAGCTGGCGAAGTTTTCGGAAAGCGCGTAGACATTGTTGCGGAACCGTCGGGGCGCGGCTCCGGCTTCTGACAGGTAGTCAAAGATGAGTTGCGCCGTTCCCTCTTCCTGACGGGAGAGGGAAGGCGTGGCTATCATCTTTGAGAGCAGTCCGATGACTTCCGGCGGGTTCATTGCTGATTGCATATAACGGTTCCACGGTCGGTCGACAGTGCGTCGGAGTGCTTGATGGTGACACTCTTCACACCTGCGTCGATGGCTTTGAAAGCATTGTCAATCTTGGGTATCATTCCCTTGTTGACTATTCCGCGTTCGCGGAGATCGGCATAGATGGCAGGAGTGATGAGGGGTATGAGCGAGTCGGGGCGTTCGATGTCCTCCATGACTCCCGGTTGCTCGAAGCAGAATATAAGTTCCGTCGGAGCAACGCGCGAGGCTCCGACAGCAACCGACGAAGCGATGGTGTCGGCGTTGCAGTTGAGGAGCGTTCCGTTGCCGTCATGGGTGATGGCGCAGTAGACGGGAGTGATGCCCGTGTCAAGGAGCGATGCGATGAGTCTTGCGTTAACACCTTCGGGAGCGATGTCACCCACAAAACCGTAGTCAATCGGCTTGGCAGGACGGCGCGTTGCGGTGATGGCATTGGCATCAGCACCTGTAAGACCGATGGCGTTGCATCCGGCTGCCTGAAGCATGGAGACGATGCGCTTGTTGACCAGTCCGGCATAGACCATGGTCACCACGTCGAGCGTTTCGCGGGTGGTGACGCGTCGGCCTTCAATCATTGTTGTCGGGATGTCGAGCTTTGCGCTCATACGGGTTGCTTCCTTGCCTCCGCCGTGGACAAGAATCTTCTTGCCGGGAAGGTTGACAAAGTCATTGATGAAGCGCGCGAGGGCTTCGGGATTGTCGACGACGTTGCCGCCTATCTTGATGACTTTAATAGTATCCATCACTTCAGGCTTTTCAGAGACTTTCAAGCATACGTTTGAGCACCACCTGTGCTGAAATCTCGCGGTTGGCGGCTTCGGGAATCACGATGCTGCGCTCGGACTCGATGACATCATCGGTCACAATCATGTTGCGGCGCACTGGCAGACAGTGCATGAAGAATGCGTTGTCGGTGAGTCCCATCTTCTCGCTGTCGACGGTCCATGCGCGGTCTGTCGAGAGGACTTTACCGTAGTTGGGGTCTGCGAAGGCAGACCAGTTCTTGGCATATACGAAATCGGCACCTTCGAGGGCTTTGCGCTGGTCGTACTCGACACGGGCTTTCCCTACGAATTCGGGCGCGAGTTCATAACCGTGGGGATGGGTGATGACGAAGTCATAGTCCGTGGCGTTCATCCACTCGGCAAATGAGTTGGGGACAGCCTGAGGAAGTGCCTTGGGATGGGGTGCCCATGTCATGACCACCTTTGGACGCTCTTTTGTCTTGAATTCCTCGATTGTGATGAGGTCGGCAAAGCTCTGGAGTGGATGACGGGTGGCAGCCTCCATGCTGAACACGGGACGGCCTGAGTATTTGATGAACTGGTTGATGACGCGCTCCTCATAGTCCTCGGCCTTGTCGGTGAGGCCTGCGAATGAGCGGACACCGATGATGTCGCAGTACGAACCCATGACGGGGATGGCTTCGAGGAGGTGTTCGGCCTTGTCGCCGTCCATAATGACACCGCGCTCGGTTTCAAGTTTCCATGCTCCCTGATTCACGTCAAGGACAATGACATTCATGCCGAGGTTCATCGCAGCCTTCTGAGTGCTGAGGCGCGTGCGGAGGCTGGAGTTGAAGAAGATCATCATCAGGGTCTTGTTCTTGCCGAGATGCTGATATGCAAAGCGGTTTGCTTTGACTTCGAGAGCTTCCTTGACAGCAAGGTCAAGAGAGCCTATGTCTGAAACGTTGGTGAAATTACGCATATTGGAGGTTAAGGTTGGAAAATTTTTAATTGAGGGGGATTTTGGGGGGAGAAGGCTAATAGGTCTAATAAGTCAAATAGGCCCAATAAGCCTAATAAGTCAAATAGGGCTAATAAGAGATTGCTTATTAGGCTTATTGGGCTTATTAGCCCTATTAGGCTTATTAGTCCTATTAGGCTTATTAGTCCTATTAGGCTTATTAGCCCTATTAGACTTATTTGTCCTATTAGCCCTATCGCCTATTAGCGTTATTTTTAGCCTTGCTTTCAATCCTCCTTGCTGTCAAGGACTTCTTTGAAGGCTTCGATGAAGCGCTTGGCGTGGGAGCGTGGGAGGGAGAGGGGCGGAAGGAGGCGCACAGTGTGCTCTCCGGCACCGCCGGTGAAGATGTGTTTGTCGAAGAGGAGGCGTTTGCGGAGTTCGGGTGCCGAACCCTTGATTTCGATACCTATCATGAGACCGCGACCGCGCACTTCAATCACTTCGGGATGTGTGGCGGCAAGGTCGTTGAGCTCTTCAAGAAGATACTCACCCACGGCGGCTGCGTTGGATACCATGTTTTCGGTTTCCATCACGTCAAGCACGGCGATTGCAGCGGCACATGCGAGGTGGCTTCCACCGAAAGTGGTGCCGAGCATACCCTTGACCGGTTTGATTGCCGGAGAGATGATGATGGCTCCCATCGGGAATCCGTTGGCTATACCCTTGGCACAGGTGATGATGTCGGGGCGCACTCCGGCATATTGATGGGCGAAGAAACGACCTGTGCGACCGTAGCCCGACTGGATTTCGTCGAGGATGAGGACTACACCGTATTTCGTGCAGAGTTCGCGGAGCTTGCGGAGGAAGGAGTCGTCGACCATGCGGATTCCTGCCACCCCCTGGATACCCTCTATGATGACGCCTGCGAATTCGCCTGTCGAAAGTTTGGCTTCGACAGCCTCGATGTCGTTGAGAGGTGCGAACTCGACATTTTCAGTAGAGTTGAAAGGTGACTGAATCTTGGGGTTGTCGGTGGCGGCAACTGCGCCCGATGTGCGGCCATGGAAAGCCTTGTCAAATGCGAGTATTTTGCTCTTGCCGGTGTGGAACGAGGCAAGTTTCATCGCATTTTCGTTGGCCTCGGCTCCAGAGTTACAGAGGAAGAGGGCATAGTCATTGTAGCCCGAGAGACGGCCGAGTCGGTCGGCCAGTTTCTGCTGCAATGAGTTCTGCACGGAGTTGGAGTAGAAACCGAGTTTCGACACCTGGTCAGCGATTGCGGTGACATAGGTGTGGTGTGCGTGACCGATTGAGATCACGGCATGACCTCCATAGAGGTCAAGATATTCGGTGCCGTCGGCAGTGTAGACATGGTTGCCGAGTCCACGCACCGGTTCTATATCATATAGGGAGTATACGTCGAAGAGGTTCATCTTTTCTCTAAATAGTTCTATTCAGTATAGAGATTAAAGTATAGAGTATAGATAATAGTCTTCAAGTCTGGAGTATCAACAAGTGGCCAGCGAATGACCGGAACTATTATCTATACTCTATACTTTAATCTCTATACTATAACTTCAATATCTCTATGCTATAGCTTTAATCTCTATACTTTTCTGTTTTTAGAATGGACTAAAAGGCTGACGGCTTGAGGCGGAGGCCGGTGGTCTCGGGATAGCCGCAGATGAGGTTGAAGTTCTGCACGGCCTGTCCGGATGCCCCTTTGAGCAGGTTGTCGATGGCCGAGAGAATCAGGAGCTTGGAGCCATGCTTTTCGAGTGAGATGACTGCCTTGTTGGTGTTGACCACCTGTTTGAGATCAATGGGGCGGTCAGACACATGGGTGAAGGGCGCGTCGGCATAGAAATCCTTGTAGAGCTTAACGGCCTCTTCGATTGAGAGGTCAGTGTCGATATAGCTCATTGCGAAGATGCCGCGGGGGAAGTCGCCGCGCACGGGCACGAAACTGATTTCAGCATCGAATCCGGGCTGCAATTGGCCGAGAGTCTGACGGATTTCTGCAAGGTGCTGATGTGAGAACGCCTTGTAGACCGACAGGTTGTCGTTGCGCCAACTGAAATGGGTGGTCGCTCCGGGTTTCACGCCTGCACCGGTTGAGCCGGTGACTGCTGTCACATGCACCTCGCGGTTGAGTTTCCCTGCTTTCGCGAGAGGCAGGAGGGCAAGTTGGAGGGCGGTTGCGAAGCATCCGGGATTGGCTACCTTGTCGGCTCCGATGATTGCATCGCGCTTGGCTTCGGGGAGACCGTAGACGTAGCCTTCCGACTCGTTGCGGTAGTCTTGAGCGAGGTCGACGATTTTCAGCCCTGCCGGCATCTCGTTTTCCTCCCAGAATTTCTGGCTGAAGCCGTGGCCCTGGCAGAGAAAGAGTACGTCGATGGCAGAAAGATCAAAGTCTTCGGCAAAGCGGAGGTCGGTGTCGCCGATGAGTCCTTCGTGGATTTCGCTGACAGGTTTGCCTGCGTTGCTCGTAGAGTGGACAAACACGATTTCCGCTTGCGGGTGATTTATGAGTAGGCGGAGGAGTTCGCCGGCAGTGTAGCCGGCGCCTCCGATGATTCCGATTTTAGCCATGAAGATTAGTTCTTAATTCTTGATGCATAATGCATAATTCGCTTTGAATAATTCATGATTCTTGATGCATAATGCATGATTGGGCAATTAAGACTGTTGCTTTACAGACAGGCTTGGTAGCCACCATTGTATTAATCAAGCACTATTTATGAATCATGCATTGAAATTAATCATGCATTGAATTATGCATTATGAATCATGCATTATGCATTGTTATTGCGTTTCTGCACGTTATGGAAAATCTTCATCTGGTTGCCGAGAATCTTGGTGAAGCCCTTGACGTCGTCAGCGCTCCAAGCCTTGTTGACCTCGCCATATTCGCCGAAGTCGGTCTTCATGAGGTCGAAGGGTGAATCAACGCCCACGAGGGTATAGGAGTAGGGGCGGAGGATAACTTCAACCGTGCCGGTGACGTTGCTCTGTGAGCTTTCGAGGAAGGCCTCCATGTCGCGCATGACAGGTTCGAGATACTGCGACTCGTGGAGGAACATTCCGTACCATGTTCCTATCTGATCCTTCCAATACTGCTGCCACTTGGTGAGAGTGTGCTTTTCGAGCATCTTGTGGGCGGCGATGATGAGGATGGGGCCTGCGGCCTCGAAACCTACACGGCCCTTGATGCCGATGATGGTGTCGCCGATGTGCATGTCGCGGCCGATTCCGTAGCGCGAACCGAGACGCTCTACCTCGCGGATAGCATCAATCTTGTTGTCGTAGTGCTTGCCGTTGACGCTGTCGATTTCACCCTTGACGAAACCGATGGTGATGTGTTCCTCACCCTTTTCGGTCACCTGGCTGGGATATGCGCTCTCGGGGAGGGTCTGCTCCGAGTGGAGGGTTTCCTTGCCGCCGATGCTTGTGCCCCAGAGACCCTTGTTGATGGAGTATTCCATCTTCTTGAAGTCGGCTTCGATGCCATGCTTCTTAAGATAGTCGATTTCATACTCGCGGGTGAGGGTCATGTCGCGGGTCGGGGTGATGATTTCGATTTCGGGAGCGAGAATCTGGAATGTGAGGTCGAAACGCACCTGGTCGTTTCCTGCGCCGGTCGAGCCGTGGGCCACTGCGTCAGCTCCAATCTTTTTGGCATATTCGATAATGGCGATGGCCTGGAAGATGCGCTCGGAGGATACGGAGATGGGATAAGTGCCGTTGCGGAGGACGTTGCCGGCAATCATGTATTTGATGCTCTTGTCGTAATAGTCGCCGGTCACGTCGAGGGCTGCATGGGAGGCAGCTCCCAGACGGAGGGCTTTCTCTTCGATTGTCTTGAGTTCTTCGGGAGAGAAACCGCCGGTGTTGGCGATGGCGGTGTGTACTTCATATCCGAGGTCTTCGGAAAGATATTTTGCTGCAAACGATGTGTCGAGGCCACCACTGAAGGCGAGGACTACTTTTTTCTTATTTTCCATTATTTAAAAGCTTTGCTTTTAAGTGTAAGTGCTTCGCACAAGTATAAAGGATAAAGTATTAAGTGATAGGCTTGTTCATCTCCTCAGCTATTACTTAATGCTTAGTATTCAATACTTAATACTTAGTACTTGGCACGCAGTGCCATCCACACTTACTACCTAAAAATTTTTGAAAAAAATTTATTTAAGATGGAGGAGTTTTTTGATGCGGTTGTTGAACCACATGAGGTAGGGTGCGCGCTTTGAGGGTCGCTCAAGCTTTGCTTTGGGATCGTAGAGCATACCCGTGCACAGACACATTCGTCGGTTGTTGCGCTGGAGTATGTCGTAGTTAACACATCCTTTGCATCCGGCCCAAAATTCCTCGTCGTCAGTGAGTTCTGAAAATGTCACCGGTTTGTAGCCCATCTGAGAGTTGAGCTTCATGACCGGGAGCGAGGTGGTGATACTGAACAGTTTTGCAAAGGGGAAGCGGAGGCGTGCAAGCTCGAATGTCTTTGCCTTGATTCGTGCTGCAAGCCCCAATCGTCGGAACTCAGGATCGACGATAAGGCCAGATGTGGCCACATAGTCACCATGTTCCCAGCTCTCAATGTAACTGAAGCCGATGAGACGGTCATCACAGAGAGCGACGACAGCCTTTCCCCCGCGGATCTTCGAGGCGATATACTCCGGCGTGCGCCGTGCGATGCCTGTTCCGCGCTGAAGGGCTGATTCATAGATGAGGGTGACAATCTGCTCGGCATACTTCGTATGCTCCTCTTCGGCAAATATCACCTTTATCTGATCATTGTTCATCTAACTGTTGTAAAAAATAATAATATGAATTGAAAATGATAAAATGTCCGCAAAATTACGAAATTAATGTCATAATTATTCGTATTATTGTGGATAAATATGCAAAATGTAATGAAAAATATTGAAAAATATAACAGGTTGGTTGGCGATATGGCGATATTATTTGAATTTCGCCGTGTTTTCATTGCGTTTTGTCGGTAAAAGCAGATGGAAAGATATTGGGTTATTGTAAAAAGACGAGCCGCCTGCCGGCATCTTGAGATGCAGCAGACGGCTGATGTCTGTCGAATGACTTAATCGGGATTATTCAGTCAGGAGTAGGTGTCGGATTTACTGTTGAGGAGAATCCTTTGTCCAGTTTTCAGGCTCGATGTTGTAGTTTATGAGCTTGTTGTAGTCAACCTCTCTGTTTGGAATACAGATACACCAGTTGTTCTTTCCTTTTGTGTCGTATGAGCCACCTGTAACGCCGGAACCTGCAAATTGTGGATGCCAGTTGCCTCCATCGTTCCATCCTTTGCGGACCATATCAACGTTCCAACGTTTCTGGTCGAAGTAGTGGCGTCCTTCACCCCAGAGGTCGAAGCGTTTGTAGAGCTTGACTTCATCAAGAAGGGCCTGGCCTGAAAGATTGCATGTGTAGTTGGGCTGATAGGGCTTGACAGCTTCTTCAAGCAATGAACGAACTTTTGCTTCGTTTCCGCCTTGCATGTATAGGGCCTCAGCCTCGTTGTAAATCATTTCAGCAGCACGCATCAGACAAGTACAACCGATGGAGCGGTCGTCAATTTTCTGATATTTAGTACACATATAGGCATAGATATATGTACTCTTGTCAATACGGTCTGCGTATTCAGATTTTACACGATCATAGAAATCTCCTTTTGTCGCACGACCGGAATCGGAAGTTGACCAACCAGATTCGCCTTCTTTCGGAACCATGAAAAGATCATAGCGGGTATCTTCAGCAGGAATCTGCTCGATAAGGCCTTTGTCGATAGAACCGATGTTTTTGTAGCCTTTTGATGAGCCGGTATTTGCTCCGACGTATGCGAAGAAACCGTATACACCGAGGTTTTCGGTAGCATCTGTATAAGTTTCCCACATCCATTCATCGTTGGGTGTATTAAAACCTTTCCAATATTCGGCAGTTCCCATCAGGTTGTAACCCTTGCGGGCTTCTGCAGCATGGGTAGCGGCAGTGGCCCAGTCTTGCTTGGCAAGAGCAGCGCGAGAGTAGACTCCGTGGGCAATTGAAGCATCTGTTCTCCAAAGTTTATTGCCTCTTGTCAAGGATGATTGTCCGAATAATTCCAATGCTTTGTCAAGGTCTGAATAAATTTGGTCATACACCTCTCCGAGTGAGGCGCACAAAATATCTCCGGTACTGTCATCAAGTCGCAGAGGGACGCCGCGGCTTTCACCATTGCGTGAGTCAACCCAGCGCTTGCTGTATAATGCAACAAGCTGAGTATAGGCATGAGCGCGATAGACGTATGCCTGTCCGATGTAAAAATCTTTTTCATCTTGAGCACCGTCTGCTTCATTTCCGTGCAGAATTATGGCATTGGCATTGGAGATTAGTTTATAGTAATAATACCAGGGGAAGACGGTAGCACCTGTGGTGGCAAGTTCGTGAGCATTGCAATTGACAATATCAACATAACTTGTCGCATTGCTATACTGAGCATCGGAACTTTTATATGTTCCGTACCAAAGCGAGATGGTTGCTTCTCCGTTGTAGCCTTGACGTCCGAATCCACTCGAAGAATAGGTATCAGACATAATCTGACTTAAACCATTGGTAGCGGCATCGAGCAGTTCGGTCGTGGAGAATATGGTTGATGTTGATACATCATCCTCCGGCGCAACGTTCAGATAGTCATCCGAGCATCCTGTAGAGACAAGAGCTCCAAGAGTACAGAGTGATATGATTGTTTTTTTCATTTTTCAGGATTATTAAGTGTTAGAAAGAAACGTTGAGGCCGAATGTATATACTCGAGAAGCAGGCATCATGTTGTAGATATAGCCTGAGAGGTTCTGAGTTGCCGGCATACCTTTGCGTTTTGTGTTCGTAAGGACGTTTTCTGCAGAGAAAAATATTTGCGCAGTATTAAGCGTAAGGGTCCTAAGAACAGATTTTGGCAGACGATATGAGAAATTGATGTTTTTGAGGGCAACATAATTCCTGCTTATGAGGAAGCGATCTGAGGTCGCATTGTTGTATGTCTGTCCCATGTCAATAACCGGATTGATGGAGTTGTTGATTCGGTTGGGAGAGGTTTCAGTCATACCTTCCGGAACTCCGTTCCATGAATTAAGGATGTCAATATGGTAGTTACGCACATAGTTTCCGGATGTAGACATCAAAGACGCGTAGCTTGAGTCCATTATTTTACCTCCTAATGAATATGTCATCATCACTGAAAGATTGAAATTTTTCCATGCGAAATTACCGGTAACAGATCCATAGACTTTCGGTAATGATTGTCCACGGAAGTCTTTTTTTGCATAGGTAGTAGCGTTTACGTAATATTGGCCGTTAATTTCTTTGTATTTCTCGGAAGTAAGCTCCGTTGAAACTAATTCACCATTATCATAGGTGCCACCAATTATATCACCGTTATCAGCCACAATATGATAATCCTCAAGATTCGCATCATACAGGCTCATGCCGTCCATCATATCAACACCTGCCCAATGGTATGTGTACCATGAATAGCGACATCTGCCTTCAACTGCGTTATGAGAACCGGTTTGGTAACCATCTCTCATCTGTGCAGGCATTTTGAGAATTTTATTTGACAGAGTTGTGACATTGGCTGCGATATTGACTGTCCAATCACGATTTGTGAATACATTAAAGTCTGTATTGATTTCAACGCCACGGTTTACTATTGTGCCGAAATTCTGAGTGATGGTGCTGACAGGAGAGGATGTGCTTGTTCCTCCTGCAGAACTTGGGTTCTGTACATTGAACAACAGGTCTTTGTTGCGTTTGTCGTAATATTCAACGCTAAGATTCCATCTGTTGAACAAGCGGGCTTCCAATCCTACGCCCCATGATTCTCCGGTTTCCCATTTAAGTTTTGATGCAGCAAGTTGTGATATTACGTATGACGCGTAGCCACCTTTGATGTCAGATTCATACAAAGCATAATAGGCATATCGACCGGAGCCGGCATCATTACCTACTTGTCCCCAGTTGACACGAAGTTTACCATTTGTGATCCAAGTCAGATCCTTCATGAAGTCTTCGGCTGTGAAAAGCCAGTTTGCACCGACTGAACCGAAATTACCCCAACGTGATTTGGGTGAGAAACGGCTGCTGCCGTCACGACGGAAAGAACCTTCGATATTATAACGATCGTCATAGTTATATTGCACACGGGCAAGATATGATTCCGTGCGGTAACGGTCTCGCATACCGGAAAGGTCTGTAATTGTTGTGAAGTTAGAAAAAGCTTCAATTCCTTCAATGTTTACTCCTGTTTTACGACCGTAGGTCATGTCACGGGACCAAGAATAGTTTTCATGGCCGAGAAGTACATTTATAAAGTGCTTGCCGTATGTCTTGTTCCAGTTGATTTGCTGTTGAAGCGTCCAGGTTTTTGTGTTGTAAACATATTTTGATAGTTTACCGTTGGAACCTTTGGCTGCGCCACCAATAACGGCTGAACCATAGCTTGTTGATTCTTCGTTAGACGTGCTTAGGTTGCCTTTAAGTGTGAAGGTAAAACCGTAGGGCAAAATGAAATCCATATAGGCTGTGGAATTCGATGTGTTGCGTTTGGAACGGTCATGGTTCATTTCTGCCTCCCAGATAGAGTGGTTGGTAGCCAACTGGTCACGGGTAGCAACTTCTTGAGTCTTACCGTTTTCATCCACAATGGTATAGTAGCCCGGATCATATTGTTTATGGCCGGAATTGTCAAGAATATATTCTCCGGTGTTTACGTCATGAAGATGCACAGGGTAAATAGGTGCGATTACTCGATAGAAATAGAATGGATTGGTGGTTGATGACGAGTCATCACCGGTCTGGTCACCGGCCGAATTGTTGGTCTTTTGGTGTGAAGCGTTTACTTGTAAGCCTGCCTTAAACCAACTCTTAGGTCTGATATTGATTGCAGCACGGCCAGTCAGACGTTTAAAGCCTGAGTCTTTGGTGTATCCATCTTCACTGAGATGGTTCACAGAAAAGTAATAATCGCTGAAATCAGTGGCTCCTGAACCGGAAAATGCATATTCCGCACGGTATCCTTTCTTGATACTTTGGTCATACCAATCAAGGTCTTCACCGAAAAGTGGGTTTATTTCAACACCGGGGACGATTTTTCCATTTTCGTCGAACATTTGGGCGATCGGGGTATTGAAAATATTGATTTTTGTACGTTTTTCCTGTAAATCCCTCAAAGTGGATTGACGTACATCGGCGAGGACAGCAGGATTGCTGCGATCCAAACCTCCGGAATTAATTGTATTGTTGAAGAGGTTAGCATATTCGACTTCCATGAACTGATATGGGTCTACGGTGTCATAGTCAGGCATACCACGTTCATACCAACCCTGTGAAGTTTTGAACGTGAAAGTCGGTTTATTTACTTTTGATTTTTTTGACGTGAGAAGAAGCACACCGTTTGATGCGCGATTGCCATAGAGTGCACACGATGCAGCATCCTTAAGGACGGAAATCGATTCAATGTCATCGGGTGAAATGTCCGTTATGTAGCCATCGTAGGGTACACCGTCTAAAACGATAAGGGGGGAATTGTTACCATTGACTGTACCCATGCCTCGAATGGTTACAGATGCCTCGGATCCAGGTTGACCGACAGCTCCTGTCACGGAGATGCCTGACGATGCTCCTTCGAGGGCGGATGTCACGCTTGAAACCGGACGGGATTCAATGTCTTTTGAGTTAATCTGCGAAATTGCGCCAGTGATTGAGGATTTCTTTTGTGTACCGTAGGCGACGACAACGACTTCGTCGAGGGCGCTGACGTCTTCCTTCATTTCAACATCAATCACGGGGTTGTTGCCTACAGTGACCTTGATATTATGATAGCCAATATAAGTGAACTCGAGAGTGGCACCTTTTGAGGCCTTCAATGAGTATTTACCTTCTATGTCGGTCGACACACCTGTCGTCGTGCCTTTGATCATGACGGCGACACCGGGCATGGGGTCTCCAGTCTGGTCAGTTACCGTACCTGTTACTGTGACTGTCTGAGCTGTGGCTGAGATGGTCCAGACTGCGCAGACAAGGAGGAGCAGGAAGCGGGTGAAGGATTTCATCCCCCCCGATTTGTTAATGATTGTTAAGACTCCGTTTGTCATAATGTGAAATGATTGAGGTTAAGGTGGCTCAGAGAGTATCGGTTGATAGGCTCAGAGAGCGCGTATTGATAAAAATGTTATTCCGAGAATTTGGTCGAGAAGCTGTCGAGTTTGTCAGCATAGAGTTTGCGGACATCCGACCACTTATAGTAAGGTCCATCGACGGGGGTGAGGGGGAGGGTTGCTTCCTCTTCGTTGAGGAGGACCTTGACGAGTACTTCGTCGGGGGTGAGGGCTGCTTTCTTCTTGGGACGGTAGAAGATCATCTGGATGTTGCTGCCCATGGGGAAGATTTCGTAGTTGCGCCAGTTGGCTTCGAGATCGTCGAAGTTTGTGGTGTCGAAGGCACTGTTGTTGATTCCCATGAGGATGGTCAGCGGGAGGACGATGGATTCATGTCCGAAGCGGAGATTGGCGCTGAGTCGGGGAGAAACCATTGCGGTGTCGGCCGATTCGATGATGTTGCGGAGCAGGACACGCTGATTGTAGGGGACGCGGTTTTTGGTGAGCGATGTGTTGCCGGCAGTAGTATACCAGTCGGCGTTGCGTCCGAGCCATTCGTTGTGGAGCTCTTCGGGAGTGAAGAGGTCGTAGAGGTCGGGCTGGTCATCGTGGCTCTGGGTGTTGACAGCGATGTCAAATACACCTTTGAATACTTTGTAGGTGTTGAGGCTGTCGGCAACGAACTGCGGGTCGTTGAACACTTTCGAGACGAAGGAGCTCATGTCGCGGTGCTTTTCAGCGTAGGCATCCGAGAGGGGTTCGGCTTCGCGTGAAAGTTTTTTAGCGACGGTGTCGGTGCTGTTGTAGGCAAGGATTTTCTGAGTCGTGCGCGAGGCGTCGCATGTGACGATGAGTTCGGGACAGATTTTCTGAAGCTCGGCAATCTCGTTGGCCATCGAGAGGATGCAACGGATGATGACTGTCGACTTAGCGTCGACATGAGTTCCGGGTACGAAGATTTCAGGGAAGTTTTCGGTCATGCGGCGGGCAATGTCGCGGTGCTGATGGTGGCCCAGAGGGGTGAGCTCGCCGACACGGCCTTTGGAGTCGTCGCGGATTTTCGAGAGCTGCTGCAGGAGTTCTTTGCCGCGAGGAGTGAGCTTGCCATATTTATCGGCTTTCTGTAGATATTCGACGGGACGGTCATACTTGTCGTCGTTGAGAAGCCAGCGACTACCGTGGCGACCGTAGTGCTCGATATGGAAGGGGACGTATCCCTTTGGTGCTTTGGTCAGCTTAGGCAGACCGTAGGCGGGTCGGGGATAGGCGAGGTACTGACTGCCGGCCTGATATGGGTCGACGAGTTTTTGTCCGGATTCAGGAGTGGATGCGGCTGCTGAAAAACATAGCGCGAATCCCATCAAAACTGTGTTTGCGAAACGTGATAAAAATGTCATGGGAGTGATGATGATTGATACACACAAGGATAATTTCCTATTGGATGCAAATATATGAAAAAATATATTAAACAAAGAGATTTTTGAAGAATTTAATGCGAAAATCAGTAAAATTTATTCTTTTTACTGTCATATAGCTATGATTTGTGATAAATTTAACTGATTTTAAAGTATTGTGTTAACGGGGTTTTATGCTGTTTTTTTATCCTTTTATTACAATATGTGATTGGCCTGAACATACAATATCCTCTTATATATATGTACAATATCCAGTTGTTCCTATATGTACAATATTCTATAGTTCCTGTATGTACAATATCCCCCCACGGTTGGTCACGGTCTGTGATGGAATCAGTGTTGAAAATCGATGGATACGAAAATGACATGGGACGCTACGTTTGCCGGAGTCAGAATTCACCGGAATACGTAGTGTCCCATGTCATTTTTATGCCTTTCTGATAAGGCAGGCTATTCGTCTATTTTTTATCCTGAACGAAGTTTACGTCCTTGATTGTAAGGGAGGCTGTCGATGTGTCGATGTCGGTGGCAGCTTTGGTGTAGACGAAGGTGCAATCGGTGACGGTGATGTCGTGGACGCAGTTGAGCCCTTCAAGGCCGGAGGCTTTGATTGCTGTCTGTGTTCCACGGCAGACGACGTCGGAGATGTGGATGTCGGTAAACTCAGGAACCTTGACAAGCTCTTTGGGCACAACAATGTCGGATTCCTTTGAACCGGCAGGACGGTCGGCATAGTTGCACTGGAAGATTATGGCATCCGAGAGGATATCGGTCATGACTATATTACTTATATATATGTCGGCGGTCTTGCCTCCGCGGCCCACTCCGCTTTTGAAACGGAGTCCGGTGTCTGTTCCGGAGAAGGTGCAGTCGCGGACAACGATGCGGGTCATGCCGCAGACATCTTCACTGCCGATGACGAAACCGCCGTGGGCGTGGTAGACGGTGTTGTCCTGAATCAGGATGTCCTCGCAGCCGTTGACGAGTGCTTTCTCCTTGTAGTCGCCACTCTTCATGCAGAGACCGTCGTCGCCGGCATCGACTGTCGAGTTGACGATGAGCACCTGATGGCAGTCGCTGATGTCGATCGCATCGCCGTTCTGGGCGTTCCACGGGCAGCGGACGGTTATGCCGTCGATGATGACGTTGCGCGAGTTGAAGGGATGGACGTGGAATTTGGGAGCATTCTGGAAGGTCACGCCGCTGAGGAGGACGTTCTCGCAGTGGTAGATGCGGAAGAGGTCGTTGCGCTTCTTCTCCTGCTTTTCAGGGGTGGCGGCGACATCGGAGTAGCCGGATTTCAGTTCCCAGGGATACCAGAGGGAGCCTTCCTGACGTTCGACTCCTCCCATTGCTTTATAGCGCTTCCATTCGACGTCGCTGACCTTCATGCGCTTCACCGGTCGCCATTGGGCACCGTTGCCGTCGATTGTTCCCTCGCCGGTGATGGAGATGTTGATGCAGCGCTCCGCACGGATGCAGGCGAAGACGCGTGAGGCTTTGGGCGAGGGGTCGACGTAAAGCTCCTTGTCAGGGGAGAAGAAGAGGACGGCGTTGCGTTCGAGATGGAGGTTGACGTTGCTTTTCATCTCAATCGGACCTGTGAGCCATACTCCCTGCGGGATGACGAGGCGACCACCTCCAAGGCGCGATAGTTCGTCGATGGCGGTCTGGATATAGGTGGTGTTGAGTGTCACGCCGTCACCTTTGGCTCCGAAGTCGCGGAGGTTCTTTGTGAGGGAGGGGAGGGGGAATTCAGTGACCGGTTTGAGCTTTACGGGAAGATTGTTGTAATAGTCGCTGTAGCTACCCTTGGCGTTGAGACCGAGGGTGGCGAGCAGCAGTAGTGCTGTCAGAAGTTTTTTCATGTGGTGAGAGGGGATTGTAGGATTTGAAAAAATTAAAATTTAAGGGTTGCGCCGAGCATGAAGTTAATGCCTTGCGACGGACGGCCGCCGATGTAGTCGAAACGACGATCAAGAAGATTCTCGCAGCGGACAAAGACCGAAAGTGGGTCTGAGACAGTGTAGGTCGCTCCGAGCGAGAGGTTGGAGACGACACCGAGGGAATGTGCGACCGGGGTGTAGATGGTACCGAGGTCTGAGACGGTCTCGGGGAAGAGGCTGTAGGCACGTCGGCCTGCGCGGAATTCCCAACCGAGTGTCACGAGGAGCGGACGGACGGGGCGCACCGACAGTTCGGCGTTGAGGACGTGGCGGGCACGGTCGCGCCATTCGTAGAAGGCGTTGTCGTAGCTATGTGGTGCGGTCTCGTAGCTTACGCGTGCTGAAACGGCGTCGCGGTAGTCATAGCCGACGGCAATACCTCCATGCCATGCGGAGAGGTTGGTCGCGCCGAAGATGCCTTCGCCGGGATAGGATGAGGTGATGACAGGCATGAGCCAGTCGGATGCCTTGGCGTAGCCTCCGAAAGCTTCGATGTATGCACCGAAGAAGGGCCCGAATGTCAGACGGGCATCAAGCGCGAGGGGGATGTGGGATTGAGTGTAGGCCATTGACGGAGCGAGGTAGGGGGTGACATCGTAAAGCTCCGAGAGCGAGTTGAGCCGGGAGCCGCCGTGGGCCTTCACCTCGAAGCCGAGAATCTGGGAGGGTGTCCATGCGAAGGATACTTCAGGGGCGATGTGGAAAGTTTTATCGGTGTTTGATGAGATGTCGATTTGTGCGCCGAGGCCGACCTTGACTGTTCCGGAGGTGAAATCATAGTGCGGGGTGAGGGAGACAAGTCCGCTGGTCGAGGATGCTTTACCACTGATGTCGGTCGGTGCGAGGTAGGGGTAGAGGGGGTGGATGTGGGGTGTGCTGCGGAGGAAGTCGGCATCCACATCAAGTCCGATAGAGGAGCTCTCGCCGAAGGGGAGTGAAATCAGCCCGGAGAATCCGAAGAGGTTCTGGCGTACACCTTTCTCGGGATATGCTTCGGGGATAGCATATCCGGTGCGGGCGAGTGTTGAGTGGTAGAAGCCGAAATGACCGTAGTGGAGGGCGGCGCTGTAGCGGATTCCTTCGCCGTTGGAAGTGAAACCGACCTGACCGTTCACGCGGCTGATATTCTGTCCGAATGTCGAAAACTCGAGAGGATTAGTATGGTAGGCATAGTTGTAGACCAAACCTGCATTGAGAGCGGATGTCTTTCCGACGAGTGTGTGGAAATCAGCTCCGACTGTTGCCGAGTGGTCGCGCCAATAGTTCTTTATTTCCGAGGATGCTCCTTCCATGGCGAGGTGGGGGACGGAGGTCTTCGTGGTGTAGATGTCGCCATTGTATTCACCCCAGAGGCTCAGACGGGTCTTGTCGGAGTCGAGGATGCGGTAGCCTGCCGAGAGGGCAGAGTTGAAGAGGGGAGTGCCGAGACCGAGGGCCACATAGCCGCGATAGGGGGAGATGTAGAGCTTGTCGCCGTAGGCAAGCGGAGCGAGCACCTGAAAATCCTTGGGGATGGATGAGGTGACGACACGGTCGCTGAATGGGAGGCCGTTGTTTCCGATGGAAGGAAGCTGGAGGGTGGGGAGGACGTTGATGCGTGATGCGTCGCGCTTCAACGGGTCGATTTTCTGATCGACGTTTATTTCCTTATGCAGACCTTGTGAGAAAGCCGCGAAGGGAGTGGCGGCGAGAGCCAAGGTGATGAGTGCTATTTTGGTATTCATTTTATAAGCTTATAAGCGTGATGAGGTGGGACGGATGTGGATTAGAGGCGTGATTCAATCATCTGGAAGATGTCGGCCTCGGTGCCGGGATAGTTCGAGCGGAGCGATTTGAGATATTCATCGGCTTCGAACTTGTTGCCCTCCTTGCGGAGAATGTCGCTGTAGAGGATGAAACCACGTGCGAGCCAGTACTGGTGCGGAGTGTCGGAAGAGATGAGCTTATCGGCGGTAGCCTTTGCGTCCTTGACCTTTCCGCGTTCGAGCTGCGAGGCACCGAGATAGTAGGCACTCTTGGCTCCGTAGATGTCGGAGGGATTCGCAGCCAGTTCCTGCCAGTCGGTGTAGGCAAGGTCGTAGTGGCCGAGATTGTTGTTGGCCATGCCGCGCATGAATTTGATTTCGCTTGCGTCGGTCGAGGAGTTCGCGGCTGTGGAGGCAAGGAGTTTGTCGGCGGTAGCTACGACATCGTTGTATTTGCCGAGGTCGTTGGCAGTGCGCATGAGTCCGATGTGCGCTTCGCGGAGCATGTTGGAGCCGGAAGCTCTGCCCTCAAGTTCCTTATATGTCGTATAGGCGATTTCAGTCTTACCAAGTGCTGTCTCGGCTGCGGCCTTGATGAGCATGGCATCCTCGGCCACCTCGGAGTCCGGATGAGAGGTCAGGACTTGAACTGCATAGCCCTGTGCCTCGGCGGTGTTGCCGGAATTCCATGCTGCATCGGCGAGGTAGTAGAGAGCCTGTGCGCGGTCGGCGCCTGTGGGGTAGTCGTTGATATAGGCTGTGAGCTTGGCAGTGGAGCTTGAATTCACATAATCATTCTCGGCAGCCTGGAATGCGAGACGTTCGAGGTCGGAGGCTTCGTAGCGCGGGGCGTTCGGGACGGAGTTGATGAACGAGACGAAGGCTGAGAGGTTGCCGTCGGCTGCGTAGATTTGCTTGAGGTCGTCGGCAGCGATGCGGGCTTCCTCACTGGTGGGGAAGGTGGTGATGACCTTCTTGTAGGTGTCAATACCGTTGGAGCGTTCGCCACGGTTGATATAGGTGATGGCGAGCTGGAGATAGCCGTTGCGGCCGGGGGCAGTGTTGGGATATTGCTGCACGAGCTGACGATAGGTTGCGATGGCCTTGTCGGTCTGGCCCATCGCCGATTGGCTCTCGGCTTTTTCAAGGAGTGCTGAGGGGATGAGGCCCGAAGATGGGAACTTCTGCATCAGTTGGTCGAGGCTTGAAATCTTTCCGGAGTAGTCCTTGCGGAGACCCTTCATCATTGCAAGCTGATAGAGCGCATAGTCACCTGCTGATGGGTTGAGGTCGTAGGACTGCTTGTAGTTTTCAGCGGCGGCGTTGAAATCGGAGAGGTAATACTGGCAATCGGCCATGCGGGCGTAGGAGTCGGAGAGGAGCGAAGAGGGTAGACCTGTGTTGCCGGCTTTCAGAAGCGATATTGCATCGCGGAAGTCGGTAAGGGCGTCGGAATAGCGTTCCTGATTGAAGCGTGTGTAACCGAGGTCGTAGTATGCGAGTGCGCGGTTGCCATAGTCGGTTTTGGGGGTTGCGGCGATGAAATCCTTGTAGCAGGTCGACGCTTCGTCGTAGTTTCCACGGGCGAAGTAGCAGTCACCGAGCCAGAGGTTGCATTGGCGTGAGAGCGTGGGGTTGCCCGAAGAGATTTGTTTGGCCTGTGTGAGATGGGTTATGGCCTGTGAGATTTTTCCGGAGGTGTATTCGCGCGAACCGAGCACGAGCAATACGCGCTGCTTGGCCTGCTGAAGTTCGGCCGACGGATTCGGGATGCGTTCGAGGGCGGCAAGGGCGCTTTCGTAGTCGTTGTCGCTCATGTAGCCGTTGACGATGTAGCGCTGCACGTCGGCACTGTAGCGTGAATTGGGATACTCCTGCAGGAAGTTTTCAAGGAGCGCTACGGAATTGCCGAAAGGCACACGTCCGCCGTCCATGCGGGCAACGGCGTAGTTGTAGAACGCTGTCTCGCGCACGTCGCGGTCATAGTTCATGCGGTAGGCGTTTTCGAAAGCCATCAGCGCTGAGTTGGTATCGCCTCGTTTCAGGTAGGCTTGTCCGAGGAAGAGATATGCGCTCTGGCCCATAGCGGAATCGCTGCCGGCGGACTGCTGCAGAAGTTTGATTGCAGCGTCATAGTCACCGTTGCGGAATTCGTCCATGCCGAGGATGTAGAAGGCCGACGCTTGCGGGGCGGTCGCTTCCGCACAGTATTTCCAGAGATAGGAGTGTGAGCCTTCTTCGTCGCCGAGATTGTAGAGCGACTCACCGGCGATGCGGTTACATTCAGCCGTGAACTGCGGGACGGTTCCGGAAGCGATGAGCTGCTGCGCGAGGGTGAGAGCGCGGTTGTAGTCTCCCTGAGCGAAGAGAATCTGAGCCTCGTAGTAGGGAGCTGCATTTCCGGGTTCGCATGAAGTGTCGACCGAACGGAAATATTGAAGTGCAAGGGGGAAGTCTTTTTCAGCGTATGCAAGATAGCCGAGATAGAAACGGGCGGCGTTGCCGAATTCAACGCTGCTCTGAAGTCCGCGGAACATGCTTGCAGCCGTAGAGTTTTCTCCGAGAAGCATGTAGGAATAGGCCATTCGGTAGGTCATCTCGTCGCAGCGGTCGGAAGTGAGTGCGAGAGGGTCGACTTTGGAATATTCCTGCAGTGCCTGCCCGTAGTTGGCGCGGTGGAAGTAGAAATCACCGATTGACATCATGACATCGGCACGACGCGGAGATACGGGGTAGTCATGGAGGAATTTATTGAAGAGCTGCAGTGCGCGGTCCTCGCCAAGTCCCTGGGATGCCTTGCCGAGATAGAAGAGGGCCTCTTCCGCCTGCTCGGGAGTGGGATGAAGTTCGTTGAGACGGGAGAGTTGGTCGATGCAGCCTCCGTAGTTACGGTCGTCGAACATTAGGATTCCTCTTTCGAGGTAACCGTTGGAGTCCGAACGATTGATCTGGCCGTGCGAGGCTCCGGCAGCCATGCAGCACAATGCGGTGATGATGAGTTGTCGTTTCATATTTGGATATTGCATAATCCCCCTGAGGTTTCGAGAGGATGAAAAATCTTTTCTGAGGTTAATATCACGCAAAATTACGACCTTTTGAGGAAATATCACTCTCCGGAAGTTCGAAAAAAGTGATTTAAGAATATTTAATGGGTATATTCGGGAAGGAATGAGGTGAAAACGTTAAATTTGTAAGAATTTCCAACAGAATCTGAATCGTAACATTATCACAAAATAAATCTTCAAATCATGAGAAAAATCTGTCTTACCACCTTAATTATATTATACGCGCTTGCGTGGACGGTGGCGAGAGGAGAAAATTATCCTTCGCGTAGTGACTGCCTTTGGGTGACTAATCCGGATCATCCCGACTGGCTTTATGAGACCGGCGACAGTGCCGTCATCAGTGTCGAACTTTATCATTACGGTATTCCGGCCGACGGTGTGACCGTGAAATATGCTATCGGTGACGATATGCTTCCTGCCGATAAGGAGGGGACTCTGCTGCTGAAGGATGGTCGTGCAAAGATAAACATCGGCACCATGACTAAGCCCGGTTTCCGCGACCTCCGTCTTGAGGCACGTTTCGGCAACCATCGGTCGCAGCATCATGTGAAGGTCGGTTTCTCGCCTGAGAAACTTGAACCATACGTCAAGGAACCGTCAGATTTTCTTGATTTCTGGAAAAAGGCGGTTAAGGCCGACAAGAAATATCCGCTGACATATACAATAGAGCCTGTCGAGAAGTATACGACTGATAAAATGACATGTCAGTTGGTGAAACTGCAGCTCAATCCTGAAGGAAAAAGTATGTATGGCTATCTCTTCATTCCTAAGGGCGGAGGAAAGTATCCGGCCGTGCTGACACCTCCCGGAGCCGGCGTGAAGACAATCAAGGAGCCGCTTCTCCACCGTTACTACGGAGAGGGTGGTATGATAAGGCTTGAAATTGAGATTCACGGACTGCATCCGGATCTCACGGAAGAGGAATTTGCTGCCGAGCGCAAGGTGAGGGGAAGTTATCTGGACTTCGATCTTGATGACCCGGATAAATATTACATGAAGGATGTGTATCTCGGTTGCCGCCGTTTTCTCGACCTGCTGACCTCGCTGCCCGAATGGGACGGTAAGAACCTTTTCACGCAAGGCGGTTCGCAGGGTGGGGCGCTTGCCATCACTACTGCCATGCTTGACGACAGAGTGACCGGCTGTGCGGCAAATCATCCCGCATTGAGCGACATGACCGGTTATCTTGGAGACAAAACCGGTGGCTATCCACATCATTTCCGTAAAAATCCGGCGGATGCCACCCCGGAGAAGATTCGCACACTCGAATATTACGACGTCGTGAATTTTGCACGCCATCTGAAATGTCCCGTCAGGATGACATGGGGATTCAATGACAATACATGTCCTCCGACGACGAGCTACGAGGTGTTCAATGTCATCACGACTCCCAAAGAGGCATTGCTCACACCAATCAACGAGCATTGGACAACTGAGTCTACCGAGAGGGGGCACTACGACTGGATTAAGGCCCATTGCCGATGATACAGCCTTCGCCGGAGATGCCGATTGCATTTCCGGCGAAGTTTTTTGAAAAATAAATTGTGTTTGTTAAGTGTTTGGGTGGTAGTTTGTTAATGTTGATTTTGTTCGGTTTTTGGCCGAAAACATGAAAATTTCTTTGAAAAAAGTTGTCGAAATATTTGCAGGTTTCAAATATTAGCCCTAATTTTGCATCGCTTTTGAGAGCTAACGCCTCTCCAAAAGCAAGAGAACAATAACTTGTTGCCTCTTTAGCTCAGTTGGCCAGAGCACGTGATTTGTAATCTCGGGGTCGTTGGTTCGAATCCGACAAGAGGCTCAACGAAACTAAAACGAGTGAAGCGTTTCGGCGGTTCACTTCAAAAGGGCGAATACCAGAGTGGCCAAATGGGGCAGACTGTAAATCTGCTGGTTTTTACCTTCGGTGGTTCGAATCCATCTTCGCCCACACTCTAACTAATGCGGAAGTAGCTCAGTTGATAGAGCATCAGCCTTCCAAGCTGAGGGTCGCGAGTTTGAGCCTCGTCTTCCGCTCTACGACATAATGCCAATGTAGCTCAGGGGTAGAGCACTTCCTTGGTAAGGAAGAGGTCGCGGGTTCAAATCCCGCCATCGGCTCCACCAATCAAACAAAGTGACAGCCCCGATAGTGCTTTTACGCTATCGTGGCGTCTTGTTAGAAAAGTCAATCATTAATC
>NZ_CAJTMT010000025.1:0-14893 GCF_910577345.1 uncultured Duncaniella sp.
CCGGTCCCCCACCCATCGCCCCAAGAAGATAAATCTTTACTGTCCAATAAAAATTATCCGGAAACGATCTTCTTTTACGCGTATGCCGTGATTGATTCACAAATAAAATGTAATCATCACAGTGTACGCGCAATTATATATATGTCATCAAGCTCTCCAAATAAATATGCCATTGGTTTATCGCGATTTTTTATTGGCTGAAAAAATTTTTCACTTTTTTTGTTACAATCCATCCGGGACTCCGTTATGATAGGTGAAGGGCTGATTGAGGCCCTGATAAGCGGAGGAGGTTTTACAACAGACTCCGGATATGATTTCAAATTCATCAACTTCATCCACCGACAAGTGACAACCGACATCCTTACATCCACCTTCATCAACTTCCGGGCCAAGCTGCGCAGCGTGGCTGCAGGGATTGCGGGCACCGATGAGGCCGACGATGTGATTCACGACGCTTTCTGCCGCCTGTGGTCCCGCCGCCAGATTGTCGAGGATGAGACCCAGGCCATCAAGCTCACCTACACGGCTGTGCGCAATTCGGCCATCGACTCTCTCCGCCGTTCGCAGGCCCGGCCGACGGTGAGCATCGACGAATCGCAGCAGCTCCCCGAGACGGACGACGGCGAAAGCGACCGCATCCGTGAGCAGGAGCAGACCTACGAGGCCGTCATTCGCCTCAGCCGCCGCGCCCTCAATCCCCGTCAGTTCGAGGTGTTCGAACTCCACGACATCCGTGGACTCGACTACGACGAGATTGCCGAATCTCTCGGGATGACTCCCGAATATGTGCGCGTCACCCTCAGCCGCGCCCGTAAAACAATCCGTGAACTTTACCGTAAAAACAACGAAGCATGAAACAGCATAATCCAACTCTCCCGGAATTGCTCGACCTCATCGAGAGATATTTCGACTGTTCGCTTTCCGACCCTGAGGAGGAGCAGTTGCGGTCCATCATAACCCGCACCACCCTCTCCCACCCTGCCATCGACGAAGCGCGTGCCCTCATGGGCTTCCGCCTCCCCTCCTCTGCCGCATCGAAGGCTTCCGGACAGTCCAATGTCCTTCCCGCTGACAGTCTGCCTGCCCGCTCCCGCAAGCGCCTCTCCCTGCGCACCGCAATCAGCATCGCAGCTGCCATTGCCGTCATCTTCGCCATCGGACTCCATCTGAGCCTCAACGCTCCTCTCCGGGGAGCGGCTCAGACGCAGTGTATCGCCTACGCCAACGGTGAACGCATCACCGACGAGGCCGACGTGATGAGATTGCTGACAGAGGATCTGCGCGAATTCAACGACGGTGTCGAGGAGGCTGACCGCAATCTCAACGATGAGCTCAACATCATCGCTCCGGTCATCGAGGACTACGAATCACCAATTCCTATGCTTGAAATCTGAGACCACACCCCAGCACCCAAAGTGAAAAAACTCCACCTCACATTATACAGTTAAAATATGAAACGACTATTTATAGTAATGATGACCATGCTTGCACTCCGGCTATGCGCCACCGCGCAGTCGGGATTGGAAATCAACAAGGTTTTCGGAGGAAAATACAGCTCCGACCCTACGGTCACCGAGACGATGATGAGCGGAAACCAGAATTTCCTGCGCAGCCACAAACTGACCACCTTCGCCACTTTCAAGGGGAGTGCCGAAAAGTATGTACCAATAATTCAGCCTCTGGTTGTGGCCGACGGCGCCCATGCCACAGCACGAAATGTCCGCTATCGCGACGGCAAACTCCATTATGCGTTCTTCGTCCTCCCGCCAATAGAGAGCAACGGCAAAAAACTCAACCGTTACATCTATTATCTCAACAATGCCAAAGCCAAGAAACCGTCGGTGAT
Source organism: uncultured Duncaniella sp. (assembly GCF_910577345.1). Classification (GTDB taxonomy): domain Bacteria; phylum Bacteroidota; class Bacteroidia; order Bacteroidales; family Muribaculaceae; genus Duncaniella. The sequence goes on from NZ_CAJTMT010000025.1 coordinate 1,847, forward strand.
GCTCATTTACTTCGACGGCACCATCAAAAACCAGGACGCAGAAGAACTCATCAAATCAATGGCGAGGTAGAGTTGTGAGTTTTTAGTTTTGAGTTTCGAGTTGTAAGTTTTTAGTTGTAAGTTGACAGAACATGCACTAAACCCGACTGAACAGAAACCGGACTGACTCATGGCTTAAAACTGAAAACTCACAACTCACAACTCAAAACTAAAAACTCCCAACTCAAAACTCCCCCCTCCAACCCAAAACTCACAACTCAAAACCCACAACTAAAAACTAAAAGCCACCCCCAACATGTTCCGCAAATTTTTACTCTCAATATCACTCATCGCATCCATGACCGCAGTTGCACAGACAGCCGGTGAAACCACAGCCGTCGCAGATACACTTCTCAATGCAGCTTCGGCACAGAACCTCACAATCGTATCGACCTCACGTTCGACCTCAATCACTGTCCGCAATCTCGACAAAGGCCCGGAGACATTCTTCTACCAGACCGGCACACAGCAAACGGTCAAGGGTTCGCGCACACAGACACAAATCAATTGTCCGGATGTCAGCTCCGTCATAGTCTATGAGACCGAAGACAATGTCAACATCAGCTTCGTCAATCCCGAAGGAGAAACAATGGCCTACACGTTCGACTTCGCCGATCCCGACAACCGCACGCTAAAATCATATATCGGTACACGCGGAAGTGACTTCGGATTCACCATCTCGCGCAATAACACAACAAAATGGGATGTCGTTTCCGACGGTATCGGTTTCGGCTGGATAAACCCCATCAACAACAATTCCGACATCAACACCTCTATGTGGAGAAGCGTGGAATTCACATGGAACATGATTCTCGGCGTCAAGATGACCCACCGCGCCCAGGAACTTTCCTTCGGTCTCGGCATCCACTGGCAGCTCCTCGCGTCCAAAGCCGGACACTACTTCCACAAGAATTCCGACGGACGCATCACCCTCGACCCCTACGCCGAAGGTCAGACCAAGGGTACCTCCCACCTCAGCATGTTCAGCCTTCAGATTCCGGTGCTCTACGGAGTGAACTTCGGCCACAAACGCTATTGCGGTTTCAAACTCGGTCCCGTCCTCAACTTCAACACCGGTGCCCACATCGAGACCAAATATGAGCAGGATGGAAGCGAGTACACCGTCAAGACCGGCCACCTCAGCCAGCGCAAGGTGACAGTCGACGCAATGGCAATGTTCAACTACCGCTGCATCGGAGTCTATGCCCGCTACGCCCCCATGAAACGCTTCAACTCCCGCACCGACCTCGACTTCGGCACCTTCTCAACAGGGTTGATGATAGGATTTTGAGGGAAATAAGCTAAAGACTTAATAAGTCTAATAGGCCAAATAAGTCTAATAGGTCAAATAGGCCTAATAAGCCCAATAGGGCCAATAGCTCAGCATAATCAAGACTGCTCTATTGGCCCTATTGGGCTTGGCCTATTGGGCTTATTGGGCTTATTAGACTTATCAAGCCTATCAAGCCTTTAGCCCGTTTCTACTACTATTCTATCTCATTAATAATTCTGTGTCAGCGAACTGTTATAGAGAGTTGCCGTCTTGGGGAATGGTGAGATCCAGAGGGGTGAATCGGGATCTACAGTGAATCGGCCAAGCTCTCCGCAGTCATGAACAATGGTTTTCTTATAGGCATCCTCGCTGTTCCAACGCTTGCGGTCAAGGAAATTGAAGATTGTCGTAAACATCTCAACTCTCTTGTTTTTCTGAAGAATCTCCATCGCCTGAGCTTCAGACGCGATGTCGGTGCGGTCGAAATAGTGAGGATTCTCACCGTAGATGCGGCGGTCACGCACCTCATCGACAAAGCGGAGCCCCTCGCGATACTGTCCGGCACGAATCATACACTCAGCGATTGTGTAATACATATTCTCGGTACGCAGACCGTAAGTGCTGTAATGCACATCCCAGCTACCACACATGTATGAACCGTCGAGTCCATAGCCTGAATGGTCAGTCCAACCGTCCTGAGTGTACTGACCGAGTACCATCAACACATCATCAGGGTCAATATCTTTTGCAAAATCAGGAGTACAGACCGTACCGCCCCACTCTCCGATATTGGAATTGTCGTGGTAGCAGAGCAGATAATTGTTCTCCGACCTGTGAGGAAGCGTCCAAGCCATTGCATCGAGAGCCGTCAGACGATCTTCAAGAGCACTGTTGAAGCGCACAGCCGCGCGGGCATAGGTCAGCGCCTCGTCATATCGCTTCATCTGCATAAGCACCATCGCACGCACTCCGTTGCCGAAATCAGCTCCGATGCGGAAAGGATTGTCGACTGCGCTCTGACGGAGATTGGCTATCACCTCATCCGAACAGTCGTCAAGAATGGCATCATAGACCTCCTTGACCGTGCGCTTGGTTTTCTGCTCCTGGACATTGGTATTGTCAACGTAGGCCACGCCTCCCATTCCGGCAGCAGTCGCCTCGTCATACTGAGCTGCATAGAGATTCACGACAAGGAAGTGGAACCATGCGCGCATGATTCGGGCCTCCGCCTTCACGCGCTTTTTGGTTTCCGGGTCGCCTGACACTTCATCGGCCTTTGAAATCACCACATTCATGTAGTTTATGTACTGGTAGCAATCCTCATAGATGCCATCGTCGGTTGCAAGTTCCACACGGTCGACAGAACTGTCGCAGGCAAGCATGGCATATTCGAGAGTGGTCCGGTCGGCAAGAAGCGACGCAGGAGTCTTCCACTTCCCAGGATAGGTATTGCCACAGAGTGTCTCGAAATTAGCCGTCGATGAGAGCATGTAGCGCTGCTCAAGAAGAGTTTCGAGATCATTGATATTATCGAGAGTTGTCTTCCCGAGAGGCACGATGTCGAGCTTGTCGTCACAGGAGACAAACAGCAGCATCACAGCCGCCAGAAGTCCGTATATCTTTTTCATATTGTCAGAGCTTGTGGATTAGAGGTTAAAGAAGAGACTGAATGTATAGCTGCGGGGAACATAGTTGATATGGTTTCCACCCGACATCGCCTCAGGGTCGAGGTTGCGGCCGTTGCGCGCCCATGTGCCGAGATTGTTGACCTGGAAACGGAGACGGATGTCATTGAGTCCGATTCTGCGGCAAAGTTTGGGATCAAAATTATAGCTGAGCATCACATTGCGGAATTTCAGATAATCGGCATGGACAACGTTAGTGCTGCGGTAACCGGCATAGTTCATGTATTTGTAATCCTTATAGAAATAACCGTTGGCAGGATATGAGCTGTCGCCCTCCCAATATTTGAGAGCATGGCGCGACACGGCGCTCTGTCCGAACGCATTGCCATAGCCTGACGCGCCGCCTGCATTAAGCGCCCATTCGTCGTTACCTACACGCATGTAGTGGCCGCCGTAGTAATTGAACATTGCTGAAAGCGAGAATCCGTTCCATGTGATTGTCGGGGTGATGGCACCGCTGTAGACCGGTGTTGACGGACCGGAATAAATCACATCGTCAATCGTGAACTCGCTGTTGGCAATCGATGATGTATGCTCCGCGCCGTTATGGTCACGCCATCCCATGTACCAGAGTCCGTCCACCTCTTTCAGACCGGTGTAGTCGAAAGAGAAAAGCGAGTTGATGGGATAACCCTCATGGAGTAGGGATGAATTGAGATACTCAACTCCACTGTTCACAAAATGCGACACCGCTGTCACTTCATTATGGTTGTAGGCAAAATTGAGGCCGAGACGTATGCCGAGGCTCTTGCGTCCGTGTGACGGAAGAATCACACCATCAAGCTGGAGTTCCACACCACGGTTGACCATGTTTCCGCTGTTGATTGTCAGGCTTGTCCATCCGGTCGTGCGGTCAAGGTCAGTCACAGTCAGGAGATCGGAACCGCTCTTGTGGTAATAGTCCACCGAACCGTTCAATCTGTAGCCGAGGAAAGCGAAGTCAAGACCGACATTCCATGTCGATGTCTTTTCCCATCGCAACTGGTCGTTGGGAGGTGTCTGCAGATTGCCTTGCTTGCCACCGGTGATATTGTTGGTGGTGATTTTAGCTGTCAGATAGCTTGTGGAGTTGGGGTCGATATTGCCCGTCAGACCGTAGCTTGCACGGAGTTTGAGGGCATTGAGCCAGGTATAATCTCTGAGGAAGGTCTCATTGTGGGCATTCCAGCTTCCCCCGACCGACCACAGTGGGCGACCGCGGAACTTCGGGTCGGCACCGAAAAGGTCTGTCTTGTCAACGCGGTAGCTCGCCGAGAGTGAGTAACGGTTGTCATAGACATAGCTGCCTGTGAGATAGAGCGAATAATAGCGGTGGAGAGTCTTGGATGTACCGAATGAGGCCGGTGCACCGTAGACAGGCTGATCAGAGCCAAACACGTTTGTCGTCGGATTGTTAATATAGCTCCATACGGCATCGAGATTCAGGTTCGTCTGCGTCGCATAGTCGTAGCCGAGGAGGGTTGACTGTTCGGTCGACACGCGGGTCTGACGATACTCCATACCTGCCACCGCGTCAATGAAATGCTTTCCGACAAAAGTGTTGCGATAGCCTGTCTGCGCACGGAAGGTGTAGTACTGCGCCTCCTGTGTGTAGGTCTGCAGGCTGCCACCGTCGGGCACATTGTGTGTCGTCTTGACATCCGGCACCTGAATCTGCCCGTAATGCTCCGGGTCTGCCATCCAGGCATCCAAATCGAGATCCGCTCCCCACCAGTCCTTGCTTGTGTCATCAACCCACTTCATGACAGTCGAAGCCGTTGTGTAGAGGTCATAGATGCTGCGCATGGTGTAGGAATCAGCCTCGTTGATGGTCCTTGTGCGCGAGAAGATGTCCTCATATTGGAACTGCCCCGAAGCTGTCCAGCCGGGAAGGATGTTGAACAGAGCATGGACGAATGTGCGGGTGTTGGTGTAACGGCGGTTTGAGAAATTACGCCCCATCTCATCGGCAAGATTGAATGTGGCATCCTTCAACCCGTAAGCTGTCTCACCGAAAGCCTTGTTTCCGGTATATATTCCGGCCTCCATCCCTCGGCGCGAACCGTCGGCATCATACATTGATTCGTATGGGAGGAAAGAATTGATGTAGCCATACTCTCCGAGATTGTGGGTCTTGCTGCGGGTATTCAGGACATTGACACCAAACGAGAGGTCGAGCCATTTGCACACCTTGAGGTCACCGCGATATTTGAATGAGAGGGAGTTCTGGTGTTCGTTCCGCACTCCCATATTATCTGTTGAATAGTTTAGGTTAAAGCTTGAACTGAGGGAGTTGCCCTGCATACGCATGGCGACATTGTAGAGCTGCGTGACCTGAGTGCGGTCATGGACATTCATGTATTCATCCCGGTAATCGTTGCGGCTCCAACTGTCGAGAGTCGAATTGAGGTCAGCGTCGCTCAGATTTCCCTGATGGTTTTCGAGAAGCAGACGCATCACCTTGGAAATCGAGCCACGGCGGTTGTTGTTATAGTCCGTAAGCACCGAGTTCAGCCCCGCCTGACCCGGCTCATTGAGCATGGCATTGAAATTGTAGCGTTCGAGGGCAATCATGTCGGCTGCCGAGGCCCATTCGTAATTGCTGTAGTCCTGCTTCTCGCTGATTGTCAGGTCGGCATTGAAATCAACAGTCAAACGCTGCTGCTTGGCCTGCTTCGTGGTAATGACAATCACGCCGTTAGATGCCCGCGCACCATAGATTGAGGCAGCGGCGGCATCCTTAAGCACGGTGATGTTCTCAATGTCGTAGGGATTGACGGTCGAGATACCACCTTCAATCGGCAAGCCGTCGACAACAATCAGCGGACTTGACTTGGCCTGAAATGTTCCGACACCACGGATGGTGAAGGCATCCTCGTCGGTCGATCCCTTCTTGGGATCCATCACAAGACCGGGAACGGCACCTTCAAGACGCGAAGCAAGGTCGGTGGTCGAACGCTTGTCGAGGTCATCGGCGGTCAGCACCTGATAGGAACCCGTGGCGCTCTCGCGCTTGATGTTCTGATAGCCGGTGACAACAACCTCGTTCATCATATTCGGAGTCGGAGTCATGCGGACACGGATATATTTTCCTCCACCGTTTTCAACGGGCATACGCACGGTTTTCATTCCGACGTAGGAAATCACGAGCACCGGTTTCTCCGTATCAACGAGAAGAGTGAAGTTTCCGTCCACATCTGTTGAAGTTCCTGTCTTGGAACCCTCCAGCATTACCGTCGCTCCGGCCAACGGCTCTCCCTCCTCGTCAAGCACGGAGCCTGTGATTGTTTTCTTCTCTATTTTTTCGATTGACGACGTCACACTCCCGACTTTATTCGACTGCGCGTCGGCAAGCAAAGGTGTGAGGATGGCTAACGAGCCCGTCAACAGATACATGAAGGGTCTATTCATGACAATTGGGTTGATTGGTTTGTAAATTTCGTTTAACTATTGTGCGATGGCAGCGTTAAGTATACCGACAATGTTTTCGTCGGAGGGACGTTCGGCATCCGTGGATATGAAACGGCCATCCTTACCGATGAGAAGGAAACGCGGGATTCCGCTGATACCCATTGCATCCATGAACTCGTCGCCGGATGATTTCTCAAAGATGTATTGCGGCCATTCGGGCTTGTCGCGGTCAAGTTTTTTCAGCCATGCCTGACGGTTGTCGTCGCGCGAGATACTGATGAACGATATAGCATCGTTGCCCTTGAACTGAGCGACCACCTTCTCCATATAAGGAATCTCACGGCAACACGGTCCGCACCATGTGGCCCAGATGTCGATGTAGACCACATTCTTACCCAAAAGCTCCGAAAGCTTGCATCTGCTTCCGTCGGGCGAAATGAGGACCGGGTCGGTCGGGACGGCATCACCGTCATTCACCTTGGGCTTCATGGACTCATAGAGTTCAATCAGACGCTCCTTGACGTTGGGTGCTTTCGAAAGCTGAGGCTCGACAGCAGCAAAAAACGAATTTATCTCTTCTTCGGGAAGACGATACATCATGAGCATTGACCCGAGGGTGTACCAAAGTGATTTTTTATTCGCTTCGTTGGTCAGCACACTGTCTATCGCGGCATACTGCCCGACGAGATAGTCATTGACGTTATTCGCTTTGGAATTTTTGTGGATGTCAGAGTTGTTGTACCACGCGGTTATAATACCAGTCAGACGCGCTTCATCAGAATTCGGGTCAACTGTGGATATAATCTCCTCCACCTCCGCTTTGTGGTCAGTCTTGCTATAGTATGAATCAATGTTCAGGAGTGTCAGCAGCGTCTGATTGTAGTATGAGTCAGTCAGCCTGTTGTAAAGACCGCGCTTGTCGGCCTTGACGTCAGTGATAAGCCCCTTGATGTTGTCGCGACACCCGTCAAGCTTCGCCTTATAGTCAGCGAAGACAAACGGCTGGTCGGGTGAGGGCTTGTAGTTCATGGGATAGAATCCCTGGACGTAGGCATTGACAAAGGTGCTTTCAGCTGCATTGTCTCCTGTGAATGACGCATTGTCGGTTATGTCCATGACCGTGGTTGCCCCGTTCTGCAAGTATGCACCGAAAGGTTGCCCATCAATGTAGACCATAGCCTCGACCGCATCACAGGGAAGCTCACCGGAAAAAACAAACGAGCCGTCCGTGTCGGTCTTGAATGTGGAAAGACACATATCTCCGTTATAGTCATAGACAACATTGACTTCCGCAGGCTCCGTGGCATTGATTTTTCCTTTCAGCAAAGGAGAGCCCGATGCAGCGGCAACGGTATTGGAGATAAGTCCGAGTAGAAAGAGAAATGTCAGTTTCCTCACATACGATTTTAACATAACAATGTAGGGGGTATTGAAGGGTTACTATAATTGCTCGATTGTATCGCAAATATAAATCAACCACTTGAAAGCTACAAAATTATTGTTTTCGGAATCGTAAAATTGAGAAATATGGAATCTATTTTAACACCAAGCCTTAAAATTAACACATCTCAATAAAAAAAGATAGTCTCTCTGAATTCTCCCGGCCGGATAGACACAATGCCTCCTGCCGCAAAAAAATTCCATCAAAGCTCGCGGACTTGCGCACGGTAACGTGCAGGGGTCATTCCGGTAATGGACTGGAAAGTGGAATAGAATGTCGATATGGAACTGAACCCGACCTCCGAACAAATCTGTTTCAACGGCATATTGGCCTCCATATCGGAAATGAGTGCGATGGCTTCGCGGATGCGGTAGTCATTGACAAGCTGCGTGAACGATTTTCCGGTCGAATCATTCACAGCTCTGGAAAGGTATGTGCGGTTGCTGCCAAGCCTCTCGGCCACGGCACCCACCGTCAGCGATGGATCCTTGAAAAGTTTCTCCTCAGTCATCAGTGTGGTAAAGCGTCCCATCAGGTCGTCGGCCTTGACTTCGGAAAGTCCGGCGCTTCCGCTCGTCTTCGGCTTACGCGCCTTCTCAAGCTGCTCCATGAGCATCTGCTCTCTGGAGATATACTCGCGGTTCTGCGTTACGATGGCCCGGTAGAGGCGATCCTTTTTCCTATAGTTATAATAGGTCAGGCCGAGCAATAGGATGACGGCAACGACAACTACTGCAAGCAGGACAATCCTGTGGCGGACCGACATAAGTTCTATCCTCTGCTCGTCAATCAGACGTTCGTTGGTGTAGACCTCATGGCGGATGCGGTTTTCATGCAACGCCCGTTCGCGGCTGAGCTGGAAGATGCTGTCCTGATATGACTGATAGTGCAGACTGTGGTCGAGAGCCTTGCGGTAGTCTCCTGCATCACGGTAGGCAAACACAAGCTCCCTCTCCAGTTCCGGCGAATGAATCTTGATGTCGGAATCCCCGAGGTTGCCGAGACCATGCTCCAAAACTCTTATCGCTGAATCGATATGACCGTCGCGTCTCAAAAGGCCTGCGTATGCGAGATATGTCGCCGAAACCTCAGAGGTGTCTGAATTTCTGAAATGCTCCATGGCAAGAGCATAGTATCTGTATGCATCTTTGATGTTTCCTCTCTTTTCGGCAATCCTTGCCTTGATGAGATATAGTTCCGGTTCTCCTGCAAAACCACCCTTACGATGCGAATCCTCCACCTCTTTTATAAGAGCATCGGCTTCATCAAGACTTCCGTCGAGCAGGCAATAGTGGGCCAGTGTGTATTTGGAATAATACAGCGGTATCGGCTCCCCTCGCTTTACGGCTATCTCATGGGATTGCTCAGCGAGTTTCCGGCCTGAAACATCGTTCATCGTAAGGTAAGCTCCCGCAAGGTTCGAGAGTACGATACCATAACGTCGCTCGTCGTTGATTGACTTTGCATCTTCAAGGGCCCTATAGTAATACGAAGTGGCAGTATAGGCATCATTGTGGACCATGAGATAATACATCCCCATACCGTTGTTAATGGAGAGGAGTGCATCGTGGTTATTCGTGCCGTCGGCAATCGCCCTCGCCTCCTCCATCTGCCGGAAAAATCCCGCCGCATCATCCGTAAACAATCCGGAACCGAGTATGATTCGTCCGTAAAGCTCACAAAACTCCCTGTCGCCCGTACTCTCGCCGAGAGCGATGAGCCGACGGCCATACTCCCGGGACTTCGCGTCGTCACCGATGTTCATGTAGTAGAAGCCGACGGTCTTGAGCAACTCCTTGTCGTTGGGATTGTTTTCGAGTGCGGTCAAATAGTCATTGATTGTATCCTTGCCGCCTATCGTATCGGCATGAAGCATGAAAGGCGATGTCAGAAACATCGCCAAAATCATTGCAATCAAGATTCTCAATTTCATGTCCGGGAAATACTATTGTGTAAAGAGAGATGCGACATAACAGTATGTAGGGAGGGTGTTGAAAGTTGCGGGCTAATCCAGTTTGAGCACTGCAAGGAAGGCTTTCTGCGGGACTTCGACCGAGCCAATCTGCTTCATGCGCTTCTTGCCTTTCTTCTGCTTTTCAAGGAGTTTGCGCTTACGCGAGATGTCACCGCCGTAGCACTTAGCGGTCACGTCCTTGCGGACAGCCTTGATGGTCTCACGGGCGATAATCTTCGCACCGATTGCCGCCTGGATGGCGATGTCGAACTGCTGGCGCGGGATGAGTTCCTTAAGTTTCTCACACATGCGTCGTCCGAAGGTGACGGCGTTGTCGACATGGGTGAGTGTTGAAAGCGCATCGACGCTCTCACCGTTGAGCAGGATGTCGAGTTTGACGAGCTTCGACTCGCGGAAGTCATGGAGATGGTAGTCGAAGGATGCGTAGCCCTTGGATATGCTCTTGAGTTTGTCGTAGAAGTCAATCACAATCTCGCCCAGAGGCATGTCGAAGATAAGCTCCATGCGGTTGCCGGAAATGTATTCCTGCTTGACAAGCTCACCGCGCTTTGCCAGACAGAGCGTCATGATTGGGCCGATATAGTCGGCGGCAGTGATGATGGACGCGCGGATGTATGGCTCCTCGATATGGTCGATGAGGGTCGGTTCGGGCAGACCGGAAGGGTTGTGGACCTCAGTCATAGTCCCGTGTTTGTCAAACACGCGGTAGGATACGTTGGGGACGGTCGTGATGACATCCATGTCAAACTCACGTCCGAGGCGTTCCTGAATGATTTCCATGTGGAGCAGTCCGAGGAAACCGCAGCGGAAACCGAAACCGAGCGCCATCGACGATTCGGGCTGGAAGGTCAGCGACGCATCGTTGAGCTGAAGCTTTTCGAGCGACGAACGGAGATTTTCAAAATCCTCGGTCTCGATGGGATAGACACCCGCGAAGACCATAGGCTTCACTTCCTCGAAACCGTCGATTGCCGTCTCGCAAGGTGTGTTGACATGGGTGATGGTGTCGCCTACCTTCACCTCACGCGAGGTCTTGATTCCCGAGATGATATATCCCACATTTCCTGCCGAGAGTTCCTGACATGGCTGCATGTCGAGTTTGAGCACACCGATTTCATCAGCGTTGTATTCCTTGCCGGTAGCCACGAACTTCACGAAATCGTTCTTGCGGATGGTACCGTTGACAATCTTGAAATATGCGATGATTCCGCGGAAGGGATTGAACACGGAGTCAAAAATCAAAGCCTGAAGCGGAGCCTTCGGATCGCCTTTGGGAGCGGGAACACGCTCGACGATGGCTTTGAGAATCTCCGGCACACCTATGCCTGTCTTTCCGCTCGCACGGATGATCTCCTCCGGATCACAGCCGAGAAGATCCACAATCTGATCCTCGACCTCCTCGGGCTTCGCACTGTCGAGGTCAACCTTGTTGATGACGGGAATAATCTCAAGATTGTTGTCGATGGCCATGTAGAGGTTGGAGATGGTCTGCGCCTGTATGCCCTGCGAGGCATCCACAATCAGCAGCGCTCCTTCACATGCGGCAATCGAGCGCGACACCTCATAGGAGAAGTCGACGTGTCCCGGAGTGTCAATAAGGTTCAGGACATATTCCTCTCCGTCCAGACGGTAGTTCATCTGGATAGCATGGCTCTTGATGGTGATGCCTCGCTCACGTTCGAGGTCCATGTCGTCGAGCACCTGCGCCTGCAGGTCCTTTCCGGCCACAGTGTTGGTATACTCAAGCAGACGGTCGGCAAGTGTACTCTTGCCGTGGTCGATATGGGCTATAATACAAAAATTGCGGATATTCTTCATATTGACTGCAAAGTTAACAATAATTTTGCTCCTATTATATATAGTATAAGTGCAATTTTGTCCCGAGCCCTGAATTTTTGGACTTCAAAAACAGATTTTTCGAAAATTTTTGCTCAAATATTTGGCAGTTTCAAAAAAAGCCCCTACCTTTGCAGCGCAAAACCAAGAAACATGGTGAGCATAGCTCAGTTGGTTAGAGCGTCGGATTGTGGTTCCGAAGGTCGTGGGTTCGACCCCCACTGTTCACCCCCAAGTAATTTTGCTAATAGGCTCGGATTTTCCGGGCCTATTTCTATTTCCAACAAGCTTTTTCTTCCAACCCAACCAGATTTCATAAATAAATGATAAATGAATGATAGTGGTGGATAACTTCAATAATAGAGCAGCGGGCCAAACAAAACAGCGGGCACAACCCGAAACCATCAGAATCTCAAGCTGCACCCACTATTATCTATACTCTATACTTTAATCTCTATACTTTATCAGAGAGATACCGATCCGACACCACTTCCAGACGGTCGGTCAGTTCAAGCACCCGAGGCACACCCGTCGGGATCTCCTCGGCTACGATTTCATCAGGAGTCTTTTTAAGAAGCATCATGATGAGCGCACGAAGTGAATTTCCGTGAGCTGCCACAAACACCGTGTCATACAGTCCGAGAGCAGGAGCAATCAACTCCTCCCAACACGGACGCACGCGCTCCACCGTATCGGCAAGCGACTCGGTCAGCGGCAGTGAATCCTTACCGAGAAAAGCATAACGCTCCTCCGAACCGGGGAAACGTTCATCATCCGCTGCCAACGCAGGAGGCGCAACGTCGTAGCTCCTTCTCCAGATATGGACCTGTTCGTCGCCATACTTCGCGGCAGTGTCTGCCTTGTTGAGCCCCTGCAGCGCGCCATAGTGACGTTCGTTCAGATGCCAGTCTTTGACTACCGGTAACCAAAGACGGTCCATAGCGTCGAGAGCGATGTCGAGAGTCTGAATCGCTCTCCTGAGATACGACGTGAAACAATAGCGCGGCTTCAAACCGGCAGCAGCAATCAGTTCGCCGGCCTGACGCGCCTCTTCCCTACCCTTAGGCGAAAGTTCGACATCGGTCCAGCCCGTAAAACGGTTTTCAAGGTTCCATTCACTCTGTCCGTGACGGAGGAGTATCAATTTTTTCATAATTTTTCGGAGTGTTGTGTTTGATATTACTATTAATTCAAACAGACTCATGCTGGCCTTGGTTCATCAAAAAAGCCCGATTTTATTCACATCCATTAACAAATACTACCCAAATTTGGCTCATTTTAGTTAACATCAGTTAAAACACACGGAAATATTTGCACAGTAACCAAGAAGTGCATACCTTTGCAACGCAAAACGGAAATGACACCGTCTAAAGCAAAACAAAACGCGAAAATAGCTCAGTTGGTAGAG
>NZ_CAJTMT010000025.1:14990-48317 GCF_910577345.1 uncultured Duncaniella sp.
GAGCACAACCTTGCCAAGGTTGGGGTCGCGGGTTCGAGTCCCGTTTTTCGCTCTAAGAGAGAACATTAACATACTTGTCTGTCAAGCGCAATCAATGCGAAAATAGCTCAGTTGGTAGAGCACAACCTTGCCAAGGTTGGGGTCGCGGGTTCGAGTCCCGTTTTTCGCTCTAATATTCTCAAAAGTCGTTTCGACAGACATTTTGTCCGGGTGGTGGAATTGGTAGACACGCTACTTTGAGGGGGTAGTGGCCGTAAGGCTGTGTGAGTTCGAATCTCATCTCGGACACTTCGAAAATCCTGATTAAGATTTTTTAGTCAGGATTTTTCTATGAAATCAACGATAGCACTCCCATTCTTCTGAATGGTTTCGGAACAGCGGTTCCGGCTGAGTGGCTTGAAAAAATACAGATGTCGTTTCAACCGACATTTTTTCGTCCGGGTGGTGGAATTGGTAGACACGCTACTTTGAGGGGGTAGTGGTCGTAAGACTGTGTGAGTTCGAATCTCATCTCGGACACTTGAAAGACCTGCAAGCATTTGATTTTCAAAACTTGCAGGTTTTTCTTTTAAGAGATACAAAAGAACATAATAAACAAAAGAAACAAAAGTATAATATTTACTTGAGTATAACATTTACTTGAAATTAATATTTTGTATCTTCTAACGTTCCGTGCCTTTTTCAGTTATTTACGAATTTAATGGGCACATAGTGAAATTCCGGTGTGAATCTTAACCGTATGGATTCTTGCATTCCTGGAAGAATCCGGATGGCATCCGATAAGCTGCGAGGCAGCGATATGATGGTAGCCCCATCACGAGCGACGATGAAAAATGCAGGCCACAGGCCGGAATTTTTCATCAGGCGCGAGGCATGGGGTTAGATGGATGATTTTCCACCACGGGCATCGAAGATGTCCAACAATATCGAAGATGTCCAACAATATCGAAGATGTCCAACAATATCGAAGATGTCCGATAATACTGTTGCAATTTGCAATGCAATACCTATGCAAGCGCAGAATTAAAAATTCATCGCGTTAAGATACAAGGCTGTACCCCCTCCATGTCGGGGTATCAGAATTGCTGTTCTCAGGGCATTGAGGGCATCATTTGAGATATATCCGATTAGTGCCCCTGTAAAACCCGCGTATGCTGAATCAGAAAAAATTATTATTCTGTTGGAATCCTTAGACACAGGTTTTGCGAATATTGCAAATATCGCACTATCCGTCATTTTACATTGAATCATTTCCGAGGGAGGTAATTCACCGATAAGTTTGTATATGGCATTTCCATATACCCCGGTCTGACTGCCACGTTCACCGGACCATACAAGCATTTGTCCGTTTGTAACGCCAATTGCTGCAAAATCATTATGTCCGCTGACTTCTGTGCCGTCAACACCTTTCATGTCGGGCATTGCCTTGATTGAATCAAAAGCTTCTTCGTAGGTCAATGCATTTGCCGACACAGCCATACCAAATGCCAAAGCGAGTAAAAGTAAAATCTTTTTCATAATCGTTTTCTTATTAAAACATTCTCATTTAGAGAATGTTTTGCGATTTTTGGTCTAAAAAAGCGGCATTATGAAAATCAGATTTATTAATTGTATGTATTCGGGGCATGGTGAAATTTTTGTGCAAATATTGGCGCATGGGTTCTTTGCATTCCGGGAGACTCCCGATGCAAGAATCAATGCGTTCAATCTATGCGCAATCTTTCGGCAAGGATTTCCAATTCGGCTCCGTCGAAATGGAAATGCAGGTAGGTGTCTTCAACATCAAGCCTGACACCGGAAAGGGCATTGTTCAGATGTTCGTAAGTCCAATTCGCACGGATAATGCCACTGAATGTAAAGGAAACCATCGCAGCACTTTTCCCTCCCGTCGAGACTTTCACCATCAGTTGATTTTCTGTTCTCTGAACTTCCGGTTCATCTCTTCCGGCAGAATCCTCCACTTCCAGCTCATTCGAAAACCCCAACCCGACAACATGACCATCCTTCAATTCAGAGAGAATATTCCTGAGAATCTCTCCATGCGTCACTCTGTCGAGCGCAACAGGATTTAAGCCGTCGGGATACTTCACCATATCCGCGCGATAGGTCATAGCCTCGTTGAAAGCCCTCATCACATAGTCAATCTCACCCTCATGGAGCAGTTTCGGATAGGGCGACGGTTTGAATTCCGTGTGGTAATACAAACTTCCTCTCTGCAAAGGCTTGAACGGAACCGGGGCCTGCTGAAGCACACGCATACGCATCCACGGAATTGATGAATGTCGTTTCGGCCACTTGCGGAGATCATTGCGTGGATTGACCTCGCTGAAACTAAGATTCAGCTCCTCAATCTCAAGTTTTCCAATCATCTGAAGCACCGGATTCGAGGCATAGATGAACACAAGATCACCCACCTCAAACTTGAAGCGCGCGAAAGTAGGCCAATCGAGCGTCTCGCCCGGCACCAATGCCTCCGACATTTTAAAATGTTCGGGCTTGCTTGTAAAAACCCAATATCTCATAGTCACTGCTGTTTAATCCTACTCAGAATAACGCAGCCGCTGACATGAAGGTTTGTCAAACCCGCCTTACTTTGCTCCGAATGTATCCTCCGGCAGATACCTGTGTTGCCACCCGTAGTCCATCTCAAAAAACATCGGTTCCAAAGCCGTTTTTTCAATCTGCGCCAATGAAATCTCACTTTTCTCTACCTTGATGGCAGACGAATGCTCACCATTCTCGCCACCTGTAAGCGAAGCATTGAACTCCAGACGGAGTTTCATCGAGGCCGGACGACCGCCTTTCGCCTCTTTGAACTCTACAACTTCCACATATCCGTCACTGATTGCTACTGACGACAGGACTATGCACTTCCTCCGTAAATCCTCCGGGAGAAAATCGTCCGGAAAATAATCCTTACACGCCGGCATATAGACCACCTGCAGAGTCGCGGCATCGCCCATTGAACGTTTCCACGGCAAAATCGGCTCATCCTCATCATATTCGAGAGTGGTCAGAGGATATTTCCGTCCTTTCTCCGGCAGCCCTTCAGTCACAAGAAAGCCGGAAATCCAAGTCTTGACACCGACTGTCTGAAATTGAGGCGAAAGGTCAAAGGTGAGATAAAAGCAACTGTCCGACAGCATGTATTGCGAAGTCTTCGGACGCGAATATGGCAACTCATCCTTACTGTACTTGCATTTCTTACCGTTGACGGTCAACTCAGCCCTATAGGCCGGCTTCAATTGACTTTCGACCGCCCGGACATCGAGACCCCTCAAAGTGAATCGGACTGTATCGTCAGTCACATCTATAGCTTTCACATGATTGGCATATATCCTTTTGAGATCATTGTCGGTAAGTACCTGTCCGCTGTTGGCCGAGACAAGAACCTTGCCTTTCCACGAAGGCTGCATCTCGTCAAATAATGTCCGGTATCCACTTGCAAGCGCAAAACAGACGGCAAGCTGGCAAAGAATGGCTGATACTATATTCTTTTTCATGGTCGATTTCAGTTTTGAGAATCATATCTCGATTTCATTTGTGTCACCGAATTTACAGCTTTTTCCTCAAACAAGGAAATATTCCCTCCGGTCGTTTATGCCATCTGTAGCTACTTTTTTCAGATTTGATTCAAAAACCACTCCACCTTGTTGCAAACAGCCTTCCTGCGACATACAGGATATTTTTTCATCGAATATTTTTCCTACATTTGCATTCCAAACAACTGTCAATACAGAAATCAACAGCCATGAAAGGAATTGTTCTGGCCGGAGGCTCGGGCACGCGCCTCTACCCTATCACCAAGGGGGTCAGCAAACAGCTGCTTCCGATTTACGACAAGCCGATGGTCTACTACCCCATATCGACCCTCATGCTTGCCGGAATCCGCGACATACTCATCATCTCCACCCCTAACGACCTTCCCGGATTCAAGCGCCTGCTTGGTGACGGATCTGATTTCGGGGTACACTTCGAGTATGCCGAACAGCCGTCGCCCGACGGGCTTGCACAAGCTTTCATAATAGGAAAGGAATTTATTGGCGACGATCCGGTATGCCTCGTCCTCGGCGACAACATATTTCACGGAGCCGGTTTCACATCGATTCTCGAAGAGGCCGTAGCTGCTGCAGAAACCGACGGCAAAGCAACCGTTTTCGGCTATTGGGTCAACGACCCCGAGCGATACGGTGTCGCCGAATTCGACAAGGATGGCAATTGCCTCTCCATTGAGGAAAAGCCTGAAAAGCCGAAATCCAACTACGCCGTCGTCGGTCTCTATTTCTATCCCAACAAGGTCGTCGACATCGCCTCATCCATCCGTCCCTCAGCCCGAGGAGAACTTGAAATCACAAGCGTAAACCAGACATTCCTCAACGACGGCGACCTGAAAGTCAAGACTCTTCCGCGCGGCTTCGCCTGGCTCGACACCGGTACCCACGATTCCCTCGCAGAGGCGTCAATCTATGTCGAGGTCCTTGAGAAACGTCAGGGACTGAAGATCGCCTGTCTCGAAGGCATAGCCTATACCAAAGGCTGGATAAGCAGTGAGCAGCTTAAGGAAATAGCGCGTCCGATGCTAAAAAACCAATACGGACAGTATCTAATGAAACTGACACTTGGCCCTATTCACAATTTCAGCTAATTAACAGAATCCCTCACAACAACAACTAAATAAATTTAAAATCATGATCCACAGGTTTATTCTCAATGAAGTTTCATACTTCGGCCCGGGCGCACGCAAGGAGCTGCCCGAAGTTGTAAAGCGTCTCGGCAAATCCAAGGCCCTCATCGTCACTGATGCCGGTCTCGTGAAGTTCGGAGTAGCCAAAATGGTTACTGACGTGCTCGATGCCGCCGCTATCCCCTACGAAATCTTCAGCGACGTAAAACCCAACCCCACTGTGACCAATGTCAAGAACGGCATTGAAGCCTACAAGAAATCCGGTGCAGACTTCATCATCGCCATCGGCGGCGGTTCGTCAATCGACACCGCGAAAGCTGTGGGCATCGTCATCAACAACCCTGAATTCTCCGATATCGTATCGCTCGAAGGCTGCGCTCCCACCAAAAATAAGAGTGTGCCCATCGTAGCACTCCCCACAACTGCAGGTACTGCTGCCGAAACAACCATCAACTACGTCATTATCGACGAGGAAAACCATAAGAAGATGGTGTGCGTCGACCCCAACGACATTCCCGCCGTGGCAATCGTCGATGCCGAACTCATGTACACCCTTCCCGCATCGCTCACAGCCGCAACCGGCATGGATGCCCTCACCCACGCTATCGAAGGCTACATCACCAAGGGAGCATGGGCGCTCAGCGACATGTTTGAGATCGAGGCTATCCGCATGATCAGCCGCAACCTCCCCACTGCTGTTGCCGAACCCTCCAACGCTGAGGCCCGCGACGCTATGGCAGTTGCCCAATACGTTGCCGGTATGGCATTCTCCAACGTGGGTCTCGGCCTTGTCCACGGTATGGCTCACCCCCTCGGCTCACTTTTCGACATTCCCCACGGTGTTGCCAACGCACTCCTTCTCCCGACCATCATGGAATGGAACATGCCCGCCTGTCTTGACAAATATCCCGCCATCGCCGAAGCAATGGGTGTTGACATCAGCGGAATGACCAAGGAAGAAGCCGCTCAGGCCGCTTGCGATGCTGTCAAGGCTCTTTCAATCAAGGTTGGTATTCCCCAGCATCTCGCCGACATCAACATTACCGAAAAGGACATCCCCGCCCTCTCTGAGCAGGCCATCGCCGATGTCTGCACCCCCGGCAATCCCCGCGACGTGACCATCGAGGAAATCGTGGAGCTTTACAAGAAAGTTCTCTAATTGACAGAACTATTTACTGAATAAAGCCATTAAACAGATACAGAAGAAACAAACAAAATTCTTCTGTATCTGTGTTTTTTTACTAAACTGTCTGTAATCATGCGAATCCTTGTCACCGGCGGTGACGGTCAGCTCGGCAACTGTCTCCGCGACGCCTCCGCCAATTCTGCCAACGAATATATATTCACAGATGTCGACGACATCGACATAACCGACCCTGAGGCTGTGAGCCTCGGTGTCAGATGCAACGACTTCCAACTGATTGTCAATTGTGCGGCTTTCACTGACGTTGACCGTGCGGAGGAGCAGGAAGATATAGCCGAACTTATCAACGCAACCGCTGTCGGTTATCTCGCAAAAGCCGCAAAGGAATGTGACATACCGCTGATTCAGATTTCGACCGACTATGTGTTTGGAGGGAATAACAGAAATACTCCACTTACGGAGAAAGACACCGTCAACCCGACAAGCGCCTACGGACGAACAAAACTCCACGGAGAGGAGGCCATAAAAGAAAGCGGATGTCGTCACATCATCATCCGCACGGCATGGCTCTACTCTGAATACGGCAAGAATTTCGTCAAAACAATGCTCGGATTGATTCCGTCACGCAAGGAACTTAAGGTAGTGGTTGATCAAATCGGCTCGCCGACCTACGCCCGCGACCTTGCCGATGCTATCGTGGACATAATCGACAATGGAAAATACATCGGGCATGAAGGCATATACCACTATTCAAATGAAGGCGTGTGCTCATGGTTTGACTTCGCAAAAATGATTCAGGAAATAGCATTCCCGGCTGTCGACGGAAGCTACCCGTGCAGCATCCGTCCCTGCCATAGCGATGAATTTCCGTCGAAAGCCGTCCGACCGACATTCTCGGTACTCGACAAGACCAAATTCAAAGAGACATTCAATATTGAAATCCCATATTGGATCGATTCACTGCGCAAGCTTATCATTACACTATGACGGACGTAATGACACCTGAGGAGCGCAGCCGCTGCATGGCTGCCATAAAGGGAAGAAACACCAAGCCGGAGCTCATGGCAAGGCGTTTTCTTTTCGCAAAAGGCCTGCGCTATCGCGTGAACAACAGCAAGCTCCCCGGAAGTCCCGACATAGTATTCCGAAAATACAAGACTGCCGTCTTCATCGACGGCTGCTTCTGGCACGGCCATAAGGATTGCAAATACTTCCGTCTCCCCAAAACCAACATTGACTTCTGGCGACACAAAATCAACCTGAACATAGCCCGCGACTATCGCAACGACGTCGAATTGCGCCTATTGGGGTGGCGTGTCATACGCGTATGGGAATGCAACCTGCGCAATCCTAAAGAACGCGACCACACCCTTGAAGTCCTCTACAACAACATCATCTCACCCCACAACTGCGCATCCTACACCCTCACCGAAACCCCCGCCGGCATCGCCGCCGAACCCACCGAAAGCTACGGGAAAAGATAGCCGGAAAAATCCTTACGGTTTTTCATTATCGCATCTTTTTGACGATTCAGGTTATTAATTTTGTTGGTGAAAACAAAATTAATCTCCCGATATGAAAAAATCTCTCCTTCAGACCGCATCTGCACCGAATGCCACACGCCTTCGGGTCTCCAAAAAGTTTTATTCCTATATCCGTGAGCGGGTGAACGACTGCTGTCGTCTACTCACTGACGGGGAGTATATCAAGAAAATGGCGTTGGCTTCCATTGACTCATATCTTCTCATGGATGATCCTGATACGGAGGATCGGCCATTGGAGTGCACTATGATTTTCACCCTCCTGCGCCCTGAGATTGATAAGGCTATTTCCCGCTCAACTTCCGCACATCGCCGTACCTCTGCAAAACGTGAGGAACAAGCCGCACCCAATCCGGCAACGGACACTAAAGTTCAGGAAATAGAGAACCAGTTTATCGAACCGGAAGCATTTGTGTCAACAGAAACTATGCCGGTAGCTGTCACGGAAACTCAGCCTATTCCGAAGGGACAGAAGAATAATAGCCGACACCCCAAACAGTATGTGCCGTTCATACGACAGAAATTCCCGAAACGACGCTTGGACTAATCTCGGGGTATGTACATCTGCGATACCGGAAAAATAACGTAACCACCGACACCATCAAGTGTCGGTGGTTACGAAAACATCGATTTTTTATTTAAAACAGCTTCTGATAGTTGGAAAACCTATAGGCTTATCTATAGCCACGGTGTGCTGACGGGTTTATTCAGGGAGAACGTCGTAAGAGATTGCGTCGAGGTAGTAGTATGAAAGGTAGTCCTTACCTTCCTTTTCCTGACGTGCGGCGATTTTTGCGCGGAAATCGTTGATACGGTCCTCGAAAGTGGTGAGGTTGCGCTGGCCCTTGGCAGTGCGTTCGGTAGCACATCCGCTCTCAGCCTTGGCTGTAGCGGTGCTGTCGGTAAGCTCAGTGTTTGCAGCGGCAGCAGCCTGAGCCTCCTCGTTCTTGCGGATCATTTCCTGAATGGCGGCCTCATCCACACGCTCTTCGCGGAGGATACCCTTCACCTGAAGAGGACGGCGCACAACGCTCTTGGGGAAAGCCTCACCCATCAGAGGGAAAGCCTCGCAACGGAGCATGATGCTGTCGGCTGAACCGGCGATGAAAGCCTTGCGGCCACCGTGGGCACAGAGGTGGGAGCATACGCCTTCGATGACGATGGTGTCACCGAGATAGCTGTCGGGATTGGCGAGAACCTGATCCACGTGGAGAGCCTCGACTGTAGAATCTTCGGCTGCGCCCTTTGACGCACCGCCACAAGAGATCATTACCATGCAGATGACTGCAAGAAGTGTGAAGATTGAAGTTTTTTTCATTTTTTCTTTAGTGTTTATGTTATTGTATTTAATTTTTGACAATCATAAGGGGAATGAATGCAAAGATACCGAATATTAATGTAATTACCGAACATGCGGCGATGCAGGGTGCCACACGGCCACGACGACGGTAGACCACAAAGAGAATCACGGCAAGGACAACATTGAGAAAGATGGCGTGCCATGAGAAATATTCGAATCTCGGCGAAGCATAGCAGTCGGACACCGAAGTGAACGAAAGTTCGTAGGGGAAGATGTAGGTAGCGGCCTTCTGCGAAGCGCTCTCGGTGTAGGTTTTCGAATAGAAAGCGAGGCGGTGGTAGTCGTCGGAATCAAGAGCAGTCCAACGTACGCCCTCGGGACCGGTCACCTTTACCACCCAGTTGAAAATATTCTTCACGATTGAAATCTTCTCCTTCTCCGGGTCAACCTTTCCGACAGGAAGTGGTATCAGTCGGTAACCGGCACGTTCGAGCACATAAAGATTATGGTTCTCATCACTGACAATGCCGAGATGACGGGTGTCGATATTCTCCATGATATAGACATGAGCCACCTTGACCGAATCCGGCTTGTTGACCTTCATCATGTAGGGACGGCCCGCCTGCATTTTGGTATGATAGAGGTCACCGTTGGCATCGACCATCAGATAGCCTTCGTCGTAGGGCTTGCGGCTTGTGATGTTGGCGGAATAGGCGCGCATCGGAAGGGCAAAACCGCGCTCGTTGAAAATATCAGTAAAACGCTTCGACCGGCCTTCAATCACAGCGTTGGTTTCCATGTCGATGAACTCAACCTTTCCGTCGCGGAAACGGAACACTTCCTTCGGATCTTCAAGGTCGATGCGCGCAGGCATGGATTCCATCATCAGATAAACCTCGGGCATGACCTTGTTGATGTCGCGGGGAAGAGCCGAGAACACCCACTGGCTGTGCTTGAAGGCAGCCACACCGACCTCGATACCTGCGATTGTGTCGGGCAGAGCCTCGCTGGCCATAAGTTGGGTGTAATAAATCTGTGGCAGAAGCGAGTCGCGCTGTTCCTTGGTGTAGGAACCCTCCTTGCGGTTGCCGTCGGCATCAAGCGAATAGATAGCCAGATTCTTGTCGTCACCGGTTTCAGAGACAATCATCCTGTCGTTGACCGGGGAATAGGCGATGAACGGATCTGAAGCGGCTGACGGGAACACGATTGAATAGAGCCACGGCAAGAACCATGACAAAACTATTATTCCCAGTGCGATGAGCAGTATATTATAAGCTTTTTTCATGATTTTAATCCTGACGGCCCTCCTTAAACCTTGCGATTGAACCGAATGAGAGAATGGTGAGAAGAAGAGTCGTAATGAGAATTATGAGCATCATGCCGTTGTAGGCCTCAAGTGCGGGCTGAAGGAAGAAAATCATCAGCACGGCAATCCCGAGCAGGGCGAGGATGACGCGGCGCGCCCAAGTGCCCTCCAGACAGATTGAAGTGACAAAAAGATAAGCTGTGAAGCCCGCAAAATACCAGGGGAGAGTGGTCAGCATCACCCGCCATACCAGTTCCGAGGGGAGAACCGAGGCGTCATAGATGCCGATGATGAGAGCCTGGATGACAAAGATGACCAAAAGCTCGACAAGACCTGTCAGAAGCATCAGCCCTACGAGCTTGCCCTGCGGATAGGGAAGATGGAGGGTGAGTTTCAGACGTTTCTGAGCCATTTCGGGAGCCATCTGGGCCACGCCGAGGGCAAGACCGATGACAAGAGGCACATACTTGATAATATCGATGAATGAATTGTCTTTGAGAAGCATGATGAGCCAGAGATGGTCCACACCCTTCAGTTCTATCAACCTCTTCATCATCAGCACGGCATAGAGAGCCACGCAGACAGCGAGTGCAAGCGAGATGAAGAACACCATGCGTGTCTTCACCCATTCCTTGAATATAAGCGCTTTTTCCATAGTTATCAATATTTACCTGTCAGACCAATGAAAGCATCCTCCAGCGACATCTCGCGACGTTCAAGACCGGAGGCATCTACTCCGAGAGTCGAGAGCTGCGAGCGCACTTCGTCAAGGGGCTTAAAGGTGTAGAATTCCAATTCGTTCTTGATTTTACCCGGATTGATGAAGAGACCGGATTCGGTGAACTTCTCAACCGGAGCATCGGTCGGAAGAGTGTAGCGCGAGAAGTCCCTGAGCAGTTCGTCGACCGGCATCTGGGTGAGAATCTTGCCGTAGTCGAGCATGATGCAGTCGTCGATGAGGCGTTCGAGATCCTGGATGATATGCGAGGTCATGAACACTGTTTTCTCCTCAGCCTTGGCAAATTCGCGCAGATAGTCGATGAACAGACGGCGGTAGCCGGGATCAAGACCGAGCGAGAAGTCATCAAGCACGAGGAGGTCGGCGTTCTGCGCGAGAATGAGGCCGAGAGCCACCTGCGAGCGCTGTCCGCACGACATTGACGAGATTTTCTGACCGGGCGACACATGGAGCTTGGCCATGAGTTCATAGTAGGCATCGCGGTTCCATTTCGGATAGAAACTCGAATAGAAACGCTCAATCTGACCTATGGTCATGAATGAATACTGGACATGGCCCTCGATGAGCAGGGCGATGCGCGCACGGGTGGCGGGTGAAAGTTCGGTGATGTTCTCGCCGAAGATCTTACATTCGCCCTTCTGCGGACGCAGATAACCCATCAGGATATTGATGGTGGTCGTTTTTCCGGTACCGTTCTTTCCAAGAAGACCGAGGATGCGGCCTTTAGGTACCTCAAAACTCAGGTCGCTGTAAATCACTCGTCCGGTGCCGTAGCGCTGGGTGAGATTTTTTACCGATATTACAGATTCGGAGTTTCGGTTCATTATACTGTATTTGGATAGATTTATAAGATGCTATTGTTGTTTTGTCAGAATTTTGCTGCCAATGTCAGCACGGCTCCGTGACAGCTTGCCTCATTGATATAGTCCGTCATGGTGTATGCGACGGACAGTGACAGAATGAAATTGCTGACCGGACGCGATACTCCTGCCGAAATCCTCACACCGAGGCGGTCAGCCTGCAACATTGAGTAATTCGACAGGACTGATTGACCGAGCGATGTGTCGGTTTCAAAATCCGTGAGGACAGGTGTAAGGGCATCCGCCAAGGCATATTCCCCTCCGGCTGAAAGATTCCAGAGCCAACAGCCTCCGGAAACGGTCGTGAAGTCCACGTCCAATTGAGGGGCGAGATGGCTGACCTCAAGACGACGGTAGGGCTCGGAATAGCTCTCGCGCTCATAACCGTAGCCCACGCCGGGTGTGAAGGTGAGATATGACACTTTCGCGGTCTGCCACTGCAGCGGCAATGACAGTTGCATGGTTCTGCTGCTGAATGAGTAGGGTGTGCGTGAACCAATCTTGTCGTAGCTTGCACCGGCTGAGGTTCCGAAAAGATTCTCGGTGCCTTTGCGTTTGAACAAAGTGCCTTTGAAAACCGGACGGAAAGTCAGGGAGGAGGACAGGCAGAAACCGTAGGCGACAGTCCAGTCAACCTCATCGTTGTCGGTGTAGCCGAGAGTGAGGTTGTTGAAGTTGCGCAACTGCTGCTCCATGCGGTAGTGTGAGTATGCGGCGGTGACGGCAAGTCCGTTTTTGGAAGCCGTCGGAAGCCACTGCACTCCGGCATTGTAACCGAACGATGAGTAACCGCTGTTCTTGTTGGTGTTGCCCATGAAACGGCGGTAATATGTCCCCATGCCCGTGAGGGTGTAGGTGTTGATGTCGTTCACAGGATTGTAGAAATCAAGATCGCAACTCTGATTGTAGACATTAATTCCGGCTTTGAGGCCGAGCATGTTGCGGCCAAGAGGGTAAGTCGCGCCAAGATTGAGATCGAGATCGGAGACCACAGTCTTCACTCGCGGGTCGCGGTTGCGGTAGGCAACCTCAGCGCGGTAGGCGGCATGAGCTCCGAGAGTCCAGCGGTCAAACTGATGGCCGTAACCACCGGAAAAACTGTAGCTGCGGGTGCTGAGATTTCCCCCGACCTCATCACCGAGGACATAGGGGGCAACCCGTCGGTAGTCGATGATGTCAGACCATCGTATGTTGCGGTATGTTCCGGTCACGAAAGCGGCATCACCCCACACCACACTCTTTTGACTGAGACGTGTATAGGATGCAGCCGAAAGTCCGTATAGCGTATGTCCGTCGCCAAGCTGAACCATCACAGGCTTACCCTCGCGCGCTATGTCGAGATTGAAAGCGAGCGACGAGAGTGAGACGCTGTCCCGATACACCATCGAGGCAGGATTAGCCTCATAATCGGCAAGAGCGCTCTCAAGCGTCGGGAGAGAGAGACGCTGCAGTTCCGGAAGCATGGAAGCTGACTGAGCCATGACCCCTGCGGAGAGGGTCATGGCCACAGTCATTGCCATCAGACGATAGTTGTTGGTGATATGTCTTGTCAGTTTTTCCGACATCAGTTTGATTTATCGAGCTGAAACTATTTTATCGGGCTGAAACTACTTCGAAGTCGTTAGCGGAGTCGTTGGTGTCCTTGAGGACGGTATTACCTGCGGGAGAGACACCGGCAGTCTTGCGGACGAACTTCTTGCCGAAACGGTTGGGATCGGTCTTGGCATCGGAAATAGCGGCATGGCTTGCATCAACCGAAGTGCTGAGTGCGCCGGAAGTCCAGCTTTCATTGGGGCAGAGGTTCACACCGTCGAGAATCCAGTCATACTTGATGAGATAGCACTTGGTGCCGTTCATCTCCTTGCCGGTAGCGGCATTGATGTAGGTATAGTCACCTGCCTGCTGTGCGAGGAAGGTTTCAGCAGTCATCCCTTCGGGGAAACGCACGATAGCGTAGGAACGGTTACACTGGTTTGAGGGGAGCCAGATGGTTGCGGAGTAGCTGAACCACTTGTCGAGGTTGGGGACATCGGGGTTGTCGGTGTCACGGACAGTGCCGACAGTGACAACGTCATACCATTCGAAGTCAGCATCGCGGTGGTCAAGCGCACCGGCAACCTGAGCGCTCCAGTCAATGGCCTGGTCGACAATCTTGATTGATTCACCAGGGTTGATAGCCACATCGCGTCCGCTTCCGGGGATGACGTAGACAGTCTGGGCTGTGAAGTTGTTTTCGGGGAAGTTGGCTTCAGTCAGAATCTTGTCAGTAGAAACATTGGTCAACTTGCTCTCAACGATTGCAAGACCGTCGGCATAGATGACAGAGTCAGTGTTGTTGTAGATTTTGAAGAAGGTATCGTATAGACCGCTTGTACCCTTTGCATTGGGAGAACCTGCACAGTAGATTTCGCTGAACACGAGAGAGTTGTCGGGATTGTAGAAGAACCATTTGAGAGTGACGGGCGATGACGTGGCGCTCACAACCTGCTGGGTGGCTACGGCGCGGAGAGTCTGCTCGACAGCATTGCCTTCGGCATCGGTATATTTGACAACCATTGTTCCGTCAATGTCGTAGGTTCCTGCGGGAAGGACATCTGTTGCGGAAAGAGGAAGGTTGAATGTGGTCACACGGCCTGTGTTGAGTTCGGTATAGGTAACAGAACCGGATTCAACGGTATAGGTAGCGGGAATCTCCGAAGGAAGATTTTCTGTTACGGTTACAGGATAAGTTGGATCGGGAGCGTCGTTGTCATCATCCGAGCATGAAGTAAAAGTCGACATGCCGGCAGTAAGAACTGCACACAGAAGCAGATGCTTGATCTGAATTTTGTTGAATGCCATAATAATTAGCGGTTTATTTAGATTATAATTTTGTTTTTACGATTGTGATTATCATATCTTCAAGTTGAGCTCCATACCGAAATATGGTGTGGAGTAACGGCGGATGGTTATGCCGTAGCGCTCATAGTTCGGTTCAATTGCAAGAAGACGGTTGACATAGAGGGCAAGCCCGATGCGTTTCTGCCAGAAAGACTTTGTGGCCTTGAGGTTGACAGTCGTTGACGAAGGGACTGTCTGACGCGCGAAAGAGCTTTCAGCAAAGTTCCTTACGAGCTGCTTGAGGTAGGGGTCTGTCATCGACTCCTCGGTGTAGGGCCGGAGAGTGCCGTCGGCATCCATGTATTGGACAGGTATGCCATCGCGGCGGAGAGTGCGGCGCGAAGTGCACCATACGTTCTGGAGACCTATCGAGAAGTTCAGTCCGAGGCGCGGGAGGTCGGTATCGAAGAGTATGTTGGTGTTGAAACTGCGGTATTCGCTTCCATCCATGTCATCGTAGAGCCCGACATATTGCAGTTCCTGATTGTTGACGATGATGCTCGGCTTGTACCAGAGAGGCTGGCTGTTGCTGTTGGTGGTCTTGAAGAATGCACCCGAGACGGTGACACGGGTATTGACCTTGGGAAGACGGCGTGACTGGATGGTGTATTCAATACCCTCTTTAAGTGTACGGCTTCCGTTGGTAGTCTTGCTGCGGACGGCAAGATAGGTCTGAGGAGTGTAAGGCAAATCTTCGAGTTGCGGTGCGCGTCCTGCGGCGTAAGGGTCGAATGCGGAAGCATCGTAACGGTTGTAGGTGTAGGTATGCACGAAACCGGTGTTGCGGAAGCCGTCCTTCATGTTTTCGCGGAAGTAGGTCACGGAAAGGCGGTTGCCACGATAACTGATGTCGGCACGCGCCTCCCACTTGAAGTTGCGCGCTGCGCGGAGTGAATAGTTGGTCATATCCTCGATGTAGGTCATTACGTTCATCACGCGGTAATCCTCGACGTTGTGGTAATAGTTCAACTGCTCGAAGTCGGAATAGAGCTTGTCGGGATAGAGATAGGCTGCGACAGGCATTTTGGTGTGCCATCCTGCACCTCCCGCAAACTCGAAATTCAAGGGATAATTGTTGACATAGACAGCCGGGAGGTCCCACACGGCATTGAAGCGAGGATCGAGATAGGGCTTGCCGCTGAGTTCATATTTCTTGTCGAGATGCAGGAGCTGTGTCTCGCGCAAGCCTGCTGTAAGGGTGATGGTGTGGCGACCGGCATACCATTTTGTCTCGCTTTCGAGATAGGCGGAGAGAAGATGGATTGCCGGGACATCGCTGAAAGCGCGCGGACGGGTGGTGTTTCCTGCCGTCAGCGGACGCTCGATGTCATAGACGGCACCACGGCCGTAGTTCTTGCTCATGTTCCATTCCACACCGGCTTTCAGTATCGAAGCAAGTGAACTGCCGCCGAAACGCATACGACCCGCACCTTTGAGCGAGGCGGTGAACGGGTCACCCTCCACGCGGTAGTCTGCGAGATAGAGCATCGGAAGATAGCCAACATAGTTGCTTCCGCCGACAGTCGAAACAGGCATGGGGAGCACACGCGAAGAGGCCACATGCTTCTGCTGCGTGAGGCGATCGTTCGAATAGCTCAGGCCGGAGGTGAGGCTGAGTTCCTGTAAGGGTGAGGGATTGGAGGGAGCGTAGACAAGACTGTTGTCCCAGCGGAAGGTGTGCTTGGTATTCTTGTAGTAGTCAATCGTGTTATTGACCGAAAGATCCGGGTCATTGTCGTCCTTTTCGAAGGTGCCGCTGTAACTGAGATTCGAAGTCCAGTTGATGCGTGCCGGAGTGTTGTCCCAGCGTTTGAGGCTTCGGAGAGAACCGGTGACACGCTTGAAATTCTCACGGTTGTTGCGCGGGTCTATCTTAGAGTCGAGATAATCGAGTCCGGTGTTGAGAATCCAGGTGTTGTCGCCACTGAGGTCGAAACCTTTACCGGCATAGAGGAGCTGGCTCTGTGTGTCGGCCTTGAAACGGGCTTCGAAACGGCTTACTCCGCTCTTGCGCTTGATGTTGACAAGACCGGAAGTCAGTTCGCCGTACTCTACGGAGGGGATACCTCTGACAATCTCCACACTCTCGATGTCGTCAGTGGAGATGGAACGCATGTCAACACCCTTGCCTGTCGCTATATGACCCGCACGGTTGGTGTCGGGTGTACGCTGCATGTCAGCATCAGTGTTCAGACGGACTCCGTCGACAACAAAGGCGGTGCCAAGAGCGGAAGTAGTATAGTCGTCAGTCGAGGTGATACCGCTTGCCTCACGGAGAGCGATACTGTTGACCGCACCCATCTCAGGATCTTTTGTAATCCCGCCAGGCAGAAGAGCCACAAGGTCAGAGAAGCTCGAAGGCTGGAGATGGCGCATGGCGGTGGTGTCGATGAGCGATGCAGAGGTCGCATTGCGCGCCTCGCGTGCAGTGACGACGACCTCGCCGAGAGAGTCCATCGGGTCGAGTGGAAGGGTGAAGGTGAGGTCGCGGTCAACTTTAATGGTACGGCGGACAGGTTTATAGCCTACCATGCTCACTTCGAGTTGCCATGTACCGGGATTGACCGTGGCTGAGAAATGGCCATCCGAATCGGTGTATCCGCCCTTCACTCCCGACTGTCCCGGAACCGAAAGCGTCACAGCCACGAATTCCAGAGGTGAGGAATTGGAGCCGTCTTTCACTTTCAAATCCACGACCTTACCGTCAGGCATGGCCGATGCAAACCCCACGCAGAACGCGAGGATACTAAGAGTCAGAAAAATCTTTTTCGGATTAATATGCCAAAGGCTTTTTGTCATCGTCAATACTGTAATTGCACGGCTCTTTTTGAGCGATACAAAATTACTGTATCCAAAACGACGACAAAATACCCACTTTCGATGATTATTATATCATCCGATTACCCACTTATAATGATTATGCGAGGTAATCGGCCTGAAAACAGGCCGAATCTCCAAATCATTTCTGCATATGAGCCGCCACCGCGTCCGCTGCGCGATCACCGTCAATAGCGGCGGAAACGATGCCTCCGGCGTAACCTGCACCCTCGCCTGTCGGGAAAAGTCCGGACACGGAAATATGTGCAAGAGTCTCCGGATCGCGGGGAATACGAAGCGGGGAGGAGGTGCGGGTCTCGGCACCGATAAGCACCGCGTCGTTGGTGAGGAAACCTTTGTTCTTACGGTCGAAATCCTTGAAACCCTGCTGCAGACGGCGCGCGATACCTTTGGGGAGCAGACGGTCGATGCGCGAGGAGTGGATGCCGGGAGCGTAGGAGGTGGCGGGGAGGTCCGCTGACTGACGGGAATTTACG
Source organism: uncultured Duncaniella sp. (assembly GCF_910577345.1). Lineage (GTDB taxonomy): Bacteria > Bacteroidota > Bacteroidia > Bacteroidales > Muribaculaceae > Duncaniella. The sequence continues at coordinate 32,762 of NZ_CAJTMT010000025.1, forward strand.
AAGTCGGCCATACGCTGTGCGGGAGCGTTCTGAGTCCGTCCGGCCTCCTCCCAGAAGGCTTTTTCGATGCGCTCCTGGAAGTGCATCATCTTCAGAGTGTCGTCAGCCTCGTCCGTCGCGGGTACATCTTCAGGCAGAATCTCGACAACCATGCCAGAGTTGGCCCAACGGGTTCCACGGTTGGAAGGCGACATGCCGTTGACAACGAGCTGTCCGTCCTCGCTTGCAGCAGGGATGATGAAACCACCGGGACACATGCAGAAAGAATAGACCGCACGGTCATCAACTCGCGTCAACATAGTGTATTCCGCAGCAGGGAGATACTTACCCCTGCCCTCTTTGGAGTGATAGCGCAGGCGGTCGATGAGTTGCTGCGGATGTTCGAGGCGGACACCGATGGCAAGACCCTTCGGCTCCATGCCGACACCGCGCGAGTGGAGCATACGGTAGACATCACGGGCCGAATGACCTGTGGCAAGAATCACGGGGCCATGGAAGGTGCTGCCGTCAGCAACAGTAACACCCTTTACCTCACCGTTTTCAATGATAAGATCGGTCACCTTTGTCGCGAAGTGAACCTCACCTCCGCAACGGATGATGGTCTCACGCATCGCCTTGATAACGTCGGGGAGTTTGTCGGTGCCAATGTGGGGATGAGCATCGACAAGAATATCCTCCGAAGCCCCGTGCTGGGCGAAAATGTGGAGAATCTTGTCGACCGACCCGCGTTTTTTCGAACGCGTGTAGAGCTTGCCGTCAGAATAGGCTCCTGCCCCACCCTCGCCGAAGCAATAGTTGGAATCGGGATCGACCACACCCTCGCGGGCAATGGCTGCCATGTCCTTACGGCGGGAATCAACATCCTTTCCGCGTTCGAGAAGTATCGGTTTGATGCCAAGCTCAATCAGACGGAGGGCTGCAAAAAGTCCGGCTGGACCGGCTCCGATCACAATTGCCTGACGGGAACCGTCGACAGGTCTGTAGTCAACAGGGCGGACAAGGGAGGTATTGTCGGGGAGTTCGTTGATGTAGACTTTAAGGGAGAGGTTGACCATCACCTGACGCTGACGTGCATCTATTGAGCGGCGAATGACAGTGATATGCTTTATGGCGTTGGCATCTACGCCGAGACGGTTTGAGAGGTCGGCTTTAAGAAGCATCGGTTCACCGGCAACTTTTGGGGTGACCCTTATATCGATTGTTTCCTGCATTGTATTTTCGGTTGTTTTTGAGTTTTGGTGGTGAGGAGATTTTTATGGGGGAAGATTGGGAGTTTATTTGGTATCTATTTGGAGTTCATTGGGCATACGCGCTACAGCGCGTCCCTACAAGCCTGATGTTTTTACGCTTGAAGTTATTTTTGAGTTTTGAAAATGATGTAGCTACTCTTCGGGGTTGAGGGATTGGGCGCGTTGCTCCATGCGGCGCATTGTGTGGCCCATCCACCACCAGAGGGTCACGACAGCGACCACAAAGGCGATGAAGTCAGATCCGGCCATCGAAGCCCAGACTCCGGGGACACCCCAGTGGCGAGGAAGGATGATGAGGAAGGGAATGAGGAAGAGAAGCTGACGGGTCAACGAGAGGAAAATTGACATCTGAGGCTTTCCGACACTCTGGAAGAAGTTCTGAATCACAATCTGACAACCGACCACAGGATAGGCGATGAAATAGATTCTGAAACCTTCGCGGGCTATGCGCGTGAGGGTCTCGTCGGTTGTGAAGAGCGATGATACAGTGTCCGGCATACCCTCGCTTATAATCCAGCCAATTGAAGTGATGCCCACACCAATCCAGATACCGAGGCGAAGCACACGTTTGACCCTGTCGAAGTTGTTGGCACCGATGTTGTAGCCCAGAATAGGCTGCATACCCTGAGTGACACCGAAGACTATCATCACGAAGAACATTGTGGTGCGGTTGATGATACCGTAGGCTCCCACGGCAAGGTTGCCATCGTCACCGCCGTAGTCAAGAAGCGCACGGTTGATGAAAATCACCACCACGCAGGCACAGACGTTCATGAGGAAGGGGGAAAGACCGATGGCATAAATGCGCTTGATAATCGTCCACGAGAGCCATTTGTTACCACGCTGGAAGTGGATTGAACTCTTCTTGGAAAGGAAGTGGGACAACACCCACACGAAGGCTGAGAACTGTCCGCAGACAGTTGCCAATGCCGCTCCACGAATACCCCAGTCAAGAACAAAAATGAAGATTGGCGCGAGGATAAGGTTGACAAAGACCGAAATGAGAGCCGAAATCATGGCTTTGCGCGGATAGCCTGTGGCTCGCATCAGGTTGTTGAGACCGATGAACACATAGAGAATCGGCGTTCCGCAGAGAATCACCTGCATGAACTCGCGGGCATAGCTTATAGTAGCTTCAGTCGCACCGAAGAAGAGAAGTATGGGATCGAGGAATATCAACGTCAGGCCACCGAAAAGGAAGGCATGGATGAGACAGAGAGTGAAGACATTGTTCACCACATCAGTCGCCCTCGAATAGTTCTTCTGTCCGAGGAAAATCGAGACGATTGTGGCACCACCGGCCGCGATGAGCATACAGAAGGCCGCGACGAGGTTCATCAGCGGGAAGGTGATGGCAAGCCCGGCAATGGCCATTGGGCCGACACCACGTCCGATGAAGATACTGTCAATGATATTATACAGCGAAGTAGCCACACTGGCGATAATCGCCGGTACGGAATATTGAGCAAGGAGTTTGCCGACTGACTTCACTCCAAGGTCCTCGGTTGAGGTGCTTGCATTTACTGCCATCTATATTTTACCTTTCTCAAAATAACTGAAACGCGAAAAGAGACGGAAACCCAACGTTGGATTTATCCGGACAGCATGTTACCGCATTGACTGCCAATCCGAAGTATTCCGGACGGCGGCTGACAAGAGCCGCCACGCCTCATTCTACATTATATAATATATGAACTATCCCGGCAATCTTATTGTTCACCGGACTTGGGGAAGTATTCCGGGAGCATACGCGCTTTGAAGAAACTGCGCGTCAGGAAGATAATCAACAGTGTCCCCGTAATTTGCGAGATTGCGGCGCCCCAGAAGGCTGCGGAGAAACTTATGTACTCGGCAAGGAAACCGCCAAGGAGGATTCCCAGACCCATTCCGCAGTCCCATGCGGTGAGGATGGAGGAGTTGGCCGTCCCACGCTGGTCACGGCGCGCGACACAGATGAACATGTTGAGGAACGCAGGATACATGCGTCCGTTGCCAAGACCGATGAGTATGGCCGCGCCATAATAGGCCCACGCTCCTGGACAGAGGGCAAACAGAGTGTAGCCGACACAACTTATCAGCGCTCCTTCGAGGGCATTTTCAGTAAGCCGACCCTCGCGGAGAGATTTCACACCGTAGAGACGCGATACGAACAGACCTGCCGAGAGGAAGGCGAAGAAGAGACCGGTGCCGTCGGTGATACCGAGTTCCTGCTTGCCAAAAAGAGCGACATAGTTGCTCATCACACCCCAGCAAAGGCCGAAAAGGAGGATGTTGACCGCCATGAGCCATGCCCTTCCAAGGAAGAAATGGTCAAGACTGAGTTTTGGTTTACCCTCGACAAGATTGCGCGGAGGAAGCTTGATGGAACATGCCATATAGAAGCCGCCAAACGCCACGAACAGCGAAATCCAGAAAAGGAAAGAAAAATTGTCGGTCAGCGAATAGATATAGATTCCGGCCGATGGAGCTATCGCCATCGCAAGATTGTTGCTGAGACCATAGTAACCCACGCCCTCGTTTCTGCGCGACGACGGGAGCACGTCGATTGCGACCGTACTGTTGGCAACCGTTGTCGCTCCGAATGGTAGTCCGTGGATGGTGCGGACAATGGCAAACATGAGTATGGTGCTTGCACCGATGTAGCCTGTGAAACAGATGAAAAAGGCGAAGAAACAGAGCATCAACACCTTTTTGCGGTTGAAACTGTCGACAATGAATCCGCTGAAGGGCCTCACGATGAGGGCAGCGACAACATAGCCTGAAAGGACAAGTCCGATGAGGTCTTTATCGGCATGGAACTGTGCGTCAAGATAGATCGGGAGAAGCGGTGTGAGAAGATAGAAGGAGAAAAACATCATGAAATTCCCGGCCATAGCCTTGCAATAGTTGGAATTCCAAAGTTTTTCCTTTACCTGTGTGTCATCGTGTGAAAGAGTCTTTGATGCACTCATAATCAATATCTTTTTTACCTGAAAACTGACCCTGCAACCATAATCCCCACCTCAGAAAAGCCAACAGTGGAAAAGCGGCCTGCAAAATCGACTGCAAAGGTAGTGAGATTTTTTCAATCATGTACCATATTTAATTGTCCGAAAGGCGTAACAGTTTGTTTATCTTGCATAAAATCGTTATTTTTGCAAGTATTAAACTTAATAGACAATGGCACGACCTATAAAAGAGACACCGATACTCAAGGGCAACGATGCCCGCAGGTTCATTGAACACATGTCGCGTTCAGATGAACGCAAAGAAACCATTGACGAGCGTAATGCACGCATGGAAATCTATGAGGCAACCTTAAAAATGTTTACCAATTCAGGAAAATGATGACAAGGATAGTCAAACCTGATTATTGTTTTTCGATTTAAATTTTCTGTCTCCGGGTTTCATCTAAGAACCGACATAAAAAAACTAAACCCCGAGGTTTGTTTCATCAACAGGGACACTCGGGGGATTCCGTTGCAAAATTAGTAATTTTTATTTGAGTTTGCAATATATCCAAGTTAAAATTATCCAATGAATTACGAGGACTACGAAAAAGCATTCTCAGTCGCCAGACTCAACCGCTATCTATCAGCATGTCATGGTCATAAAAGCAAGGCTCTAACTTTATATCGATATAACATAAGAATTTGTCAAAAATTCTACGGAATACTTAACATATTTGAAGTTGTCTTGCGCAATGCCATCAACAATCATTACCGGATTCACTTCAACGATGAAAACTGGATCCTGAACCAATGTGCGAACGACCGTATGCTGTCAACAGCTCCACAACGAAATGATGTAATCAGGACTTCAAATGACTTATATCGTCACAAACGTTATTCAAACGACAGATTGGTTTCATCAGTTACATTTGGATTCTGGACCTATCTTTTCAACAAACTACCTTACAGAAATGGAGGGAATACACTCCTCCGGATATTTCCAAACAAGACACACGGACTTGCCCAACGTCCTATTTTCAATGAATTACAACAAATAAAATCATTCAGAAACAGAATAGCCCACCATGAAGCAATCTGCTTCAACAATGAAGGAGAAATCAATCTAAGCTATGCAATAGCGAATTTTGAACTAATAAAAAAGTATATTGTCTTTCTCGGTTATGACCCTATGAAATTATTAAAGGACACAGAAATCGATCCTCGTGACATTATCGAACAGATCTCAACTTTGAGATAACCTTCGTGACTGATTACCGTCGACCTCACCAAATTATCAGCACGAAAATATCCTGAATCAACATTTAGGGGGGATTCCATGTTATGATTTAAGTAATTCAATCAATCCTAATTATTAAATCAAGGTATAATCATGGAATTTTTAACAGATGAGAAACTGACCATTGTCGGAGCCGCCGGCATGATCGGTTCAAACATGGCGCAGACTGCGGTAATGATGCACCTCACACCTAACATTTGCCTTTATGATCCCTACGGTCCTGCCCTCGAAGGTGTGGCAGAAGAACTGTTACAGTGTGGTTTTGAAGGAGTGAACATCACTTACACAACCGATATCAAGGAGGCCCTTACCGATGCAAAATACATCGTCTCGTCGGGCGGTGCCGCGCGCAAGGCAGGCATGACCCGTGAGGACCTTCTCAAAGGCAACGCACAGATTGCCGAGCAGTTCGGCAAGGATGTCAAGACATATTGTCCTGACGTGAAACACATCGTCGTCATCTTCAACCCCGCCGACATTACCGGCCTCATCATCCTCCTTTACTCAGGACTTGAGCCTTCAAAGGTGACTACCCTCGCAGCTCTCGACAGCACACGTCTGAGAAACGAGCTTTCGAAATACCTCAAAGTTCCCGCCGACGAAATCGTCAACAGCCGAACCTACGGAGGCCACGGAGAGCAGATGGCAGTGTTCGCATCGACCACCACAGTCGACGGCAAACCCCTTGTCGACATCATCGGCACACCTAAACTCCCGCTCGAAGACTGGATTGCTCTTAAGGAGCGCGTCATCCAAGGCGGAAAGAAAATCATCGAACTTCGCGGACGCTCATCGTTCCAGAGCCCGGCTTATCTGTCAATCGAAATGATTGCTGCAGCTATGGGCGGACAACCCTTCCGTTGGCCTGCAGGAACCTATGTCAACAACGACCGCTTCAAGCACATCATGATGGCAATGGAGACAACCATCAGCAAGAACGGTGTGGAATGCAAGCCTATCAACGGTACCCCCGAAGAAGAAAAAGAGCTTGAAAAGAGCTACCAGCATCTTTGCAAGCTTCGCGATGAAGTGATCGAAATGGGCGTCATGCCTCCGATCGCGGATTGGCATCGTCTCAATCCGTTTATGGAACGTAAGACCTGTTGAGAACATTGCCCCGAAAAATTCGGGGCAAAAAAAATTACTCGTCATCCCGACGAATGACTTTTTTACCTTAAATCTAATACCATGAAAAACTTGTTACAAAAGTAACACTCTCCGGAATATCTTCCAAATATTTTGAAAGATTATTCCGGTTTTTCACAATATTTAACCAAATTAATATTTTAAAGTTCAATTTTGAGTGTGTCGATGCTCCAAACCCACCTTCAATCCCTCAAAAAAGGGACGGACGGACAGAAAGCGCAATACTGTCGCCACAGAGGGGATTTTGTCGGATAACACCCGTCAACTGACGCGGATTAAACGAGTAAATCAAGGCATATAAAACCAGTGAAGACGACATAAAGACACACTTATTGTTGCGAGTTAAGAAATAATTGGTTAAATTTGCATGGCATAAGTCACCCACTTATGCCCTCACAGCATTAATCATCAATGTATGGGACAAATGATAGCAATAGTGGGTCGCCCGAACGTGGGCAAATCCACTCTCTTTAACAGACTGACCCAATCGCGCACGGCCATCACCAACGATGAAGCCGGCACGACCCGCGACCGCCAGTATGGCAAAGTCGACTGGAACGGCAAGGAATTTTCGATCGTCGACACCGGCGGTTGGGTTGTGAACAGTGAAGACATCTTCGAAAACGAAATCAACAAGCAGGTGCAGCTCGCCATCGAGCAGGCCGACGAAATACTTTTTGTTGTTGACGCAGCCAACGGAGTCACCGACCTCGACGATCAGGTGGCCCAGATTCTACGTCGCTCCACCAAACCGGTAATCCTCGTGGCCAACAAGGTCGACACCGGGGATTCGCTCTACAACATAGCCGAATTCTACAGCCTCGGTCTCGGTGACCCGATGGGCGTGTCGGCAGTGAGCGGCTACGGCACAGGCGACCTCCTCGACGAAGTGGTGAAGAAAATGCCCGAAAAGGATGAGGATGAAGCCGAGAAGCTCGACGACATTCCCAAGATTGCAATCGTGGGGCGTCCGAACGCGGGCAAATCGTCGATTATCAACGCTTTCATCGACGAGAACCGCCATATCGTCACCGACATCGCCGGAACCACCCGCGACTCAATCTATACGCGCTACAACAAATTCGGTTTCGACTTCTATCTGGTGGACACCGCAGGTATCCGCAAGAAGACAAAGGTCAACGAGGACATCGAGTATTATTCGGTCATCCGCTCCATCCGTGCCATAGAGGCATCGGACGTGTGCATCCTCATGATTGACGCAACGCGAGGCATCGAGTCGCAGGACGTGTCAATATTCTCGCTCATCCAGCGCAACAAGAAGGGCCTTGTGGTCGTGGTCAACAAGTGGGACCTCGTCGAAGACAAGTCGAAGGAAGCAATCAAGCACTACGAAGATGCAATCCGTCAGCGCTTCGCCCCCTTCGTGGACTTCCCAATCATCTTCGCCTCGGCACTCACCAAGCAGCGCATCTACAAGGTGCTTGAAACCGCACTCCATGTGTGTGAGAACCGCAAGCGCATCATCCCGACCTCACAGCTCAACACCGTGATGCTCGAAGCGATCGCCGCTTATCCGCCACCTGCCAACAAGGGTAAATTTATCAAAATCAAGTATGTCACGATGCTCAAGGGCTCGCCGATTCCAACCTTCATCTTCTTCTGCAATCTGCCGCAATGGGTCAAGGAACCCTACCGCCGCTATCTGGAGAACAAGATACGAGATACATGGGACTTCCACGGCACCCCGATCAACGTGTTCATGCGTGAAAAATAAGCACATACACACGCCTGTCTCTGCGCCTCACTCCACCAAAGGATGAAGCGCGGAGACATGCGCTTTTTGAAAGCAAACCGACATATCCAGACACAGAAGCAAACAGAGGATATTAACCCCTAGACGACAAATATCCTCATTATCACCTGATACAACAATCTTACCACAATTCAAAATACACAGTCACCACCCATGAAAGCTGACGAAAAGAATTATTACATCGCCGTTGACCTCGGTGCAACGAGCGGTCGAGTCATACTCGCGTCGTTTGACGGCGAGAAAGTGGAAACAGAAGAAATCCACCGTTTCAAACATCCCATGCTCCCGATCGGAGGCCATATTTTCTGGAACCTCCCCGGGCTCTATAATGAAATTCTCACAGGTCTGCGCAACGCATCGGTGAAACTCGGAGAAATAGGCACAGTGGCCCGCTCGATAGGTATCGACACTTGGGGCTGCGACGTGGCCTACTTCCACGCCGACGGCTCAATCGCAGGTCTCCCCTACTGCTACCGCGACCCGCACACGACAGGTGCTGTCGACAAATTCTGCGAGGAGATGCCCCGCGAGAAGGTGTATGAGAAGACCGGCATACAGTTCATGGATTTCAACACCCTCTTCCAGCTTCACACACTCAGCAAAAAAGAGGGCAACGCGCTCAAGACGGCCGACAAAATCCTCTTCATGCCCGACGCACTGAGCTATATGCTCACCGGCAACGCCGTGACAGAATACACCGTGGCTTCAACCTCTCAGATTCTCAATCCGAACACCGGCGAACTCGACGCAGAGCTGCTTGAAAAGGCCGGTCTCACCCCCGACAAGTTCGGCAAACTCGTGAACCCTGGCTATGTCATCGGCACACTCACACCCGGCGTACAGCAGGCCACAGGCCTCGGCGCAATCCCCGTGGTTGCAGTGGCAGGCCACGACACCGCATCGGCTGTAATCGGTGTTCCTGCAAAGGATGAGAAGTTCGCCTATCTCAGCTGCGGCACATGGTCGCTTCTCGGTATCGAGTCAAAAGGCCCGATTATCAACGACAAGGCCTTTGAATACAACTTCACCAACGAGGGTGGAATCGACGGTTCAATCCGTTTCCTCAAAAACATCTGCGGCCTCTGGCTTCTCGAACGCTCACGCACCGAGCTGAAGGACGCACCAGAAAATATCGCCGACCTCTGCGCCCTCTACACGACTTCTGACATCGAAAGCACCATCAACCCCGACGATCCCGCTTTCGCAAATCCCAAGTCGATGACCGAGGCCATCAAGGAATACTGCCGCAAGACCAACCAGCGTGTACCCGAGACTGCAGCAGACTTCATGCGCGTGATTTTCCGCAGCCTCGCCCTCCGCTACAAGGAAGTGCTCGGATGGCTGCGCGAGCTTTCGCCCAACGAAATCAACACCCTCCACGTCATAGGTGGCGGTTGCCAGAACGCACACCTTATGCAACTGACAGCTGATGCCATCGGTATTCCCGTGGTAGCAGGTCCGTCGGAATCAACCGCTCTCGGCAACGTGCTTGTCCAGCTCCGCGCCGACGGCAAGGTCAACGACATCGCAGATATGCGCCGTGTGGCTGTCAACTCGACAGAGACCAAGACCTACGAGCCGCGAAAGGCATAAGCGGCTCACCCCCGGATAAACACCGGGCCCATCCCTCTCTCCTCACCAATCAACAAAATGAAACAATAACATTCTTATACCACAAACCAAATTTTACCTTATCATCATGAAAGAAGAATCAGTAAAAAAGGCGTATGAAATCGCTAAGGAACGCTATGCAGCCGTAGGTGTTGACACCGACAAGGTCCTCGAACAAATGCAGGATTTCCACCTGAGTATGCACTGCTGGCAGGCTGACGACGTGGCCGGCTTTGAAAACCAGGGCGGTTCACTCACCGGCGGCATCCAGGTCAACGGTAACTATCCCGGCAAGGCCCGCAACATCGACGAGCTCCGCGCTGACATCCTCTATGCCATGAGCCTCATCCCCGGCAAGCATCGCCTCAATCTTCATGAAATCTACGGTGACTTCGGCGACAAGTTCGTTGACCGTGACCAGTGCTCTGTAGAGCATTTCCAGAGCTGGATTGACTGGGGTAAAGCCAACGACATCAAGCTTGACTTCAACTCCACTTCATTCTCTCACCCCAAGAGCGGCGACCTCAGCCTCTCGAACCCCGACAAGGGTATCCGCGACTTCTGGATCGAACACTCAAAGCGCTGCCGCGCCATCGCACAGGCCATGGGTGAAGCCCAGCAGGATCCCTGTATCATGAACACATGGGTACACGACGGCTCGAAGGACATCACAGTTAACCGCTACATGTACCGCGAACTCCTCAAGGATTCTCTCGACCAGATTTTCGAACACAAATATGACTGGATGAAGGATTGCGTTGAATCAAAGGTGTTCGGTATCGGTCTCGAAAGCTACACTGTAGGTTCCAACGACTTCTATACCTCATACGCAGCCAAGAACGACATGATGATCACTCTTGACACCGGCCACTTCCACCCGACCGAAAGCGTTGCCGACAAGGTATCAGCCATGCTCCTCTTCGTTCCCGAACTCATGCTCCACGTTTCGCGCCCCATCCGTTGGGACTCTGACCATGTCACCATCATGGACGACCCGACAATGGACCTCTTCAGCGAAATCGTCCGTGCAGGTGCCCTCAACCGCGTTCACTACGGTCTCGACTACTTCGACGGCACACTCAACCGCATCGGTGCCTACGTCATCGGTAGCCGTGCAGCCCAGAAGTGTATGCTCCGCGCCCTTCTCGAGCCGACCGATACCCTCCGCAAGTATGAGCTCGCCGACAAGAAGTTCCAGCGTCTCGCCCTCCTCGAAGAGTGCAAGAACCTCCCCTGGAACGCTGTCTACGACATGTTCTGCCTCAAGAACAACGTACCCGTCGGCGAAAGCTACATCGCAGAAGTAGAAGGCTACGAACGCGACGTGACATCGAAACGTTAATTTTAACTGGCAGTTAAAATTAAGTATAGAGTGTAAAGTATAGAGTATAGATAATAGTTTTTTCTTCTCTCTCCATGATATTTTTCAATTATGAACGATTGACGCTTTGGCAGAAATCAAGGCTTTTAGTCAAGACCATCTATACACTGACCAGAAGTTTTCCTAACGAAGAGAAATTTGCGCTGACAGATCAAATAAGGCGTGCTGTCGTATCTATTGCATCAAATATCGCAGAAGGATCCGGCAGATTTTCCGGGAAAGAAAAACTTCATTTTCTGAGCGTGGCTTACGGCTCTTTGACAGAGTTAAGCTGTCAACTGACGTTAGCCTGCGACATGAACTATCTCGGACATGACCAATTCGGCAGCATACGCCTGCAAATCGAAGAGCTTGCCCGCATCATGAGTGGCTACAGAGAAGCCATCATCCGAAATGACATAAACTAATATCTATACTCTATACTTTAATCTCTATACTTCATAAATTTACCAATCATGATACTTATCGGCTTACTTATCATCGCCATCGGAGCTTTCTGCCAGTCGAGCTGCTATGTTCCCATCAACAAAATCAAATCATGGAGCTGGGAGAGCTACTGGATTGTACAGGGCGTATTCGCATGGTTGATCCTCCCCTTCCTCGGCGCACTCCTCGCCGTTCCGGCGGGCCACTCGCTCTGTGAGCTCTTCACCGCCGACCAGTCGTTCAACATCTGGATGACCATACTCTTCGGCGCACTCTGGGGTGTCGGCGGTCTGACCTTCGGACTCTCCATGCGCTATCTCGGCGTGGCCCTCGGCCAGTCAATCGCCCTCGGCACATGCGCAGGCCTCGGCACCATCATGGGTCCCGTCCTGCTCAACATTTTCTTCCCTGAAAACGATCCGCTGTCGCAGCTCACATTCGCCGTAATCCTCGGCGTGGTCGTGACACTCATCGGTATCGCCATCATCGGTATCGCCGGCTCCATGAAGGCCGCCTCTCTCAGCGAAGAAGAGAAGAAGGCTGCCGTCAAGGATTTCAATTTCCCTAAAGGCATCACCATCGCCCTGCTTGCAGGTTTCATGAGCGGCTGTTTCAACGTCGGTCTTGAGTTCGGCAGCAGCATCAACTTCGGCGATCTCACACCTGACATGTACAAAACACTTCCGGCCACATTCCTTGTGACACTCGGAGGCTTCGTGACCAACGCCATCTACTGCTTCTACCAGAACCAGAAGAACCGCACCTGGGGTGACTACACCAAGGGTGGCGTCCTGGCCAACAATATCCTTTTCTGTCTGCTTGCAGGCGCGCTGTGGTACAGCCAGTTCTTCGGACTCGCACTCGGCAAGGGCTTCCTGACAGACTCACCGACACTGATGACCCTCTCGTTCTGTATACTCATGGCGCTCAACGTTGTGTTCTCCAACGTGTGGGGCATCATACTTAAGGAATGGAAAGGCTGCTCGCCGAGGACCATCACCGTGCTCGTCATCGGTATCATCGTCCTCATCGTGTCGTGCTTCCTTCCCCAGTTAATCGGATAAAGAACAACCCAAAACCAATCATACACAAAATTATCAAAATGGCATCTATCTTAGACAATCGTCCCGCTCTTCGCGAGGAAGTGGAAAAAGTGGCTGAAGTAGCCGGTTACCTCTGGCAAAAAGGCTGGGCCGAACGCAACGGCGGCAACATCACTGTCAACATCACTGAGCATGTGGATGACGAAATCCGCAAAATGCCTGCCATCGCACCCGCAACTCCCATCGGTCTCACCCTCCCCGAACTCAAGGGATGCTACTTCTACTGCAAGGGAACCAACAAGCGTATGCGCGACCTTGCCCGCCGTCCTATGGAAAACGGTTCAGTTATCCGCATCACCGACGACTGCGCTCACTATGAAATCATCGCTGACAACCCCGTGAAGCCCACATCCGAACTTCCCTCACACCTTGCAGTCCACAACTATCTTATCTCTAACGGTTCTCCCTACAAGGCATCGCTCCACACCCACCCCATCGAGCTCGTGGCCCTCAGCCACTGCAAGAAGTATCTTGAAAAGGATGTGGCCACCCGTCTTCTCTGGAGCATGATTCCCGAAACCAAGGCATTCTGCCCCCGTGGTCTCGGCATCATCCCCTACCAGCTTCCCTCATCGAACGCCCTCGCCGAATCGACCATCAAGGAACTCGGTGACTACGACGTCACACTCTGGGAAAAGCACGGTGTGTTTGCAGTCGATACCGACATCATGGCAGCATTCGACCAGGTCGACGTGCTCAACAAGTCTGCACAAATCTACATCTGCGCCAAGAACATGGGCTTCGAGCCTGACGGTATGTCGGACGAGCAGATGAAGGAAATGACCGTTGCCTTCAACCTCCCGAAGTAAATACCTACTTCATGAAATAATTTCCGAAGGGATGGATTTTCCTACGGAAAAGCACTGTAACATTGGCGGCAATATCGGAATCACCCTTTAAGTAAGGATTCCGGCATTGCCGCCTTTCTTGTAGCTATACAGCGAGTAGGAAACGAAAGGCAACTCAATCATTCACATTTTTCTTCTCAAAAATGTCGGTAGTTTCTTCCACTTCATTGCAAATGAAAAAAACGGCTCTATAGAATGTTAAAGTCATGAAATAACAATGGAGATATAGGCTTTTTATTTAATTTTGTCTATAGTAATAAACCAACAACCGACAGCAAATCATGAATTTCCAAACCCTCACAATATTTCTTCCGCTGCTTGGAGCGATTTACGGAGTATCTCTTGGCATGTATATCAGAAGCGAACACAAAACGCCAAGAAAAAGAACTGTCCTCCTGATTTCAGGAATATTACTTTTCCTGATATGTGTCGCAGTCCTTGTCAAAGCTTTTACAGATTGAATCTGATATAAGCACATCCCCGCAAACCGGAACGGCACAGCCTGTAACCCAATTACGGATAAAAAACAGCACCCTAAAAGCCAATAAATGTCAATGGATAAATTCAATGGTTCGGTAAGTTTTTCACAACAGACTGAATATCAGATTTTTGCAAAATTAAAACTATAAACATAAACTACTGATTATCAGTATATTCCAAAATTCTTACCGACTCATTGAAATTAATGTCTTAATAAATAAGTATATCTAACAATATCTCCACTACAGATCTGTCGGCCACCTCTATATACCTGTGACCCATATCTATAGCTCTGTAAGTGCCCCACCTTATTCTAACCATTCCGATGAAATTGCCAATTACATGTACCGGTCATGCAATAACCAATCGCCCGGATGGCAACCTGTAAGCAGCGAAGCTGCGATGCGATCATAGCCCCACATCGAGCGGCAACGCAATGAAGCCCGCAGGGCGAAATTGCGTGCCGTGAAGGTGTGGGGTTATCGGATGACATACAGCCACGGGCATCGAAGATGTCCGATAATATCATCCCGGCATACCTAAACCAATCATCTGATATTTAACCATTTCAAGGTAATATCAGGTATTTTTCATTCCACCAATTATACTAATTATCAGGAAGCGTGTGTTATTATCGGACATCTTCGATGCCCGTAGCGATGAAATTATCCAGTTACCCCACGCCTCTATTAGATTTGCATCATGAAAGAAAAGATTAACTTTGCAGAGATAAATCTTAAAAATATTAACAATTAAAAAAGAAGAACCTCCTAATGTCGCGTTAGCCTATCCACACCTCAGGTCTGAAAGACCACGTCGCGTTACAGGTACGACATTATTATCAGGGCTAAAGCCAGAGAGTAAATAAAGATATTATACTTTGGAATTTATTATCATAGTATCGGCCGCCCCGACCTGGAGATTCTTCACATTAGAAAATCATTATGCAAATTTATGGAATTGATCTGGCATCTGAAAAATTTGATGTAAGTTTTATTGACAACCGTGGCATAGCCAGACACATCGTCGTAAGAAATAGGAAGGCTCAGATCGAGAGGTTTCTCGACAAGCTTCCTGATGGTTGCCGTATCGTGGCGGAGCATACGGGAGTGTATGGTGACTTGCTGTTGAAGCTGGCGGACATCAGGAGCATCCCGGTGAGCTATGTGTCGGGATATGAGATAAGACACAGCATAGGTCTGTGCCGTGGAAAGAGTGATCCGATGGACGCCGCACGTATCCGGGAATATGGTGAGCGGCACATGGACAAACTGGAAGATACACATTTTCCGTCGGATACGGTATATGAG
>NZ_CAJTMT010000026.1 GCF_910577345.1 uncultured Duncaniella sp.
CTTTCAAGTCGTCCAATGACAAGCGTTCGTATGTATCCATTGTTGTGTGGTAAGCTCTGAAATAGTCAAGCTGATCCTGTATGAATTGGAATGCAGGAAGTCCCAGACGAGTAAAGCTCACATGGTCTGTACTGCCGACAGACATTGGCGAAAAGGTGTCAAAACCTAATGAAACCAAAGGCTGTTTCCATGCTTCAAAATATGGATATGCCATGTCATTCTCTTCCAGATATACACCTTTAAATCGGCCCGAACCAAAATCCATGTTCAGGTACAGCGCGAAGTCATCATATTCCGGTAACTTTTTCTTTTGCTCCTTATCGTAGAGCTTATGGTCGGCATAGCCTCTTGAACCATACAGCCCTTGTTCCTCTCCACCCCACAGAGCAAGTCGGATAGTACGCCGGAGTTTTATATCAAGGGCTTTAAGGATGCGCATTGCCTCTATCATTGTAATGCAGCCTGAGCCGTTGTCAGCACCACCTGTTCCGCCATGCCAAGAATCAAGATGTGCACCGATAAGCACGACTTCATTTTTGAGTTTTGGGTCTGTGCCCGGGATCTCGGCAATGATGTTGTTGATTTTCTGATTGTCAGTAAAAGTGTTTCTTACATCAAGTTCCATTTTTACCTCATCCCCGCCTTTAAGTAGGCGAACCATTCTGCCGTGGTCTTCGGTGGGCAAAACAATCTCCGGGACAGGCTCAGGATTGCCTACTTTATAATTTACACCTCGTGAGCCCGGGATATTGAAAGTCCCGTCGCCTACAATTACAGCCAACGGACGTTCTGCCTTTATAAGCGAGTCGATAGCCTGTTGCAACCCCTTGTTTGAACCGGACGACCATCGTCCCCACGGATTTGAAGGGCGATTGTCCTTAGTCATTTCTGCAAGTTCCTCATCGGTATATCTTTTTGCCATAGGACGGAACGAGAGTTCATATTCCCTTGCGATTGGCATAATGACAATCTTCCTGTGGAGTTTTCCGCGATAGTTTGATAATGAAGTCGTATCGGTTGCTTCTAATAGGATGCAATCACCTGTAACTAACCCATCCGTACTCCCTGACCATGCTTTTGGATTAGCAGTGAAACTGCAATAGTATGGTGCAGTCATAGCTACATAGTTCTTTTCGTTGTCCCAGCCGCCTTTTGCAAAATCCGATGCAAACTCGGTGTGGACATTATCGAATCCAAAACCTTTCAATGTGTCCGTCACGAGTTTTTCAGCTCGCAATTTTTGCTTTGAGGCCGCAAGGCGCGAACCGAGTTTGTCAGTAATGAAATGTGATATGCCTTCAACCTGAGAATGATTAAAGGCTTGGTCTTTTACCCTATACGCCATTTCTTCTGACTGGCGTGTCTGGGCTTGAACTCCTGCCGCAAGTAAAATTGCTGCGACAAAAGTCACGATACTTCTTGCCATGGTTATTTTAGTTTTAAGTTTATATCATCAAGCCATTGAGCTATGCCGGTTGTGTCTCCTTCTTCTGAGATAAAACCGTCGGGGTGCAGTGAGTTTGGTGTAGCTTTAACTATTTCAAGTAATGTTTCATGTGGGAACATATTGGCGTATGAGCAGAACGGCACCACAATCTTTCCACTGAAATCATAGCCGGATTTTTTAAGGAAAGACAGTATCGGCATTGGTGCAGTGTGCCACCATACAGGACCTCCGACAAAAATCACATCATACCTGTCAAAATCAGAAATGGTGTCTTTCAACGCAGGAAATACACTGTCATTCAATTCTGATTTTGCTTCCGACGCGCAATCTTTGAAATCCTCGGGATATGGCACTTTTCGTTCAATACGATATAGTGTGCCACCTGTGTTTTCTGCTATCGCCTTTGCTACATTTTCAGTATTACCGCTTCGGCTGAAATATGCAACCAATACATTGCGTGTCGTATCGGGCAATATGTAATTGCCGATATATAGCGGCTTCTCAGATCCGGTAAACTCGCTGCAAGAGCAAAAAACAAGTCCTATAAGGAGTATGAAGATGGATTTTGCTTTCATCTAAAAAACTTTTGTAGTAATATTTACAAAGTTATTCCTTTTGACCTGTAGCCATTTCATAAAAATTTCGGTGTATCATACACTTTTTTCTTATTCACTGCATGACTGAACGTTTTTTCGGAAAAATCGTAAGAACTCACGGAAATAAATGTAGGTGTTGTGTAAGGTCTCTTTAGTAATTTTGCGCATTGAAAACCTGATAATTAGATTTTTAATATGAAAATGCATGTTTTAATATTGTCCGCAATTCTTCTGTGCGCTTCATGCTCGGAAGATGAAAGCATTATTAAGAAGGAGGATTCCATGAAACCGAATACTGAAAAACCTGCCGATGAAAACAGCGAAATTGATAAGGCACCCATTGAAAATAAATTTACCTCATCGTCAACTGTTGCCGATGTGATTTCCGATCCGGCATTTGGAGATTTTGGCCATCTGTTGTTTCCGGTTGACCGGAATGTGTCGCGCACGATGACGCTTGCCGGCATCAGTTCATCAAGCGTATATGTATGGTACAGCCACATACAGACTGAAAAAACGGTAGAGATAATCAACCGCCTGTATAGCGATGCCGTAGCGGGAAGTCAGATATTCTACCGCATGTATTCCGATGCAGAAATCGCGGCTGATCCATCTAAAGCTGATACCGGACTGTTCCTGTTCCGTGGAGAAACCGGTAAACCATTTGCCATTACCAATGCCGGAGGGGGATTCATGTATGTCGGAGCTATGCACGACAGTTTCCCACATTCTCTTGAAATCAGTAAGGCAGGCTACAACGCATTTGCACTTATATATAGGCCCGATGACCCTTACTCGGATTTGGCAAAAGCAATAGAATTCATCCATGACCATGCCACGGAATTGGGTGTCGAAGCGGATGATTATTCCCTTTGGGGTGGATCTGCCGGAGCAAGAATGGCTGCGGTTTTAGGCAATGAGGCCTATCTGCAACAACTGACCGGACGCACAGACATTCCACAGGCATCGGCCGTGATAATGCAATACACCGGCTATACACAAGCTTCGCAATATGATGCACCGACCTATGTATGCGTTGGCTCAAACGACGGCATTGCTTCTTGGAGAACTATGCAAAACAGACTGCAACGTCTTTCTGCAATGGGCATACCCACTGAGTTTCATGTATATAATGGGCTGGGTCATGGATTCGGATTAGGTCAAGCTACAGTAGCCGATGGCTGGATAAACGATGCACTGAAATTCTGGCAGAAAAATATGACCTCAGGCAATAATTCCGGCATTCCACCTGTATATGCTGATTAAGAAACCGAAAAAAGTGTAATCGTTACCGCCATTTTGCAAACGCATCAGGCAAAGCTCAGTTGTTATTTTACTGAATTCAAAAAATAACAAGATATGAAACATAGAATATTAGGAACGACATCTCCCCTTGAAGTATCTACCATCGGACTTGGCTGTATGGCCATGAGCCACGGCTATGGCAAACCTGCCGACAAGAAAGAAATGATAAAACTTATCCGTACAGCCCATGATTTGGGCGTGACTTTCTTTGACACGGCGGAGGTCTACGGCCCCTATACCAATGAGGAACTTGTCGGTGAGGCTCTCGAACCGATACGAAATGAGGTGAAAATTGCCACAAAATTCGGCATCAGCATGAATATGGACGATTTCAAACAAGTGCTTGACAGCCGTCCAGAAACCATCCGTAAATCAGTGGAAGGTTCATTGAAGCGACTTCGCACAGACCATATCGACCTTTACTATCAGCACCGCGTCGACCCCGATGTCCCTATTGCCGATGTCGCCGGAACAATCAAGGACCTTATGGAAGAGGGCAAGATACTCCATTGGGGACTTTCGGAAGCCGGGGTGAACACAATCCGGGAGGCAAATTCAATTTTGCCACTTACTGCCGTCCAGAGTGAATTCTCACTTTTCTGGCGTGAACCTGAGGAGAACCTCCTGCCTGTTCTCGAAGAACTTGGAATCGGTCTTGTTCCGTTCAGTCCCCTCGGAAAGGGTTTCCTTACCGGTGGCATAACCAAGGACACAAAGTTCGGGAAACACGATTTCCGTTCTTCTGTCCCCCGTTTCCAAAAGGAAAACATCGAAGCTAATATGGCTCTCGTGGAATTTGTCAAATCCATCGCCGAGAAAAAAGGCATATCCCCTGCGCAAGTGGCCATATCATGGATTCTCTATCAGAAACCGTGGATTGTTCCTATCCCTGGCAGCCGAAGCCTCAAACACCTTGAGGACAACATTGCCTCAGCCAACGTCACCTACACTCCGGAAGAAATGGCCGACATCAATGCCACCCTCGACACAATAATCATCCAAGGCAACCGCTACAACAGCAACAACCAATCCCACATCGGGAACTAATAAGCAAAAGCCCATCTTTGTGCGACATCAGACCGAGCACTACAACTAAACATTTAATGTTAAGCCATATACCAGAGAATATTATTTTATGATGTTATACGACATAATAATCTGAATATCCCCGACAATGATGCTTGTCGCACGGACCGTCTTCCCTAAGGCCACCATGACCAACGACCGTTTCCATGTGCACAGACTGTTCTATGAGGCCATCGATGAGCTCCGTGTCTCACTCAGATGGATGGCCCGTGACCTCGAGAACAGCATCATGGCGGAATGCCGGAAGGAAGGACGCGCATACGTCCCGTTCAGATACGCGAACGGTGATACCCGTAAACAGCTTCTGGCCAGAGCCAAATACATACTTACTAAGCACTCCTCGAAATGGACGCGCTCACAGCAGTGGAGGGCGGACATCATCTTCGAGTTCTATCCGGAACTGAAAGAGGCCTATGATCTGGCAATGGAGCTGACTTCAATCTTCAACAGGAAAATTTCCAAGGACGAGGCCAGACTGATGCTCGCCCGTTGGTATGACAAGGTCGAGAAGTTGACGGGAAACCAGTTCATCACAATACTGAACACCTTTCAGAATCACTATGATACGATACTGAACTTCTTCGTTGACCGCTCGACAAACGCCTTCGCGGAGTCTTTCAACGCAAAAGTCAAGGCTTTCCGAGCGCAGTTTCACGGCGTGACAGACATCCCATTCTTCCTGTATCGTCTGTCTAAACTCTGCACCTGATTTTTAACAATTCCACGGAAAAAACAGACTGCTCCCCTAAAAACCGGGGCCCCGTTAGATTATGGCCATGTCGTGAAACGCAGAAAAGCCCTGAAACTTATAAGTTTCAGAGCTTTTGAAGAGGTTCCTAGCAGATTCGAACTGCTGTAAACGGTTTTGCAGACCGGCGCCTAACCACTCGGCCAAGGAACCATACCGTGATTTTTACGTCTGCAAAGGTAGGACTTTCTCACGAACTATGCAAATTTTTACACCACTTTTTTTATAAAAACTGAAATTTTAGATGTTTTTTCACTGAATTCTTTGTGGTGAACAAATGTTCATTAAAAAAAGATGAAAATATTATCACCTTGACTACGGTTACCATTGTTAAAATAATCATTCGTATGTATCATCTGAAATATAAGATGGAACTCACTTCACTCGCCATACCAAAATAAAATTGTCGGACCCTTACTATTGACCATTACTATTCATTACTATTGACCATTATTACTAATATATTATACTTATATTATACTGGCTGCTGATATAATAAGTACCTCCAATATACTGATGTATCTGCATGAAGTAAGTTAACATAGAGTAATAGCTGATATGAGGTCTTCTGGAGAACTTATTTTTGCTGATTTTGAAACAAAATCAGCAAAAATAAGAAATTAATCACTAAATTTGTGTCATAATCTCCGTATTTCAATGAAAGCGGGGATATGAGGTGAGAATTTATCACATTAACCATACAATCATTATACCATCATGAAAAAATCATTGCTGATTATCGGGGCTGCTTTCTCGCTGGCGCTTCCATCGGCATTTGCCGCTGCGCCGGTGAACGGTGGCGGAATTTCTGAAGAGGACATCACTGCCTTCCGCAATGCCTACGAGAAAACTCCTGCCAACAAGGCTATCCACAATGCCATCGCGGGCAATGGTATCACGGCCCTTGCCACCAACCATTCGAATCTGGCTAATTTCGACAATCATTTCTCGCATCGTGTGAAGAGCAAGGGCATCACCAACCAGCGGTCGTCGGGCCGTTGCTGGCTCTTCACCGGTCTCAACGTGTTGCGTGCACAGATGATGCGTGACCATAATCTGCCCAAGCTTGAACTTTCGCAGAACTATAATTTCTTCTGGGATCAGCTTGAGAAGTCAAACCTTTTCCTTCAGGGCATAATCGACACTGCATCGCTCCCGGAAGATGACCGTAAGGTAGATTGGCTTTTCAGTAATGCGATCGCTGACGGAGGCCAATACACAGGCGTCGCCGACAATCTGATGAAATACGGAGTGGTTCCCATCGAGGTAATGCCGGAGACCCATACAAGCAAAGCGACCTCAAAGCTGCGCAGCCTGATGAAGTTGCGTCTGAGCGAGGATGGACTCGAACTCCGCCGCATGGCTGCTGCCGGTGCAAATGCCAAGAAACTCGATGCACGCAAGAAAGAGATGCTGACGGAAGTCTACCGCATCCTCGCTCTCAACCTTGGCGAACCTCCTACTGAGTTCACATGGACGCGCCGTGATGCCGATGGAAATGCCGTAAGCACCGACACCTACACTCCTCAATCTTTCTACAAGACTTTTGCCGGAAATGACCTGAAGGGTGACTATGTGATGCTCATGAATGACCCCACCCGTGAGTATTACAAACTTTATGAGATTGAATATGACCGCCACAACTACGACGGCTACAACTGGACCTACGTCAACCTTCCTGCCGACGATTTGAAGGAAATGGCCATCGCATCGATCAAGGACAACAATGCTATGTATATCTCCTGCGATGTCAACAAATTCCTTGACCGGGAGCGCGGTGTGCTTGACCTCAACAACTTTGACTACGATTCCCTCCTTGGAACCAAATTCGGAATGGATAAGGCCGACCGTATCCGCACCCATTCGTCGGCATCATCCCATGCGATGACTCTCGTGGCAGTCGACCTTGACGAAAACGGTAAGTCAAAGAAATGGATGGTTGAAAATAGCTGGGGTACAGGCGCGAACGACGGTCACCTCATCATGACCGACGAGTGGTTCAATGAATACATGTTCCGCGTGGTCGTGAATAAGAAATATATCACTCCTAAGGTGAAGGAAGTGCTGAAGCAGAATCCCACTCTTCTCCCGCCGTGGGATCCCATGTTTGCCGAGGACGTCGACATTGTGGATTTTGAAGACTGACCCCATTCTTTGCAATGTCTGCTTGCGTTTCCATCATGAAATTTCAAGCAGATATGGCATCAAATGAATGATATGAAAAAATTGTCCTGAACATTGCTCAGGCCATGAATCTGACACGGGCCGGAAACCAGGAAAATTTTCCTGGTTTCCGGCCCGTGTTGGTTTTGTTCCTGAAAAGAATAGTGTCCTGAAAGGCGAGTTTTAGTTGGCCTTGTCTGATTGTCGGTGGGGCTGTTTCTTTTTGATTTTCAATCGGTCAAATCCGTTTCCATAGACGTTCCTCACAGTCGAGGTGGTGACGTAGGCATTCGGGTCAACTTCATGCACAATCCGATATATATTGTATGTATCGACCTCGCGACACCACACGAGCATCAGTTTCTTTTCATCACCGGTCCAGTAGCCCTGCGCATCCCAGATAGTGGCCCCGCGTCCTGTCTCATGGGTGATTCGGTAGGCCACATCATTCCATTTTTCTGAAAGGATTATGAATTGTATAGTCTGTTTGCCCTGAGCGATATATTTGTCCGCGAGCAGAGAATATATGACTATCGCAAGAAGGCCGAAGATGATTGTCTGTGTGCGCGCCTGCACTCGGGCCTCCATATCGCCGTCAAAGGGGAGGAAGAAAGAGAACGCAACGATGCTGACGTCGATTATCATCATGACGCGCCCCATGCTGACATTGCTGACGTGCGACATTATGGCTGCCACGATGTCGGTGCCGCCTGTGGTTCCGTGATGACTGTAGTAGATACCTATTCCCAGACCGAGAAGGACGCCACCGAGAATGATGCTCATCGGTGCGCTCGACACAATCGGAGGATGCGACGTGAAATAGCCTTCCACCAAGCCGATGAGCAATGACAGGAGGGTCGTGCCGAAGATTGTGCGCAACACGAAACCTCTGCCAAGATACTTGTAGCCGCATATCAGCAGGAGGATGTTGGTGCCATACATGACTGCGGCCACCGGGAGAAGTCCGTCGGTGGCATAATATATCAGGGTACTGAAACCGGCCATTCCGCCGATGACCACATGATGGGGGAGGATGAAGACCGTGAAGCCGATTGCATAGATGGTTATTCCAAGCACGATGGCTGCCCAGTCGCGGACACTGTTGCCGAAAGCCGCTTTGCGTGAAGTTGGCGCTGTGGATGTCATGGTTGAATTGATATTGGGTTAAAAGGGTTGGCAAATTTACGCCAATATTTTTGATTGACAAATAGCATCATGAAGCATTTCTTGAAGATATTTAACAGACAATGCCCGAACCATTGGCCTGTGGAGGCGTTTTTAGGATATAACGAATACAAAAACACTCAAAACTATGATCTATACACTTCCTGATTTACCGTATGCGAACGACGCTCTTGCGCCCTCCATCTCTAAAGAGACCGTGGATTATCATTATGGAAAGCACGAACGCACCTACATCGATAATCTCAACCGTCTGATAAAGGATACGAAATATGAGGACATGGAACTTGAAGAAATCATAACCTCTTCATCCGGTCCGCTCTTCAACAATGCCTCTCAGGCATGGAACCATATCTTCTACTTCTTCACCTTCTCGCCCGATGGCAGTCACGAACCCGAAGGCCATCTGCGCAAGGCTATCGACGAGCAATTCGGCTCATTCGACCAGTTCAAGAAGGAGTTTGAGGACGCCGGTGCCGCCATTTTCGGCTCAGGTTGGGTATGGCTCTCAAAAGATAAGGACGGCAAGCTGTTCATTACACAGACCTCCAACGCAGGCAATCCGCTTTGCGAAGGCTTGACACCACTTCTGGTGTTCGATGTGTGGGAACACGCCTACTATCTCGATTACCGCAACAGACGTCTCGATGCTCTTAAGGAGCTCTGGAAAATTGTTGACTGGGACATCGTTTCAAGCCGTTACATTTAACGATTAATCAAGACCCCGCAAACGCCGGGAACAACATAAAAACAACAAACGCACTAAAGTAATAAGCATTACTAAACAAAATATAGCACTAAAATAAGCATAATGTGATGAATGGAGAGAGAGGCAGTCGTGAGACCCCCTCTCTTTTTTCTATGCCTCATAGCTACTGATAGGCTAAAATATTTTTCTATAAGAGTTAGGCAAAATCAAATCCAAACCAAATTATTATTGTAAAGATCCTTGTAATCCGGCCCATTCTTATTCATATTAATTATTCTATTAAGCATCCAATATTTCCGCCCCCTTAAAACGCCATAATTTCTAACAGTCAGGAGATAATCTATCTTAAGGAGGTCATTGACTATGTACTATGGCTTTTTTATTCTTCAAAGGAATGTAAATATCGCGGTTTTTTGCTACTTTTGCAGTCATTATGGCAGAATTCAGAAAACAGCCCAGATTCCGTACCGTAATTGACCCTGCCCTTGTGGAGAGGGTCAAGCAGCTCGTACTCGTTGCGAGAGACATTGTCATCACCTGCCACGTCAGTCCCGACGGCGATGCTTTGGGTTCGTCATGCGCACTCTGGTATGTCCTCAAGGCGCTTGGCAAGACAGCCCATGTCGTGACCGCCGACTGCGCTCCGCGTTCGCTCCAGTTCCTGCCCGGTGTCCGCGACATTGTGGCGGCTACCCGTCAGGCCGACCGCGCTCACGAGCTTATCGCCAAGGCAGACCTCATCTTCTGCATGGATTTCAATGATCCATCGCGTGTCGACAGGCTCACTGACGCGCTTACATCATCCAAGGCCAAGAAGATTGTCATTGACCATCACCTCGATCCCTGTATCGAATCCGAGATTCTCATCTCACGCCCGGAAGTGTCCTCCACCTCCGCCCTGCTCTATCTGTTCCTGTGGCAAGCCGGATGGACCCGCTATCTCAACCGCAGCGCTGCGGCCTGCATCTACACCGGAATGATGACCGATACCGGCAACTTCTCCTACAATTCCAACGATCCGGACCTCTACCTGATTGTCCACGACCTCATGCGCAAGGGCATCGACAAGGACAACCTCTACAAGCTCGTGATGAACACCGCCTCGGAATCCCGCGTCCGCATAATGGGCTACGCACAGTATAAAATGCAACTTCTCCCCTCCCATCGCGCCGCCATCATCACCCTCAGCGAGGAGGAGCTGAAAGAATTCGACTACAACAAGGGCGACACTGAGGGACTCGTCAACGTTCCCCTCTCCATCCCTGAAGTCACCTATTCCGTCTTTCTCCGCGAGGACGACAAAAACTGCGTCAAGGTGTCGATGCGAAGCAAAGGCGACTTCTCGGTCAGCCTTATGTGTGAGGAAAACTTCGACGGTGGAGGCCACACCAACGCCGCCGGCGGCGAATTCCACGGCCCCCTCGGCAAGGCACTTGAAAAACTACTCGAAATCATACCAAACTACGATAAATATCTGCAATGAAAAAATTTCTTTCTCCCATAGTCCTTCTCATCGCCATTGCGATGGGCCTCACCTCATGTGACGATTCAAAGAGCTATGCCGAACTCCTCGCCGACGAGAATCAGGCCGTCAATAAATTCCTTGTGGAATTCAAGGTGGTCGATGCCATTCCCGCCGATTCAGTCTTTGAGGTCGGGGAGGACGCTCCATTCTATCGCATTGACGAAAATTCCAACGTCTACATGCAGGTGCTCTCTCTCGGCACTGACGAAAAGCCAGAGAAAAACGACCGTGTCTACTTCCGCTTCACCCGCTACAACATGTTCTACTACGTTGTCGGTGGCGACAACACACTCCTCGGCTCCGGTAATGCCGACGGCATGAACACTGAGGCAACCTTCTTCCTCTTCGACAACACCTCCGTGTCACAGTCCACCCAGTACGGCACAGGCATCCAGCTCCCGATGAAGTTCCTCGGCTACAACGCCAAGGTCAACCTCGTCATCAAATCGCAGGACGGCCCGACCGACGAGATGTCATACGTCATCCCTTACCTCTACACCATCACTTATTATAAGTCAATGATTTAACCCTCACTTATATAATAAGCCATGTCACTTATCAAAAGTATCTCGGGAATCCGCGGCACCATCGGTGGCGCTCCCGGCGACGGTCTCTCACCTCTCGACATTGTTAAGTTTACTGCGGCCTACGCAACCTTTATCGCTGCAAACACAACCCGCACCAACCGCACAATCGTGGTTGGACGCGACGCGCGCCTCAGCGGAAAGATGGTCAACGACATTGTTGTCGGAACCCTCACCGCAATGGGATTTGATGTCATCAACATCGGTCCGGCATCGACCCCTACCACCGAAATCGCAGTGGTTGCCGAGAAAGCCTGCGGAGGCATAATCCTTACCGCAAGCCACAATCCCAAACAGTGGAACGCGCTCAAACTTCTCAACGAGGATGGTGAATTCCTCAACGATGCCCAGGGCAAGGAAGTGCTCCGCATCGCCGACGAGGAAGCCTACACTTTTGCAGAAGTCGACAATCTCGGACACGAATACACCAACAACACCTACAATCTCCGTCACATAGAGCAGGTTCTCGCTCTCGACCTCGTTGATGTCGAGGCAATCCGCAAAGCCAACTTCACGGTTGCTGTTGATGCTGTCAACTCTGTCGGCGGTGTGGTCATCCCCCAATTACTCCGTGCCCTCGGGGTGAAAAACATCATCGAGCTCAACTGCGAGCCCAACGGCAAATTCGCCCATACCCCCGAACCCATTCCTCAGAACCTCACCCAGATTTCATCGCTCATGGCTGATGGTCGTGCTGATGTCGGTTTCGTTGTCGACCCCGACGTTGACCGCCTCGCTATCGTGATGGAAAATGGCGAGATGTTTGTCGAGGAATACACCCTCGTTTCAATCGCCGACTATGTTCTCGCCCACACTCCCGGCTCGACCGTCTCCAACCTCAGCTCTTCACGCGCTCTTCGCGACGTGACCCGCCGTCATGGTTGCGAATACTCAGCTGCTGCCGTAGGTGAGGTCAATGTGACAACCAAAATGAAGGAAACCGGAGCCATCATCGGTGGCGAAGGCAATGGCGGTGTCATCTATCCCGCCGCTCACTATGGCCGTGACGCTCTCGTCGGTGTTGCTCTCTTCCTCTCGCTCCTTGCAAAGAGCGGCAAGAAGGTCAGCGAACTCAAGAAGACATATCCAGCCTACGAAATCGCCAAAAACAAAATGGAACTCACCCCTGAGATTGATGTGGATGCCATCCTCGCAGCCGTAAAGGAGAAATTTGCAGGAGAGCAGATTACGGACATCGACGGAGTGAAGATTGATTTCGAGGATTCGTGGGTTCACCTCCGCAAGTCCAACACCGAACCGATCATCCGCATTTACAGCGAAGCCGCAACAATGGCCGAAGCCGATGCCCTCGCCCAGCGCATCAAGGACATCATCGCTGAAATGATCTGATGATTCATACGATGGGAGAAACGACCTGAGTAAATTCATTAAATTTCCCCATAAATTGAATTTTCAAAAAGTATATAAATTGAATTTTCGGAAGAATATTTAATTGAAATTTCTAAAACATATAATTGAATTTTCAAAAAAATACATCCAACCGTGAACCAATCACCGACCCTTGCGTTATAATGGTATAGAAAATTTACTTTTTCCATTGCAAGAAATGTGATAATGATTGGTTTATTAAACGAAACTAAGGCTGTCGGGATGACAGCCTTTTTCGTTTATATCACCTATCCAATATATCACACAAAAATTTCACATCACCATCCAAAAACAATTGCAGAGACGTGTCATGGCCGGTTGTAGGGACGCGCTGTAGCGCGTATGCCGAATGAAATACTAAAAAACTTGGGTACAAAAATTCAAAAATAACAGAAATTACAGATATTTTTAAAGGCTAATGGTTTCCAGTTGCCGGCGGATGGATTAATCAAATCAGCCTTGAAAAATATCAACCTTAAAAAATATCTGTAATTTCTGTTATTTTTGAATTTCTGTACCCCCTGCGAATGTCCGGTTCATTTGGCATACGCGCTACAGCGCGTCCCTACAACCGGCCATGACCCGTCCATACAAACCACTATGAAAGGCTCTGCATGATGGAATAAAAAAATTTTTCAACCCACCATGAACCTTTTTCCTGACCACCGCGTTATAATGGCATAAGAGAAAAATTACTTTTTCCATTGCAAGAAATGTGATAATGATTGGTTTATTAAACGAAATTAAGGCTGTCGAGATGACAGCCTTTTTCGTTTATACTCCCTTCCAACCATGTGATGCATTGTTCCAACTAAGATGGATTATTCCAACCAAGACATATTATTCCTACCATGACGCATTATTCCCAATCCTGACATATTCAACAATAGTCTATTCACCCTCCAACTATCGCTTGACTACCAACATATACCCGAATCCACGTTGATTGACTATAGTGATGGCTGAATCATGGCGAAGGAGGCGACGCAGTTTGTGAATAAAACCGTGAAGTGAATTGCGGTTGCTCAGATCGTCGCGCTGCCAAATAGCAATCATGAGTCTGGAGGCATCCACGGTGTGGCCCATCGACGCAGCAAGTTCCGAAAGCAAACGTGCCTCAATGTGTGAAAGGCTCAGTTCTTTCCCGTCAAACCTCAGCGACTGAGTAGTGGCATTGAAAGTGTAAGCACCGATTTCATAGACCACATCGGATTCCTCAACCGTCGCGAAGGAACGCACACGCAGAAGTGCCTTTATCCTTACGATAAGTTCCCGCAATTCAAAAGGCTTCTTCAGATAGTCATTGCCACCCGCTTCAAACCCATCCTCGACATCATCAATCGAACTCTTGGCCGTAAGGAAAAGTATCGGCACCGAAGGCGACAACCGCCTTATCCTCCTTGCCATTCCAAAACCGTCGAGACCCGGCATCATCACATCGGCCACCACCACGTCGGCTCCTTCCGACTGAAACTTGGACAGTCCGTCAAGCCCGTTGACCGCAACTGTCACCTCGTAGCCCTGTCCGCGCAAGGTATCGGCGACAATCATTGCAAGATCCGCCTCATCCTCGACCAACAATATTTTCCTTGCCATAATCATTGAATTTTATCGTGAACTCCGACCCTCTTCCCAGACGGCTTCTGACACTGATTGTCCATCCCATCTTTTCGAGTATCTGTCTGACATAATAGAGACCTATGCCATAGCCTCTTACTTCGTTGCAATTTCCGTGTGGCACACGGTAGAATTTATTGAATAGCTGCGGAAGACTTTTAGCCGGAATACCGATTCCATTGTCAGCCACACTTATACCATCCCGCGAACAGTTTATCCTGATTTCAACGCTCTCACCCGAATACTTGATTGCATTGTCAATCAAATTGTTCACCACATTGGCGAAATGCACCCTGTCGGTCCTCACCATGATTTCCTCCTCTGCAGCCTCCACTGCAATCTCAATCGGCTTCTCCGCCCTCATCCGCTGCGCCGAAGCGATTTCACGGACAAACCCGACAAGCTCCACGTCATCCATCGAAAGCTGCATAGTCTGCCTGCGTTCCATGCTCATTGCCAATATGCTCTCCACCAGTTCGCCGAGACGTTTGAGCTGACGGATGGCAATGGTGAGATATGCCTCCTTCCTCTGCGGGTCATTGGCAGGGTCGAAATGCAGCAGGGCATCGTTGGCGGAATAGGCAATGGCAATCGGCGTTTTAAGTTCGTGAGTCATATTGTTAACGAAATCATCCTTCAGCTCCTCCAAGGTACGCAGCCGACCGACCGTCAGCAAAAGATAGCGGAATCCGACCGCAAAAATCAATATCAGCACGAAATTTACCGCAACCACGCCCGCCATGCGCCGGAACACCTGCGACATCAATGGCGACATATAGACGAGATAACGCTGACCCTTACCTTTGCCATAGCGGTGTTCAAACACATCAAGTCCGCTCCGGTCACGCTCCAACCTCGGATTGGCACAAACCACATTCCCGACCGAGTCCACCAGTTCAACAGCCACGAAATCAGGATTTATCCCTCTCTCGTTGAGACGGCGGAGAAGAATACTGTCGGACACCGAGACATCCAACGGCATGTCACTGTCCATCTGGACGTGCATCTGCTCGCTCATCTCATCCACAATCTGGGCAGTGAACGCCTCGGCCTTTATCAACCGGCGCTTGTTGACAACTTTCTCCGCTCCGTCGGAACCTGTCGCCTTCATCACCAAGGTGTCACTGCCATTTTCCAATGTACCTTCCACGGACATAGCCTGCAGTTTACTGAAATTGATGGTGCGTTCCCAAAGCTCGTCAATATCCATATAGACTATCGACACGGAAACATCGCGCCTCACATCCTTCTCTATCGAGCGGTAAAGCGCGTGAAGGCAGATTATGTCGATGACAAAAGCCACGACGGAAGCTGCGATTATTAATGTGGTGACAGTCTTAAAATTCTTCATAAAACTCTATTGCGCACGGACTGCGGACCATAATACCGGTCACTGATTACCGCAATGCTGATAATCATCCGGCTTCAAGCCCAAATTTACGCACTTTCTCCCATCCTGCCAACCTCCGTTGAAAGAATTAAGACTAAATAAGCCAGAGGTAAGACTAAATAAGTAAATTCCGTAGGCAGTGTGACGGCGTATGGATAACTTTGCTTCGGCTCCCGGAAATACCGACCATGCCATCAATAACCATCAGAAATAACAGAGTGCATCATGATGAAATCCGCTTTACCCATACTGCTTCTCTTCTGTTCAATGGCATTACCCCTCTCTGCCATAAACCAAGCGCCGGACACACTCTCAACCACCCGACATCAGTCCTCCCCACTACTCCAAGCCTCCGGCGTCGACTCCATTCCTGACCAAATGCTCAATGAGGTTGTGGTCAAAGGTGAGAAGAGTCAAATCAGATCGCGCGACGGAAGCATGGTGGTCGACCTTCCATCCATCGTCAGGAACAAACCGGTCAGCAACATCCTCGAAGCATTGACATATCTTCCCGGAGTCTCTTCCGACGGCGGGATGCTCTCACTTGCGGGAGCAGGAACAGTCAGCATCATACTCAACGGCGAGCCAACCGACATGTCGGTCGAAACCCTCTACCAACTCCTCTATTCAATGCCGGTCGACAAATTGAAAAATGTCGAAATCATGTATGCCGCTCCCGCTAAATACCATGTCAAAGGAGCGGTGATAAACGTCATTCTTAAAACTCCCACCCCTCTCGACGGACTTCAAGGCCAGCTCCGGGCAGGCTATGAGCAGACCCACCGTCCATCCTACGGAGCCGGTGCAGCCGCAACCTACGCAATAAAGAAGTGGACATTCGACATGAATTACTCGCTACGGGATGGACGCGGGAAAGACCGTGAAGTAACCTATTCAAACCATCTCGTCGACGGCACCCGCCATCTCATCGAGGAAGACAACAGCAGAATCTCACACAAGCTTTCAAACCTCATCTACGCCTCAACTGCCTATTCATTCACCAAAGAAAGCAGCCTGAAACTGACCTACAACGGGCAGTTCACATCCAATTCCAAAAATCTGAGCCACACCACAGGTACTCTCGGACAAAGCCTCAACACCTCAACCTACCAATCACCCATAGCCTTCCACTACGCAGCTTTGCGCTATACCACCCCTTTCGGCCTCGCCGCAGGAGGCGAATTTTCCCACTATTCCGAACGCCGCCATCAGTATCTTCAATCCCTCTCACCCGATGCTCCAATCATGGATGCGTCCAACAGACAAAGGGTGAGCCGAACACACGTTTATACCGACATGACACACCAAATAAATGACATGGCGATAAACTACGGCGCCGAATACACCTCTGCCTCCGACCATAGCCGTCAATCATTCCTCCTGCCCGAAAATCCTGGCTTCAACAGCACTCTCAATGAAAAGACAGTCCAGGTCTACGCCGGGATGCAAGGATCATTCCCATTCGGCCTATCCCTCACTGCCTCACTCGCAGGGGAATACTACCATAATGCAAGCGTCCACAACTGGGACTTTGTCCCGCAGTTGGGTGCAACATACTACCGCACACCGACAAGCATCTTTCAGCTCTCATTCTTTTCCGAACGCGTCTACCCCTCATATTGGGAACTGCACGGGGCGACAGGCTATCTGAACCCCTACAGCATTGTGGTCGGCAATCCCGATCTTCTCCCCACGCTAAAATATTCAGGCCAATTCTCCTACATTTTCCGGCAGAAATATGTGGCCACGCTCTATGTGAAATACAACGACCGTGCATCGGTCCAGCTCCCCTATCAGTCGCCGACGGAATTGCAGCTCATCTATCAGACTGTCAACATGAACTATACCCGGACCGTCGGGCTGCACCTCCATATCCCTCTCGAACTGAAATCAATCCTCAATTCGACCATCACGGCCAATCTCTTCAATCAGCGCGCGAAAGCCGACCGCTTCCACGACATAAGTTTCGACAACCGCCGATGGACATTCTACGGTGAACTCAATAATACCCTCCGCCTCTCCCCGACCTCTCCTATCGCTATTTCACTTGACATCTCCTGCATTACCCCCTCTATTCAAGGTATAGGCAATCTGACAGGTTTATGGAAAATGGATGCCGGTATAAAGTGGAGCTTTGCAAGAAAACGGTGCTGCGAATTCAATCTAAAATGCAATGACATCTTCAACACCTGGTCACCGACCCTGACCATCAATACCCGTGGACAGGACTACCGCATGAAAGTAGTGGACATGACGCGAAGCCTCAACCTCACCTTCGTCTATCGCTTCAATGGCTTCAAACCCCATGAAACAGACATCGACACATCCCGCTTCGGCACAGGGAAATAGGAGGTGGGTGATTTGTCGGGCATTTAAACAATGGTTGTAGGGACGCGCTGTAGCGCGTATGCCAGATGAACCGGATATTCCCAGAGGGGTACAGAAATTCAAAAATAACAGAAATTACAGATATTTTTCAAGGCTGATATTTTTCAATACCGGTTTGATTAATTCATCAAACCACCGGCAACTGAAAACCGTCTGTAATTTCTGTTATTTTTGAATTTTTGTACCCATGTTTTTACTATTACATTTGGCATACGCGCTACAGCGCGTCCCTACAACCGGCCATGACCCGTCAATCCAACCATGATACGTCCCGCCATGAAAGACACTAAATAATGGAATAAAAAAATTTTTCAACCCTACATGAACCTTTTTCCTGACCACCGCGTTATAATGGCATAAGAGAAAAATTACTTTTTCCATTGCAAGAAATGTGATAATGATTGGTTTATTAAACGAAATTAAGGCTGTCGGGATGACAGCCTTTTTCGTTTATACTAAAAATCCACAATATAGCCACAATTTATATTAACGTACAGCATGTTATATTAAGGTACAGCATGTTATTATCGGACATCTTCGATGCCCATTTTTGTGGATTTACGCGTGACCCCACACCTTCGCGGTGAAGCAATTTCGCCCTACGGGCTTCATTGCTTTACCGCTCGATGCGGGGCTACCATCATACCGCTGCTTCGCAGCTTAGAAATTACCATCCGGCAGGGGTGAGGCCGTAGCGGGGGTATGGCGGGGTATGGCCGTAGCTGTTATGGCCGGGTATGACCGTGCCGTTATGGCCGGGGCTGGCGGTAGCTGTTATGGTCGGGGCTGGCCGTGCTGTTATGGACGAGTTTGGCCGTGGCCGTTGATGAGGTAGCGGTAGGTGGTGATTTCGCGCAGACCCATCGGGCCACGGGGACCGAGTTTTTGCGTGCTGATGCCTATTTCCGCACCGAGGCCGAACTGTGCGCCGTCGGTGAAGCTCGTCGGAGCGTTGACATAAACACATGCAGCATCCACCTCACGCTGAAAACGGTCAGCCGCCTGTTCGTCATCGGTAATGATACACTCACTGTGGCCCGAACCATAGCGGGCGATGTGGTCAATAGCCTCGTCAAGCGAAGCGACAGTGCGGATACCCATCTTATAGTCCATCCATTCGGTAGCGTAAGTGTCCTCGTCCGCATCTTTCAGCAACGCAGCGGGGTAATGTCCGGAAAGGGCTTCACGCGCCGGAACATCGGCATGAATTTCCACATTTTTCTCGGCAAGCCTACGACAGAGTGCGGGAAGATCGGCGAGGCGGTCACGATGGATAAGCAGAGTGTCGAGGGCATTACACACGCTCACCCTGCGGGTCTTGGCATTGGTGATTATGTCGCATCCCATCGCAAGGTCACCGGCCTTGTCGAAATAGGCACTCACCACCCCTGCTCCGGTCTCAATCACAGGAATGCGGGCATTGTCGCGCACAAAATCAATCAGTCGCCGTCCGCCACGGGGGATGCACACATCGACATAGCCTACAGCATTCAGCATAGCTGCCGTAGCCTCATGGGTCGAAGGGAGAAGAGCCACGCAAGCGGTGTCCATGCCCGCATCGGCAAGCACCCGATGAATCAGCCCGACAATTGCTTCATTTGACGATGCAGCATCCGCACCACCCTTCAGCACACAGGCATTTCCACTGCGAAAACAGAGCGAGAAGACATCAAAGGTCACGTTGGGTCGGGCCTCATAAATGACGCCTATAACACCAAACGGCACCCTAACCCTGCGCAGACGAAGACCATTGGACAGAGTACGCTCCTCGATTACCTCACCGACAGGCGACTGAAGCATGGCCACATGGCGGATGTCGCCGGCAATGGCAGTCAGTCTATCCGGAGTGAGCTGCAGACGGTCGTAGAGAGGATTTGCAGGATCCATCCGTTGAAGGTCAGCCACATTGGCAGCGAGAAGCTCCTCCTGAGAAGCATCGACAGCATCGGCAAGACGCATAAGAAGCGCCACACGCTCCTCATCGGAGATAGACGACAGTGAGCGTGAAGCCTGTTTCACGCCGGAAAGAATGCCGGTTATATTTTGATTCATATTTTTACGTTTTAATTTGTCGATTCAGAATGCGTCCTTAGACATCACACAATTAATAATTGTATGCACACATCTGAAATCATCCTGTTATTCAATGAAAAGATAATCGTAGTGAACGACGGGGCGACCGCCACGCTGACCAATCATCGCGGCTGTCTCTCCGCTTCCGAGAGCGGCACGTCCGACACCGATGACCTCACCGCCATCGGTAGTAAGGGTAATGATGTCGCCCTCCTCCCATTCACCATCAATAGCGGTCACACCGACAGGCAGAAGACTTACCGCACGGTCGCTGCGCAAAGCCGCTGCGGCATTATCATTGACCGTCACGACACCCTTGGCAAAACTTCCGCTGTGGGCAATCCAGCGCTTGATGTTGCTCAGAGCCTCCGGGCGGGGTTCAAAAAGGGTGTGAGGTAC
Organism: uncultured Duncaniella sp.; assembly: GCF_910577345.1. Classification (GTDB taxonomy): domain Bacteria; phylum Bacteroidota; class Bacteroidia; order Bacteroidales; family Muribaculaceae; genus Duncaniella. Next base: position 20,602 of record NZ_CAJTMT010000026.1, read on the forward strand.
GGTAGACGGGGAATTTATAAGGTCGACCAACACATTCGGACGATCGCCACGCGCGATGAACACACTGACACCCTCCTCCGAAAGTTTGCGGGCTATTCCACACTTGGTGCCCATGCCTCCACGGCCGAAACCACTCTTGGAAGCCACGACATTGGAGCTTACATCCTCTCCCGGACGCACACGCCCGATGAGACGCGAAGCCGGATCCGACGGGTTGCCGTCATAAATACCGTCGACATTCGAGAGGATAACAAGCATGTCGGCATCCATCATCGCCGCAATGAGTCCCGACAGCTCGTCATTATCGGTAAACATCAGTTCCGTAAGGCTTGCCGTGTCGTTTTCGTTGACAATCGGAACTACACCATTTTCAAGCATGGTCTGCATACAGGCCCGCTGGTTGAGATAGGATGTGCGCGACGAGAAATTTTCCTTCTGAGTCAGCACCTGACCCACGACATAGCCGTACTCGCTGAAAAGCGAATTGTAGATGTTGATGAGGCGTATCTGACCGATGGATGAAAACAACTGACGCTGAGCCACCGAGTCGAGCTGACGCGACGGACGGAGCGCACCGCGTCCGCAGGCCACAGCACCGCTCGACACGAGAATCACCTCATGGCCCTGCGCACGGAGCACGGCAATCTGGTCGACAAGCGCCGACATATTGGTGACATTGGGTTTGCCGTCGGGACGTGTCAGCACATTGCTCCCGACCTTCACGACTATGCGCAATCCTTTCTTTTCTTCTGCCATAATTTCAAAGGGATTATTTCACAGATGCTTTAAGCCCACGGATTACTGCGGAAGTGAAACCGGCATGTTCCATCTCGTTGAGGCCACGGATGGTTATGCCACCGGGAGTTGTCACCTTGTCAATCTCACTCTCCGGATGAGCGCCATCAATCGAAAGCAGAGCGGCGGCTCCACGAAGAGTCTGCACGACCATCTTCTGGGCTACCGCAGCCTTGAAGCCAAGTTCAACGCCACCCTCGACAGCCGCACGGACATAGCGCATGGCGTAGGCTATACCGCATGAAGCAAGCGCGGTGGCTGCCGGAAGATGAGCCTCGTCGATGACCATGGTTTCACCGAGGAAATCGAAAACTCCGGTCACATCAGCCGTGACAGACTGCGAGGCATGGACAGGGACGATGAAGGTCATCGACTGAGCGACCGAGACAGCGGTGTTGGGCATGGCAATCAGCAGCGACGGCTCGTCAGCGCCATCCTTTCTCAGCCACTCCATCATCTGCAATCCGGTCAGTCCGGCAGCGATAACGACAACGGTCTGACGGGAATAATCCAGAGAATCCTTAATTTCAGTGAGAACAGTCTCGACAATCCAGGGCTTGACTGCAACGATGACGATTTCTGCATCACGCGCGGCCTCGACATTGTTGTTGGTGACTGTAGCGCCCTCCGCCGACAGGATTTCAAGCGGGCGGGCCGAGGGATTGGAAACTGTAAGCGAATATTTATCCTTTGCATAATTGAGCAGTCCGGAGGCGACAGCGCCACCCATTGCTCCTGCTCCAATGACAGCAATTTTCATAATATTTTCTACCTTAAGTTTTATAAAATCGTACATTTGTTCTGACGACGGACATGCGCCCGCGTGCCATTTGCATCAGGGACAAAGATACGGATATTTACGAAAATTTACGGTCTTCATCATCAAAAACTTTGACATAGGCATGAAAAATGCGGATTGTGGGATGCTATTGGAGCCATCAGCCGGCGGCGGTCAATGGTTTTATCCGTGTGCGGGCACGGCGTTTCATATCGTTCATAAACAAGCGGCGCGCACGGCGGTTGGGAAATGGAATGGAGGAATAGTCCGGCTCATCGCAGTCGGGACAGGCAGTTGCTTCATCATCGCAGTCGGGACAGGCAGTTGCTTCATCATCGCAGTCCGGACAGACATGGACTTCTTCATCATTGCCGTCGGAGGTTATGCGCTCTGTAGTAGTGGCAAACACATCTTCAATCACAGCAGAATCGCCGCGGCGCAAGGCGGCACGACGACGCGCAGAGGCTGATCGCTCAATTGCGCGGTCAATCTCAGGGCGCAGAATTGTGAAAATCATCATGCAGACCGCATCAGAATCAGCCGAGGGTGCAGCACCGTCGGCTATATAGACGTCAATCATCCCTGAAGCCACAACGGCAAGAACCGGTTGACCATAGACGGCACACGCCTCACTCACCCGGCCGTGGATGTAGGCGTGGAATTTTTTTGAAACTTTGGAGCGGGGAGTCTTGTCGCTTACTTTGGGAAATGAGGTGGAGGATTGAGAAAATGAGGTGGAGGATTGTTTCATCGCAGTATTTCGGTTTAAGGGTGATATTATCTTCGGCAAAGTTAATATCCCGGATATATGGAAATGGTGCGATAATGCAAAGCGTGTGAAAAAATTTTTAACATCACAAAAAATATCACGGCGCAGCATTTCTGTGTTTCTAAAAAAATGATTAACTTTGCACGCAATAAATTTTAATCGTTATATGTCATTTATTGCTGATCGAGTAAAAATGGACGGACTCACATTTGATGATGTCCTCCTTATTCCGGCTTATTCGGAAGTTCTTCCCCGCGAAGTAAACCTTAGCACCCGATTTTCCCGCAACATCACGCTCAACGTTCCCCTCGTCTCTGCCGCTATGGATACAGTGACCGAGGCTGCATTGGCTATCGCCATCGCCCGCGAAGGTGGTATCGGCGTGATTCACAAAAACATGTCGATTGCCGAACAGGCTCGTCAGGTTCACGCTGTGAAGCGCGCGGAAAACGGCATGATTTATGACCCTGTGACAATCAAACGCGGCAGCACCGTGGCCGATGCCCTCAACATGATGCGTGAATACCACATCGGCGGCATTCCCGTCGTTGACGAGGACCGCAAACTCGTCGGTATCGTCACCAACCGCGACCTGCGTTTCGAGCAGAACCCCAACCGTCCGATCGACGAGGTCATGACAAAGGAGGGACTCGTTGTGACAAACCAGTCGACAAATCTCGAAGAAGCTGCACAGATACTCCAGCAACACAAAATCGAAAAACTCCCCGTCGTTGACTCCGACAACCGTCTCGTCGGCCTCGTGACCTATAAGGACATCACCAAGGCAAAGGACAAACCCTACGCCTGCAAGGACAAGCTCGGCCGCCTGCGTGTTGCAGCCGGTGTCGGCGTGACAGCTGATTCGATGGAGCGTGTCGACGCTCTCGTTGAAGCCGGTGTCGACGCAATCGTCATCGACACTGCCCACGGCCATTCGAGAGGCGTAATCGGCGTACTCAAAGCCATCAAGGAGAAGTATCCCCATATCGATGTCGTTGTCGGCAACATCGCAACCGGCGAAGCAGCCAAATATCTTGTTGAGAACGGAGCTGACGGCGTGAAGGTAGGCATCGGCCCGGGTTCAATCTGCACAACCCGCGTCATCGCAGGTGTCGGTGTTCCCCAGCTCAGCGCTGTCTACGACGTTGCCAAGGCTCTGAAAGGCACAGGTGTACCTCTGATTGCCGACGGCGGTATCCGCTATTCAGGCGACATCGTGAAGGCTCTCGCAGCAGGCGCATACTCAGTGATGCTCGGCGGAATGCTTGCCGGAGTCGAGGAATCACCCGGCGACACCATCATCTACAACGGACGTAAATACAAATCATATCGCGGCATGGGTTCGCTCGAAGCTATGGAAAAAGGTTCGAAGGACCGCTACTTCCAGGCCAACGAGACCGACGCGAAGAAACTCGTGCCCGAAGGAATCGCAGCCCGCGTCCCCTACAAGGGTCTTCTTTACGAGGTTGTCTACCAGATGCTCGGCGGTCTCCGCGCCGGTATGGGCTACTGCGGTGCCCCCGACATCGAGCGTCTGCATGAGGCCAAGTTCACCCGCATCACCAACGCCGGTGTGGCCGAAAGCCATCCCCATGACGTGGCAATCACTTCCGAAGCTCCCAACTACAGCGCTTCGGCACGATAACTCCCGAATTCCACAGCGCCGGTAAGGACTGTCGGCGCAGGAAGATACGCATACGGAGGACGAAAGGTTTCAGAAACGGATATGTCCGTGGATTGGAACATTCGTCCTCCGTATGTGTGCATATTCCCATGCCATTTAAGCTCCCGCGACAACCTTTGAATAAGATGTTTTAGATGCATGACCGCAATAAAGCGTGGAGAAATCCGTTAGATAAATGTAACTGAAAACATTGGTCTATACGCCACAAAATCATGAAGAAAAAAACGCTTATCCTGTCTGCCATAGCCGCATCGGCCATCATCTCGGCCACGGCTGCAAAGACAACCGACCCCGTCGTGATGACTGTAAACGGGAAGGACATACGCCAGAGCGAATTTGAATACCTCTATCAGAAAAACAATCTCCAACAGCTCGCTCCGCAGACAATGGAGGAGTATGTGGACATGTTCGTAGTCTACAAGCTCAAGGTAGCCGAGGCTGAAGCCGCAGGTCTGCATCTGACCGACGGATTCAAGAAGGAATATGAAAGCTACTGTGCCGAACTCTCCAAGCCATATCTGAGCGACACACTTGTCGGGAAGAAGCTCATCGACGAAGCATACGGCCGCCTGGCCACCTCGCGCCGCGTCAGCCACATCATGCTCCCGATGGGAAGCACCTACGATGAGAACGTGGCCAACCGCCAGCGCCTCGACAGCATCAGGAATGCCATCGTGAACGGCGGTGCAGACTTCGGCGAGATGGCGATGAAATATTCGTCGGACCGATCGGCGCTCCGCAACCGTGGCTCAATGGGCTACATCCTTGCAAACCGTTTCCCCTATCCTTTCGAATATGCCGCCTACAATACTCCTGTCGGCGAGATTTCAGAGGTGATTGACGATGCTCCTTACGGCTACCATATCATAAAGGTAGAGGACGAGCGTCCGAATCCCGGAAAGGTGGAAGCCCGCCATATCCTCAAACTGACCCAGGGACTTACTCCTGAGGAAGCAGCGGTCAAGAAGGCGCAGATTGACTCAATCCATGCCCTCCTGCTCAACGGCGGCGACTTCGATGCAATAGCCCGTGCGGAAAGCGAGGATCCCGGTTCGGCAGCCAACGGCGGTAAGCTCGGCACATTCGGCCCCGGCCAGATGGTCAAGGAATTCGAGGAAACATCCTTCGGACTTAAGGAGGGGGAAATTTCAGCCCCGTTCCAGACCTCATACGGCTACCATATCGTCCAGACACTCGCTCACCACAGCATCGGCACAATCGAGGAGGAGCTTCCGGGCATACAGGCTGCAATCAACCGCGACATGCGCTCGACAATGCCTGAAAAGGAACGCCTTGCAGAGCTGAAACGCGAGTTTGGCGTGAAGGTCGATTCCACTGCGCTTTTCGGCCTGAAGGACAGAATGGGTGCGGCTTCCGACCTCGCAGCAGCTTTTGCGACAGCAGGCAACGAGGTGGTTGCGACTGTCGGTGACCGCCAGCTCACCGCCGCCGAGGTCAGCAACTCTCTTCCTGAAAACGTACGCAAAGGCGCTGCAGATGCTTTCACCGCTTTCAACCTTGGAATGAACAGTCTCATCGACGAGACCGTCATCGGCAAAGCGCGCGAACGTCTTGCAGAAGAGAATGCCGACTACCGCAACCTCGTCAACGAGTATCGCGACGGTATCCTTCTCTTTGAAATCAGCAACCGCAATGTGTGGGAACGCTCGACGACCGACAGCGAGGGACTTGCAAATTATTTCGCAGCAAACCGCTCGAAATACAACTGGGATGCCCCTCACTATAAGGGTTATGTGGTCTTCGCGACCTCAGACTCCATTGCAGGTGCGGCCAAGGATTATCTTGCATCAACCAAAATCGAAAATGATTCGCTCGTCAACCGTCTGCGCGACAATTTCGGCCGCCATATCAAGATTGAGCGCGTGGTGACTGCCAAGGGTGAGAATGCCATTGTCGACAATGTCGCTTTCAACGGCGAACGTCCCGAGGCACCCGGCAAATGGACAGCATGGTTCGCCTACAACGGTCGTATCATCGACACCCCTGAGGAAGCAGCCGACGTGCGCGGCGCCATCACCGGCGACTATCAGCAGGAACTCGAACAGAACTGGGTCAACTCCCTCCGCAAGAAATACAAAGTCAAAATCAACAAGAAAGCCTTGAAGAAAATAAGGGATTGAATGCTGAGGCTTTCCGAAACCAGCGGAAACAAAAAGCAGAAGATTAGAGTTAAAACGCTCTAATCTTCTGCTTTTTATTTTCACTGGCATTTAACTGTCAAGGCTCAATCGAAGCCTTTATCCATTCTAAATGTTTCTGACGACGGGCAGTCAATGCCGATTGAACTTTGAAGGTATCATAGTCTGCATCAAGAGTATCAATAGATTCAATCGGACTCGTTGCAGCGACACCATTGGATGGTATACCCAATTCGTTAAGCAACCCTTGCTGCCGTTCGTCGCTTTTTTGAGGACAGACAGAAATCAAAGGGCGCGAATAATTAAGGGCAAAAGCTGTGCCGTGGAAGGAAGATGTCACCACAACGGTTGCATTTTTGAAATAGCCGACAAATTCATCGACCGACCGAACCTCGACACTGACAGCTCCAAGTTCGCGGACCTCAGGACTGTCTCTTTCTGAAAAAGTTATAATTGTGTCACAAGCATAACGCTCTTTCATTTTTGCAGCTATATCCAAAATCTGTGGACGAGGGTCAAAGGCATAGTCAAGAACATAGAGCAGGACATACTTCCTACAATCAGGCTTATCCCTAAGCTTTAACTTTGACGTCCATTCATCGGCAGACAGTAACAAGGTCGGATCAAGCATGGTACAGGAAGGACACTCAAGGCCAAGTTGCTCACGAAGAATCCTCAGCCCACTCCCCTCACGCACGGAAATAGCGGAGTAGCGAGCCAGACAGGATTTATACTTATGAATCAACTCCGACGGCAGTGAGTCGCAGGCAAAACTTGAGGCAATAGAAATCCGCCTCACATCCTGACCGAACGACAGCATGAAAGCAGAATCTCCTTTAAGAAAACGAGGATTCCATACCTGGTCACTGCCTGTGATTAAAGCAGTATACCCGGACCAATCTTCGGCAGCGAGGTCATCAAGATCCTTATAGAGCCGTGTGAGATTCAACCGTGATTTTCGGAATGTCTCTATTCCGGTCTTGAACTTATCGACATGTATGCCTAACAACCCCAACGCCTTCTTGACACGTTGCTTCAACGCCGAAGGCCGGATAAATCCATGACGGTAATGCCAGTCATTGGGGTAATTATAGTTTATCACATCGCACTCATAGCCAAGTTTTTCCAATACAGTCTGAGTGGCGAAGGCCTGAAGTACCGACCCATAGTTCGGTACCTGAAAAATTGTCATCAGAGCTATTTTCATATCAATTGCTCCCCCTTTCCATCAGTTTCTTAATCCTATATGCGATGCGCTTGTGAAGAAAAGTCAATCTATATGCTGCAATCAATCCGGAACGGATCTGCCGGAGCGAGCGTGATGAACGTAACTGCTCAAGCAAGTGATTGCGTATGAAGGGCATTTTCGGAGCACGAGCCATCTGGCCCTCGCAACAGACGCCAAGAGGTTGCGGCTCGAAATGGCAACTGTCTTTCAAGTCATTCAATAGCCTCTTACCTCGATCGGTAAATGCAAGCGCGACACTGACACCTTCCTTGTTGGATGCGTAGGACTTCCCCCAGAAATCACCGATGCGGATGTCGGCAGAAGAGGAGGTCATCTTGTATTTGCATGACTTATAGCAACAATGGTTCAGGCAGTAGTTACCGAGAAAGAAATCATAGAACAAATCGCCTTGCGACATTCTTGAAATGTGTTCATCCTCCTTCCGACAGGCGGATGAACCGGCACCATCGCCTTCTGCCTGCCCGACAATCCTCATCGCCCATGAATCATGCCAACCGGTCTGCTTGTCGCGCCAGTTGACATCACGGATGCTTCCGATTTTTGTCTTGGTCTCCGCGATATATTTGTCCCAAAGTAATAGACTCGGGACCCCATGGCAGAAGAAATCGAGCAGAATGAAATTGTCCTCGACTTTGCGGAGTTTTATCAACCGACGGAACGAATCAATCTGACAAGGAGTACCGGTAACCAGATATTTCTTCTTCAAATCAATCTTAATAAGAGCATCAGCGGTAAAACTCGGGATATATTTACTTCCTCTCGAAGCACGGAACTCATCGACAGAATCTGCAATATAATGTTCGGCTCTTTCAGAATCGGCATTATATCTGACACCAACCGCCGAATAACCATCGGCCAACAACTTTCTGCCAATTTCAAAGCCAATCCCACCGGATGAGCATGAGCTGCGCACTTCATCATCATTGCTCCAGACAGCGGTTGATAAAATATCGGTAGACTGCGAAGCAATCTCATCATGGTTGAAAGCACAAATCCTCAGACACAGACCACAGTCGATACAGCGAGCCTGTTCCCTGATTACCGGAATATAAAAGCCATCCTTACTCTTGTCAAGAGATATGATTTTCACAGGACAGGCGCTTACACACACGCCACAACCGTAGCAATTTTCAAGACTACTGATATTTTTAGCCATAATTGAGAATGCCTTTAATCAAATCTTTAATTCTATTTTTAGCAACCGTAACACATCCCCAAACAAAGCGTCTAAAAGGAGATTTGATTATTGCCAACTTACGGGCATAATCAGCAGGTAAATCCATCTGTTTGACGGATTTGTAAAATTCATGAAGCTGCGGATCGACAGCGTTGAAATCGTTCATCTTCAACACTCCTTGTTCATAGAGAGTAGTGATTCTGTAGTATGTGAACGGTTTCTGGAGAACGGAGGCGTATGGTAGCGTTTTAATCACTTCAGCGAGCAACGAAAAAAGAGCGAACCACTCAGTCAACGGTCGTTTCTGTTTCGAGACTCCACGAGGATTGAGAATATAGTCATAAACCACCTTGTCGGGTGCAATCTTTATAGCTTTAACTTTTGCCGAAAGCCTCATAAGCATCAGCAAATCCTCATTCTGATGGATGCGGCATTCCAATTCCAAAGATGTACGTCCGAACAAGTCCCTGCGATAAAGTTTGGCGTAAGGACCTATCGAAGTCTCGTGCATCAAGAGAGCATCCATGTAATTCTCAGGAGATTGGAGTCCTGAAAGTTTATTTGGCAGAAAATCCTTGCCGTTTAAACTTAAAGTTCCGGCAATAATATCCGCCATACCGTCGTCTTCGGAAATAAGCAATTCCAAAGCGTTGGCAGGCAGAACATCGTCAGCATCGACAAAAGTGATCCATTCCCCAGCGGCCTTGCCCACACCATAAAGACGCGCAGCGTATGCCCCACCGTTAGATATGGAATAAACTTTTACGGCGGGATTCTTCTTTGCGAAATCTGTCAGCACATCGAATGTTGCATCAGCAGACCCATCGTCGACTACCACAATCTCATAGTCTGTATATGTCTGCGTGAGAATACTATTTATGGTCCGGCCGACACATTCAGCACAATTGTAAGCCGGTATTATAATTGAAATCATTTTCTAAATCTTGAAAGCAGCATGTTTTTGAATAGCTCTCTTTCTTTTCCAGAAAGTCCGACAAAGGCGATTATAATTCCAACAAACACAATTTGCAAGCACGCCGACACGACGATTTCAAAAAAATCACCGGAGATATGGATGGGGAGATATTGCATCTGGGCAAAAATCAATGTCCATCCGATCAACAACGGCAAAAAGCAAGGAATCACAACGCCTGTGAGCATTGAACCGACAGTAATGCCAAGTCTACCCAATCCCATGCGCGTTCCGACAAACACGACAAGCATATTTGTCACGAACTGCACCAACACTGTGGATTGAGGACTGAAATTTAATTTGAGCAACAGGTAATAGACAGGAATGTTAAGGAGGGTCACAGCACTTATCACAATCTGATACCGTTTAATGCGACCGGAGGCCTGCATAACCGTCCAAACAGGCCCACCGATAGTATTTGGGAGAAGGGATATGAGAGAGAATACACAGAACCAAGATGTAAGCGGAGGTACGTCTGTCAGCCATATTCCAAGTATCTTGTCAATATTGAATATAATCGGAGTAATCAACAGGAGCAAGAGAAAAAACGAGAATTTCGATGACAAAATGAGCAGCTTTCTCACCTCTCCAAACTCACCGTTAGCATAGTCCTTTATCAGCGGAGGAGTTACCGCCGACTGAAAGTTACCAATAAACTGAAAGACAGCGGAACTCACTTGATTCATCACTCCGATGCTTGCGTTTAGAGTTACCCCATAAAAAATATTTACGAGGAAATTGAGACCCTGACGGGAACCGACATTTGCAAACGCGCTGAATGAACTCCATCCGGCAAATTTAAATATATCAGTAACGCATGATGATTTAAAGCCCGCAAAGCGATGTCTGACCGACTCAAGGCGGGTATGGACAAAGACGATATACCATAACAGCACAATGACATTTACCGCAAGCAACAGCATGACATAGAGCACAAGCTTGTCGGCCTTAATCATTGACAAGGGCCAAAGTATGGCCAGTTTCAAAAAAACTTCCACGATACCGGTATAGGCATAGAACGACATCCGTTCATAGGAAAGGACGGCAGCATTAAACGGTATGCGGTATACGTTTGTCACAGTGATAGCAATCGAAAGCTGATAGACAATCAGCGCGGCATAGTGCCTGTCTGGCGGAATGACCAGTTGTGTGTTGATGAACCATAGGCCCAATGTCTCCGCTATGACAACAAGAAGAAGAATCAGAAGGAGATGGGCAATCAAGCTTGACGAAAACATCTCCTGCAACAAACCTTTTTCACCCCGACCAATCAAAGTACAGAAATAGCGTTGCGTTGCAGTGGTCATCGTCGTGCTCAGAAATGTAAACAACACGACCACACCGGCCACAAGATTATAGATACCGTAATCCTCAATACCAAGCACCTCCAGAACAACCCGACTGGTATAAAGCGTCGCCCCCATCATCAAGAGCATCCTGATGTAGAGGAAAAAAGTATTTTTCGCTATACGCTTATTATTGGATGTAGTCATTTTATTTGCCCTGTCACAACTATTTAGGGAGTACCGAATACAAAATTATGAAAAATCCCTTACACCCACTTAATTTCGCAATAAATATTTATCGATGCTGTGATATGAATTATTTTTTAGATGGCTTTAATCTTTTTGTCCGGCAGACAATTCATCAAGAATAGGGACAAGATAGTTGTGGGCAATTGAATTCCAGTTGCTGTCCGAGAGAGAGGCACGAAGGGTCGTCTCGTTGATAGTCGAACGTATGGCAAGGTATTGTTCAAGTCCGTCGCAAAGGCTCTCCGGAGTATCCTGAATCAGCAGGCCATTTTCCGGGGTGATAATCTCCTTGTTGGCTCCGGTAGCGGTCGCTATGCAGAAAAGTCCAGAAAGGACGTATTCGAATGTCTTTGTAGGGGGTTGATGCTCGTAATAGGAAGTTATCGGAACGAAGCTTAACCCGACATTACATCTGTCGAAAAACGGTTTGACCTGTGTCAAAGGAACATAGCCATGAAACTTTACAATCTCATCCAAACCAAGTTCAGCAGACAATTTTTTCAGTCCATCAAGCATTCCCGGCAGTCCATCGCCGACAATATCAACCGACATCGGCAAATTGCGGTGACGGTCGCGGAACAATTTGATTCCTCTGAGCATCACATCGAGCTTACGGTTGGTGAAAGTCCCGATATAGAGCAGATTCAACCCACTCATATAGTCTTTAGGTTCAGTCGAAATAACGTCTGCACCAAGAGGAAGCAAGCGGACAGTGTCCAGCCCTATTTTTCCGGCAATACCTTTAGAGAGAGTGGAAACAAGGTCAAAACGACGGCTTTCTTTCCGCAATCCCGCATCAGCACGACTTCTCACGTCCGAATCGGCTTCAATCGAAAATGTACGGACATCCATAATCATCCTCCGCCAGGGGCAAAGAAGTTTCAAAACAGAGCAACCTTTGAAATACTCCACCAATATCGGGCCCTTGAAAAATGCGCTCTTCCAAACGGCACTTATGATAAAGATAAGGCCACGTACCAAATGGGGAAATTTAAACGGGACATATATGACATTCACTCCGTTCATTTCCCAAAACTTTTTCTTATGCCTCGTCGTGAGAACTGTTATATTATAATCGCACCTAAGATACTCACACCATTTGTATAAATCTGTGAGTTCTCCAAATGGGACCTTGTCTATCAATAATAATTCAGGATTATTCATCGCTGTTCTCTTTTTTGATAAGCCACACAAGCTAACCATGAGCCTCATTAAAAACTTCAGCAAATATCTTTCGTCGGGATGCGAGTGACTGCTCCAATGAAAATTTTTCGGCGACACGAATGCAATTGCCGGACATCGATTTTCGGAGAGACGCATCTGAAAGGCGATTAATCGCGGATGCAAATCCATGAATATCATCCGGTTCATTGACAGTAAATCCTGTAAGGTCGTCAATTACATATTCCTTGATTCCCTGAACAGCAGTGCCAACCATCGGGACTCCGGCACAAAGTTGCTGGATACCGGCCATCCCAAGTCCTTCACGAACCGACGGAATAACTCCGATATCCGCACAATGGACGAGCTTGTCTATATCACTTCTGAAGCCAAGCAATTTGAGTTGTACTCCATTATTCTCACAAAAGGCCTGAATCTCCTTACCAACGCCCGAGGAAGCAATCTCCCTTCCTGCGATTGCATATACATAACGGTGTGCATCAGGCAACGAAGCCAATGCGCGGGCTATCACGATGTGATTCTTACGCTCAGACAACTCTCCTATGGCCAACACCAAAATTTTATCATCAGACACACCTAAATCATGACGCATGGCAATTCTATCGACATGTACATCCCTGTAGCCAGCTATGTCACATCCGACACCATTAATCTTATAAACATTCGGACAATTAAACGACTGTACAGCCTCAAAATCCTCATTATTAATAGTTATAATGGCATCACAGAAACAGCTTGCAAAGAACTCTATCGGCTTAAATTTAATCTTCGTTTTCCAATCTGAAAGATGGGTCCAAGACAAGCCGTGGCTGACATAAATGACTTTTGCTCCGGTCCCGATAGCAGCCATGCGCACTGCCAAACCGGTTATCGGGGTATGACATACCACAGCCTTATATCCTCCGTCATGAATCAATCGGCAATAGTTTCTGTAACAATCCCAATTAATCTTCTTCACTGGTGATTTGGTATCCATCCTGATATCGACGAAGTTTGCACCGCGACGAGCGATCTCACCGCGGATGTAATCTTCACCAAGACGATTGTCAGCAGCGACAGTCACATCATAGCCCATATCACGCAAGATGTCAATATCATCAAGTATGAACGACATGAAACCTGTGAGACTCACAGCTATCAGCGCTTTAGGCCTTATATTCTTGTCTTTTTGAACACTCATTTAACAAGTTGTTTCCGTGTTATAATATTGACACCCGTTTTTCAGGCATCCTTCACACTTTCCCCATCGCATTCAGAAAATACATAACCTCTCATTGCAATGTAAAAAAGGATAAAAGCAAACGGGAAGAAACGCAATGAGTCATTATATAATAAAACCAAGAGGATGATAATCCATATAAAACATTTGATATTTATACCGAGAAGAGAGGCACTGCGCGGAGCCATTAATGTCACAATATTGAAAACAAACCAAACAAAGCCAACAATCCCCAACTGAATCAAGATGGAAAAGGACAACGGAAGAGAACCACTAAGCAGCCACTGCCATTCGGATGCAAACTTCGACATTTCAATAACGGTTCCACCTTTAAACTGTCCAAGACCTGCGCCAAATAAAATTCCTCCGGAAGAATACGAAAGTGCTTCCGGGACAAAAACAATCTTTGTAAATCGTGGAATATCAATACCACCGCCTATATCATCCACCGTATAAACCTCATCCTGTATTAACTCAGCTAATTCCATCAGACCTTCAGGATCCTCACCTACCATGTAGGCTTCCATAGCGTCTTCTGAAAACACTGCTTCCATAGCCTGACCGGTGATTCCAAGATATGCCACACCGGCTCCTATCATTCCGACAATAATCATCGGGGTTGATACAAGCAGCTTGAATACAGTCTTCCATTCAAATTTAAGCAGAAGCAGAAAATAGGCCAATAGAAACAGGAAGCTGATTTTCGTCTCGTTAAGGAATGTCGGATAAAGGAGAAAAACGTAGACTTTATTTTTTGCCAACTCCCCCCAGTAGTTACCGAATTTCCATTTTTTGGAAATAAGATAAAATGAGATGATATAAATGGATGTCGATGCAATACCGGAAAATCCATAACCCATCGAGCCTCCGCCATGGTCATTGGCACCATAACGCAGGAACTGCTCAGTCATGCAGAATGCCTGAATCCAAAGGAAGATGTAAAGTTGCTTGTCAAACGACTCGATGAAGCGCTCACGATGACGGGAAGTCAGCATGAAACGAATGATAGGAGCGGCAAACAGGAGTCCGAAGAAATCACGCGCGCCGTTGACAGTGAAAACAAATCCAAGATGGTTCAAACAAGCCGATACCACTCCAAGCACGACAAAACTGCCAAACACAATTATATCGCGGCGGTTCCGTAATGTATAGAGTCCGCAAACAAGAAATACAAAGTCACACAAAAGGTAGACCGCACTTTTTGCCGATGCAAGCGGGGGAATGAGTTCTTCTGCGACGAAACCGAAGCATAGAAGAGCCCACATCGCCCCGAAAAACAAGCCGGAAAAGACCTTGTATTTCTCTACCATATCAAAGTTGGTTCACCTTGTTTGACCTTATCTTACTTTTTACTATAACCGACAACCGGAACAGCGGTTATTTACGGGCACTCTTTGCAGAATAGCCGTAGCCGTAGCCCTTCTTCGAAGTCGTGCCGTTGACAACGACGGAGAGCTTCTTAAGACGGTTGTTGGTATAGATGTCCTCAACGAAGCGAAGGTCGGAGACTGTACTGTAGTTGACGCGGGTGACATAGACTGTCGCATCGGCCACGCGGTCGAGGCTGAACGTATCGCTGACCATGCCGACAGGGGCACTGTCGATGACGATATAGTCATACATCGTGCGGAGCTTGGCAAAGAGTTCATCCACCTTCTTCGATGCAAGGAGTTCGGCGGGATTCGGTGGAATCGGACCGGCGACAATGACATCGCAGTCAGCAACACCCGGGACGGGCTGAATGATGGATTCAAGCGAGACATTGCTTGCCGAGAGATAATTGGTGAGACCCATCGGAGGATTGATGCCCAGATAGTTGGCAAGCTGCGGGTTGCGGATGTCCATGCCGACGAGAAGTACTCTCTTGCCTTCAAGGAGGGAGAGTGTGGCGGCAAGGTTAAGGGAGATGAAGGATTTGCCTTCGCCCGAACGGGTTGAGGTCATGAGCACAACCTTGTCGTTTTCACCGCCCAGCATAAACTGGAGATTGGTGCGGATGAGGCGGAAGAGTTCCGTAGCTGAAGAGGTGTCCGTAGCAGAGACGACGAGGTTGCGGCCAGAGCGGTCCACACACATCTCGCCAAGTATAGGAGCCGAGATGCGGCGCTCCACGTCCTCCTTCGTCTCGAACTTGCTGCGCACAAGACTGCGGATATAGAGCAGCATCGGGGGGAAGAGAAGACCGAGCACTAATGCTATCAGAAGAATCACCTTCTTCGAAAGACCGAGGGGCTCGCTGAGCGAGAAAGCCTCGTCAATAATCTGGCCCTTAGGAATTGAATTGGCAAGGAGCATGGCATTCTCTTCCTGCTTCTGGAGGAGGAAAAGATAGATTTCCTGCTTGATTTCCTGCTGGCGCTTCATGTTGATATATTCGCGCTCCTGAGTAGGGATATTTCCGAGTTTTCCGGCAATCGAACTTTGCTCCGCCTTAATCTTACTGAGATTTAGTTCGGCATTTTCAAGGGCCTTATCGCTCGACACAAGAAGGTTGGCACGGACGAGATCCATCTGTTTTGTCAACTGACGGAGGGCATAGCTGTTCTGCTTGGCATTCTGGGTGAGTTCAAGACGCTTGAACACAAGGGCGTTATAGGTGTTGATACCGCTCTGCACACCACCGTTAGCCACTGACGCAGGGATGAGTTCAGTGTAGTTGAGTGAGTCTGCGAGGAATTCGCGGGTGAGTTTGAGAAGGGCGATTTCTTTCTCAGTATTGAACACGGCGGATTCCATCTGACCCTTTTTGACACTTTGGTAGTTGGCCTCGGCTGCAACGTCGACTATCCGATTCTGCTCCTTATAACGCTGGATTGCAGATTCCGACTCATTGAGCTCGTTAGACAGCAGTCCTATGCGGTCGTTGAGGAAAGCCGCTGTCTTCTCGCCTTGAAGATTCTTTTCATTGATACCACGCTCATTATATTTCTCGATAATCTTGTTGAGCACGGCTGTGCCGTAGTCAGCGTTAGGTGTGTTGAGCGCGAGGCTTATGACATTGCTCTTCTTACTTCCACGATAGGCCATGACCTCCTTGTCAAGATCCTCGGCCGCAACGTCATAGCCGGTAAAGCTGATGGTGGTTTTCAATGACTTACCCTTGACATATTCAGGAGTGGTGACAATGGTGAAATCGCCATAGTCGGTGTGGAGTTGAGCCGGAAGAGTGACATCCTTGGCTTTACCGATTACATCGCGCTTCACCTTGGCTTTGATATTCGCAAGGCCTTTATCGTTGATTTTCACCTTAAACACAATGGTCGACATAAGCGTATCGGCAATGCCGGGGGCCACGACATCGACAGGAAACTCTGGATAAGCAAGGTGCGATTTGAGGAAACCGTCACTGACATAGTGCATCTTGTTGATGCCAAGCTCTTTGGCCACATCGCTGAAAAGCGAATGTGAGGCGATGACAAACACCTCATCCTCAACGAAGCCTTTCGAGCCAAACAGACTGCCCATGCCCCCGAGGTCAGCCATGGGGTTGGAATCCTCCTGCTGAATCAGGACGTTGGCCCTGATGGCCATCGGCCGCTTGTAGATGCGGCAGAAGAGGAAAGCCATGACAAGGCAGAAAATTACCGAAATGACAAACCAGTACCATTTCGACACGTATGTTTTAACCAAAGCATTTACATCAAAGAAGTCTGATGTGTTTTTCTTTGCCATAATTCGAGATATTCGTGTTTACTTATTTTACAGTGAGAGCAATGACAAGTGAAGCGATGACCGAAGCGGCGCTGACCACTGTTGAAATCACCGACAGTTTGAAGGCATTGTCCTGATTATATTTGGAGTTAGCCTGACGGACCTTGTTGGGTTCCACATATATGTAATCGTTCTGCTGGAGATAGTAGTACGGCGAATCAAGCACATCGGATTTATTCATGTCGAGGTGCACATATTCCTTCTTGCCGTTGTTCTCACGGATGAGAAGCACATTCGAGCGCTCGCCGTAGGGCGTCATGTCGCCTGCGGCAGAGAGAGCATCAAGAATTGAGAATCGGTTGCGCGTCACACGGATCTGGCCCGGATTGTTGACCTCACCTGCCACATTGACCTTGAAGTTGACCAGGTCTACGATGACCATCGGGTCCTCCACGTCTTTGCTTATCTGATTTGTAAGTTCCTGCTGGAGCTGTTCAGTGGTCATTCCGGCCACATGGAGTTTGCCGAGTTCGGGGAAATTGATGTCACCGGTGCTGCTCACGACGTAGGTCT
The DNA here is from genome assembly GCF_910577345.1 of uncultured Duncaniella sp. GTDB lineage: Bacteria > Bacteroidota > Bacteroidia > Bacteroidales > Muribaculaceae > Duncaniella. Next base: position 38,346 of record NZ_CAJTMT010000026.1, read on the forward strand.
GGGGAGTCGGGGTAATCGTATTCCCGAACATTTCACGGGTCGCGGGATTCAGCGTAGGGACATTGTAGACTGCCGTGGCCTCGGGATTGATTGAGGTCACGGATATGAAAAGTTCATCATCAGGTTTGATTTCCGGCATATAGTTCTCGGCCGGAAAACTGCCCTCTTTAATGGTTGAAATGTCTGTGAAATAAGGCAAAACCGTCTTGCTGCTATTGCAAGAGGCAAACAAACCGGCAACAATAACGCTCAGGAATAATGATTTGGTTTTCATAAAGAGTTGTTCTCATAAAGCATAATACCACCGAGGCATTACACTAATCTAACGTTAACAAAACGTTAATATTATAAAAGCATGTCAATTTCATGCGTCAGCGGATGGTTCTGACACAAAAATTCAAATAGCCTCCTCTATCTGGGGAAGCACGGGGAGTATGGAATCGTTGACAATTATCCTGACGCAGGCGTGTGGCTCAACCACCTCAAACTGTTCCTGCGAACTGATGCGCGCAAGCACCTGATTGCGGTCGAAGCCGTTGCGCTCCATGACCCTCGCTACACGGACGTCAAGAGGAGCTTCAACCTCCCAAACTTCGTCGACCATCTTGTCGAGACCGCTCTGATAGAGTATGGCCGTCTCCACAAATGACTTCGGGGCGGTCTGTTCGCCATACCATCGGGCAAGATCGCGTCTGACAGCTTCGTGGACAATCGAATTCAAGCGCTGCAGGGCCTCATAGTCGGAAAAGACGATTTCGCTCAGACGTTTGCGGTCAATCTCTCCGGCAGGGGTGATGCATTCTGGATGCACGTGCTCGGCCAGATTGGCTTTTATTGCAGTATCTGTGTCCATGATGCGGGCGGCACGGCTGTCGCAATCATAGACCGGATAGCCCATGGCTGCCACAATTCGGCTCACCACGGTCTTTCCGCAGCCAATACCACCGGATATAGCTATCAGCATAATATTTTCAGGATTGTGTATGGATTAGAATTCAAAGGCAGGGAGGGGAACAGGCGAGAACGTTACGGAATCATTTGCTGTTCTCGATGATGTATTCAACGCTGTCAGGCGTAAAACTTACATTGTGGTAAACCGCCGGAAGTGAAGACAGCGACACACCAAGCTTCTTTTTCGACGGCTTTGCAGCACGGAAGTCAACGTAGGCCTTCACGGGATAGTCATCGTTATATGCGCTCATAGGCACAAGATAGCTTATCTCGACCTTCGACGGGAAAGTGATGAGATTGGTTTCTTCAGGAAGGTTCTCGACCTCAATGCCGATAGAGCGCTTACGCATAATCAGAGGCTCGATCGGCACAGTGACTGTCACCACATCAGGAATGATACGCACACCTGCAATCGGCTTCACCTTCACCTCATAGCGCGTCGTATCCTTGAGATTTGATTTAACGATAGGCTCAGTCGAGACGAATTTGAGCGAATGAGGAAGGTCGGCTACGGAATAGAGGGTCACGGAATCAGTGCTCGCCATGATCGGACCCGAAATGATGTATTGGAGATTAGGATGGATGTCAGCCTGGACGATGAGTTTCACCTTCACTCCCGGCTGGGTTGTGAACGGAAGGCGCAACGAATCGGGACGGCATGAGACAATCTGCACACCGTTGCCGAAATATTCCCTCATGCGCGAATCGAGTTTCTGATGGTTAAGGACAAGCGCATCATCCTCGATGTTGTCCTGCCATTTCAGTTTGACAGGCGACAGCTTGCCCCAGAGGAAGCGCAGGAGCTGCGAGTCCTTACCCTTGACACTCACACCGAGCGACGGGGGCACCTGCCCTATCACCGTGACACTGTCGGGGACATCCTGCAGTTCGACAGGAATGTCGAAATCCCGCTGCACCTCGGTGTCGAGCGAAAGAAAAACCCAGAAGACGAAGGCCACCGCCACAAAGAGGAGGTAGAGCAATACGTTTTGGCCACGGCTCGATTTAAGAGCCGTAGCCACTTTCTTCTGTATCTTCTGAGCTTTTTCGTTCATTCAGAGGAAATGATTACTGTTTGTTTTCCTTCTCGGCGGCGTCGCGGAGAGCCTGCTGTGCAGAAGGATAGACAGAACCCTTGTCGATTGTGATGCGGACATCCTTGGCAATCTCAACAACGAAAGTAGTCTCGTCGATGCTCTTGATCTTACCGTAGATACCACCGGCGGTCACGATATTGTCGTTGACACGGAGACCTTCACGGAATTTCTTGATTTCGTTCTGTCGTTTCTGCTGCGGACGGATCATCATGAAGTAGAAGACTGCGATGAGCGCCACAATCATCAGGATGTTTGCCCAGCTTGCGCTGTTGCCCTGAAGAAGAATAGTGTTAAGCATATTTTTCTGTTTTTATATTGGGAGATTAGTATTCTGTCTGTTTAATGGGATAATCAGGCCTTCATCAATTTGCCCTCTTCCTTAAGATGGTTGATGACCGCATAGAGGATACCGTTGATGAACGCTCCGCTCCTCGGAGTGCTGTAGGCATTGGCAATCTCGATATATTCGTTGAGGCTTACGGCAAGGGGTATCGCGGGGAAATTCATGATTTCGGCAAGGGCAGTGACCATGATGACAATGTCCATGAACGCGAGGCGTTCGGCATCCCAGCGGTTGCGGTTGACGAAGGAGTCAATGAGTTCGCGATATGCCTCATAGTTCTTGACTGCAAGCTCGAAAAGCTCGCCACCGAAGCGGCTGTCCTCATCATCCTTGAACTGCGGGAGGAGCGCGCCGAAGACATCACCCTGACCGATACGACGGATTGTCTTGAGGACGAAAGTGCCGATGACATGGAGGTCGTCGTTCCAGTACACGGACTTGGATTCGAGAGCGTCAGCGAGTTCGTCACCCTGAAGGATGATGGTCTTGTAGACCTGTCGCCAGAAATCGGCATCCTCTTCAAGAGTCGGTTCACCCTCGCGGCTCATGTATTCCTTATATAAGTCGCTTTCGGTGATTTTGTCGAGAATACTTCTGAGAAGGAGAGCATCCGAGTCCCAGTTGAGTTTTTTCTCATCTACCGCTGCAATGAAATCCTCATTCTCAGAAAGCGCCTTGACAAATTTGTTCTCGACAAAGCGCATGTTGGGATGGAGATCCTCGTCGGTCGGCAGGAACTTGTGTTTGGCAGCATCGAGACGCTGGTCCTGCAGGCGGGTGAGCTCTACCGAAAGGAGCAGGAGGCTGTGGTAAAGCTCATGGGCCTTGTCAAGCGAATAGTCAAGAGCATGACGGGCATGGTTGAAGAGACCACGGTTGTCGTTATACTCATTGAGCGTGTGCATGAGCGAATTCACACCACGGGTGAAACCTGCCACTGTAAAGCCGGGGTTCTTGCGGGCCACGGCCACGAATTCCGGATTGTTGGCAATGAGGTTGGTGATGATAGAGGCCCAGAGGGTCACATCGTCCTTAAGCTCGGGTTTCTTGATACGGATATAGCTTTTATAGGCTGGAAGTGTCGGGATGGCATCGTAGATCGCAGGGATAATGGAGTCGAACTGCGCCACGCCCGAGCGGTCACGCAGGATAATCGCCCTGATCTCGTCAAGTCCGTTGAGCGAACGTGCGAGTGCGTTATGGTCAATATGCTTGTTGAGTGCAATGCCACGGAGAGGAGACTGCCGGCGACCGGAGGAGACATCGAAGCCTGACATTTCCAGAACCATCATCAGCAAATCAAGATAAAGTTCATGGCCATATTTCTTATCGCGTGAAGGATTTTCCACCGGGGGCTCAATCTTGAATTCGCTCTGCGTAAGCAGGTAGGAATAGAGGAGCTGCACCACTTTGATTCGGATCAAAACTCGATTTATCATGATTATAAAGAGCTATTTTTATAACTTGCTAATGATTTTAACGCTGCAAATTTACGACTTTTTCTGAATATATCTCACAATTATGGGATGAAAACACAATATAAAACATTTTTCATGTTTCCTTTGTTGTTTAAGAAAAATAGTTGTATCTTTGCAGTGATTAAAGATCGGTCTTTTCCAAGACTGCATCAGCGACCTCCCCCTCTTCATAATCCATGATAATTTATTAAGGTCGCCGGTCGAGATTCTCAACAAACATCTCTTCCTCAAAAAAAATCCACAGAGCAGTTTTCAACTATTTTCATCCGGTGAAGCAGTGGTTTCTTACGTCCGTCCGTTTGGGCGCAGCTCCCTCTTTTCAATTTTCCGCCACTCCCCTTCTCCGCTCTATTTCAATTCCAAGCAATCCACATTCTCACACCCCACCCCTCTCCCCACTGACAACTTTTCTTCGAATGCAATTTGTCAACGGCAGATAAAAATCAATTTCCCACGGCAAATAATCACCGGATTTTTATCATACCGGATTTTTACCTAAAGATTTCTATTTATTAATATATCCCCCCAGGGCCGCTGAACACTTTCAGCCGCAATCTATATATTAAATATATGTATAACTACAATGAGCTTGAAGCCATGGACGACTCGCAATTGCGGGAAATCGGACTATCACATGGTATAAAGAAAATCGACTCTTCCGACAAGGAAAGCATCATTTATGACATTCTTGAACAGCAGGCACGCGACGTGGCTGCCACTTCGACTGCCAATATAGCGAAAGGCCGTCGAAAAAAAGACAATAATAAGGAGGATAAGCCCCAGAGCGCTTCCAAACAGAAAAAAAACAATCCTGACGAACAACCGCAGCCTGCCGAAGCAGCCGCTGCACAACCGACTGAGCAACCTGCAAAGCGCCGCGGACGCAAGCCCAAGGCCGAAAACGCTCAAAACCAGCAGAATCAGGACGCTGCCGACGCTCCCGCTCCCGAAGCTAAAGCGCAGGAAACCGCGCCTCAGCAGGAAGCGGCAAGCGCAGAACAGCCTGTCGGCGAAGCCCAGCAGGAACAGGGCGAACAGCAGCCGAAGCGCCGCCGTGGCCGTCCTCCACGCAATCCCCGCCCCGAAGACACAAACACTCCTGCTCCTGCTGCAGAAAACGCAATCGAAAACAATAATAATGCAGAAGCAGCCGAAGGCGACGTCAAGTCTTCCGAACCCAAGGGATTCCTTCCTGCTGCAAGCAACAACAATGCTGACACAGAAAATACTCAGCAGAACCAGCCCACAACTGAATCTGCTGAGGGTCAGCCGAAAGAAGAGCGTCCGCGCCACGGTGTATTCATCCGCCCCGGCCAGTCGCCCGACATGATTGGGCCTGCTCCCGACAATGACAACCGTCCTGACGGACAGCAGCAGCCCAAACGCGACTTCCGCCCGAAGGACAGCTCGTTTGGCTCACTCTTCCCCCGCGCCGGTGGCCGCACATTCGCACCCCGCTCCCAGCAGGAAAAAGAACAGGCCATGCAGGCTCCGCAACCTGCTCCCGCACCTGTCCCTGCCGCACCAATCGTGCTTGGCGAACCGGGAATGGAGAAACAGCAGCCTCAGAACAAGAAAAACAAGAAGAACCGCAACAAGAATCAGCAGTTCGATCAGCCGAAGCCTCAGCCCTATAATTTCGATGGCATAATCGAGACAACCGGCGTGCTTGAAATCGACCCCGCAGGTCATGGCTTCCTCCGTTCAAGCGACTACAACTATCTCCCCTCGCCCGACGATGTCCTCGTCACCAAGGAACAGATCAAACAATATGCCCTCCGCACCGGCGACGTTGTCGACGCAACACTCCGCGCTCCCCGCGAAGGCGATAAATACTATCCCCTCAGCTCAGTGCGAAGCGTAAACGGCCGTTCACCCGAATATATCCGCGACCGTGTGGCATTCGAGCATCTTACACCCCTCTTCCCCAACGAGAAATTCGACCTTACTTCCGGTCGTTCGAGCAATATCTCGACCCGCGTCGTCGACATGTTCTCCCCTATCGGCAAAGGCCAGCGCGGTCTGATTGTAGCGCCTCCAAAAACAGGTAAGACACTTCTCCTCAAAGACATCGCCAATGCCATTGCAGAGAACCACCCGGAAACATACATCATGATTCTCCTCATCGACGAACGTCCGGAGGAAGTGACCGACATGAGCCGCAGCGTAAACGCCGAAGTCATTGCCTCGACATTCGACGAACCTGCCGACCGCCATGTCAAAATCGCGTCCATCGTGCTTGAAAAGGCAAAGCGCATGGTCGAATGTGGCCACGATGTCGTGATTCTCCTTGACTCAATCACCCGTCTTGCCCGCGCTTACAACACTTGCGCTCCCGCATCAGGCAAAATCCTCTCCGGTGGTGTGGACGCCAACGCTCTTCAGAAGCCCAAACGCTTCTTCGGCGCGGCGCGTAACATCGAAAACGGCGGTTCGCTCACAATCATCGCTACCGCACTTACCGAGACAAGCTCAAAGATGGACGAAGTCATCTTCGAGGAGTTCAAGGGAACTGGCAACATGGAGCTTCAGCTTGACCGCAAGCTCTCCAACAAACGCATCTTCCCCGCCGTCGACATCATGGCATCCTCAACCCGCCGCGACGACCTCCTGCTGCGCAACGAGACCCTCAACCGCATGTGGATTCTCCGCCGTTTCCTCAGCGACCGCAACTCAATCGAGGCAATGGAATTCATCAAAGACCGCATGGAACGCACCTCCGACAACGACGAACTCCTCCGCACAATGGGCGACTAATCCAACCGCCTCACAAAAGGATCAATTTCAAAAAAGATACAAAATCAGCACAAAAGGCCTGTGGAATTCAGAATTCCGCGGGCCTGTTGTGCTGATTTCAAGTCAATCCTAAAATCCGGATTAGGGCACAAGCCATAATTACGGCGTATTAAATCCGTCAACATCTGAAAAGGGTACAGAAAGACAAACGGTCAGAAGATACAAAAAGATTAATTTTCAGCAAATTATGTATCTGTTGCTTTTGTTTATTCTGTTCTATCATATAACAAATTTGTTATACTGCTCTAAGCTAATGCGGAACATGTTATAGGGACTTTTGTTTATTCCGTTCTATCATATAACGAATTTGTTATATTGCTTCAAGCTAATACGGAACGTGTTATAGGGACTTTTGTATCTCTTTTCATCTTACATGAGCCGGATTTTCGGATTGAACCCGGATTAGCATACTATTACAGAAAGGCAAAACCGGATTGACACCCTATTACAAGAAGGTAATATCCGTATTACCCCCAACCGGAAGGCAACCCCCGAATTGGCATTCTATTACAAGAAGGTAACATCCGTATTAACCCTAACCGAAAGGCAAAACCGGATTGGCTCCCTATTACAAGAAGGTGACATCCGTATTAACCCTAACCGAAAGGCAACACCCGAATTGGCATCCTATTACAAGAAGGTAATATCCGTATTAACCCCAACCGGAAGGCAAAATTCGGATTGCCTTTCTATTACCGAAAGGCAGCAAGCGAGCTGCGAAGCAGCGGTGCGGTGGTAGCCCCTCATCGAGCGCGATGCAATGAAGCCCGCAGGGCGAAATT
>NZ_CAJTMT010000027.1 GCF_910577345.1 uncultured Duncaniella sp.
AACCCCACACCTTCACGGCACGCAATTTCGCCCTGCGGGCTTCATTGCGTTGCCGTTCGATGTGGGGCTATGAGCACATCGCTGCTCCGCAGCTTACCAATTGCCATCCGGCACTATAATTCTGATTTGCAATGTAGTATATATTACGCCTATTTTGGTGATTTTATAGATTGATAGTTATCGTTAGGTTCTCTATATGTCTTTTGGCTCTTGAGCCCTATCATATAACAAATTACTATCATATAACAAATTTGTTATATCGCTTCAAGCTAATGTGGAACGCGTTATAGGGACTTTTGCTCTTTTGTATCTCCTGTAAGGTGATAAAAAATCATCCGGTCGGATTCCGCAAAATCGGGAATTTCCGGCCGGATGACAATTTTATTCAGTCAGAGGCAATCAGTTTTTCCAACGCTGGTCGCCGATGTTCTTGGTATAAATCTCGTGGTTGGTCACTTCGGGGGACTGTTTATATCTGAGGGCCTCGAAGATATTGTCGGGAGCTTTGTGGTCGTCCTGATGATTCACACCATCCACCTGATTATGGGGAGGATTGGGATTGTTGAAGAGGTCGGTGGCCTTTAAGGGATTTGAACCTGCGCTCACAACGAGGTCTGTCGCTGTGCCTTTATTGCTTGCCGGGAAAGCACCGAATGAATTTTTAGCAGCTGAAAATGCTCCGGAGGTGAATATTTTATCATCACCGAGATTCGATTCCTGGCATCCGACGGAATAGTTGTCCTTGATTTCAAATGTGAATTCGCCCGAACGGATGTCGGCACCACTGAAATAGAGCTGACGGGCATCATCTTCATTCTTGGTCTGGCAGAATAGATTTCTTTGGATGGAGAAGTGTGAACCATTGGGGACATATCTTAGGTAGAGGAAATATCGTCCGCTTGTCCTTGTGGAGAAATTAATGAAAGTGTTGTTTTCAATGGTAATATTCCATTTATAATCTTCCGGCCAGTCAATGATTTTATTTCCGTCTGTCAGCAGGCAGTCCAGTGGGGAATCATAGATAGTGTTGTTGGTGAAGTGGAAATCGCCGAACATGTTGTATGACGAATCTCCGGGAGCGCAGAACCATCCGTAACCACGGCCGTTGGCATCAAAGTAGCCACAGTTATAGAAGATATTTCCGTCGCAATTCAAACTTTGGATGACACCCCCCTTGCTTCCTTGCATTCTTATGAATCCGCGGATGATGCCCTGGAATGTGCAGTTTTCAATTTGCAGGGCTTCGAGAGTGAATTGAGGGGAGTTAGAATAGGAATTAATGAAATAGTTTCCGGTTATGTTTACGCCATCCATGTGTACTTTACCTATATTATTGGCCGACGGACACTGGAAGTCGATATTGCGGAGTGCAATTGGACTTATGGTCAGGGCTCCTGAACTGTTTGATGGTCCTCCAAGCATGAAATTGTAGGTAGAAGTGCTGACCAATGGGTTGACCGTGGGATCACACATGTAGACGACAGCATGTTTTCCGGCGGCTACATCTGAGGGAAGTGTTTCAAGTGTGAATCCCTTGATGATGTCCACATTGCTGTTGATGTAGTAAATTTTCCCACCTTCGAGATAGAAAACCTGGGAGTCATGGATATTGTCGGCCATGAAACCGGCAAGTTCCGTAGAGATGTTGCAGGCATTATAGGCTTCCATACCGGGGGTGACGACATGCGTGATAAGCTTCGGTTGGCTGGGCGCTTTTGTGGTCACTAACAGGTTGTTGTATGTCGCATCAGGTTCGGATTTGACATTGTTGTTTCTGATGGAGACTTTGTAGGTGGTTCCGGAGCTCAATCCGTCAATATCAACATAGCCATTCTCCATATCCTCAGTTGTCAGCATATACTTGGCCCATTTGTTGTTAACTTCGCCTGACAGCGGTGTGACATTCAGTTCATGGGCAACGAATTTCCCATCGGCAATTTCGAAATTGCTTGCGAAGTCCTTGTCGATATCCTCTGAAGCGTGGTTGGCATAGTCGAGGTCAAAGGCGATGCGCAGTGAAGTGGTGTCGCGGCTCGCTACCGAGAGGATAGTAGGGACTTTGTAGCGCTCTCCGGTCACAAGGGTGAATCTGCGGTTGAGCGCGAGACAGTTTCTGCTCGTCCAATCGGAATCGAAACTGTCGTCGATGTCTGACAAGGCCTTTATTCCGAAGGTGTATTGCGATGAATAGTTAAGGTTTTCAATGACTACAGTGGTCAGGTCTGCCGATAATTTTATCTCTCCCTTCGATGTGGATGAGCTTTCTGTTGTGGCCCAATAATCGTCGTCCTCCCAATCAGCCATATTGTCACAGTATCTGACGACATATCCTTTGGCACCATTGACAGGCTCCCAAACTATCCGCAGATTGTTCCATTTGTTATCGGTGGTTCCGTTTGTGAATTTCGGTGAGGGTAATTTGCGGCTGTCGCGGAACTTGAATTCGATGTTTCTTATCTCATCAACCGGAAAAGCGGGAAGACGGCGGTTTGCTCCGTTACCGTGGAGCCGCATCAGTTTGTAGGTTTGTCCCGGGATTCCGAAACTGTAAGGTCCCTTATAGAAAGTGATGCTGTCGATGTCTGAGATATAAAAGGTATTGCCTTCCCAGATGTAAGCATCGGTGTCGATATGTATCTGGTCTATGACGTTTTCCTGGGCATTGGCTCCGGCAGCCATCAACGACATCAAAGCCGGAATGAGTATCAATCTTTTCATCTCTTGGTGACTTTAATGGAGTTGTTCTTATAGTTTACGATATAGATTCCGGTGTTCAGTCCGTTGAGGGATACTGTTGCGGAATTGCCGTCAATCTCTAAAGCGACGTTCTGGCTGCGTCCTGCGACGTCATACACTCTTACGTCTGCCGCCTGAATATCGTCGGTCGAGACGATGCGCAGGCTGTTGTCACCTATGAGTGAGAATACAGTGCTGTTGTTGAGTACTGCGTTTTCGATGGATGATGTGGTTGAATCAAAGGTTGAGTTTTCAAGATCCGCGATTCCGATGGTGTGGATTTTTGGTCCCTCTCCCTCTTTTTCGGACGGAATGGAGATTTCCATGGTTTTTTCCGTAAATTTCATTGTCGGAAATGCTACGGCTGATTGTTCCGGGAAGGGAATTTCAATCTGGGTTACAGATCCGTCGGTATACTTGAAGGTAAGATACAACGAATCCTCTGCTGCCCACATCGTTGAGCCTATTGACGTAAGCGCCAAGGCCGTGATGAATTTTTTAATGTGAAACATCTGATTGGATTTGAGTAGGTTAAATAAATGATTACAGGTTAAATGTATATACTATCAAATGGAGAAATGTCTCTCGCGCGTAGTATAGGTTAAATAGTCTATACAAAGATATTGAAAAAGACAGTCATACCCGCTATCCGATGAAGTTAAAATTCATTAACACAATTGTTAACATAATGGCAGATGTTAAGCTGCGAAGCAGCGGTACGATGGTAGCCCCTCATCGAGCGACGATGCAATTAAGCCCGCAGGGCGAAATTGCAGCGCGCGAAGGTGTGGGGTTATCGGTTGATATGCAGACACGGGCATCGAAGATGTCCGATAATATCATCCCGGCATAGATAAACCATCAATAACCCATTTTAAATAATTAAACGGGTAATATCCGGCATTTTCCATATCAATAATTCGGAGGCGTGCGTTATTATCGGACATCTCCGATGCCCATTTTGGTGGATTTCCTCGTGATCCCCACACCTTCGCGCGCTGCAATTTCGCCCTGCGGGCTTAATTGCATCGTCGCTCGATGAGGGGCTACCATCGTACCGCTGCTTCGCAGCTTACCGACTGCCATCCGGCATGGTGAGGTCGCAATGCATCTTCGCAGCTTGCCATTTGCCATCCGGCATGGTGAGGTCACAAAGCATCTTCGCAGCTTGCCATTTGCCATCCGGCCTCGCATCTTATTGGTTGCCGTTGGGTGCGGTTTTCAGGCGGTCGGGGGTGAGGATGGTGTGTTTTTGAGAGAAATGAAGGGCGTTCATCTCTCGAGGGTTGAGTCTGACGGCATCCTTTATGTCCGGACGTGTTATTTTTTTGATGCTCATAGCTGTGGGAGTTGTTTAGGATATGCTTAATGAGGTTGGAGGGGAATGAGTGGTCAATGGCGCGGTGGGATGGGATCGGAAGCGCCGTCATCTCCGGAGCCGGTTGGTGTGGGTTCAGACTTGTCGATGAGAGGAAGCAGGCGGTTTAGTCCGAGCAGGACGGTCAGGTATGTAAGACCAAGAACGAAAAATTCGATTCTCAGCGGGAAAATCCCCTTGAACCATCCGCCACCGAGGTAGCAGAAAAACAGTAGCCAGAGTGAGGCCTGAACGCTCACGCAGAGCGTACACCACACCTTGGCGCGGAATTTCTGATACCAGATACTCCAGAAAGTGAATGGCAGACAGCACAGATTACAGAGCGCCAGATAGCATATCCACTGCGGAAACATCAGAAGTGCGAGAAGGCTGACTGAGAAGTAGGAGAAACCGACCTCGCTCCAACCGAATATGCCGAAGAATTTCGAGGCTTTCATCTCAAGCACACTGTCGCATCCGCCTTCCTGAAGCACACCGCAGACCCTGTCGGCGGCTGCGTTCTTGATTTTTACAGATTTCTGTACGAGCATATATGTGAGCCATAGTCCGAAGAGGTCAATGGCCGCGATGAACCATGCCGACCAATGGGAATAAAGCCCGTTGCTGATGAAGAGGTAGGCGAAAAGCAGTATGGCACCCGTGATGAGGACCACACTCTTGGCCTTTGCGATGAGTTTGTCGCGTGTGTGAGCGGCATAGTCGGGTTCGATAGACTTGCTGTCGGGATAGGCGAGCATGACCACGCCGTCCCATGCCTTTTTGAATTCATCGACCGGAATGGTTTCGGCCACACCTTGTGTCAGATAATTCAGTTTACCGTCCGAGAAGCCGGTGACAATTACGAACCCCACATCGGTGTGGGCGATGAACGGTGTCGGCAAGTCGGTCAGACAGTCAGGGGAGCCAAGCCGGAGCGATTCATTGGCTATCCCGTAGCTGTCAAGGAGCTTTGACAGACCGAACAGCGACTTGAAGGGCATATTTGCAAAACGGTCGTCGGAATATGCCTCGGTGTGTTTCACCCCGAGTTCCCTTAAGAAATCACTGAATATAGTCCTGTCTGTTGTCTCCATCGTGATTGAATGTATGAAGGATTCTGTTGAGAGATTGTAAGAATGTATGTCGGACAATCCCGAAGCTGGTTGCTTCCGCTGTCCGACATACATGCAGATGTTAACTGAGTAATGAAGAAATCAATATTTGTCCTTGAAGGAGTCGATTTTTGCCAGAAGCACCTCGCCGTCGATTTCTCCGCTGTGGCGCCATTCTTCCTTGCCGTCATAGTAAATTATGAATGTAGGGATCGAACGGACACCCGCTTCGTCGGCGGCATCGTTGTTTTTGTCAATGTCATATTGAAATACCGGGACGCGTCCGTCAAGGAGTTCCTTGACTTGCGAGACCACAGGCATCATGCGCTGGCAGTGGGGACACCATGAGGCGTAGAACTCCACAAGCACTACGCGTGAACTTTTTATAGCTTCGTTGAAGGTCATAATTATAGCGTTTTAGATATTCGAATTGAAATTCTGTATCTAAAACGCTACAGTGACCTGAAGGGTTGAGACCTTTAAGAACGATTAACGAATGTCGCCAGGCTTCCAACCGAGGACGAATTCCGGATTTCTGTACGCATCAATGAGTTTCCTATCCTTTACGGAATCGAGCACCCGCGAACCCTCGGCGCGCTTGGATGTGTCGGTCGGCGAGCCGTCGGGATTTTTGCTTCCGGCCTCGAAGAATCTCACATAGTCATGCGGGCCTTTGGTTATGCCCTCCCAGCCGATAGCTGGAATGTTGTCGAGAGTGCAGTCAATCAACACGAATTCACAGTGCGGATATGTTCCGTTGGTTCTTGCGAAGACTGCACGCGGAGAAAGACCGATGAGGGTGCAGTCCACGAACACATCACCGTGGTTGGAGCTGCCGTTACGGATATAGGCAAAGGGCCCTCTGGAGAGGAGCGTGCAATTCTTGAAATAGACAGGACCACGGCCAAGAACAGTGTCGCCACCACCTTCGATGCGGCAGTTTTCCATATAAAGTGAGCCGTTTGCCTGCAGTGCGTCGCCGTCGCCGATGACCGTGACATCCTTGACGATATTGCGTTCACCCATAATCAGCAGTCCCTCGGCCTGTCCGCGGCAAGTCGTCGCCACGGTGAAGTTGCGGAGCACCATGTCCGTGCAGTTGTCCATCATGAACGGTGCCCGGCGCGAGGGGAAGGTCCCGAGCCATTCGTTAGTGCTGACATCGGCGGGATGAGGATTGAACACCTCATTGTTGGGATAGTGTATGTAGACACTGTCGCGGTTCTCGCCTTCGATGGTCACATTGCGCTTGTTGCGGAAATAGACCAGCTCCTCGTAGTCCCCGTTTTTGATAAACACACGCCACTTCCCGCTGCTGAAATCGGGGATGAAATCCATTGCACCCTGGACGGTGTTGAAATCCCCCGAGCCGTCGGCTGCGACAGTGATTGTGCGGTTGGCCGCTTCCGGAGCATCGGGCCGGACGGAGAAGCGCCAGCCGTCTTTTTTCGTCACGCCGTGGAATTTCTTCCCGTCCACGACAAGCACATCCGGATCGACTGTCACATAGTAGTCACGGCCATAGTCAAGCATGTTGTTGTGGGGATAGATTTCCGCTTTGTTGCCTGTGACGATTATGGGATAGAAGTGGAAGGCGTCGGTGAAACCACCTATTATATTAAGCTGATATTCGTCAGACGTTGCAGCCGCGTTTCCCGAGGGAGTGCCCGGTTTGATGGTCCTGTTGGTGTGGCGTGGTTGATCGTAGATGTATGGGTCGAAGGTGTAGGGGGCTTTCGGCAGTTTTGTGCTTTCAGTAGGCCCTGCAGGAATAGAGAGGTCGAGACTGTCGATGCAGACATCCGTTGCTGCGTCGAAAATGCGTATCATGCCCCTATCGCCAATGGTTGGCGCGGAGGGGAAGGTGATGGATAGACGGGTGTCGATGTTCACATTTTCTGCTCCCGGAGCCGGGGCGAATGTCGCTTTTGGTTTTGCAGCCGTGACTGACATTGTGGTCACAGATGCAATTATTAAACTTGCAAACAGAGGATTCATGGAAATATAGTTTTAAGGTGAAAGGTAGAAATCTACAGGTCACGCGCAAGTCGTGACCTGTAGATTCGTGTTGTGACCTCAGATGGTGCGGAGGAGTTTGATGGCTTTGATGAGGGCGCGGGTGGTGGACGACTCTATGATGCGGGAGCGGGTTCCGGCAAAATGATAGGTCTCGGCTTCGCAAAGGGTCATCCCTTCGGGTGTGAGGAGTGCGGCGGCGATGCAGACGGTGCCGACCGGTTTCTCTTCCGAGCCTCCGCCGGGGCCTGCGATGCCGCTTGTGGCTACGGCTACTTTCGCACCTGTGGCACGGAGTACACCCTCGGCCATCTCGCGGACTACGGGCAGACTTACGGCTCCGTTTTCCTCCAATGTCTTGGCTCCGACACCGAGCAGATTCATTTTCACCTCATTGCTGTAGCTGACCACTGAGCCGACAAAGACTTCCGACGAACCGGGGATGAGTGTGAGTTCGTGGGCTATGTTTCCGCCGGTGCAACTCTCGGCTGATGCGAGAGTCAGGCCGAGCCGTCCACATTCTTTGAGCAGAATCTGGGCCGGAGTGAGGTCGTCGGTGGCGATTACGGCATCGCCGAGCATCTCATGGAGTTCGGCGGCTGCACGGCGCACTTCCTCGGTGATGAAAGCCTTGTCGGGGTGTGCGCCGTCGATGCGCAGACGGATGAGGCCCGGTTTGGGAAGATAGGCGAGGTGGAGATGGGGAGGGAGTGCCTCTTCCCAAGCTGCGATGTATTCTGCAAGGCCGCTTTCGGTATAGTCGGTGACCATGAGCACGGCATGTTCGATGTCGACATTCGTGCGGTATTTCTCGCGCAATTGCGGGAATACCTCGCTTTGGAACATCTCGCGTGTCTCGAACGGTACGCCGGGCATTGCCACGAGGACCTTGCCGTCGCGTTCGAACCACATGATAGGGGCTGTCCCGACACGGTTCTGAATCACACGGCATGAGGTCGGGACGATTGCCTGAGCGGCGGTGAGGTCGTTGAGCTTGAATCCTTTGGAGCTGACCACCTGCTTGACGTTTTCAAGCACTGCCGGGTCTTCGACAAGCTCACCTCCGAAGTAGTCGCGGAGGACGCCTTTGGTTATGTCGTCCTTTGTCGGGCCGAGGCCGCCGGTGGTGATGATTACGTCGCTGAGTTCAAAGGCACGGTCGATTGCCCGGCGTATTTCTTCGGCTTCATCGCCAACGGCCTGCACGTCGTTGACCTCCCAGCCGTAGGGAGCTATATGGCGGGCGATTTCGCCCGAGTTTGTATCTGTCACCTGACCGAGCAGAAGCTCATCGCCGATGACAATGACGGATAGTTGCATTGGGTTGTGAGTTGTTAGTTTTTAGTTGTGAGTTGGGGAGTACAGTTGTGGGTTTTTAGTTGTGAGTTTTTAGTTTTCAGTTTTGAGTTGGGGGGAGTATAGTTGTGATTTTTTAGTTCTGCAATCGACAGCTCAAAACTGTAAACTGATGACTCAAAACTGTAAACTAACAACTCAAAACTAACAACTCAAAACTAACAACTCACAACTCCAAAACTATACCTGCACTCGGGCGTAGGGGACTTCGTCGTAGCGGCAGAAGTCGCGGTCGAGGTATTTATAGTAGGCGGCTATGGCTACCATCGCGGCATTGTCGGTGGTGAAGACGCGCGGGGGGATGAAGGCAGTCAGGTTGTGGCGCTTGCAGTAGTCGGCCACGGCATCGCGCACACCCGAATTTGCAGATACGCCACCGCCGATTGCCACGGTCTTCACTCCTGTCTGCTTCACTGCTTTGTCGAGTTTGTCCATGAGGATGTCGATGATGGTTTTCTGCAGCGAGGCGGCGAGGTCGGCCTTGTTTTCCTCGATAAAGTCAGGATTGTTCTTCAGCTCATCGCGGAGGGTGTAGAGAAACGATGTCTTTAGTCCGCTGAAACTGTAGTCAAGTCCCGGGATGTGGGGCTTGGCGAATTTGAAGCGCTTCGGATTGCCTTCGGCTGCGAGACGGTCGATGTGCGGACCGCCGGGATAGGGGAGTCCCATCACCTTCGCACACTTGTCGAAGGCCTCACCGGCAGCATCGTCGATGGTCTGGCCGAGGATTTCCATGTCATTGTAGTTCCTGACGAGAATTATCTGGCTGTTGCCACCCGAAACGAGAAGACAGATGAAGGGATATTCCGGCACGGGGTCGTTTTCCTCGCGACGGATGAAGTGTGAGAGGACATGGCCGTGGAGATGGTTGACATCCACGATGGGGATGCGCAGTCCGAGCGACATTCCCTTGGCGAAACTCGTCCCGACAAGGAGTGAGCCTAACAGACCGGGCCCGCGTGTGAAGCCGATGGCTGTCAGGTCGCTTTTGCTTATCCCTGCGCGTTTGAGGGCGGTGTCGACGACCGGTACAATGTTCTGCTGATGGGCGCGTGAGGCCAGTTCGGGGACAACGCCGCCGAATTCGGCATGTACCTGCTGCGATGCAATGACGTTGCTGAGCAGGACACCGTCGCGGATTACGGCTGCCGAAGTGTCGTCGCACGACGATTCTATGCCTAATATGATTACACTCATGAAAATATGCTTATTAAGTATTATAGCGCAAAATTAGCAAATTCCGCTGACACGGAGATGAAGTCAGCAGAAAAAGAAAGCAACCCGGAGGGCTTTGGGGGCACCTTCGGGTCGCAAACGTCAATTATTGTTTTTGAACAGAAAAAACTCGGTTTTTTTAGTTTTTAGTTTTCAGTTGTTAGTTTTGAGTCTTTAGTTTTCAGTTTTTGGTTTTTAGCCTTTAGGTTGCTGTCGGTTGTCAACTCAAAACTGTCAACTCACAACTCATATCTTATTCAGGCATTGCGAAGATTACGATGCGGTTCCAGTCGTTGGTATCGTAAATCTGGGTGTTGCTGCCTGCAGCTTCGAGGACGAGGCGGTTGGCGTTGATGCCGTAGTCATTCACGAGGATGTCAGCGACAGCCTGAGCGCGGCGCTCTGAAAGCTTCATGTTGTATTCTGATGTACCGGTATCCTTGTCAGCGTAACCGCGAACCACGATGGTAGCGTCGGGATTAGCCTTCATGTATTCGGCCATGTTGTAGATGTTGACCATTTCCTCTGAGCTTACGTAAGCAGAGTTGAGCTTGAAGCGGACGGTGGGGAGGATAGTGGTTGAAGAAGCTTCCACGACAGTTTCTGATACTTCGGGGCAGGGGAGCTGAGCTTCAGCGGCTGCGAGAGCTGCGGAGGTAGCTGCGAGAGCGCCACGGAGGTCGTTGATCTGAGCGTTGGCATTGTTGATATAATCGGTGTAGTCACAGGGATTGTAGCGCTGGAACTTCGAGCCGGTGAGGTGGAAGGTGAAACCGCCGATAGCTGAGAGGTCAATGTCGATGGGACGACCGTAAGCTTCATTGTTGAAGTTGTCGCCATAGAACTGAGCGCGGCCTTCTGCGAAGAAGTCAACATATTCGCTCAGACGGAAGCGGAGCTGCAGACCTGCTGAAACCGGGAGGAGCCACTGGTTTTTCTTGATGCCCTTGCCGTCGCGGTCCTGGATGTTGCCGAGAGCGGGCTTGTAGTCATAGACAAATGAACCGCCGAGACCGATGAAAGGAACGATTGAGAATACTCGGTTGGGGCTGTAGCCACCGATTGAGTTGAACATATCCCACATGAAATCAACATTGAGGTTGGCCACACGAGCTTTGGCAGTGACACCCTGGTTCCAGTGCATTGCACCGTAGTAACCCGAGAAGCGGAAACCTAAGTAGGGTGAGATCCAACGGCCTACGCCGAGATTGTAGACGGCGGTAATACGGCGATGGTTGTCATTTTTGGTATCGACATTCTCCATGAAGGGTGAACGGATACCGGCACCTATCTGGATGAACCAGTTGTTTTTCCAAGAACCGGGAGTATAGTAGTCCTTGCAGTCCACTTCCTGGACGAGGACGGGTGTCTCCTCAACTACAACACCTGACACTGTCTCCTGTGCCTTTGCGTCATTTGCGCTCCAGAGCATACCGCCCAAAGCTGCTACGATTAACAAATTTCTTTTCATTTCTCTCATAAATTAAAAATGAAACACGATTTTTTAGTAAACTCTTTTTTCTTTAAATAAATTTCTGTGTTGTTTTTCACTTCTTCCTTCACGTTGGGTTTGTTCTCTTGTCTTCGCTGCCGTGAATGGGTGTTGAAGCGTTTTGATTTTATAACATTACTACATTTTTATTTGTTCAACCATCCCCCAAATCCTACACGATTTTAACATTTGATTTTTCCCGCAGAATGCTTATCTTTGCAGGGTGAAATGCCTTTGAGAATACTTGTGGTATCCTCAGAGACATCCGCAGAGGCGGGTGGGCATTGTCGTTTCACATTTTTACGATGACGTTTAAAAACGTTTCTATCTGTCTTTTCAGAAACTTCGCAACTTTTTGACACTCGAGACTGAGGAAACCGCATTTTGAACGTCCACGGCGATATATGTATGTCGTTGTGATTCTCAATGCGCCTTTCGGTCACCAACGGCCGGAACGTGCGAGTCACACCTTACCGCTATATCACCACGTGGGCTGCGGATGTCTCTGTTTTTCTCGAGTAGGTTTTGCGAAGTGCCTTGAATTGGAGAACAGAAAGGTGATTCAGCATCCCACGTTTTCGTAACAAGCCTATCTCCAGTTTATAAAAATGACGGCCTCCGGGATGCTTGCCGCAATCTTTCGCACGCCTCATAAATGCAGCCAATCGGTACAATTATCCGCGAAGAGCTGATGCGTCAGGAGAGAAGCATCTCCTGGTTCGCTCGAAAGCTGAGCTGTGACCGTTCCAACGTCTACCGTCTGTTTCAGAAGCATTCCATTGATACCGCCCTCCTCATGCGTATCTCTGTCATCCTCAATCGCGACTTTTTCGCGGAACTTAGCCGGAACCTCCCCGCCAACAAGGAGCGGGATATATAGAATATACATATAAGAATAGTGAAAAAAACTGTTCTATTTTTAGTCTTATTTGGGCGTGTGCGTATTCTGCGATATAATCGTGTCATTAGAGATACACCTACAGATGCTTGTTATTGCAATTTTATTTGTAAATTTGCAAAGAGATAAATAGAAATTAAAGGAATCCGAAAAGATACTTGATAATAATAGCAGATTATAATATGTCCTTATAGCAATATAAACTATATTACAGGCAACATAAAGCTTGCATATAGTCAATTACTGTTAACATCGTATGTAATATTCAGTAAAAAGGTTGTATCCCATATAGCCAACAACCGATATCCTGCATGCTGTCGTAGAGACATTGTGCAGGATGCTTTTTATATCTAAGTTCTATACTTATCAGATTAATTGTGAAATGGTTGGATGAAATTGTCTCATTAATTGGCCTAATTATCTTTCGGAATATGGTATAACATTATTGTAGCCGTTTGAGAATTAGATTAATTTAAGCAAGGTAAGGATTATTTTTTCTTTGACATGATTTCGTTCATCAGGCGGTCGTAGTGGGCGAGGATGGCGGGGTCCATTGTGTCGGTGACGAGATTGCGGGCGGTTTGGACGAGGGTACGGGCTGAGGCGGTACGGAGGTATTTTTCGTCAAGTCCCCAACGCCCGAGACGCCAACGGTCAAGCGCATCGGCATCCTTGAAAATGGCATAAAGTTTCTCCACCTTTCCGGCTCTGTCAGGGAAGTCCCTACGGATAGCTTCTATGCCCAATGTGTCGTCGAGGTCATGGTAACGCATCAGATAGACGGCTTCCGGATGAAAGACAATTCCGGCTTGCTGTCGAGACGGACAATCTGAGTCTTCTGAATTGGATGCACCCTTGCAGAACTCCGTATAATAGACGGCAGCACGTGCTCCATGCCCTGTGTCGAGATATTCATCATGGCGACGGGTGTCATGAAACACAGAGGCGTGTGCGAGGATTTCGAGGGCTTCGATGTCATCAATGCCCATTTCAGCGACTCCCATCCGCAGTGCATGAAGCAATACTCGTTCGCAATGATGAGCGGCATGGAGTGGGCTGTCAGGCATGTTGAAGCTGACATCATCATAGAGGAACCGTCCCCATTTCAGGAACAGATTTCTGACCTCGGCAGGGAGGGTGTCGTAATATCGGGCCGGAGTAATCATGAGGGTGTAGTAATCATTATGTGTGTTGATTTGCAAATATAAGAATAATTGAACAATCAACGGTCATAAAGGCTTATATATACATGATGGAAAACACTATTTACAACCGTTTCAAACAGATTGCAGCTTCCCAACCGGACGCTATAGCCATCGTGGAAAATGGCAGAAAGATAACATATTCACAACTCGACAGCCTTGCGGACGCCATCACGACACTCTTTCCGAAAAAACATGCCGGAAGGGTCGGAATAGTAATGAACCACGGCATAGAGATGATAGCCTCAATCCTCGCAGTCCTGAAATCCGGAGCCGCCTACGTCCCGGCCGAACCGTCGTTTCCCCCCGAACGCATAAAGTTCATGATGGAGGAGGCAGATGTCGACTTCATAATCGTCTCACCTGGTGTCAAACCGGAAACCGGAGCGACACCTCTACTTGAAATCGCACCCGGATTAAAAGCAGAAGGCAATCCGGATAATGCAACCGTCGCTGAAACCTCACCGGAGGATACAGCCTATATACTTTACACCTCCGGAACGACAGGAAAACCGAAAGGTGTTGTCATCAACAACCGCAACGTGTGCCATTACGCCGACGCCTTCGAACAGGAATTCCATACGGCTCCCGGCGACGTGATGCTGCAATATTCTGTGTGCTCGTTCGATATATTCGTGGAAGAGGTGTTCACCACACTTCTCAACGGAGCCACCCTCGCCATACCTCCGGAAAACACGAAGTCGAATCTTAATGAGCTCATGAAGTTTGTTGAAGCTCATGGTGTCACCATCATCAGCGGCTTCCCCTATCTGCTTCTCGACATGAACAAGCTCCCGGAAATTCCGAAATCACTGCGCCTGCTCATCAGCGGCGGGGATGTCCTGCGTGGAAGCTATATCGACCGTCTGCGCGAAACAGGGGTTGAAATCTACAACACCTACGGGCCATCCGAAACGACCGTGTGCGCGACTTACCAACGCTGTGACAATATCCCGCCGCTTGACGACGGAACCTTCCCTATCGGTCATGAGATAAAGGATGTGGAAATAATGATAATGAACAAGAAAATGAAACCGGTGAAGCCCGGTGAGCGCGGTGAAATCTGCATTCTCGGCGAAGGTGTAGGTGAAGGCTATCTCACGACTGTCCCGGAAAGCGCCAACTTCACAACCCTTCCCGACGGACGGAGAATCTACAGGAGCGGCGACCTCGGCTACCGTCTCCCCGACGGGTCGATAGGATTCCTTCACCGAAAGGATGACCAGGTGATGATTCTTGGCAAAAGAGTCGAGCGCGAGGAGGTCGAGAATGTCATAAATGCAATTGACGACGTCGAGAACGGCGTGGTAGAGGCCGACATTGATTCCCAGGGGCTGTCATATCTGGTTGCCTATATCGTGCCGAGTCATCTCCGCTTCTCGTTCCGTCAACTGACCGAGAAACTCAAACGTAAACTGACCCCATTCATGATTCCCGAATTTTTCATCCGGATGGAAACTTTACCACTAACTCCCAACGGAAAGGTCGACCGCAAAGCATTGCCAAAAGTATTCAAGGAGGGACAGCTATGATGCAACTATTCTTTGAACCACTCAGGGACATCGACCGTCTACTCGCATGGCGCATGGAGGTGATAGAGAGCGTTTTCGGTCTGTCGGCAAAGACTGACACCGAAACCCTCACCCAACTTTGCAGGGCGAACCGTGACTACTACAGATTCAACATCCGCCACGCAAGCCATTACGCATGTCTTGCCGTCACTGCCGAGGGTGAGGAGATAGGGTGCGGAGGATTGTGTTTCCACCACGAACTGCCTTCGCCCGACAATCCCAACGGAAAATGCGCATATATGATGAACATATATGTGCGTCCCGGTTATCGCCATCAAGGGGCAGGACACGCCATCGTCGACCATCTCCTCGAAAAGTGCAAGAGAAGGGGAATTAGCAAAATTTATCTTGAAGCCACGCCTCTCGGCCGGGAATTATATTCAAATCTGGGATTCACCGACATGGCAAACATGATGATATTCAATCCGCATAACAACACACAGAAATGAACAAGACATTTGAGACTGCAGGCTACCGCTGCCTCATCTCCACACCCGAAAAAGGAGTGAAAGCTCCATCGCAAACCGTCTATCTTCTATGGCCGATGCCGGTGACAGCGGAAACGTCCGCACGCCTTGCCGAACACTATGCGTGTGGGATAGCGTTCATCACCGGTATCGACTGGGATAACGACCTCACACCGTGGCGTGCTCCCGGGGTATTTCAGCGTGACGCTCCATTTGAAGGTAAAGCACAGGAATTTCTCGACAATCTGACCCGCGTCATCGTCCCCGCAATAGATAAGGCGATGAACCTCACCCCTGAGTTCCGCACACTTGCAGGAATATCACTCTCGGGACTGTTCGCAACGTGGCAATGGATTGAATCGCCCTTCTTCAACAATGTCATCTCCATTTCCGGCTCATTCTGGTATGACGGTTTCACGACATGGCTGCGCTCGGCCCCCATCCCGCCACGCGGAGGCAAAATCTACCTTTCACTCGGTGATGAAGAGGAGGACACAACGGTTGCCCGCTTCCAACCGGTGAAACGTTGCACGGATGAAGTCGCCGACATTCTCCGCCGGGCAGGAATCGATGTGGTCTATAAGATGACAAAAGGAAATCACTATGCCCCGCCTGTCCCCCGGTTGATGGCCGCGCTCGATTCAATTATCGGATAGACGGATGCAGTGACAGGACACACTCCCTACGGCTCCAAAGGATAAAGGAGCGAGGCATCGAAGCGAGGAAGCGCGACGAGATGCAGCTGTGAGGGTGGTGCGTCAGGTTCGTTGAGGCAATCGAAACCGGAGCCAAGATTCTTCACGCCTACAGTTGCCAGTGCGGTTGCGACAGCACCGAGGGCTTTCTGAGGCGTGTTGTTGTCATGCGACAGATGGCAGAGGAACACGTTGCGAAGACGTGGCGTGTAGATGTCGGCGAGAAATTGCGCAGTGACGCGGTTGTCGAGATGTCCGTTGGCCGCCTCGATTCTTGCCTTAAGATACTCCGGATAGCGCCCCTCGCGGAGCATCTGGAGGTCATAGTTGGCCTCGATGACGATGTGGGTTGCACGGCGCATATAGTAGTCGACGCGCTCGCTGATACAACCGAGGTCGGTGGCCACTGCGAAATTCACATCGCCGTGGGTGATGAAATAGCCAGCGTTGTCGGCTCCGTCGTGCATCACGTCGAAGGCCGTAATCTCAAAATTGCCTATTTTGAAGGGGAATTCCTTGTAGATGGGCGCATGGTAGTCCTTGATGCGGCGCGACACATTGTGGCGGCGTAGTATGCCGTTGAGGGTCTTCGGGGTGCAGTAGACACGCAGATGGCGGTAGCGACGCAGAAGTCCGTAGACATCGCGGATGTGGTCGCCATGATCGTGGGTGAGACAGATACCCTTCACCCTCTCCATCGAAACACCGTTGCGACGCAGTCCGTCGACGACTTTCGCAACCTCCACTCCGGCATCAATCAGGAAACCACCCTCGCGGTCGCCGACGTAGGAGCAGTTGCCTGAACTGCCACTGCCGAAACTCATGAAAAACACCTTGTCGGCGACATTCATCGGCGGCAATTCGTCGATGGTGTCGCTGTTGACTGTCTCACGGTTCATCTGACGTGCGATTTCTTCCATTTTCTTTTCGGGTATGATACGGAAATCGCTTCCGGCCTCAGTATTGAAGTCGTCAAGACCGTCAAAGAGGCCGGGCATACGTCGTCCCGATGATATTTTGCGTGATTTTGCCAAGGAGTAGATAGTTGTGGGTTGTTAGTTTTGAGTTGTCAGTAGTTCAGCAGGAAGATTGTAGGGATTTTGTCGTAGTCATATTTGCACCGCGCCCATTTGGAGAGCGGGAGGGTCAGGATGGTCTGCTGCGGGCCGGTGATGTCGGAGGCCACACAGAGTTTCAGCCCGGGAGGCAGTGTCGATGCAAGCTCGGCTATCAGCTTATTGTTGCGGTAGGGTGTCTCGATGAATATCTGCGTCTGATTCTCACGGCGAATGCGCTGCTCGAGTTCGCGCAGACGTGCGGTGCGCGCCTTGGCCTCGTGGGGAAGATAGCCGATGAAGGCGAAGCTCTGTCCGTTGAAGCCCGAACCCATCAGCGAGAGCAGGATGCTCGACGGCCCGACGAGCGGAACGACCTCATAGCCCTTCTCCTGGGCGATTGCAACGAGGTCGGCACCGGGGTCTGCGATGGCCGGACATCCGGCTTCGGAAATCACCCCGACAGGGTGGCCTTCGGCAAGCGGCGAGAGCATGGCTGGAATCTCTTCGGGCCGGGTATGCTCGTCGAGGACGGTAAATGTCAATGAGTCGATGTCGATATTCCGGTCACAGCGTTTGAGAAAACGGCGCACTGTGCGGACATTCTCGACCACGAAATGCTTCACTCCGCGTATGATTTCGAGATTCCCGTCGGGAATCACGTCGGTCACCGGAGCGTCGCTCATGGTCGACGGTATGAGATAGAGCGCGGCTTTCATTATCCTACGGAGCCTTCAAGTGTGATCTGCAGGAGGTTCTGTGCCTCGACGGCAAACTCCATCGGGAGCTTGTTCATGACCTCCTTTGCATAGCCGTTGACAATCAGAGCGATGGCCTCTTCGGTTGGGATACCGCGCTGATTGCAATAGAAGAGCTGGTCCTCGGAAATCTTCGATGTCGTGGCCTCATGCTCGACAATGGCGGTGTCGTTGAGCACGTCAATGTAGGGGAAGGTGTGGGCGCCGCACTTGTCGCCCATCAGGAGCGAGTCACACTGGGTGTAGTTGCGGCATCCTGTGGCATCCTTGGCCACCTTGACGAGTCCTCGGTAGGAGTTCTGCGAATGTCCGGCGGAGATACCCTTGGAGACGATTGTCGACGAGGAGTTCTTGCCGATATGTATCATCTTTGTGCCGGTGTCGGCCTGCTGATAGTTCTTGGTCACGGCTACGGAGTAGAATTCTCCGCGCGAGTAGTCACCCTTCAACACACATGAGGGGTATTTCCAAGTGATGGCCGAACCGGTCTCCACCTGTGTCCACGAGAGCTTCGAGTGGTCGCCACGGCAAAGGCCGCGCTTTGTCACGAAGTTGTAGATACCGCCGCGCCCCTGGGCATCGCCGGCATACCAGTTCTGGACGGTGGAATATTTGACCTCCGCACGGTCCTCGACCACGATTTCCACGATTGCGGCGTGAAGCTGATTCTCATCGCGCATCGGGGCGGTGCAGCCTTCGAGATAGCTGACGTAGGCATCATCGTCGGCCACGATAAGCGTGCGCTCGAACTGGCCTGTGCCTGAGGCGTTGATGCGGAAGTAGGTCGAGAGTTCCATCGGGCAGCGGACTCCCTTGGGGATATAGACAAACGAACCGTCGGAGAACACGGCCGAGTTGAGCGCCGCGAAGAAGTTGTCGCGGTAGCTCACCACTGAGCCGAGATATTTCTTCACGAGGTCGGGATAGTCCTTGACGGCTTCCGAGATGGAGCAGAAGATGATGCCCTTCTCGGCGAGCTTCTCGCGGTGGGTGGTCTTCACGCTGACGGAGTCCATCACCGCGTCGACAGCCATTCCGGCAAGAGCTTTCTGCTCCTGCAAGGGTATGCCGAGGCGGTTGAATGTATCGAGAAGCTGCGGGTCCACCTCGTCGAGGCTTTCGGGTCCCTTGGCCTTAGCGCGGGGCTCGGCGTAATAGCTGATGGCCTGATAGTCGATGGGCGGAATGTTGAGATGCGCCCAGTCGGGCATCTTCAAAGTCTCCCAGTAGCGGAAAGCCTTCAGACGGAATTCGAGCAGCCATTCCGGCTCCCCTTTTTTGGCTGAGATGAGACGCACCACCTCCTCGTTGAGCCCGACGGGGATGATGTCGGTGTCGATGTCGGAGGTGAAGCCGTATTTATATTCATCGGAGGTCGCGCTCTTGATGAGCTGATCGCTGTCCTTGGGATTGTTTTTCTCTTTTGTTTCCATTATTTCTTCATTCATGAATAGAACGGGAGACTGTCTTGCTTTTGTCTGTTTCGACAGGGGTCGCCTCTTCATTTCCCGAGGCATTTTCGGTGTCCTTTTCCACGGGATGGATGGTGTCGAGGACCCACGGTGCGAATCCAATCGTCCACTCGACCGCCTTCCCTCCTGCCAGTCGCGAGTCGGCTATCAGATGGGTGTTGGGGAAGCAGACAATGTAGAGGTTGAGCAGGAGGCTCACCACAAGTCCGTATTTCGCAACCGAGAAGGCCGCGCCCGCGATATGGTCGAGGGGAGCGAGGAGCACGATGTGGCTCACCGTATGGAGCAGCTTGGCCACAAGTATCACGGCATAGTAGGCCACGAGATATATCACTCCGTTTGCCAGAATCGACACCGCATAGTGCGATATTGACGACCCGGCCTGCCAGTCGGGATGATTGTCAAAGAAAATCTGTTCGACCGTCCCGCCAAACATGCGGCAGGCGATGATGGCTATCACGATAGCCGCTACCGAACCGAGCTGCGTGATGATTCCCTTGCGGAAACCAAGCCACGCCGAAACAATAAAGATCAGGAGTAAAATTATGTCTATGGCTGCCATGAAGTTTCTATTGCCCCTCCCCTATGGAAAAGGATATTCGATGCAAAATTAACAAATTATTCCCTAACTCAGTTGAAAAGAGAGGATAAATTAACGGGTGTGTGGCAAAATTCACAGCATCCCACACCCCAATTATTCCGCATCACTTTTCCGCAAGGATGTCTCCATCGCCTTGTCGTAGGCCTGTCCGCGCGACGTCAGATAACGGAAAAACACGACATCGTCGACCACCTCTATATGGAAGGTGAAAAAAGCCCTGCGGCTGCCCTCTCGGATGCGATAGACATGCCTGAATCCTGTCAGCTTCCTGCAATCGGTAATCTCTCCCAATGTCTTGGCCCGACCGACTTCATCAAGCATTGCCAGAGCCGACCGAAGCTCCTTCCCGTTGAGACGTTCAAGACTTCTGGCAAAATCTTTTGAAAGCCTGTAGTTCATCCTCGACCGGCTTTTTCGCGCAAGCGTCTGAGAAGCGCATCCTGCTCTGTCTCGGAAATCATCACCGAACCCTCCGGCCGTGTCTCAAGCAGATAGGAATAGATTGTCTCGTCATCCGTTTTTTCGGTCGCCTCAATCACCATTGTCTCGATAAGGCGTTTGACACTCGTCCCCATCATTGCAGCCTGGACGGCAAGCCGACGGCAGATATCGTTTGGAAGTTCTATCAGTTTCTTGGTCTTCTCTGACCCGTTTAATGCCACAGTATTCATACTCGGATATAATTTATAATGCAAATATAACATATATATATGATATAACAAAACTCCCGCCGCCTCCTCCCCGGCTTAGGCTTCGCGCTCCGGTGGAGTGCTATTTTTTCATAAAATATAATATGTGGTAAAAAAAAATCACTTTTCCGCAGGGGGATTTAAGGTTTATCCCAAGGTCTGCAATCGGCTTAAGTTGCAACATCAGCGACACTTATGTGTCATTAGCGCAACATCCATTTTAAACAAAAACCATGAATTAACTCTAACTTTGTCACAAGTTTAAACAAACCAGAATCAATCTTGCCTATGCATAAAGCCATACACATCACAAAAAGCTAATCATCAGGAGAATACGCATAGGAGTATCCTCCTTCTCACCTCGCCTTCCGTCCTTCTCCCGGAAGGCATAACCTTAAACGAGAACAAAATTAAACTTTTCTAACTAATTTAATTAAATTTATGAAGAAAAAATTTGTAAAAGTTGCTCTTCTGTCGGTGCTGACTTGCGGTCTTCCCGCAACATTCACCTCCTGCGACGACGACGGCTGGAAAGACCGCACCAACGTCCTCGACGAGGAGATGGCTGAAAAGGGCGAGCTCATCGACAAACTGAGCGATCAAATCAACACCCTTAATACCCAGATTGCACAGTACAAGGCTGAGGGTGAAGCTGCTCAGAAGGCTGCCGACGCAGCTATGGCAGCTGCAAAAGATGCCGATGCTGCCGCTCAGCTTGCTGCTCAGGCTGCTGCTGAAGCAAAACAGCAGGCTGCTGAGGCTCTTAAAGCTAACTATGAGGCTCTTAAGGCTCTCATCGATGCAAACGCTAGCGAAATCGCTGCAAATACTGGTAAAATCAACGACAATGCCGGTACAATCGCTAAGATTCTTGAATCCCTCAAGGGCTATACAACTAATGATCAGCTCTCAGATGTGGTTAAGGACATCAACGATAAGCTTGAGGCTGCCGGTGTGAAGTCTGACGCGGCATTTGATGAACTTAATGGAACCGTTGCCGGTATCAATGCTGCCATTGCCGTTCTTAATGGACAGGCCGAAGCGCTTGGTCTGGATATTACCAATCTTAAGAACGCTACTGAGAAGCAGCTCGGCACTCTTGAAGAAAATCTTCTCGCAGGCGATAAGCTTCTTCAGGATCAGATTGATGCTGTCAAGAATGAACTTAAAAATCTTGAAATAGCATCAAACCTTGAGCAGTTTACCAAATTCATTGCTGAAACTGAAACTCAGCTTGATGCCCTTAAAAAATATGACGAGGAGCTGAATAGCAAGCTGTCTTCAGCTGACAATGCCATCAAAGAGAATCAGGCTAAGATTGCTGCTCTCACCACCGAACTCCAGAGTGCGGCTGCACAAGCTGCTGCAAACGCAGAGTTAATCACAAAGCAGGCTGCACTTATTAAGGCTAACGGCGATGCCATCGACGAGCTTAACAACAACGTTATCCCCGCTCTCTCAGGCCACATCGGTGCTATCGATGCACAGCTCTTCACTATGAGCGAAGAGATGGATCGTCTTGCTAACAGCGTTAACGCCATCACTCCTCAGCTCGTAACATTCGTGCTTGATCAGCTTCGTGGTCTCGTATTCATCCCCAACACATTCGTTGGTGGTATCGAGAGTGCTCTCTCGTACAATATGGTCTATAATCCTCTTGTTACCAATCCTTCAACTCCTGCAACCTTTGATTACAATAATTTCAAGGTTAGCGGTCAGAAGAACTGGTTGCGTACTGCGTCTAAGGATACTGACAATTTCCATCCTATTACAGAGATTTCTTACCACATGAACCCGACCAGTGCTAAGGTTGAGTTCAAGGATCTTAAGATTGTCTCCAACGATGCTGAAATCATCTCACGTGCATCTTCTGCAAACATTGCACTTGATGGTTCTTACAACGACAACAAGGGTCTCAGCATTGCTGACGGTGTCCTCACTGTAGCTATCAACGGTGATGCTCCCCTCTACAATGCTTCCAATAAGAAGATGCCTGTATTCGCTCTTCAGGCTAACGTCTACACTGAGAACAAGGAGGATGGCAAGACTGAAGTGACCACCGTTACTTCTGACTATGCTATGTTCGCTCAGATGGACATCACCCCCGGTGCTATTGTAATCAACCCCCAGACTTTCCTTGAGGAATATGGCGCAGCTCAGGCCCGTGGCAACAAGGAAGTTTACACTGAGATGAAGAATGTTCTTGACAACGTTCAGACTGTGAATGTTGCATGGAACGGTACTGCCGATCTTCTCAAGATTATGAACATCACCTATACTGACAACCAGCGTGGTCAGGAAGGCGTATGGCTCTCTCCCGAGGAGTGGGGCAAGTTCAACCTTAAGATGAACTTCTCTCTCATCGACTACACTATCGGCGCAAGCACCGTATCTGAAAGCTCTTGGGCTTCTATCGATCCCGAGACCGGTGTCATCACTCCTTGTGTAAACGGCGATGCTTCCAAGCAGTCTACCGACGAACTCGGTCACATGCCTCTCGTTTATATCACTGTAACCGAAGGTGACAACGTAGTTCTCCAGGGCTTCATCCGCATCAAGATTACACCTACCGTTGACGACTATAAGACTGATGTTCTTACTTACAATAACATCGACTTCGGTTGTGGTACTGCAAGTGGAGCTGAAACAAATGAAAACATCCTCAATATGATGCTTTCTGTAACCGGTCTTAGCGAAGATGTATTTGTGGCACACTACACTCCCGTTCTCGTATCGACTGGTGATGATGTAATGACTCAGTTCCAGAATATTGAGGGAACATGGTCTGATACAGAAGGTCTTGGTGATGTTCGCTTCCATGGTCTGAGCGCTAATGGCAAGCATGAATATCATTTCGATTGGTACCTTGATACTGAGGCCCAGCAGAAGGCTTACGAAGCAGCAAACCATGTTGGCACTACCTATGTATGCTTCGAAAGTGATGATGCTGACGTTTATCCCTACGTTTATCTGCCCATGCAGGTAGCCGTTAACGCTAAGCCCGTTGCAAATGTAGAGGCTAAGATGGAAGCTCGCTGGTTCCGCAACCTCACCACTGCACTCCTTAATATCCAGCAGCCTACCAACGGTTATCAGCCTACGACAATTGTGACTGACCTCAATCTTCTCTGGCAAGGTTCTAAGCCCACTTTCAAGCAGATTTCAGGTAAGCCCGAAATCAAGGCTGAAACATACGCTACTCAGAACGGTCTCGCCGGTGGTTATCGTTACTATTTCCCCGACGTTCAGAAGGACGTTGACGGTATTAAGTTCACTGTAACCAATAAGACTAACCCCTGCCTCGTTGGTAACCATAAGGAATCTAATGCCAATATGAGTAACCACGCACTCATGGTTGTTGAAAACGGAGCATTCGTAAGCAACGGTGAATATAGCAATGATGCCATCTATGCGAATGGTAAACTTCTCGCTACTCTTGATCAGGCTACTGGTATTGTAACTCTCGCTGAGACTCCCGAGGCTCAGGAGCTTCTCAACAAGTATGCTTCTGACGGCAATGGTCTTGACCGTACAAATGCTAAGCTTCAGGTTCAGGTAGGCGTAGTTGCTTACAACGAATGTGGCATTGCCCTCGAACTCAACGAAAACTCTGTAATTCCCGCAACTTTCCTCCGTCCTATCAATATTGTCAATACTCAGAAGACCATTGACTTTACTGATGCTATTGCAAATGGTTCGAAGTGGGATGTATATGATCTTCTTGACTTCTCTGACTGGCGCAGTGTAAACTTTAGCGGTCAGGAATGGCTCTTCGCTTACTACAACGTGAAGGGTGTGAAGGTTAACCTTGATAAGATGGAGACCAATGCTGGTACTATCAATAGCGCTCCTGATAAGTTTGTTGTTGACCCGAGCGTCATTGCTGCCTTCAGCATAGAACCCGATCCCGAGGGAACCATCACTTATCCTGACTACCTGATTAATTCAAGCAGCAGCAGTGATGTGGCCAATCTCGTAAAGAAGGGCTTTGGTAAGATTGTTTACGATAATACCAAGCTCAATGTCAAGGAATTCAAGGTTCGCATTCCGATTACTATCCAGTATGGTCTTGGCGAATTTGATGTAATTGTTCCCTGTACTGTAAAGGCTACTTTATAATATAGCAGATCCAAATTGATAACACTAATAAAGGGGGTGGCAAAAGCCACTCCCTTTTTATAGATTTATTATCCGATTATGAAAAAGATATTTCTTTATGCCATTGCAGTCATCCTCTTCGCAGGGGTGTTCAATGCATGTACATCAAAGAGCTCCAAGACAGAGGAGGAGCAGGGCTACAGAGTTTCCGCAGCCGACTCATCGGCTATGGTCAATGAGGTAGCCGAAATCCTCACCCTCATGCAGAACGACGACTACGCAGCAGCAATCGACCGTCTCTACACATTCAACCCGACCGACAGCACCCTCACCCCTCTCGACGAGCAGGGCCGCACGGATCTGCAATTCCGCGCTCAGGTGTTTCCGGTGAAATCATTCAAGCTCTATTCAACCGGCTTCGACAACGAGTGGACCAATACCGTCACATTCGACGTAGCATTCGGCGAGGCAGATGCCGAGGGCAATGCCCCCATGACAAAGATGGGATTCAACATCATCAGCAAGGACGGCAAATTCTATCCCACCATCCTCGACAAACACATGTAGAGAAAATCTATATTTAGTTGGGCATTAGCTCCAGATTGAATAAATTATAAAACACAATGTGTGACTCAATAGAAAGTCTGATTGAGTCACACATTTCGTTTTATGATTGTAATTTTGTGGGATTTGTATTATCGCACTGTTTGGGCTGGTTCAGGTATTAATTTTGTTGAAAAAAATACTTGAAAAACGGAATGTTATGGATAATACAAATTTGAAATTGAGGAAATTAAGCTTGAAATTGAGAGATTTGGACTTGAGACTGAGGGAATTATGTCAGACCTGGGTAAATGAGATTTTTGCTACAGGAAGAGACATGCGTCGCCGTATGAGAGGAAGCGGTAGGCGGGATTTGAGAGTGCGTAGTCGTAGATTGTGCGCCACTCCGGGTTTGCCGGATTGCTTTGTAGGAAGGCTGATACGAGCAGGAGGAGTGTCGAGCGTGGCTGATGGAAGTTGGTCACCATTCCCTTGACTACACGGTACTTATATCCGGGTGCTATCATGAGGCGCGTGGAGGCCACAAACGTGTCCTCGCCTGTCGCGTCGAGATGGCGCAGGATTGCCTGCATTGATTCGCCGACGGAGAGTTGCGGATGTGATTCCTCGTAGGGGTACCATTGTGGTAGTACGTCGGCCGGTAGTCCGCATGAAAGGCGGCAACCGAGGTGGTAGAGGCTTTCGAGTGTACGCACGGAGGTTGTGCCGACGGCAATGATGCGACGGTCAGTCGAGGCGAGCTCTTCGATGAGTTTGCGTCCGACGGCGATGAATTCGCTGTGCATGTCATGCTCGCCGATGGAGTCTGATTTGACCGGCTGGAATGTACCGGCCCCGACGTGGAGGGTAAGCTCGCGGCGGGGAATGTCGCGGCGGTCGATGGCTTCGAGTACTTCCGGGGTAAAGTGAAGACCTGCGGTCGGGGCTGCCACCGAACCGTCGATATGGGAGAAGACGGTCTGATAGTCGCTTGAATCGCTTTCCTCCGTGTTGCGGTTGAGGTAGGGAGGAATGGGGATTTCACCTACGGCTGAGATGATGCGGGAGAAGGTGATGGCCTGATTGTCCCATGAAAATTCCACAACCGATGTGTTGCCTTCGCGGGCGATTCGGGTTGCAGTCAGTGTGAGGTTTTCTCCGTCGATTGTCAGAGGCATACGCAGCGGTTCGCTCTTCCATCGCTTGGAGTTGCCGACAAAGCAGGTCCAGGAACAGGAGTGGGTCGAGGCGAAATTGCAGGCATAGTCTGCCGGATTGACGGGTTCGAGGCAGAAAATCTCTATCAGTGCGCCGTCGGATGCCTCGCCTTTGCGGAAACGCAGACGGGCGTTGATGACACGGGTATTGTTGTAGACGAGCATCGCGTCCTCCGGCAAGAGTGCCGGAAGTTCATTGAAGATGCGGGTGTCGACGTTGCCGTCGGCATCTTTTACAAGCAGCAGACAGCGGTCACGTTCGGCAAGCGGATGCTTTGCGATGCGTTCGTCTGGGAGAGGATAGTCGAAGTTTTCTATGCGTATATCGCGGATGTCCATCATGCAAGGTCAATAAGGTCAGCAATAGCCTTGTGGGGGTCGGGTGCTCCGAAGACATAGCTTCCGGCCACAAGGATGTCTGCTCCGGCTTCAATGAGTGCGGGAGCGGTTGATAGATTCACACCTCCGTCAATTTCAATTACGGCTTCCGAGCCGCTTTCGGCAATCAACGCGCGGAGTTGTCTCACTTTCCTGAGGGTGTTGGTGATGAAGCTCTGGCCTCCGAAACCGGGATTCACACTCATGAGAAGCACCATATCGAGTTCGCGAATGATGTCCTGCAACATCATGACCGGAGTTGCGGGATTGAGGGTGACTGCCGCACGCATCCCGGCATCCTTTATGGTGTGGATGACGCGGTCGAGATGGGTGCAGGCTTCCCAGTGGACATTCATGATAGCAGCCCCCGCATCGCGCACAAGACCGACGTAGCGTCCCGGATCCATGACCATCATGTGGACATCAAGCGGCTTTTCGGCAATGGTGCTGATAGCCTTGATGACGGGAAATCCGATGGTTATGTTGGGGACAAACATTCCGTCCATGACATCGATGTGAATCATCGACGCACGGCTGGTATTGACCATTGTGACGGCCTCGCCAAGTCGGGCGAAGTCGGCGGAAAGGAGGGAGGGTGCTACTTGTATCATGGTTGTTGATATTTGTCTTTGGAGGTTTGGTTTTAGAGTGGCCCCGATAACTTATGCTACGGGACTTTTGGGGCGAGGTTTGAAAGCATTCCAGAGAATTATGCCCACGCAGATGACACCGATTGCGATGCCGATGTAGGTCAGATAGTCGTTGTATTCCTCAACTTTTGCGTAGAGCTGGTCCTGGGGAACCATTTTACCGAGCCAGTAGCCTAAGGCTCCGAGGACGATATTCCATGTCAAGGCTCCGAGACCGGTGAAGATGACGAATTTACCGACATTCATTCTCGCAAGTCCTGCAGGGATGGAAATCAACTGGCGTACAGCCGGAATCAGACGGCCTACAAAGGTGGAGATGGCTCCGTGTTTGTCAAAATACTCTTCAGCGTGCTTGACTTTGGCCTCGTCAATCAGGCAGGCGTGGCCTATGCGGCTGTTGGCGAATTTATAGACGATCGGACGGCCGATCCACACCGAGAGATAGTAGTTTATCAATGCTCCGATGATTGCTCCGACAGTGGCAAGTCCGACAACTGCATAGATGTCGACATCACCTTTGGTGCAGGCAAGATAGGCTGCGGGAGGTACGATTACTTCCGACGGGAAGGGGATGAATGAACTTTCAATAATCATGAAGCCAAGCACGAGCAGATAGACTGTCATAGGGTCGGCGACTAAAAATTTTGCCATGATTCCGGCGGGATCGAAGATTGCCAGAAGAGGTAGTAAATCAAACATTTTTTCTATAGTTAAGAGAATGTTTATGATGTGAAAAAGGTGCCTTGTAGTGGCAACGTTATAATGCCTTGGACACATCAATTGTTCAAGGTGCAAAATTACATATTTAATAAGTAAAAACAAAACCGCTTCCCGAGGAATGGTCCTCCCGGGAAGCGGTTTTATATCCGTAGGGTTGAGTTGGATAATTTCTAAGGGTTTGCAATTAGGCCGGCTTTGATGAAGAGTTGGCGATAGGCCTCCGCCTTCTTCTCTACGGCAAGCGGATAGGCGCGTGATGTGGATGGCATCCGTGTCATGTCGAGCAGACGGCCGTCGGCCGGCCAGACGACCTCTACCCATTCGCCGATTTTGGGTAATGGAGAGGCTGTGATTTCCGCTATGACGCTTGCTGCCTTCTCGCCGGTCGTGGCGATTACATGGCAGTCGGGCATTTTTTCCAGAAGGGCCCCCAGATTCACCGGCTCGACGATTTCCAGAAACTTGTCCGATGCATTGTCCTTGAGCCGCCGGATGGCAGCCCCGGTGTCGTGCAGGGCTATTCCCTTTTCTTCAAGAAAATTCCTGATGAGCGCCTCGTCAAAAGTCCCGTCGGGCAGACGGAAATGGTCCACATCGTTGTAGAATATGATTCCCATCACCTTCCAGAAATCATTGGTTTTGTTGGGGTAATAGAACTCCATTGACCATCTTATCGGCTTCGGCGGAAAGGTGCCCATGATGAGGACCTTTGCATTGGAAGGAATGAATGGCGGGAACGGGTGACGTTCGAGCGGGAGGTTTGAGAAATCCGGTGTCATCGGGTGGAATTTTGTTTTGTATATGATGTCGGTCGGTCAACCTGCTTATCCTTCGGCTGTAGTCAGCTTCCGTGCAAGGGCTGTAGCGGCTTCGCGGCACTGTTCAAGCTGCTCGGACGTGGGGGCCTGTTTGATGAGTACAGGTTCGGTCACGCAGACGGCCTTGAGGGATTCGAGATAGCCCGACATTACTTTAACAGCCTGCTGCGCCCATGTGCATGAGCCGACCATCATTATTTCACGGTTTTTAACACCGCGCATGACGATTGCCTCCATCACGTTGCGGATTGGCGGGAAAAGAGAGTCGGAATATGTCGGGGATGCTATGATGAGACCTCGGTGACGGAAAATGTCGGAGATGATATAGCTAAGGTCGGTCATCGAGGCATTATGGATGGAAATATCGCGGATTCCTGCTTCGGCAAGAGCTTCGGCTGCGGTTTCAGCCATTGTCTCGGTGTTGCCATACATTGAACCGTAGACGATGGTCACACCGTTGTAAAGCGGCTCATAGCGGCTGAGCTTGTCATAGAGATCCACTACCTCTTTGATGCGGCTGCGCCACACAGGTCCGTGGGTCGGACAGACGGTCTTGATTGTCACACCCTCAAACTTCTTGATTGCGCGCTGGACAAACTGGCCATACTTACCGACAATATTGCTGTAGTAGCGGAGCATTTCGGGGAAATAGTGGTCGGTGTTCATATCGGTATCAAGGACGGCTCCGTTGAGGGCTCCGAAACATCCGAAGGCATCACCGGCAAAAAGAGTAGCCTCCTCTTCGATGTAGGTCATCATTGTCTCCGGCCAATGAACCATGGGGGTGAGGTTGAAACGGAGAGTTGTGTCTTCGCCGAGCGAAAGTGTATCACCGTCCTTGACGGTCAGCATGTTTGTATCCACACCGTAGAAACCCTTTATCATGGCGATGGTCTGGGCATTGCCGACGATTGTCATGTCGGGGTAAGCGGCACGGAGCATACGGATGGCACCTGAATGGTCCGGCTCCATGTGGTTGATTATCAGATAATCCGGCTTGCGTCCTCCCGAAAGGTTATCGATATGTTCAATCTGACGCAATGCGTAGTCAGCCTCGACGCCGTCGACAATTGCGCTTTTCTCGCTTCCGGTTATCAGATATGAATTATAGCTGACTCCGTAGGGAATCGGCCACAGGGCTTCAAAAATATGTTTTGTGCGGTCATTGACGCCTATATAGTGGACACGGTCTGAAATTCTTGTTACTTTCATAGCCTTTGAGCATTACAGGAAATTACTACTGACTGGTTTTTTATCGGATACAGTTGTTTTCTAAGCGAAAACAATAGGCTGCGGACATCGTCTGCCCGCAGCCTTTATTGCTTTTGAATGGTTGAATTGTCGTTGTGGATAAGTCAGCCCTCGTGTGCGGGATGATTATTCCTTGATGCGTTCAACGTATGAACCGTCGCGGGTATCGACACGGACCTTGTCACCGATGTTGCAGAAGAGGGGCACACGAATCTCAGCGCCGGTCTCGAGAGTGGCGGGCTTGAGGGTGTTGGTTGCGGTGTCGCCCTTGATGCCGGGTTCGGTGTAGGTGATTTCGAGAACCACGCTGGTAGGCATCTCGCAAGTGAGGATGGTATCGGAAGCGGCGTGAACCATTGCTTCGCAGATGTCACCTTCCTTGAGGAACTGTACGCCGTCGATGCTTTCGCCGGGGAGGGCTACCTGCTCGAAAGTTTCGGTGTGCATGAAGTTGTAGCCCATGTCATCCTTGTAGAGATACTGGTAGGGGCGACGCTCGATGCGGACCTCATTTACTTTCACACCTGAGTTCCAGGTTTTGTCGAGCACACGGCCGGTCTTTACATTTTTAAGTTTTGTACGCACGAAAGCGGGGCCTTTGCCGGGCTTTACATGGAGGAATTCAACGATAAAGAAGTAGTTGCCGTCGATGTCGAGGCACATACCGTTTTTAAAGTCTGCAGTTGTTGCCATGGATTGGTAATGGTGTTGTGTGATTGTTTAAGCGTTAAAGGGGGATGTGGAGGTTCGGGGGGAATCAGTTTCCGCAGCCGTCGCAACCGCAGGAGCCTTCGCTGCCGCAGCCTTCACCGTCGCCGCAGCCACCACCGCAACATCCACCGCCGCATGAGGGATGGAGTTCTTCGGGTGTCGCGTCGCGGACAGTGACAACCTTGCCTTTGAAACGGAGATCCTTGCCCACGAGAGGATGGTTGAAGTCCATGACCACATGGTCAGGACCGACCTCGACCACTTTGCCGGTGATACGGAATCCGTCGCCGGTCATCATGGGGATGTAGGCACCGGGCTTCACTGCCTCGGCATCGAATTTGCCGTCGACCATGAAGATGCTCTTGTCGAGCTTGGCCACATCATCGGGGTTATAGGGGAAGCCCTCACCGGCAGCGACGGGGACATCGAATTTCTGTCCTGCCTCAAGACCTTCGAGCGCGCGCTCGAGAGGAAGGATGAGACCCTTGGTCACACCGAAGATGAAACGTTCGGGTTCTTCGTCAACCACGTTGTGGACGAGGCTTTCAGTCCCGTCGGGAGCGACCTCATAGAGGTCATAGCTTATTTCGACATATTTGCCGGGGAGAATCTTTTCCATAATCTTTAATTAAATTGTAGTTTAGTCGTTGGTAACTGTCAGAAAGAGTATCTTTAAGCCTCACCTTCAGTTACACCGGCCAGTTCGGGATCAATCATGATGCGTCCGCAGTATTCGCAGACAATGATTTTCTTGTGCATCTTGATTTCCATCTGTTTCTGCGGGGGAATGCGGTTGAAGCAGCCGCCGCAGGCGTTGCGCTGGATGTAGACCACGCCGAGACCGTTGCGGGCATTCTTGCGGATGCGCTTGAACGCTGTGAGTGTGCGGGCATCGATCTTCGGCTCGATTTCCTTGGCGTTGAGGCGAAGACGCTCTTCGTCTTTCTTGGTCTCGGAAACGATTTCTTCGAGCTGATGACGCTTGTCGACGAGGATGTGGTTGCGGTCAGCGAGAGTCTCTTCGGCAGCGTTGATGTCGGCTGTCTTGTTCTCGATCTCGCGGGCATACTGGTTGATGCGCTTCTCGGAGAGCTG
Organism: uncultured Duncaniella sp.; assembly: GCF_910577345.1. Lineage (GTDB taxonomy): Bacteria > Bacteroidota > Bacteroidia > Bacteroidales > Muribaculaceae > Duncaniella. Next base: position 32,174 of record NZ_CAJTMT010000027.1, read on the forward strand.
GATTTCGAGAGTCTGATACTCAATCTCTTTAGATAACAAATCAAACTCGCGATTGTTGCGCACGTTGTCAAGCTGCTGCTTGTAGGTGGCAATCTGCGACTGTGCCTGCTCGATGTTGTTTTTCTCCTTGGCTGATTTCACGCGGAGGTCCTCGATTTCAGCACGGAATTTGTCGATGCGGGTGTGGAGACCCTCAATGTGGTCTTCGAGGTCACGCACTTCCTCGGGAAGCTCACCGCGGATGGTCTTGATGCGGTCGATTTCGGAGAGGATGGTCTGGAGCTCGTAGAGAGCGCGAAGGCGCTGCTCCACTGACAGTGACTGTTCGGATTTATTTTGCTCTATCGCCATATATGTTATAGTAGAATTTTTATAATTCTTCGTCAGACGTAGCGCACCGGGTTCTGCTCGGCGCGCGATTGCCGGACTGCAAAGGTAGGAAATTTTTCTGAAATTATGGCCGAAAAAATTGACTTAGTGCAGATTTCGCTCTCAAAGTGGCCTGTGTCCACCATCAGAATCTTCTTTCCGAAGTCGACGAAGTCGTGATAGCGGGTGTCGGATGTGATGTAGGCATCGGCTCCGCGGGCAATGGCCGTACCGATGAACTCTCCTCCGGAGCCACTGCACAGCGCCACGCGGCTCACCTTCTCCATCCCTTCCGGGCCTTCCGAACGGCGCACCACCGAGGCTCCGTAGACCTCCTTGACGCGACGGATGAAGTCGGCGACGGGGATTGGTTCGGGATAGTGGCCGATTACTCCGAGACCTGTCTCCGGACTGCCGGGCTGCGGGTCGAGGACGCTCATGTCGGCCAGTCCGAGCATCGAGCCGAGACGGTGGGAGACTCCGCGGCTTGCCGAGTCGAGGGCGGTGTGGGAAGAGTAGACCGCAATTCCCCCGGTAATAGCAGAAATCACCGAACGCTCCACTTGGGAAGCGCCGGTGATATGCTTGAGACCTTTGAAAATAAGGGGATGGTGGGAGATGATGAGGTTGCAGCCTTCAGCCGAGGCTTCGGCCACTACTTCGGGAGTGACATCGAGGCAGAGCATCACCCCTGTGCAGGGTGCATCGGGGGTGAGCGGACAGAGCTGCCAGCCGGTGTTGTCCCACTTCTCCTGGAGGCCGGGAGAGGCGAAGTCTTCAATGCAGCCGACAATGTCGGCAAGCGTCACGGGTTGCTTCGCGCTCATGGGTCAATTATTTCTTTTCGTCCTTGAGGTCAAGACGGATGCAGAGCTCGTCGAGCTGTGAATCGTCGATTGCCGCGGGTGCGTCAATCATCATGTCTCGGCCGGAGTTGTTCTTGGGGAAGGCAATCACGTCGCGGATTGAGTCGAGGCCGGCGAGGATGCTGACGAAGCGGTCGAAACCGAATGCGAGACCTCCGTGAGGGGGTGCGCCATACTTGAAGGCATTCATGAGGAAGCCGAACTTGTATTGTGCGTCCTCTTCGCTCAGGCCGAGCAGACGGAACATCTTGTCTTGAAGTTCGGCTTCATGGATACGGATTGAACCGCCACCGAGCTCGTTGCCGTTGACAACCATGTCGTAGGCAGTTGCGCGTACTGCGCCGGTGTCGCTGTCGAGCAAGTGGATGTCGTCGGGGTTGGGCGAGGTGAAGGGATGGTGCATGGCGTAGTAGCGCTGTGTTTCCTCGTCCCATTCGAAGAGGGGGAAGTCGATGACCCAGAGGCAGGAGAACTTCTGCGGGTCGCGAAGACCGAGGCGTGAGCCCATTTCGAGACGGAGTTCGCAGAGCTGCTTGCGGGTCTTCATTGTCTGACCTGCAAGGATGAGGATGAGGTCGCCGGGTTTGGCACCGCAGCGTTCAACCCAAGTGCGGAGGTCGTCCTCGCTGTAGAATTTGGAAACGGACGATTTGATTGAGCCGTCGGCTTCGACCTTGACCCACATCATGCCCTTGGCACCTACCTGCGGACGCTTCACGAAGTCGGTGAGCTGGTCGAGCTGCTTGCGGGTGTAGTCAGCGCAGCCGGGGGCTACGATGGCACCGACATATTCGGCATCGTCAAGCACTGCGAAGCCCTTGCCGCCGGTGAGGTCCTTGATTTCGACAAATTCCATGCCGAAGCGGGTATCGGGTTTGTCGGAACCGTAGAGGCGCATGGCGTCGGCCCATGTCATGCGGGGGAAAGGCTCGGTGAAGTCGATGTCCTTGACATATTTGAAGATGTGTTTCACGAGACCTTCGAACATGTTGAGCACGTCTTCCTGATTGACGAACGACATTTCGCAGTCAATCTGGGTGAATTCGGGCTGACGGTCGGCGCGGAGGTCTTCGTCGCGGAAACATTTCACAATCTGGAAATAACGGTCGAAACCGCTGACCATGAGGAGCTGCTTGAAGGTCTGGGGCGACTGGGGAAGAGCGTAGAACTCACCGGGATTCATGCGCGAGGGGACAACGAAGTCGCGCGCACCTTCGGGGGTCGACTTGATGAGGACCGGAGTCTCCACTTCGAGGAAGCCCTTCGAGTCGAGGTAACGGCGGATTTCGAAGGCCATGCGGTGGCGCAGTTCGAGGTTGGCGCGCACACAGTTGCGGCGCAGGTCGAGGTAGCGGTACTTCATGCGGAGGTCATCGCCGCCGTCGGTCTCGTCTTCGATGGTGAACGGGGGCACATCGCTGCGGTTGAGCACCTTCAGCTCAGTGGCGATGATTTCAATGTCACCGGTAGGAAGATTGGGATTCTTGCTTGTGCGCTCAGCGACCTTGCCTGTCACCTGAACCACGAATTCACGTCCGAGGTGATTGGCTGCCTCACAGAGTGCGGCGTCATTCTCGATGTTAAACACCACCTGAGTAATACCGTAGCGGTCACGCACGTCTACAAAGGTCATACCACCCATCTTGCGGGCGCGCTGCACCCAGCCGGCGAGGGTCACTTCCTGACCCGCATCGCTGAGTCGGAGTTCGCCGCATGTTTTCGTTCTATACATAGCAGAACTGTAATATTATGTAGTTTCTAATTACGGATTGATTGGGCTTGAATCTTGTCGGTCGGTAGCGGCCACAGACCGCAACTCCCCTTCAATCTGCAAAATTACAAAGAATCAGATAGAAAATCAAAAAAATAATTGATTAGGGGTTCTGTCAGATAAAAGATAGAGCCTGATTATGCCCCAAGGGTTGTTATCGGGACAACGAGAACACCGTCTTTACGGCGATAAGCGAAGGAACCGGCGGCTGTGAGGACCATAAGGAACGAAGGTTCTTTCATCCGTTCAACGTTTATCTTGGAGGATAGGGCTTTCAGACTTTCCGCTCCGGCTTCAATAAGCGCCTCGCCGCCAAGTTTGATTTCTATAAGTCCGTAGTTGCCGTTTGGGAGATGGACAACGGCATCGCATTCCAGGCCATTTTTGTCTCTGTAATGATACACTTCTCCGCCGAGAGGCTGGGAGTAGACTCTGAGATCGCGCACACATAATGTTTCAAACAGCAAGCCGAATGCCTTAAGGTCATTCATCAGGTCACCGGGGCCAAGTCCCATGGCCGCAGTAGCTATGGACGGGTCAACGAAATATCGGGTATCGGCGGTGCGTATGGCTGTTTTTGATTTCAGATTTGGATTCCATGCAGGCATATCCTCAATGACAAACATTGAGCGCAGGACATCAAGGTAGTTTCTGACAGTCTTGTCCTCCATGACGTTCGGGTCCCCTCCATTCATATCCTCGACAATCTGTCGTATGGAGGTCTGCGTGCCTTGAAACCGGGCGTATGAACGCATGAGACGTTTTGCACGTTCCACGCTCCTGTCCACTCCGTCGACTTCACGAATATCGACATTGACAACGGCACTGTAATAGTCTTTCGCAGGATCCAAGGCAACGTCATCAGGAAGAGTGACCGCTATTGGCCATCCTCCACGGCATACCAGATAGGCTATCTGCTCTAATCCGACATTGGTTTCGCTTCCGATTCCGGCAGCCGGATTTTCAAACAAAGCTTTTAGGCTTACTTCTCCGCTTGAATCCCCCGATTCGAAAAGCGACATCGGTCGCATCCTTAACCATGAAAATCGTCCTGTGCCGGAATGGCTTATTTTGGAGCGGTCCACGGGTTTAGCTGAGCCGGTGAGAATGAATTGCCCCCTTTCCCTGCGGTGGTCGACGGTATGGCGCACGGCATCCCAGAGCATAGGCGCAAGCTGCCATTCGTCAATGAGGCGTGGCGTGGCTCCGTCAAGTATTAATTCGGGATTTTCTTCGGCAAACAGGAGATATTGAGCTTTACGTCTTGGGTCAGAGAGGAAGATGGCGCTGTTGGAATGATGTTCGGCAGTTGTCGATTTTCCACACCATTTAGCTCCTTCTACAAGCACAGCACCGACACTTTTCAAGCGTCGGGACAGCTCTGAATCTACTATGCGGGGACGATAAGCTTCTTTCATGATTAAATTATATTTTCCACAAAATTAGTGAATTAAAATGTAATTACCAAATTTGGCCGAGTTTCATTACCCAATTTAGTTGAGTTTCATTACCCAATTTGGCTGAGTTCCGTTACCCAATTTGGCCGAGTTTCATTACCCAATTTGGCCGGTTTTAATTACCCAATTTGGCTGAGGTTCGTTACCCAATTTGGCTGAGTTTTATTACCCAATTTGGTTGAGTTTCGTATGGATGGTGGAAGGGATTTGTTCGGATTGGTGGATTTGGGCGATGTATTGGTGCTTAATCATGACTAATTGCTGCTTTTTGGATGTCTATTAGTGGATGTTTATTGGCGGGTTGATAATTAATGGCTAATTTTGCAGTTGAAATCCCAATAGTCAAATTTATGGTTCAATCCGAAAATCCGGTTCATGTAAGATGAAAAGAGATACAAAAGAACAGAATAAACAAAAGTAACAGAAGTATAATTTGCTGAAATTAATCTTTTTGTATCTTCTGAGCTTCTGTCATTCTGTACCCTTTTCAGATGTTGACGATTTAAGGCATCGTAATTACGGCTTGTACCAAATTTATTCTGTTTTCAGTCAATATACTTTTTTTCAATCAATATCTTCTTTTTCAATATCCTTTCAATCAATGGCACTGACACTTCAACGCACGGATGTGGATGAGATATTCCGACGGTATTACCGTCCGCTGTGTCTCTATGCCTTGCATTATCTCCGGAGTCCGGAGAATGCTGAGGATGTGGTGCAGGATTGTCTTGCCGATTTCCTTGAAGGTATGGGAGTGGGGCGCGAGGTGGCGGATGTCAAGGCTTATCTCTATATGATGGTGCGCAACCGCTGTATCGATGCGCTGAAACGCGACAGCCGGATAGACCACGAACATACCGCTGATGAGTTTGAGGAAAGTATTGCGGAGGAGGACTATGAGGAGGCGTCGGTCATTGAGGCGCGGATGTGGACAGCCATAGATTCGCTGCCGGAAAAGTGTCGCGAGGTGTTTCTGATGAGCAAACGCGACGGTTTGAAGTATGAGGAGATTGCTGAAGAGTTGGATATTTCAGTGAATACGGTCAAGAATCAGGTGAGCAAGGCGTTGAAGACCTTGAAGGGTGCTTGCCATAAGGTCTATATGTTCTTCTTTGGGTAAATGGATAATTCCCCGTCACGGGCATTGAAGATGTCCGATAATAACGTGTGTTTTCGGATGATTCGAATAATTGTTGATGGGAGTTGTGGGAATGGAAAATTCTGGACATTATTTGGTTTGTTATTTGAAATGGGTTAAATATAAAATGATTGGTTTGTTTATGCGGGGGTGATATTATCGGACATCTTCGATGCCCATTTTGGTGGATTTACACGTGACCCCACACCTTCGCGCGCCGCAATTTCGCCCTGCGGGCTTCATTGCATCGCGCTCGATGAGGGGCTACCATCGTATCGCTGCATTCGCAGCTTACCGGTTGCCATCCGGCTGAGTTATGCCATGATGCCTTCGCAGCTTACCGGTTGCTATCCGGCTGGGTGATGACATTATGCCTGCTATATAACTACACATCACTTATATAACTACCCATCACTTTTGTTATTTTTACTTAAGCTGGTGATGGAATCATCATTTGGACTTCGCAGCTTACCGGTTGCCCTCCGGCCGGGTGATGCCATGATACCTTCGCAGCTTGCCGGTTGCCATCCGGCAGGGTGGTGACATGATGTGGGGTAGGAGAAATATCATTTTTGAATTTTTTTGAAAAATTTTTGCTGAGGGCGTAGTAGTTTTTTGTCCTTTCTCTGTCTTAGGATAAAAACAAAGTGCAAAAATCAAGATATGGACAGAGAAAACAAATATCTACAATTCGTTTTAAAGTACTATGCGCCCGGGCGTTTCGACACCCGTAAGGCGTTGGCATCCTATAAATCGTCTCATCCGGCTGTCAAGCTGAGTCTGTGGCGACCATACGTCGCAGGAGTGGCTGCGATGATTGCGGTTTGTCTCCTCGTTGGTTACTATCTGATGCGTGGCAACGACAATCCTGTCGTGCTCTATGCGTCTGACTCGACTGCCACATATATTCTCCCCGACAGTTCGGAGGTGACGCTCTCTCCTCATTCTTCTCTCTCCTACGTTCCCTCGGATTTTAACGATGAGGCGCGCGATGTCGACATGCGTGGTCGCGTAGAGTTCAATGTCCGCAGGAATCCGCAGGCTCCGTTTACCGTCACGGCCACCTACGCATCCGTGAGGGTGTTGGGTACGCAGTTCACGGTTGCGGAGCTTGACGGCGATTCCATCACGGAGGTTTCGGTGACGAGCGGTAAGGTCTTGTTCACCGCCAAGGGTAGCGCAGAGGGTGTCGTCCTCACCCGTGGAATGGAGGCCGGTTTGCTGGTCGGAGCTTCCAAGCCGGTTGTCATGGAGGATGAGGCGACAGCTCCGCAGACGCGCAGATTTGTGTTTGACAATGCTCCTCTCGCCGATGTGCTCAAAGAACTTTCGGCTCATTTCAAAGTCGAGCTTAGCTGCCCGACCAAGGGGAAGACCCTCACCGCCGAGTTTGAGTCGGATGACCTCGATGAGATTATCATGCTGATTGAGAAATCGCTGAATGTCAAAATCGAAAGGACGGTGAAGAAATGAGGCAGACTGTATTCATCCTGATTCTGTTCGGGTGGCTGTCGACGGTCATTGCCTACGCTCAGCAGTCGGCCTCAGGCAACAAGACTGTGCGCGAGGTCATGGAGGAGTTGAAGAGGGAGCATGATGTGAATTTCGTCTATGATTCGTCCATCAGGCTTGATGTCCCTTACAGCGGTCCTTCCCTGAAAGGCAAGAGCCTGAAATCGAGTCTAAATAATCTTTTCAACCGCGTCGGGCTGAAATGGGAACGCAAGGGAAAGTATGTTGTCATTTTTCCACGCAGGGACTTCACGGTGAGTGGTTACGTCACTCAGGAGGATGGCGAGACTGTCATCAATGCCACAGTGCAGGACCTCCGTTCGGGGGCCGGTACAATGACAAATGAGCATGGTTTCTACAGCCTGACGCTTCCCGAGGGTCAACATTCCCTCCGCTATTCCTTCATCGGTTACACTGAGGAAGTAGCCGATGTGAAGCTGACATCTGACCAGACCCGCAATGTGACTCTTCACCCCGGTGAGGAACTTGAGGAGGTGGTCGTAACCGCCGACCTCAATTCCCCTCTGCATACAACACAGACAGGTAAAATCTCATTGACGGGAAAGGATCTTGACCGGGGTTATGCCTTGTTGAGTTCGCCGGATGTCGTCAAGACCTTGCAGACTCTTTCGGGAGTTGCAGCCGGAACAGATGTCACCTCCGGACTCTATGTACATGGCGGCAGCCATGACCAGAATCTTTTCATGCTCGACGGCACTCCGCTCTATCAGGTCAACCATCTCGGCGGTCTGTTTTCATCCTTCAACACAGATGTGGTCAAGAATATTGACTTTTATAAAAGCGGTTTTCCGGCACGTTACGGAGGTCGACTGTCATCAGTGGTCGATGTCCGCACCCGCGACGGCAACCTGTCGGAGTATCACGGCTCATTCAGCATCGGCCTCCTCGACGGTCGCCTCCAGTTTGAAGGGCCTATCGTCAAGAACCGCACCTCCTTCAACATCGGCCTCCGCCGGACATGGCTGGATCTGATAGCAGCTCCGTTGCAGAGGCTAAGTAATCATTCTTCAGATGACAAGACATACCTCCGGAGTGCTTTCCATGATTTCAATGCAAAGGTGACACATATCTTTTCCGAGCGTAGCCGTGCTGACCTCAACGTGTATTCCGGTGATGATCTTTTGAAAGCGACAGACGACATGCAGACTATCTCCGTATATCCTAATCCGGGCGAATTGGTGTTGAGGGAATATGCAAAGATGGATTTCCATTGGGGAAACTTTACGGCAGCATTAAATTGGAAATATCAGTTTTCTCCCAAACTATATGCCGTATTTACGGGGCTTTACACATATAACCGCTCGAAGAATTCCTATTATGAGAATGATACTGAATATGAGCACGGAGAGGAAACCTTCTGTACGCATACTGAAAACAAGAACCGTTCGACCATACATGACATGGGCTACAGGATGGAGTTTGACTACCGTCCCGGCCGTATGCACCATCTCCGCATGGGGTCAAACTATCTTCTGCACTTCTTCAAGCCGCAAAACTATAATTCTTTGAACTATTCGGGTGATACGATTGTGAGCGATACCCTCCGGCGCTCGCTTTCCGATTCATTCCACGGACACGAGATGTCGGTCTACATCGAGGATGACATTGCCTTCGGTGAGAATCTGAGATTGAATGCCGGTGTGCACTTCACGCTTTTCAATATACCCGGCCATACCTACAATTCATTGGAACCCCGCGTCGCCCTGCGCTATCAGTGCAACGATTGGCTGACACTCAAGGCTTCCTACACGAAGATGAGTCAGTTCATGCATCAGATGTCCAACACCTATCTGAATCTTCCGATGGACTATTGGGTGCCTTCGACAAAAAACATTCCACCTTCACGTTCTCATCAATATGCTGCGGGAGCCTATCTGATGCTGCCACGCAATCTGCGTTTCAGCTTGGAGGGGTACTATAAAACAATGTCTGACCTGATCGAATATGACGGAGGCAGTTCGCTCACCCCTCCCTATCAGAATTGGGAAGAGAATATGTGTCGGGGTCGCGGACGCGCATACGGGATTGAAGTGGGTGCTTCCTACGGCAACGAGCGGATCGGCATAAACGCGGCCTATACACTTTCATGGAGTGAGCGCAATTTCCCCGATTTCTACGATGGATGGTTTCCCGACAAGTTTGACAATCGCCACAAGTTCAATGTCAATTTTTCATGGAAGCTTTCGAAGGGGATTGACATCTATGCAGGATGGCTCTACCACAGCGGTAACCGCATGACGGTTGCTCAGCAAATTGTCATAGGTCCGATTATTCCGGGTGTAGGTGACCACTATACGACCCAATGGCTCTATGACAAGCCAAACAATCTTTCAATGCCAGGTTACCACCGTCTTGACCTCGGCATCAATTTCCGCAAAGTTGGAAAGAGCGGCAGGGAGCGTATATGGAACATCAGCCTTTACAATGCCTACTGTCAGATGAACCCGTTTTGTGTGCGGATAAAGCAGAATGAAGACGGGTCATTCCGGGGACAGGCCACTGCTATCACTCCGATTATTCCGTCCATAAGTTATACATTGAAATTCTGAATATCAAATATTATCAAACACGTCGTAAAATGAAATATATTAAATCCATCATATATGCAATTCTGTCACTCACGGTGGTTTCCTGCGATTCGTATTTTGATATTGACGGACTGCAGCCGACTGTAAGACTCGTGCTCTACAGCCTTCCGGTTGCGGGTCAGGATACGACAATCATTCAGCTATCGAAAAGTGTTCCGGTGTCCGCGGAGGGGCAACCTCAGCTTGGCTTTCCCGGAGGGGATGTCAAATTTGCAATCAATGGAGAACCGAAAGCCGTGTTTTGGAACGAAGAGCGGAAGGGCTGTCTGCCGGGGCAATGCTATTATACTGTTGCATCCATCCAATCCGGTGATAAGATTGGAGTAAGCGCGGAGCTTGACGGATTTCCGGTCGTGACATCAGAGACTGTTGTCCCGGAGCCTTTTAAGGTTGAGAAGGTCGAGATGCTTTATCGGTCCGATGAACTCAGCAATGTGCAGACCCGCGTGACTTTCACTGACCAGTCCGAAAGCGATGACTATTATGCAGTCAGGATGGTAAGACACGCCGTAAGATATAATTCTTCCGGTCCGACGACGAACATAGCGATAGCGGCTGAGGAACCTGTGGAGCTGAACTTTGATGATGAGCCGATATTTAACAACAAGGTTGGTCTTGATGCCACTCTTGATTTTGATTATGACTATGAATATAACCTATATATATGGACGGATGAGCAGATTAAGGGCCGTAGCTACACCTTGAAGTTCAGCAGTCCATATCAATCCCCGACAGAGTATTCATATACTGATTCTAATGGGGTTCTGCATACATTTAAACTTTATTACCAATATAAACTTTATCTCTATCATCTGTCTCCCGAGTTCTATAACTATCTTAAGTCGCTCAACGATAGCGAGAACAATCATTTCGGGAAATTCGGTCTTGCCCCGCTCAGATGCAGCTATACGAATGTGAAAAACGGTTTCGGAATAGTGGGTGGAAGCCGGATTGTTGAAACAGGATGGGCGCTTTCACCTGACAGTGACCATCCGGTGATGAACCTGCCGATAGATTCTGCTCATGATTGAATTGTGGGAGAACTATATAAATCAAACTAATCCAAAATTAAATAAACTAACCATTTAACAACGATGAACAACAAGTTTTTTGCAACGGGCGTCTGCCTGGTGCTTGCTCTTCTCATGCTTACTTCTTGCAGTAAGGAGAATGATTACAGTCCTGTCGAGGCTTCGACGGAGGCGTGTGTGATACGTGTGGAATGTCTTGGGACTGATGGGAGGAGTCTGCTGACGAACCGTGATTTTGTCAATTCAATCTCGATTGTGGGCAACAGTTCCCATTCAAATCTTAAGTTTGAGGTTGAGGGGACGGGTGAACACCGTTATCTCGTGTTCAAAGCCGATATTCCCGACAGCGGTGCAATGGAGTGGGGGAGCGACCGCCGTGAGGCTAAGGGGATGTCGAAACTGACCCTCCATTTTGGGAAGCAGAAGATGGAGATATCGTGTATGTTCAGATTCACCCCCAACCGTGCGCCTGTGGCCGTGGGAGGTAGTCTTACGCTCGAAGAGGTCAGCTACAATCACCGCACCGTGCAGCGCTCTGGCAGGCAGGTTTCGCTGACAGTCAGGATGGACAGGAACGGCAAGTTTAATTGACAGTTCGTCTATTGGGGGGGGATTGTTGGGATGCATTTTGGGGGGGATACAGAAGAACATAAGTTGAAGAAGAAACAGAAGTTTTTTCGTTTAATTTATATTCAAGTAATTTATATACAAGTGATTTAGAACCAAGTAATCTATATCTAATTTAGATACAAGTAATTTAGCCCCAGAGGGTTAATTTTAAGTGGTTTAATGTTAGGCAAGCTGCGGAGCAGCGATGCGGTGGTAGCCCCTCATCGAGCGCGATGCAATGAAGCCCGTAGGGCGGAATTGCGTCGCGCGAAGGTGTGGGGGGTGGAGAATAATTTTTCATCACGGGCATCGGAGATGTCCGATAATATTATGCCGTTGTAGGCAAATTGTCATTCCCGGTCTGATTCCAGGTGTTGTCGGAAATCGCGTATATCGGGCGGCGTGTTTTATTATCGGACATCTCCGATGCCCGTCGTGGTGGCATACATTACCCAACCCCACACCTTCGCACGATGCAATTCCGCCCTGCGGGCTTCATTGCCTCGCGCTCGATGAGGGGTTACCACCGTATTGCTGCTGCTATATAACTACCCATCGCTTATAGTTGCGCCAACAATCTTAGCGAGTTTATTTTCAAGATATTTTCGTCGTTTTTCCATATTAGCCAGTTTAAGGACTATTGCATTTTTTTCGTTCTGAGCCGTTACATCTTCTCTGTATTCCTCCTGTCTCAGCACCATGAAGTATACAATTTCTGCAATCTTGTGTGCAGTAGCTACAGTTGCCTGAGCTGCCCCCAATCTGGATTTTATTCTGCGGTAATAGTGTCCTAATGGTACATCTTTTTTCTGCAAAGCCATTGTACATTGACGGAACACTTGTCCTACAAGATTCTTCCTCTTGGGGACATTGCTTGATTTGAGATCTCCACCCGTAATTTTATCTATGGGGGTAAGATTGCACCATCGGCAGAATTTTGACGCTGATGGGAATTTGTTAACAAATCCCGGTCCGAGTTCCGACATCATTGTTAAAAGCGTTCCATGGCTGATGCCAGGTATCTTCATCAGGTTGACGCCAAACATATTGTAAGCATAATTTTCAATATCGAAATCTATTTTGTTCTTTTTGCAAATATGTTTTCCGGACCGAATCAATACCCCGGTCTTGCACCCGAA
>NZ_CAJTMT010000028.1 GCF_910577345.1 uncultured Duncaniella sp.
AACTCAAAACTAAAAAAACTTATGTCCCTTCTGACCTTATGGCTTTATGTGCCCTTCACGACCGTACTTCAGGATGTATTTTGCCATTCCTCGAGTAGGGACATGCTTTTTAAGTTATGATTAAAGGATAAATAACATTTCTTATGGCAATTTATCCAAATTTTCTGCGTACTTTTGCAAATAGTCGGGCAATAGTATTCAGTTGGTAGCAAGTGCAGCCCCAACGCCATGAATCAGGCCCCACACGGTGTGTGGACAACACGAGCCGTGCCCGCCATGTAAACATCACCTCTCCCCTCCAATCAATCACCTCCCCCTATACAGGGTCCGGTCCGAGCACCGACCCGCCCCCGCCTCTTTTGAAATAAAAAAGAAACAACATAAATGACAAGTAAATGGAATTACTGTCCCCTTACATCCGACGAACAAGAAGTGGAGTCCGGTCTGGCCAAGCGCTATGCCGGAGTGCCGCCCATTAGCGAGCTGCTTGTGCAACGGGGCATTTCCTCGGTCGAAGAGGCGGAAAAATTCTTCCACCCATCGCTGAAGGACATGCACGATCCGTTCCTAATGCCCGACATGGACAAAGCCGTCCACAGGCTTAACCGTGCCATGGGGTCGAAGGAGCAGATTATTGTCTACGGTGACTATGACGTGGACGGAACCACTGCGGTGGCCCTCGTCTACAAGTACCTGCGCAATTTCTACTCCCATATCGACTACCTTATCCCGACGCGCAACGAGGACGGATACGGTATCTCGAAGGCCACCATCGACATGGCAGCCAGTCAAGGGGTCAAGCTCTTCATAATCCTTGATTGCGGCATCAAGGCGACTGAGGAGATAGAATATGCCCGCACCCTGGGCATCGACTTTATAATCTGTGACCATCACGTCCCCGACGAGACTCTCCCGCCGGCCGTGGCCATACTCAATCCCAAACTCGAAGGGAGTCCCTATCCCTGCCCGCATCTCTCAGGCTGCGGAGTGGGCTATAAGTTCATGCAGGCCTTCGCCATGTCCAACGGTCTCGGCAGCGCCGACCTGGAGGGTATGCTCGACCTCGTGGCAGTCTCGATCGCAGCCGACATCGTCCCGATGGTCGGCGAGAACCGTATCATGGCTTTCCACGGACTGAAGCGACTCAACTCCAACCCCAACATGGGGCTGCGGGCAATCATCCGCATCTGCGGACTCTCGGGCCGGGAAATCACAATCAGCGACGTAATCTTCAAGATCGGACCGCGCATCAATGCGTCGGGCCGTATGCAGAGCGGCAAAGAGGCAGTGGATCTCCTCGTGTCGCGCGACCTCACGGATGCCTACGCCCGCGCAAAGGAAATCGACCGCTACAATCAGGATCGCAAGGAACTCGACAAGCAGATTACCGAGGAGGCCAATACCATCCTCGAAGAACACCGCGACACACTTTCCGACAAGAAATCCATTGTCATCTACAACAAGAACTGGCACAAGGGAATCATCGGAATCGTGGCCTCGCGCCTGACGGAACTTTACTACAAGCCCTCGGTCGTCCTTACCTTCTCCAACGGTCTTGCCACGGGTTCATCGCGCTCGGTTCAGGGCTTCGATGTCTACCGCGCTGTCGAGTCGGCCCGCGACCTTCTCGAAAACTTCGGAGGCCACACCTACGCTGTCGGCCTCTCGCTGAAAGAGGAGAATATCCCCGAGTTCACGCGGCGCTTCGAAAAGTTTGTCAGCGACAACATCCGTCCCGACCAGCTCACCCCGCAGCTCGACATCGACGCATATCTGACATTCTCGGAAATCACCCCCGAATTCCTCGCGCTTCTGCGCCACTTCAACCCCTTTGGACCGGGCAACAACAAGCCTGTGTTCTGCACACGCGGAGTGACCGACTTCGGAACGTCGAAACTCGTCGGACGACACAACGAGCACATCAAGCTCGACCTCGTTGACCAGACATGCGGCAAGGTCATGAACGGCATCGTGTTCAACAGCGCAGAGAACTTCGAGCACATCCATTCGGGCAAACCGTTCAGCATCTGCTACACGATTGAGGAGAACAAACACAAGGGAGGCTCCGCCATCCAACTCTTTGTCAAAGCCATCCATCTTGACTGAGAGTGTGTGTCCAAAAACAGCTCCCTCCGACGATGCCACTCGACATACTCAGACAATATTGGGGCTATGACGCCTTCCGTCCGCTGCAACGCGAGATAATCGACTCCGTGCTTGCGGGCCACGATACCCTCGGGCTTCTCCCGACGGGTGGCGGAAAGTCCATCACCTTTCAGGTCCCGGCGCTTCTGCTGCCGGGACTTACCATTGTTGTCACTCCGCTTATCTCGCTGATGAAGGACCAGGTGGACAATCTGCGCGAACGCGACATCCGCGCTGTCCACTTCCACTCAGGTCTGACGCGCCGCGAAGCGGAACTGGGGCTTACGCGTTGCCGGCTCGGAAAGGTCAAGCTTGCCTACGTCTCGCCGGAGCGTCTGCAAAACGAGAACTTCATAGCCGAACTGCGTGCAATGGATGTGAGCCTCATCGTCGTCGACGAAGCCCACTGCATCTCCCAGTGGGGCTACGATTTCCGCCCCTCCTACCTGAAAGTGGCACGTCTGCGCGAGATTGTCGGCGAGAATGTCCCGATACTCGCACTGACCGCCTCGGCCACCCCCGAGGTGACAGCCGACATCATGCGCTGTCTCCGCTTCAAGGAGCCTAAGGTCTTTGCCCGCTCCTTCACCCGCGACAACCTCTCATACATCGTGCGCTATGCCGACTTCAAGGAGGACACCCTGCTGCGCGTCCTGCGCGCCACGTCGGGGTGTGCGATTGTCTATGTCCGTTCGCGCCGCCGCTGCCGCGAGATTGCCCAACTGCTGCTCCGCGAAGGGATAAGCGCCGACTACTACCACGCCGGACTCGACCCCGAAGAGAAGGAATTGAGGCAGAACGCATGGAAAAATGACGAAGTGCGCGTCATCGTGGCCACCAACGCCTTCGGCATGGGTATCGACAAACCCGACGTGAGGACAGTCATCCACCACGACCTCCCCTCGTCACTCGAAGAATACTATCAGGAGGCTGGACGCGCCGGACGTGACGGCCGTGAATCATTCGCAGTAGTCATTGCCTCGCAGCGCGACAAAGCCACCCTCTCGCGCCGTCTGAACGAGAGTTTCCCGGAAAAGGATTTCATCAGCCATGTCTACGAGCTTGCGGGCAATTTTCTCAATGTCGCCGTCGGCGACGGTTACGGCCAGCTCTTTGAGTTCAACCCCGATGAATTCTGCCGCACCTATTCCCTGCCGCCGGTACAGACTCGCAGCGCATTGCAACTTCTGAGCCGAGCGGGCTACATGGAGTATATCGAAGAGACCACATCATCCTCACGCATGATGATAATCATGAAAAAGAAGGAGCTTTACAATCTCGAACTCACGCCGGAGGCGGAAGATGTGTTTCAATGCGTCCTCCGCACCTACACCGGTCTCTTCGCCGACTATGTGAAGATAAGCGAACTGAAAATAGCCCGCTCCACAATGCTCTCGACCGAGCAGGTCTATCAGGCCTTGCTCTACCTCAGCCGTCTCCACGCCATCCACTACGTCCCACGCCGTACTACACCTTATATATATTACACAACCTCGCGCGAACTGCCCAAACACGTCGTCATGCCGCTCGAAGTCTACGAGCAGCAGCGCGAACGGATGAGCCGACGGCTCGATGCCATGAAGGATTTTGTCTTCTCCGCCTCCGAATGTAGGGTGCAGGGGATGTTGCGCTATTTCGGCGAGAAAGATGCAAAGGAATGCGGGAAATGCGACGTGTGCCGGGCGCGCAAAAAGGCCTCCGGACAGAAACAGCAGTCGGATGAGCTGCGGAAGACCATCCTCTATCTCGCATCACACCCGCAAGGTACCACCATCCGCGACATCCTCGCAAACATCACAGCCAACCGCACCTCCATAGTCAACGAGATCCGCCACCTCGCAGACGAAGGCCTCATCAACCTCGACGGAGACACCATCACGAAAGTGGAATAGGAAAGAGGACATAACCGCAAAGGAAAGCAAAAAGAACCGCAAAAGCGACAAGCCGAGGAGACATGGAGAGGAATGGGGAATGAGATGGGATGAAATGAGATGGGATGAAATATGGATAAAAGATAGATAAAATATAAAATGAAGTATGGATGGGTGAGATAGAGAGAGGAGGACGGAGCGAGATAGTGAGGGGGACGAGGAGAGATAGAGAGGATGGCGTGAGATAGAGGGAGGGACGGGACAGGCCGGAGATGTCCGCAGGACATCGATTTCTTCGTAACCCTCGACACCAAGCGAAGCGATGGTGTCGGGGGGAAGGCTACTCCCCTCTCACACTTGTGTCCGGTAGGACACAGATTTACGGCTCTGGATAGCAATTCTGCATGGTAAATCGATGTCCTATCGGACATCTTTCCTTTATAAGCAGGACATTGCCCCGCACATCTGCGCTGCGCTCCGATGTACGGGGTTACGAAGAAATCAGTGTCCTATCGGACACTCAATCCTGTCTCTACCACGATTTGATACGTACACTCTACCACAATAGATATAAGCTCCATAAACCATATATGCATAAACTCTCTGTATAGTCACCTCCATAGACACGCAATATTATATAGTACAAGATACAATAAGGATGCTGTTTGGATTACAATAAGCCATCCTTCTTCGTTATGGGCTTAGGCGAGTCTATAAGGCCTACAGAAGCACTTGGATGGGTGTTTCCGGCATTTCCGAGGTCTTTGCCGATGACTTTCACAAGCCACAAAACGCAAAAACAGCATACTCCAAATTTTGCATATTTTAGCAAAAACTTTGCGTATTTAATCCCCGAAAACCGTGTTTTTCCCATTCCGGAGGTTTTCAGTGTTAAAATATCTTTGCCAATTAAAAAATTTCCCTAACTTTGCAATAGACAGACACGACGAATAATTACCCTACGCAAAGTGACAAATTACCCTCTCCTGACACAAACTCACTAAGCAAACCTACAAGCTGCCCCCTTCTACCTTTTACCATTTCAGGAACTATACTTCTTACCTTAATAATCTTTAAAACCATTTTCATTAAAATGAAGTGCACATTAACCCTCCTGAGGTCCATAGTGCTGATGATAGTCTGTATGACTCCGCTATGGGCCTATTCCCAGAACATCACAGTGACGGGAACAGTGCAGGATGAAGCGGGCGATCCGCTCATCGGCGCGACAGTGCAACAAAAAGGCTCGTCAAACGGTATAGCCACCGACATTGACGGCCAATTCAAGCTGAGCGTTCCCAAGAACGCCACCCTCGTGGTGAGCTACGTCGGTTACACCACTCAGAGTGTGGCCGTCGAGGGACGCACAAGCCTCACCATCACCCTCAAAGAAAACTCCGAAGTCCTTGACGAAGTTGTCGTTGTCGGCTACGGACAGATGAAGCGCTCCGACATGACCGGTTCGGTCGTATCGGTAGGCGATGCAGCCATCAAGAAATCCGTCCCGACAAGCATCGACCAGGTGCTCCAGGGCCGTGCGGCAGGTGTGCAGATTCAGGCCAACTCGGGAACGCCGGGTGCATCGACCTCAATCCGCATCCGAGGCATCAACTCGCTCAACGCCACCAACCAGCCGATTTTCGTGATTGACGGTGTTGTCATCGACTCGGCTACCGACGATGAGTCGGCCAACCCGCTGAGCGCCATCAACCCCTCCGACATCGTCAGCATGGACATCCTCAAAGATGCCTCGGCGACAGCCATCTACGGTTCGCGCGCATCCAACGGTGTCATCATGATCACCACCAAACGCGGCTCGGCAGGCAATGCAACCGTCACCTACGACGGCTATGTTGGCTGGCAGGAAATGCCCAAGAAATATGACATGCTCAACCTCCGCGAGTATGCCCGTCACCACAACTATCGCGCCAACGAACTCAACCTTCTCGACCCGTCGAGCGCCTTCGTCAATCCCGACGCCCTCGGCGACGGCACCGACTGGCAGGACGAGCTCTTCAAGAAGGCTTTCATGACAAGCCACAACCTTTCCGTCTCCGGCGGTAATGAAAAGACCACTTACGCCTTCTCCGGCGGTTATCTCAAACAGGACGGTATCGCCCTCGGCTCCGGCTTCCGCCGCCTCTCGCTCCGCTCCAACATCGACTCACAGATTAAATCGTGGCTCCGTGGCGGCATGAACGCCTCCATCTCGGAGACCAAGCAGGAGGTAGGTACGGACAAAAACACCATCATGAGCGCGCTCATGCAGCAACCGACGGTTGCCGTGACATCGCCCGACGGCTCGTTTGACGGACCGGAAGACGTGTGGATGCCCGACAACCCCGTAGGTCTCGCCGAACTCACCACCAACAACAACCGCAAGACCAACTTCCGCTTCAACACCTATCTCGAAGCCACCCTCATCAAGGGTCTCACCCTCAAGACCGAACTGTCAGGCGACTGGAACTACAACAACTATTACTACTACATGCCTGACTATCAGTTCGGCATCAAGACCCAGGACACCCGCACATCAAAGTGGACAAAGACCAACACCAAATACTGGTCGTGGCGCAACATCCTCACCTACAACCGCACATTCAACAAGGTTCACTCCGTCAATGCGATGGTCGGTCAGGAAATGAGCCACTACAACTGGGAAACTCAGGTCGGTACCGCCTCCGGCTTCCTCTCCAACACCACCCCCGACCTCTCGGCAGGCGACATCACCACCTCGACCACCACAGGCCACAAGTTTGCCAACTCACTCCTCTCATATTTCGGCCGCGTCTTCTATTCGTATGACGACCGCTACCTCCTCACCGCCACCATCCGTCGCGACGGTTCCTCGAAGTTCAACAAGGACAAGCGCTGGGGCTGGTTCCCGTCAGTGGCACTCGCATGGCGCGCATCGCAGGAATCATTCCTCCGCGACATCACATGGATGAACAACGCAAAGCTCCGTGCAGGCTGGGGCGCAACCGGTAACCAAAACGTTGACCAGTGGGCCACAATCGCACTCCTCAGCTTCAAGACCACTCCGTGGGGCACCGGCGTCCTCACCGGCAACACCCCCAATACCGACCTCACTTGGGAAACCACCCACTCCTACAACCTTGGTCTCGACCTCGGCTTCCTTGACAACCGCATCGAAGTCGTAGCCGACCTCTACTACAAGAAGACCAAAAACCTCCTCCTCCAGGTGCAGCTCCCCGCCTACATCGGTTCATCCGGTCAGGGCGCAGCCTCCAACCCCTGGCAGAACATCGGTTCACTCGAAAACAAGGGTTTTGAACTCACCGTCAACACCACCAACATCACCAACCGCAACTTCCAGTGGACGACCAATCTCGTGTTCAGCCTTAACCGCAACAAGGTTCTCTCGCTCGACACCGAGACCGCCACACTCGAAAAGTCGTTCCAGCCAAGTTCGACCAACTTCATCGTGACAAAGACAGCCGTCGGTCAGCCCATCGGCCAGTTCTGGGGCTACAAGGTCATCGGACGCTTCGACAAGCCCACCGACTTCTACTATCATGATGCAAACGGCGAGATTAAGCAGGTGGCCATTCCCGAGGGCAACACCATTGCCGAAAGCTCGACATGGCTCGGCGACTACATCTTCGAGGACGTGAACGGCGACGGCAAGATAAACGCCGAAGACTGCACCTATCTCGGAAATCCCGAACCTAAATTCACCTTCGGTCTGGGCAACACATTCTCATGGAAGGGCATCGACCTCACAATCTTCTTCTCCGGAAGCTACGGCAACAAGGCCCTCAACCTCACCCGCTACCGCATCGAGGATCCGCGACAGAACAGCAACATCCTCCGCTCGGCACTCAACTATGCCGTCATCGGCAAGATTGACCCCAACGGCCCGGATGACGACTACCGCAACCTCCACATCGTCAACGCAGGTTCGACCCTCATGCCCGCAGTTCAGCGCTCCGACGCCAACTCCAACTACTCCCGCATCAGCGACCGTCTCATCGAGGACGCATCCTATATCCGCCTTCAGAACATCTCGCTCGGCTACACCTTCCCGAAAGACTGGGTGCGCAAGATCTATCTTGAAAATGTCCGCGTCTACATGAACATCCAGAACCTCCACACATGGACCAAATACAAAGGTCTCGACCCGGAGGTCGGCGCAATGTATGGCGACGCACTCATGACCGGACTTGACTACGGACGTTATCCCACTCCGCGCATCTACACCTTCGGTCTCAACGTATCCTTCTAACCTTCAAATCCGTCAATAAAGATGAAATCACAAATATACGTCTTCGTCGCGCTGGCCGGTATGTTCTCGATGAGCTCCTGCTCCGACTTCCTTGACCAGACCAACACCTACCAGGCGAGTGAAGAGACATTCTTTGACACAAACGAGGCAGTCTCGCAGGCTACCGCGCCGCTCTACAACTATGTGTGGAACTCGTTCAACGGAAAGTTCTACTACAGCGTCGGCGACGGCCGCAGCAACAACCTCACCGCCCGCTGGTCGGACTACATCTACCCCTACACCAACTTCACCGAGAATTCCCTGTCACCCGGTCTTGAGGACGCATGGGGTGCCTTCTACTCGGTAGTGGCGCAGTCCAACAACGTCATCAACAACCTCCGGAGCAAATGCGGCCCCGCTGTCACCGAGGAGGCCAAAATCCAGGGCATAGCCGAAGCCCGCTTTATGCGCGGACTCGCCTACTGGTACATCGGCTCAGTCTGGGGTAAGGCAATCATCTATACCGACACCAAGGCCCAGATAAATTCGCCCGTGGCCTACGCACACCGCATGACCGACGTGATGGAATTCGCCATCCGCGACCTCGAATATGCCGCAGCCAATCTCTCGAAGACCCAGGCCAATCCCGGCCGCGTCACCTGCTACAGTGCCGCCGGCATCCTCTCGCGCGTCTATCTCTCGATGGCCGGTCTGACCACCGACGGACAGTATGACGGCTCTAACATCGCCACTGACTTCAACCGTGGCAGCCGCAACCCCTACTATCTCGAACTCGCCCGCAAGGCCGCCCTGCGCTGCATCGAGGGTCCCTACTCCCTCCTGCCCAACTACGGTGACCTCTTCGCCGTGCAGACATGGAACAACAACTCCGAATCAGTCTTCCAGCTCCAATGGCTCACAGGCTCGACCGATGCTGTAGGTTGGGGAGGCACCAACGCCATCTCGGCATTCTTCAGTTGGTCGACAATGGTGGGCGAAACGAACTGGGGTAATGCTACCTACGCATCATACGACATCGTCCGCACCTACGACCCGACCGACCGCATCCGCCGTCATGCAACAATCGCAACCGTCGGAGAATTCTACCCGCAGCTCAACAGCAAGAACGGCGGCTACACCTACAATGTCACCGAGTCGGGCTATGACAACAAATGTAACGTGGTGAAACACGTCATCGGCAAAATCGACGACAACGGCCAGAGCTATCAGCAGTCATCGGGCGTGAACACCTATATGATGCGTCTCGCCGAGGTCTACCTCAACCTTGCCGAATCCATCCTCGCCAACAACTCATCGACTTCCGACGAGACTGCCCTCCGCTACTTCAACCTCGTGCGTTCACGCGCAGGCATGGCTACCAAGAAGGCCATCACCTACAACGACATCCACTATGAGCGCCGCATCGAGCTTGCCTACGAAGGCCAGTACTGGTACGACCTTCTCCGCCGCAGCTACTATCAGCAGCAGGAAGTGGTCAACTATCTCAACTCCCAGGAGCGCAACGCAGGCTACGAATGGGACGAAAGCGAACCCTGCCAGTATGCCAAGACCTCTGACGGAACAGGCGTGTCAACCGCCCGCGAGAGCCATCTCACCCTCCCCCTCAGCGACGTGGACCTCGCGCGTAACCCCCGCCTGACCGAAGCACCCATCGCCTACGAGTTCGGCGAACGCGAGATTGACGAGGCTACTCTCTTCAACTAATCACCACCACTACAAAAAGGAAGATAAAAATGAAAAATTTCAAATATTTCATGCTCCCGGCCCTGGCGCTCTGTTCAATCGGACTTGCTTCGTGCAACGATGATGATGCCTACTTCGACGAGGACAACCAGGGAGTCCCCATGAGCATAAGCCAGGTCTATCTGGAGGATTACAAATCGTCGGTTCCCGATCGTCCGGTTGAATTCGCGCGTCTCGGCCAGATGCTCCGTCTCGAAGGCAACGGTTTCTTCGGTGTGAAGAAAGTCTACATCAACGGCTACGACACCTACTTCAACCGCGCCTACGTTTCGGACAAATCCATGATAGTGTCCATCAACAAGGATACTCCCGTCAGCGACTGTGACCCCGAGGTGCGCAACACAATCCGTCTGGTCAAGGACAAGACCGAGCTCACCTACGAGTTCCTCATCCGCAACGGCTATTCGATAATCAAGAATATCAGCAACACCCTCCCCCAGCCCGGCGAGACTGTGACCGTGACAGGTTCCTACCTCCACGAGACCGCAAAGGTCACCCTTCCCGGCGGAATCGAGGTGACGGAAGGAATCGTCAATGACGAGGATGGAGAATGGTTCACCTTCGTCATGCCCTCCGGTGTCACCGAAGGTGGCGCGCTGATTTCGGAAAGCCCCAACGGTGTGACCCAGTCGCCCGCCTACTTCAACGAACGCCGAGGTATGCTCCTCGATTTCGACACCGACGGCAAGCAGGGCGCATGGAGCTGGAAAGAGACCGGCTCGATGATAAGCAATGATCCGGCCAACGGTGACCTCGTCAATGACCCCGCCGGGACAGGACGCGGCTACTGCGTGCAGATTGTACCCGACCGTCTGCTCGCCGAAGGAGTCGCATCGGGCAAACCGCGCGTGACCGAATGTCACACCGTCGGCGACGGCGACAAGGATTGGGAGAACTGGGCACGCATGTCGGCCCTCATCCCCGCCGAGACACCCGTGACCGAGATAGCCGTTCAGTTCGACATCTATTGTCCCGAGCCCTGGAGCGGTACAGGTTTCTTCCAGCTTCAGCTCATCAACAACTACAACTTCGCAGGATTCGGCAGCGATGACGACGGCAAGAACAACCTCATCTACTGCTTCGCCCCCTGGCTTGAGACAGGTAAGGGCGGTGCGATTGTCCCCTTCTCGACAAGTGAATGGACAACGATGACCGTGCCTCTGAGCGCAATCAACAAGTATGCCACACTCATCGCTGATGCGGAGAGCGCCACACCGACATTCCAGATGGTCATTGACGACCGCATGGCCGCCACCTATCCCAACTTCGCAATTGGTTTTGTCAACACCGACTTTGACTATGTCAACGCAGCCGGAGAGACCGTCACCTTGAAATCCACTACCTTCACCGGACCCAAAATCTATCTCGACAACTGGCGCATAGTTCCCTACAAGGCTTTCGAACCGTCAGACTACGAAGAACCTGAGGATGAAGAATAATCTCTTAAATCACAGCAAATCATGAAACTAAACAAGATAATATTCCCTCTCGCAGCCGTCTCTATGGTCTTTGCATCCTGTGATGACCAGGTCATGGAATGGCGTGAGCCCGACAAGACCGTCACCGGTTCCGACATCCCGATGGAGCTTGCCGAAAAAATCTCAAAATACGATTTCATCAAGAATTATATGGCCGAGTATCATCCGGGGGTTGACATAACCCTCGGAATGGGACTTGACAACTTCCTTGACGACGAGGCATACCGTCAGGTGGTGCTCGACAACTTCCAGGGTGTCACCTTCGGCAACGCCATGAAGCATCAGTCCATCGTCTCCGCATCCGGAGCCTTCAACTGGGCAAAAGTCGACCAGTTCACCGCCCTGGCGACAGGTCTTAAGCTCCACGGCCACAACCTCATCTGGCACACCCAGCAGCAGCAGACCTACATGAAGTCGCTCATCGCTCCGCAGATGATTATCGAGAGCGACCCCACCAACGACATCTCCAACATGCTCTCAGGCGACAACTCCGATTTCGAGGGTAACGCCAAGGGCGGATGGGGTTCGTGGGGCAATGAATCCGAATCGGGTGTGACATCTCCCGGCCACGACAGCAACTACTGCATGTATCTGCTCAACCCGACCGATGCAAGCGCATGGAACGCACAGTGTGCCTACACCTTCGACAACTTCCTCGAACCCGGCACCTACAAAATCCGCTTCTACGCAAAGGCGACCTCCGCCGCCGGACAGCTCCAGTTCCAGTACCAGAACGGAACCACCTACGGAAGTCAGGGTGGCTACAACACCTTCAACATCGGCACCGACTGGACACTCTGCGAATATGAGTTCGAACTTACATTCGACGACGTCAACCGTATCCTTCTCAACTTCGGTGCTGTCGGAGCCACATATTATGTGGATGACATTGAATTCGGTCTGAAGCAGGAAGTGCCCGCCGACCCGATGGTCAACATCCTCCCCGCCGAAGCAAGCGACTTCAATGACTGCGCCGACGGCTCTACCGGCGGATGGGGTTCATGGGGCAGCGGAAAGAAATCTGCCGCAACCGTGGCTGATGCCGGTAAGGACGGTTCGACCGCCGTTGTCATCGAAAACAACGGTGACGGTAACGCATGGGAGGCACAGTTCGCCTACACATTCGACGAACCTCTCACCAAGGGTCAGCCTTACATCATCCAGTTCGAAGCCAAGTCCTCCACTCCCGCCGGACAGCTCCAGTTCCAGTACCAGAACGGAACATCCTACGGCAGTCAGGGTGGCTACCACACCTTCGATGTCGGCACCGACTGGATGACCCAGGAATATGAATTCACCATTGCCGAATATGACGATGTCAACCGTATCATCCTCAACTTCGGTGCCGTCGGCGGAACATATACCATCGACAACATCAAATTCGGCCCGAAAATCGAAACTCCTGCAGGCGCACCCGTGAAGCGCGCTTCAAGCATCACCTACAAAATCAAGACTCCCGAAGAGAAGAAAGCCATCCTTCTCGAAGCCATGGAGACATGGATTAAGGAAGCTATGACCCATCTGGGCGATGCCTGCACATCGTGGGATGTAATCAACGAACCTATCGGTGACAACGGACGTATCCGTGGTGTCGAAGGGGGTTGGATGGAAGGCGACAGCGAACCTGTCGAGACCACCGATGCAGGCCTCAACCTCAACTGGGCAAACGATGCCGGAAACGGTCACTTCTACTGGGGTTACTACTGCGGCATGGACTATGCTGTCAAAGCGTTCGAATATGCTGCCAAATACAGCCCCAACGGTGCGAAACTCTTCGTCAACGAGTACAATCTTGAGACCTCACCCTCAAAACTCGCCAAGCTGATTGAATTTGTCAACTACATTGACAACAACGGCGCGCATGTCGACGGCATAGGCACACAGATGCATGTCTCCTCATCCATCACCAAGGATAAGGTCGACGCTATGTTCAAGACCCTCGCCTCTACCGGCAAACTCATCCGCATCACCGAACTCGACGTTGCCCTCGGCACAGCCTCACCCTCGGCTGAACAATTGCAGACTCAGA
The DNA here is from genome assembly GCF_910577345.1 of uncultured Duncaniella sp. Taxonomy (GTDB): domain Bacteria; phylum Bacteroidota; class Bacteroidia; order Bacteroidales; family Muribaculaceae; genus Duncaniella. Next base: position 13,513 of record NZ_CAJTMT010000028.1, read on the forward strand.
GCGATGTCTACCAGATGATTCTCACCTCATACTTCGAAAACGTGCCCGAATCGCAGCAGTCGGCAATCACCGTCTGGACCCTTTCCGACAACGCCAAGGAGCATGAGTACTGGCTTAAGGACGAATCGCCCAACCTCTTCGATTCAGGCTATGGCCGCAAGGTTGCCTACAAGGGTGTCTGCGATGCAATCGCCGGTTTCGATGTAAGCGCATCGTTCACCAGCCATGACTGGAGCCAGTCGGCCTCCTCATCAAAATAATCCATGATTTGACGTAGGGCTGTATCAAATCTGTTTGATGGATACAGCATCATCCGCTCTAAAATCTCCCGCAGCCGTCGGCCGGCCTATTCGGTCCGGCTGCGGGAGATTTCTCTATCCCCCTCATTCACTCCACCCCTGATTTCTAACCCGGAAAACCGGTGGATGTGACATTTTATTAAGGATAGGTCACAAATCAAAAAGCGTTTTTGCCCGTAAAGCCCTAAATTTGTACCCGTCCACCTTAATTGATTTCCAACACCTGCAAATTTTCAAAGAATCATTGACCATGAAGTTACCGGTGCTGTCACTCACACTCCTGCTGACCGTCCTCGGCTGTTTCGCCCGCACAGAATCGCGGCTTGAACGTCAGGGCACGGCCACGCGGCTAATCGTGGACGAGAAACCTTTCATCATCATCGGCGGCGAGACCGGCAACTCGATGGCTTCTTCAGCCGAGGATGTGACCCGCTGTCTGCAAATCGCCGAAAACCACGGATACAATACGGTGCTTTTCCCTGTCGCATGGGAACTCATCGAACCCCGCAAAGGGGAATTCGATTTCACAAGTGTCGAAGACATCATCCGCCTCGCCGGTGAGCGCGACATCAAGGTCGGACTCCTGTGGTTCGGCGCATGGAAAAACTCCATGAGCTGCTACACTCCCGACTGGTTCAAAAAGGACACCCGACGCTTTCCGCGCGCCCGCACCCGCTCGGGCAAACCTCTTGAAATCGCCTCGGCCTTCTCGCAGGAGGTCTTCAATGCCGATGCTTCGGCTTTCACCCGTCTCCTTGACCACATAGCCCGGACCGACACCGCCGGGACGGTCATCATCATGCAGATAGAGAACGAAATCGGGATGCTTGAAGATGCACGCGACCATTCACCGGCTGCACGGAAGGAGTATGACAAAGGCGTACCCTCCGACCTCATCTCCCACCTTAATAAAAACAAGAAATCACTTCATCCGCAGCTCCTCGCAAAGTGGCAGGAAGCGGGCATGAAGCAGAAGGGAAGCTGGACGGAAGTGTTCGGCGACGACATCCATACCGATGAAATCTTCATGGCATGGAACTATGCCCGCTACGTCGAAGGACTCGCACAGAAAGCGCGTGAAATCTTCCCTACAATGCCACTTTACGTCAACGCGGCCATGAACTCGCGGGGACGTCAACCGGGCGAATATCCCTCAGCAGGACCTCTCGCCCATCTCAAGGATGTGTGGCACGCCGCCGCTCCGACAATCGACTTCCTATCCCCCGACCTCTACGACAACGGTTTCAAGGACTGGGTCGGCAAATATGCCCTCCCCGACAATCCGCTCTTCATACCGGAAATCAAATGTGACCAACCCAACGCCGCACAGCTCCACTATGTGGTGGGCCATCACAACGCCATCGGACTCTGTCCATTCGCTTTCAACAACCGCAAGGATGCAGCCTACCAGAAAAAAGGGACCGCGCAGTTGCGCAGCCTCATTCCCCTCATCGGTGAACATCTCGGCAAAGGGAGCATGGAGGGCTTCTATTTCGATGCGGATTCGACTGTCAGCATCACCGACCGCGACGGTCTGCGCATCACGGCCAAACACTTTTTCACCCTCCCCTGGGATCCGCGCGCGACTGACGGCTCTCAGTGGCCTGCAGCGGGAGGCATCATGCTACGGCTGTCGCCGATGGAATATATCGTGGCAGGCTCGGGCTTGGTCGTGACCTTCGAACCGTCCGATGCAAAGGCGCAGACTGAAAAAGCCCTCGGTGAAGACGGTTTCCTCGCTTCCGGCTCCGACCGGCAGTCGCAAGCCGACGGAAAATGGCAGGGGAAGCGCATCGGCCTCGCATCCGTGAAGCAAGTTGCGGTCAACGACGACGGCAGCCTCCGGACAATACGCACCCTCAACGGCGACGAGACCCATCAGGGTCGCCACGTCCGCATCGGTGTCGATGATTTTGAAATTTTACATGTCAGACTATATGAATATGAATAGACTCATACTCCTCTGCTCAGCCCTCATTCCGGGCTTCCTCGCAGTGCAGGCAGAGGTGAAACTTCCACAGATTATCTCCGACGGGATGGTGGTGCAACGTGACCGTCCACTCACACTTTGGGGCACCGCCGACCCGGGCGAGGAGATTGACATAAAGGTTGCCAAAGGGAAGAAGACCACCGTGACTGCCGGTCCCGACGGAACATGGCGCGCGGAGTTGCCCGCTTTAAAGACCGGCAAGACCTATACAATTGAGATTGGCGACAAGACTGTCACCGACGTTGCCGTAGGCGATGTGCTCCTCTGCTCCGGACAGTCCAACATGGAACTCCCCGTCAACCGCGTCACCGACATGTTTGCCGAAGAGATTGCTTCCTACCGCAACCCGTCCATCCGTCACTTCGTGGTTCCCAAAGAGTTTGAATTCGGAGCAGGACGCACCGATGTCAGCCCCACCCGTTGGAAATCCGTCGACGAGGATGCGATGAACTTCTCAGCCCTCGCCTACTTCACCGCCAAGGCAATGAACGAGAAGACCGGACTTCCGGTCGGCATAATCAACGCCTCGTGGGGTGGAACACCCGTAGAGGCATGGATAAGTGAAGAAAAAATCGCAGCCTTCCCCCGCGCACTCAACGAAATGCGCCTCTATACCGACGAGGGCTACCGCAACCGCATCAAGGCTCTCGAAGGGGAGAACTACGGACACTGGAACGCTACTCTATGGACAGCCGACCCCGGTCTGCACGGCGACCGCAAATGGTTCGATCCGAATCTGGATGATTCGTCGTGGGCAGTCACCGACCTCATCAGCGGAAAATTCACCGACGGCACCGTGACCGGCAACGACCGCTGGAGCAACGACGGCCTCAACCCCGTCAACGGTTCCCATTGGTTCCGCAAAAACATCGACCTCCCCGCCTCAATGGCCGGAAAAGAGGGCATCATCCGCATGGGCTGCATTGTCGATGCTGATTCCGTCTATGTCAACGGCACATTTGTCGGCACTACCGGCTACCAATATCCTCCGCGCATCTACAAAATACCCGCCGGTGTCCTCCGCGAAGGCAAGAACAATGTGACAGTCCGCCTCATCAGCCAGAACGGCAACCCGCATTTCGTGGCTGAAAAGCCCTACAAAATCATTGTCGGCGACGAGACCGTCAGTCTGGAAGGGGAATGGCGTTATAAGCTTGGAGCCGCCATGCCTCACGGGCCGGGGATGATGTTTTACTGCTACGTCCCGACCGTGCTCTACAAAGGTATGATTTCCCCTGTCATCAACTATCCCGTCCGCGGAACAGTGTGGTATCAGGGTGAATCCAACGTCAGCCGGCGCAACGAATATGCCCCACTCCTTAAGACCATGATAGCCAACTGGCGCGAGGCTTCGGGCGATGCACAGATGCCCTTCTACATCGTCGAACTCGCCGACTTCCTCCATCCCTCCGACAAGGGTGGACGTGCGGCATGGGCTGAAATGCGCAAGGTGCAGGCTCAGGTGGCCGATGAGACCGACAACGCCGTCCTCATCCGCAACTCCGACCTCGGCGAATGGAACGACATCCACCCTCTCGACAAAAAGACCCTCGGCAACCGCGTGGCCGAAGCTGTCCTCAAATAATACCAATCACATCCTATAAAACCAATCCCATCTTACCTTCATAATTCCAACCATGGAAGCAAGCATCAACATAACGAAATCCCAGGAAGCCAAGGGCTTCTACAAACTGTCCATGCTGCAGTGCATAGGCTTCGGTTCGGGCGACCTCGCGCAGAACCTCATCTATCAGACAATCAGCATGTATCTGCTGTTCTTCTACACCAACGTCTACGGTCTCGCTCCGGCCGTGGCAGCGGTGATGTTTCTGATAGTCAGAATCGTCGATGTCATCTGGGACCCGCTCGTCGGCACCTTCGTCGACAAGCATAATCCTCGCCTCGGAAAATACCGTGCCTACCTCGTCCTCGGCGGCATTCCCCTCACCGGTTTCGCCCTCCTCTGCTTCTGGAACGGATTTTCCGGTTCGCTGCTCTACGCATACATAACCTACGTCGGACTTTCGATGTGCTACACCCTCGTCAACGTCCCCTACGGTGCGCTCAACGCATCGCTCACCCGCGACACCGCCGAGATTACCAAACTCACATCGGTGCGCATGTTCATGGCCAATGTCGGCGGTCTCGCAGTCGGCATGGGTATCCCCTTTGTGCTTCGCATGTTCGACCCGACAGAGTCAACCGACATGTCGATGAACGACAGCGCCTGGTTTGCCACAATGGCCATCTACGGCTGTGTGGGCCTCGCCCTGCTTCTCTTCTGCTTCTCGCAGTGCCGCGAACGTGTGGTCATGGACTCAAAGGAGACCGAAAATGTCAAGGTGGCCGACCTCTGGATGGAATTTGTCCACAACCGCCCCCTCCGCATCCTTGCCTTCTTTTTCGTGACAGCATTCGCAATGATGGCCATAGGCAACGCCGCCGGAGCCTACTATATCCAATATAACCTCGGTGGTTCAGCAGCCGAACTCTCCGTCTTCATGGGTCTCGGCTCAATTCCCGCCTTCATCTTCATGCCGATGATTCCTGCCATCAAGAAGATGGTCGGCAAGAAGGGGATGTTCTACATCTTCCTCATCGTGGCAATCATTGGCATGGCTATGCTCTACGCCATCTCCATGATAGAGGCCCTTAAGCAGTATATGATTCTCGTCTACATCGCCCAGTTCATCAAATCGACCGGTGTCATCGTAGCTACCGGTTACATGTGGGCGCTCGTTCCGGAAGTAATCTCCTACGGCGAGTACACCCACGGGCGACGCATTTCCGGAATTGTCAACGCCCTCACCGGCATATTCTACAAGGCCGGTATGGCCCTCGGCGGCGTGGTCCCCGGACTCGTCCTCGCCTTCGTGGGCTTCGAGAAGGAAGCTCTCACGCAGACACCCTTCGCGCAGCAGGGCATCCTCTGGCTCGTTGCCGTAATTCCCGCGCTGCTCCTCGGACTTGCCATGTTCATCATCTCGCGCTATGAACTTGACGATGACGTGATTGACCGTATCAACCGCGAAATCGAATCGAGAAACTAACCATACACCGAGAAACTAACCATACACCCGAAATTACCAATCATGAAACTGTCACTTCTCCCCCTGTCGGTGGCCTCATTGCTAACCCTTGCATCCTGCACCACCGAAAAGCAGACCCCAACGCTCAAAGACCACTTCGCCGACGACTTCCTCATCGGTGCGGCAATCAACATGAACCATGTCAAAGGACTTGACCCCGCTTCCGACTCCATCGTGCGCCGTCACTTCAATTCCATCGTGGCCGAGAATTGCATGAAGTGCGAGGAAATCCACCCCGCCGAGGGGACCTACTTCTGGGATGATGCGGACGCTTTCGTGGACTACGGAGTAAGGAACAACATGGCCATCATCGGCCACACCCTGATATGGCACTCGCAGCTTGCACCCTGGTTTCCGGTGGACTCCACAGGCGCATACGTCAGTGCGGACGTGCTGAAAGAACGTATGCGTGACCACATCACCACAGTCATGACCCGCTACAAGGGCAAAATCAAGGGTTGGGACGTGGTCAACGAAGCCATCGAGGGGGACGGAAGCTACCGCAAGTCACCCTTCTATGAAATTCTCGGCGAAGAGTTCATTCCCCTCGCTTTCCAATACGCCCATGAGGCCGATCCGGACGCCGAACTGTATATCAACGACTACGGCATGAACATGCCTGCCAAGCGTGAGGCCTACGTCAGACTCGTAAACGACATGAAGTCAAAAGGTCTGCGCGTTGATGCCATCGGTATGCAGAGCCACATGGGCATGGACTACCCCGATTTCAAGGAATTCGAGGAGTCAATCGAAGCCTTTGCCTCGACAGGCTGCAATGTGATGATAACCGAATGGGACATGAGTGCGCTCCCGACAATCAGCCACAGCGCCAATGTGTCGGACAGCGTTGTCTACAACACCCTCTTCAATCCCTATCCTGACGGACTGCCCGCCGACATAGCCGACCGCTGGAACAGCCGCATGGACTCTGTCACCGACATCTTCCTCCGTCACAAGGACGTGATAACCCGCGTGACAGCCTGGGGCACACACGACGGCATGTCGTGGAAAAACGATTTCCCGATGAAGGGCCGCGTGGAATATCCCCTCCTCTTCGACCGCGACTGCAACCTGAAACCCTTCATGCAGAACCGCCTCGACAACGCTTCCGATAGGCAAATCTGAACTTTTTAGATACAAAAGGACAAAAGAGAACATAAGGAACAAAAGATTATTTCAGATGGAAAATTCAGTCATTTTCCATACCGTCTACAAAAATAACTTCTGTTACTTCCTTCCGGCATCTCTGAAAATATAACTTCTGTCACTTCTGAACTTATGTTCTTCTGTATCTCCTAATATTTCCGTCTAACCAACCAATCAAGATAAATGAAACCCCTGAATCCCGAAAAACGTTATCTCTTCCCCGATGACTATATGGCCGACCCGAGTGTGCATGTGTTCAACGGCCGCATCTATATCTACCCCTCCCACGACTGGGAATGTGAGAATGTCGAGAACGACAATGGCGACCAGTATGTCATGAAGGACATGCACGTCCTCTCCATCGACGGTGATCCCATGACAGGTAAGGTCACCGACCACGGCAAGGCTCTCGACATCGCCGACATTCCCTGGGCAGGCCGTCAGCTCTGGGACTGCGACTGCACCGAAAAGGATGGCAAATATTACCTCTATTTCCCCCTGAAGGACAAGAACGACATCTTCCGCATAGGCGTGGCCGTGGCCGACCGTCCAGAAGGCCCCTTCATCCCCCAGCCCGACCCCATCCGAGGGTCCTACTCGATGGACATCTGTGTTCTGCCAGACAATGGCGAATACTATCTCTACTTCGGTGGTCTGTGGGGCGGACAGCTCCAGCGCTACAAGGACAACAAGGCCCTCGAATCGGCCTATCTGCCCGAAGGCGACGAACCCGCCCTTCCCTCGCGCTGCGTGCGTCTGAGCAAGGACATGCTCCAGTTTGCCGAGGAACCGCGCCCAATCGTCATTCTCGATGCCGAGGGCAATCCGCTAAAGGCAAATGACCCTCACCGCTTCTTCGAGGCTTCGTGGGTGCATAAGTACAATGGCAAGTATTATCTCTCCTATTCCACCGGTGACAGCCATCTGCTCTGCTACGCCGTCGGCGACAACCCCTACGGACCCTTCGTCTATGGCGGTGAAATCCTTACTCCGGTCGTAGGCTGGACCACCCACCACTGCATCATTGAATACGGTGGCAAGTGGTATCTCTTCCATCACGACAGTGTCCCCTCCGGCGGCAAGTCGTGGCTCCGCAGCCTGAAGGTATGCGAACTCACCTACGATGACGAGGGCCGCATCCTCACCATCGACGGTGGCGGCGATGCTTTTGACGAAAAGGCTTAGGCAGCCCGTTTTTGACACAAAAAAAGTGCATAAGAAACAAAAGATATATTTCTACAAAATAGATAGTTACATCTATATGATATATTATAAAATTCTTTTGTCTCTTATGCTCTTTTGTGCTTTTTGAACTTTTGTTCTTTTATATCTCCCATGATGGGAGATAAACTATCAATCGTCGTCCCAATGATGGCGGCTGTGACGTTTATGGTGCTTGTAGACCTCCTTGTAGTATTTCTTCTGGGCCTTGCGATATTCCTTATATCTCTTCTTCAGCTTCTTGCTGTGGTGCTTGCCATAGTGATGCGAGGGGCCATCCCAACCGTAGTCAACATAATGGACTACACGTCGAGGAGGAGGGGGCGGCGGGCGATGCCCTGTCGAGTGATTCACGCTGACTCCTGCACCTCCAAGGTCCATCCAAAACGACACGTTAGTCTGTCCGACCATTAAGGTCGAACCGGCTATTGCTGCTGAAAGTGCTATTGCTGCTATTCGTTTCATGACTTTTCTGTTTGGTGGTTGATGTTACTCTTAAACCGATAGGGAGGTCAAAAGGTTGGCTCAGTAACTATTTCGACCAATAAATTTGCCAAATCAGCTATATAATCCATCAATTAATCCATCTTTCAATCCTCTCACTCTTTAAATTTCCACCTTGACCATGCGACATATAAAGTTTCTATATATCATATTCCTGCTGTCACTCATCTCCTGCGGTTCAGCCGACACAGGCAACGCCGCAAAAGGGACGATAAGCTGGCTGCCATACGCCTCCACCGATAAGGGACAGGTCTGCGTTGACGAGGGTATTTCCTCACCGACCATCGACATAGCCTGCCGTGAACTGCGTGGCCACTGGGATGGCGCGCCGGTCAACATCCACCGTACAACCGATGGAGATGCCATCGGCAAAAACGGCTTTGCCATCAGTCAGAGCGACTCGCAGGTTGACATCTACGCTCCCGATGACCTCGGCATACTCTACGGTGTCTACGCCCTTCTCCGGAACCCTGAACTCGGTCGCGACGGGAGGGTTGAAGAGAGTCCTTTCTATGATTTGCGCCTCCTCAATCATTGGGACAACCTCAACGGTACAATCGAGCGAGGCTATGCGGGAAAATCGTTGTGGAAATGGGAAGAGCTCCCCGACAGCGTCTCGCCACGCTACGAGGAATATGCCCGCGCCAATGCGGCAATCGGAATCAACGGTGCGGTGCTCAACAATGTCAACGCTTCACCGAAAATCCTTTCGGAAGAGTATCTGAAAAAGGTCGCAGTCCTTGCCGACATCTTCCGTCCGTATGGAATAAAGGTTTATCTTTCCGTCAACTTTGCATCGCCAATGGTTCTCGACTCACTCCCTACCGCCGACCCGCTCAATCCGGAGGTGGTCAAATGGTGGACCGGCAAGGCTGATGAAATCTACAGCCTCATCCCCGATTTCGGAGGTTTCCTTGTCAAGGCCAACTCGGAGGGTCAACCCGGCCCGATGGATTTCGGACGCACACATGCCGACGGTGCGAATATGCTTGCGGAAGCATTGAAGCCTCACGACGGCGTGGTGATGTGGCGCGCGTTCGTCTATTCGCCCGCTGATGCCGACCGCGCGAAGCAGGCTTATCTCGAATTCCAGCCCCTCGACGGGAAGTTTGCCGACAATGTCATAATCCAGATAAAGAACGGCCCGGTGGATTTCCAACCGCGCGAACCATATTCACCGCTTTTCAGCGCAATGGCGCAGACCGATGTGATGGCTGAATTCCAGATTACACAGGAATACCTCGGCCATGCCAACCATCTCGCGTATCTCGCCCCGATGTGGACGGAATTTTTCGACTATGTGCAACCGTTTGATGCCATTGCCGGAGTTGCCAACATCGGCGATGATGACAACTGGACCGGCCATCCTCTAGCGCAGGCCAACTGGTATGCCTTCGGACGTCTCGCGTGGAATCCACAACTGACATCGACACAGATTGCCGACGAATGGCTTTCGATGGCGCTCGTGGACAAGGCCCGGACTCCGGAGGATGTGTATGAATCACTCCTCGGCATGTTCGACACAAGCCGTGAGGCTGTGGTTGACTATATGATGCCCCTCGGCCTTCACCACCTCTTCGCTTTCGGCCATCATTACGGGCCGGAACCGTGGTGCGACGTTGAAGGTGCACGTCCTGACTGGCTTCCGAAATACTATCACCGCGCCGACAGCATCGGTCTCGGCTTCGACCGTTCGCCTTCGGGAAGCAATGCGGTGGGACAATACCCTGAACCGCTCCGCTCTCAACTCGCGTCGGTGGAGACTTGCCCTGAGGAGTTCCTGCTGTGGTTCCACCATGTTCCCTGGAGTCACAGGATGAAATCAGGCAATACCTTATGGGAAGAACTGTGCATAGCCTATCAGAGAGGTGTTGAAAAGGTTGAGGAGTATCAGCAGACATGGGAAAAGGCAGAGCCTTACATCTCTCCCGAACTGTATGCCGATGTTGAAACACGTCTGGCAACCCAGCTAAAGGATGCGAAATGGTGGCGCGACGCTTGTCTGCAATACTTCGCACAGTATTCCAAAATGCCAATTCCTGCCGAGATTGCTTCAGAGATGCGTCCCCTCGAAGAGCTCATGAAAATCCACCTCCCCATCACCAACTACAAATCCCCCACCCCCGCCCTCCTCGACTCCCTCCGATAAAACAGTCCTGGATGGAAAGGTACATAGGTTCTTGCTGGAAAGGCACATAAAGACAGAAGGTCAGAAGAGACATAAGGTTTTTATTCAGCTGATATTCTGATTTAGTTTTTGAGCAGGCATTGTACAATTAACAACAATTACCGGATAACAATAATTACCGGATAATATAATTAATAATCAGGCGATGAATATAGGGCCGATGAATAATATGGAGCCGATGAATAATATCAAGAACAACATGAGACTGAATAATCAGGAAATTGAGGCTATTATTAAGACAATTATTGATTGTGCTGTGGTGGTCAAGAGGACGCTTGGTGTCGGCTACTTGGAAATGGTCTACCTTAATGCCTTGATGGTAGAAATGAGTTCGAAAGGTCTGAAAGCTGAAAAGGAAAAGCCTGTTGAAGTCTATTATCGTGGCATCTGCGTAGGACATTATCGTGCCGATATATTAGTAAACGATAGTGTGATTATTGAATTGAAAGTCGCAGAGTCGATTGATAAGTCCCATGAGATGCAATTGGTCAATTATCTGCAAACCACCGGAATCAACAATGGGCTAATCATTAATTTCGGCTCAGAAAGAATAGAAATCAAACGCAAATACCGTCTTTTTCAGAGACAGTAAAATCCTTTGGATGGAAGGGCACATAGACTCTGGCTGGAAGGGCACATAAAGACAGAAGGTCAGAAGGGACATAAGATATTATTTATCAAGCAATTTCACATTAATAGACAGTATTCATATTAATTGATAGGATAATATTAATTGATAATAATCATATTAATTAAACAATCATATTAATTAATAGCATAATTAATTGACAATAAAAAAACTTATGTCCCTTCTGACCTTCTGTCTTTATGTACCCTTCCATCCAGAGCCTATGTACCCTTCCTTCAAGAACTTATGTACCTTTCCAGAGAGAATGCCTTAGGGTCAGTAGATGGCTTGGGCGATGCGGCGGACGGAGTCGGAGGCCATTAGGGTGTAGAAGTGGATGCTGGGAACGCCGTGGGAAATGAGGTCGCGGCACTGGTTGATACACCATTCCACACCAACCTCCTTCACCTCTGCATCGTTGGCACATTTGCGCAACTCAGAGGCAAAAGGCTCGGGGATGTCGGAACGGAACACCCTCGGAAGCACATTAAGCTGATTCTTGAACACCACAGGTTTTATGCCCGGAACAATGGGGACTGTGATTCCGGCCTGACGGCAACGATCGACAAAGGCATAGTATTTCTCATTGTCAAAAAACATCTGCGTCACGAGATAATCGGCTCCCGCTTCCACTTTCTGCTTGGCATAGTAGAGGTCAGATTCCATATTCGGAGCCTCTTCATGTTTTTCAGGATAGCAGGCCATGCCGTAGCTGAAGGGGGTGGCGTTGGCCTCAAAGCGTTCACCGTCGGCATAGATACCACGGTTGAAATCATTGACCTGCGACTGAAGGTCAGTTGCATGGAGATTGATTTTCGCAGGGTCATCGGACTTCTCGGGGCCCTTGGTGTCGCCACGCAGCAGCAACAAGTCATGCACACCAAGGAAATTGAGATCAATCAAGGCATATTCGGTCTCCTCGCGTGTGAAACCCTTGCAGATGATATGAGGGACGGCGATTATGCCATACTTGTTCTGTATGGCCGAGGCTATGGCCACCGATCCCGGGCGTTTGCGCAGTTTCTGCGGACGGTAGCTACCATCAGGCATCTCCTTGAATATCATTTCGCTGCGGTGGGATGTGATGTTGATATACTTCGGATCAAACTCACGCAGTTTGTCGATGATATTATAGACTTTTTCAATACTGTTGCCCTTCAGAGGGGGAAGAATCTCGAAAGAGAAGGCCGTAGAGCCGGTATTGGCTGTGAGATAATCAATGACTCTCATAATGTTTTATGTTCTGACGTTATTTTTTGATATTCTGACGTTAAAGATTTTTCAAACCGGCCGGAAATTTCAGCACTGACGTGAAACTGATTTCATCCTCCTCATCGGGATAGCCGGTCGAGATAGAGGACAGCCTCGGGACCGAGATTGAAAATGAGATCGAGGACTGATAGGCCGGAAATGAAACCGAGTTTATCGGCCCTGACCTGCCAATACGGAGGCAAGTCAACCGGAAGTTGACCGGCCTCATCGATGCAGGAGGCAGAATGTGGTTGACTACGCTCTTGAATGCATCCATCGGCCAGCTCATCCTGCTGCAAAGGTGCAGGAAGGAGGAGGAGCGAACGTATCCAACCGTCCCAGGCATCCGAGAGGTCGCGGAGAAGCGGGAAACGCTCCTCCACTCCGGGAGTGAGCATCGGCAGGAGCTTGTCGAAATAGAATTCAAAGAAGGGTGTGCGCCCGTAGGCACTCTCAAGCGCCACGCGGTGGACATCCCACCACTTTCCATGGTCGGAGATGCGGACATCGCCCCACGAGCAACGGCTGCTCTCGGGCTTGGCAACGGGGACGGTCAGTTCAAGCCTCCCACGGGTGTCGGCTATGGCAAAACGGTGAGTGTCCTTGAAACGCTTGTCAAACCTGCGTCCCCAGTCAATCACTGTCGCGTCCGATGACCGGACATGCAGATAATGCCCGATCGACCCGCAGAACAGAGGCGGAATCACCGTTATATCCTTCTCGAAATTCATCAGCCCTTCTCTATACTCTATACTTTACCCTCTATACTTTAATACTCATCCACGTTGGCGCTGCGGAATATACGGTCCCAGCGGACACCGCCGTTGAAGAGCGAACGATCCTTGTCGAAGGAGATAAGCACACGTTCGGGACGGCCCACGATGTGGTCCTCGGGCACGAAGCCCCAGTAGCGCGAGTCGAGCGAATTGTCGCGGTTGTCGCCCATCATGAAGTAGTAGTCCATCTTGAAAGTATAGCTGTCCTGCGGTTGACCGTTGATATAGAGCTTGCCGTCGCGGAATTCGGCATCGGAATTACCCTCATAGTCCTTGATTACACGGCCATAAATCTGCCATGCGCGCGGACCCATCTTAAGGCTCACACCCTTCTTGGGAATCCACAGCTCACCGTAATCCGAACGTGTCCAGTCCTCGCTGACCACGTCGGGATAGAGAGGCTCACCCTTCGGTGCGGGCATCTTCATCAGTTTGGCAAGGTTGGGATCGGCTTCGAGAGCCTTGACCATGGCGGGAGTGAGGGGTGATGCGTAGATTGAAGGCACCGAGCCGTCAGGGTTCACGATGAACCCGAGCGAACTGATGCCGGGAAGATCTTCTGTTGTGACCGGAACCTCATGGCGGTCGTCAAGCGAGACACCGAGCTCATCCCATGCGGCCTCGGTCATGCCACCCTGCTTGAGCTGGAAATAATAGTTGTACTGGACATTCTCGGGCTGCTTGATAGCCTCACCGTTGATGTAGATAATGCCGTCGACAATCTTGATGCGCTCACCTGGAAGTCCCACGGCGCGCTTCACATAGTTCTCCCTGCGGTCGACGGGACGGTAGATGACCTCGCCGAAAGTCTGGGGATTATTGTAGATGGCATCGCGGCCATACATCTTCACGAGCGTGTAGTAGTCGGGATTCTGCACCTTTACAGCCACAGTGTCGCCGGCAGGGAAGTTGAACACGACGATGTCGCCACGCTTCACATCGCCAAGCCCTTTGAGTCGCTTGTAGCTCCACTGGGGAGTTTCCAGATATGACTTGGTGTTGATGATGGGGAAGGTGTTCTGCACGAGGGGGAAATGGACAGGTGTCATGGGGACACGGGGTCCGTAGGCCATCTTGTTGACCCACAGATAGTCACCCACGAGCAGCGACTTCTCCAGCGAGGAGGACGGAATCTGATAGTTCTGCCCGACGAAGGTAAAGACGAAGTAGACGAGAATCAGCGCGTAGACAATCGCGTCGACCCAGCTCATCACACCGCGCACGGCAGCGCTCTTCGACTTCTTCCACCATGTCAGGGGAATGTAGCCGGTGATGTAGATGTCGAAAAGCAGGAACCAGAAAAGTGCCACCCACCAGCTACCGAGCCATGCCACCCAGAGGAAAAAGATGAGCGACACGAGGCCGAAACGTATCCAGCGGCTTGTGCGGTTGGCTTTCACACGGCAGATGAAATCCTCGGTGAAATTCATGGATTCTTTCTGTGAATCGTTTGTGTTGGTCATTGTCAATGTGTATGGTTTCGAGGAGATGATAAGGATTGATTTGAGAGAATGCTATCAGAGGAGTTCAGCCATCATTTCGTCGATGGTGAAGATGCCCTTGCGTCCGGCGATCCATTCGGCGGCCATGACAGCTCCGAGGGCGAATCCGTCGCGGCTCTTGGCGCGGTGGGTAATCGAGATGCAATCGACGGGCGAGTCCCAGTCGACGGTATGTGTGCCGGGGACCTCACCCTCGCGGAAACTGAGCACAGGAAGAGCGTCAGGCTCCATGGCGGGTTTCTCGATTGAAGCCTCTATCTCCTGCGGAGTCTTGGAGGCGTTGGTCTCGTCGATCCACACCATGCCTTCGTCAGCCCAGGAGTTCACGCGCTCATTCTCGGCGATGATTCCTTCGGCAAGGGTAATTGCCGTGCCTGAAGGATGGTCGAGCTTGTGGACGTGGTGAGTCTCATACATGTGGGGCATATACTGGGGAAGATGGCTCATGAGGGCCGCAAGTTTGCGGTTGATGATGTTGAAAACGTTTACACCGATTGAAAAGTTGCTCGATGCGAGGAGAGCACCTTCAACTTCGCTGACGCGTTTCTCGACCTCATCGCGGCGCGCGGCCCATCCGGTGGAACCGCAGACGACCGGCACACCGGCGGCGGCGGCGCGCATCACATTGTCGGGGGCGGTGGCGGGAGTGGTGAACTCGATTGCGGCATCAGCCGAGGCGAAAGCCTCACCCTCGATGTCGGCGTTGTTGTTGACATCGATGACCGACACTATCTCGTGGCCGCGTTCACGGGCGATGCGCTCGATGGCGTGGCCCATCTTTCCATATCCTATAAGAGCGATTTTCATAATTTTATCGTTTGCTTAAAGTGCAAAATTACAAAAAAATCCGTTTAGTTTGTAGGGTTAGGTTAAAATCCGTACATTTGCAAGGAGAAGAGCGACGATTCCTAACGTCAGAACCGCTCTTTCCCGATACTGTTTCCAATAAAAACACAACATACTAAGTTAGATTAAGATTCGAATAAGGTAACTCAAAAGTCATGCATCAACTCACCATAGAGGAGTCGATGAGGCAGGTAATAGAGGCAGAGGCCCGTGCGCTTCAAGCGATTCCATACAGCGACGCCTATGACAAGGCCGTCGGTCTAATCATAGAGCATGTACACCGCCGCGGTGGTAAGCTCGTCGCTTCGGGGATGGGCAAGGCAGGGCAGATAGCCCTCAACATCGCGACCAAGTTTTCGTCGACAGGCACCCCTGCAGTCAGCCTCCACCCCTCGGAAGCGCAGCACGGCGACATCGGTGTCCTCCAGCCCGACGATGTGATGCTGCTCGTCTCCAATTCAGGCTCGACCCGCGAGGTCCTCGAACTGGTGGCAATCGCCAGACGGCTCTATCCGCATATCCCCATCATAGCGATTACGGGAAATGCAGAGAGTGAACTTACACGATTGGCAGACGTTACACTCTTGACAGGGGGTGCCGAAGAGGTGTGTCCCCTCGGCCTGACCCCGACCACATCCACAACCGTCATGAGCGTGATGGGCGATGTGCTTGTGGTCAACGTCACACGTTTAACAGACTTTACAGCCGAAGGCTATGCCAAACGTCACCACGGAGGCTACCTCGGGCATAAATCACGAAAGGAAGCAGATAAATGAACAAGGCTATCTACATCGGAGAACTGGCACTCAACGTCTCGCTGTGTGCCGACGGCCATGCCGAGACCGGCGTGGGCGACTGGGCTGTCAATGCAGCCGTGATTGACGGACGCATGGAACTCCCGACCATCTGGGTCGGCGAGGCCGCAGCCGGAACAGTGGGCGACCATATCCTCAAATATCTTGAGGACGCCAATGTCGGCACCGAGTCGGTCGACCGTTTCACCGAAGGAGTAAGCCCCGTGAGAGTGTTTGCCGGAGGTGACCCCTCGACAACCGTGGACCACAGCAACTATCCCGAAGAGCCGGTCAATGCCGTCTGGCCCCGCGTAGAGGAGGGTGATATAGTCATCTACGGATCCTATATGACACTCGAAGAGCGGGACCACGCACGTGTGCTCGACCTGCTCAAACATGCCAAGGCCCGCAAGGCATACCTCGTCTACCTCCCCTACTTCGAGGCCCATCAGGTGCCGCGCATCACACGAGTGATGCCGTCGGTGTTTGACTGTCTCGAACTGGCCGACCTCGTTGTCGGACGTGATGCCGACATCCGCGCCATCTTCCCGGAGACCGACATGGAAGCGATATTCAAGGACCACATACTTTTCTACTGCCGCCGTTTCCTCCACCTCGACCCCAAATCGAAAGTGATGCGATTCTTCGACGGTGACAAGTCTTGGACACTCGAATGTCACCCGACCACCAACACTGAATTCCAATGGAGCGCCGGTGCGCTTGCCGGAATCGTCCGCGCTCTCACAGAGGGCCGACGCGATGCCGACGACATCATGGCCTACGGCAACGAGACCGCCCACAGCGAACTTGCCACGTCAATCAGCCATCCCTGCACCCGCTGAGACCGGCCCACCACTACTGCCGGATAAAACGAATCAGGATAATATAATAAATCTGCATACATGAAAGCAATTTCACTTGAAGGCGTGTTTTCCAAGCCGACCACCGATATATCAGCACTGCGCTCCCTCGTTAAGCGCAACCGTGCGATGTCGGAAATCCGCCATGCCATCGGCGAGGTGGAGTTTGATACCGCTTACGATTTTCTCCGTTCGACGGCAATCGAAATGGTTGAGCGCGGCGAAATCGATAAGGCTATCCAGGGGTTGGAGGAAATCGACGCACTCATCACCCGCTCGGGTGAGGAAGACCACCATCTTCTCGACATCCATGCGGCACTGATGCAGATACTGACGGCCCTCTTCATCGAAAAGGAGGATATGGAATCGGCAATGGCTTCGGCTGCGTCTACCCTGACACTGCTTTCCCAAGAGGCCAAGCGCAAGGATGAGCCTTTCCTCCAGATACTCGGCGCACTCCTCTATGACATCGCTTTCCTCCACACCCAACGCAAGGAGTACAAGCAGGCTGAACGTGAGCTGTCCAAGGCACTGAAGATTTTCGAGCGTCTTGCAAAGACGAATCCGGAGCGTTATGCCAGCCCTCATCTCATGGCTGTCAACGCTGTCACCGCTACTTACCGCAACCGCGTGAAGCAGGCCGAACTTCTCGCCCACTATCAGGTGGCGACCTCCACATATCTCCATCAGGTCAATGAGGGGGTCAGCGAAGCCACAGGCCGTCTTGTCGATTCGATAACTTCTGAGGGGGATACCCTTGCACAGATGGGACGGCACCGCGAGGCAATGCAATACTACACCCGCGCACTCAAGTATCTCACCAAAATCGAGCCTGAGTTCACACTGCGTCAATTGCGTTTGTCGATTTCGCTCGGCGAGGCTATGCTCAAGGTGAATGCGATGAAGGATAAGGGCATACATCTGCTCAACACCATGCTCCATAAGGCGACCAAGATAAACGCGACCGAGGAGCACCGCAGGATTGTCGACATCCTGTTCAATGCCAAGAGCTCGTCGCTTGACATTTTGGGTATCTGGCACAAGATTTTCCCGAAATGACGGTGTGACAGGAATTTGAACAATGATATTTGGAGTTCATCGGGCATACGCGCTACAGCGCGTCCCTACAATGCCGGGTGAATCCCTCAATATACGATTACAAAGAATCAAAACGTACAAAAAAAATCATCAACCTTATTGATAACTATGTCACAGTTTACACCCCAAAGCGCTCTCCCGAAACTTGAAGATGTAAGAATCGCAATCGCTGTTGCCGAATGGAACGGCCACATCACCGGTGCTCTCCGCGACGGTGCGGTGGAACTTCTGCGTGCCAACGGCCTTTCGGACGATGATATTGCAGTCGTAAGCGTTCCCGGAGCTGTGGAGCTGACTTTCGCTGCCTCGAAACTCATTGAATCAGGCAATTTTGATGCCATCATCATAATCGGCTGTGTCATCAAAGGCGACACTCCGCATTTCGATTATGTTTGTCAGAGTGTCACCCAGGGCATGACCCAGCTCAATGCCGACTGCGACATCCCCGTCATTTTCGGAGTGCTGACCGTCAACGAAGAGCAGCAGGCCCTCGACCGTGCCGGTGGCAAACTCGGAAACAAGGGCACCGAAGCCGCCGAAACAGCCCTCAAGATGGTTGCTTTCAATAGAATCGCCGACGAGCTTTAAAGAAAGGGATAAGGGTGATAGGGGTGATAGGATTAATAAGCCTAATAGGCCTAATAGGCCCAATAGGGCAAATAAGCCCAATAGACCTTGGATAAAATATTGATTATTAGGCTTATTTGACTTATTTGACTTATCTATTTTTCCTATCTGACTTATCTATTTCCCCTATTAGGCTTATCTAATTCCCCCTTCCCAACTTCATTATTAACCTCCTCAAAATCCTCTCTCAAACCATGGAGCGACTGATGCAATATGTGTGGCAACATCGGCTGCTTGTGCAGACTGATTTAGTCACTGTGGACGGTCGCAAGGTATCTGTCATAGACCCCGGTCGGCTCAACACCGATGCGGGGCCTGACTTTTTCAACGCCAAAGTAAAAATCGGGGAGCATCTTTGGGTCGGCGACGTGGAGGTGCATGTCCGTGCAAGCGACTGGCACCGTCATCACCACGATGGTGACAAGGCTTACGATTCAGTCGTCTTGCATGTTGTCGACAAAGATGACTCACAGATATGCCGCTCGAACGGCGAGGTAATTCCGCAGATGCAGATGGCCTGTTCGCCGGAGTTCCATATCCGCTATCACGAACTGGTTGACCGCGCGGACATAGACCTCCCTTGCGCGCGGGAACTGCCGTCGCTCACGCCCCTGCATCTGACCGACTGGCTGACTTCCCTGGCCTACGAACGCATATATTCCAAAGCTGACCATATCGAGGAGCTGATGAAGCAATATGCCGGTGACTGGGAACAGACCTGCTACGTCATCCTCGCCCGCGCACTCGGCTTCGGCACAAATTCCGAGCCGATGGAGAGGCTGGCAATGTCGCTTCCACTTCACTTCCTGCGTAAACACAGCGATTCGGAAGCAGCGATAGAAGCTCTGCTGTTCGGTCAAGGTGGATTTCTGGAGAAGGCTCCAAAGTGCGACCCCTACGTCGAACTACTCGAACGTGAGCATAAGTTTTTCGCCCATAAATTCTCTCTGAAACCTCTCCAGCCTCTCGGATGGAAAATGGCCCGGATGCGCCCTCACAATTTCCCACACAGACGCATAGCACTCCTCGCCCGGCTCGTGGCCACCGATTCCCGTCTGGTCCGAAGGATTGTGGAGGCAGAAAACATCGAGGAACTAAGGGCGATATTCTCCGAACCGCTTACGGGCTACTGGGCCACGCATTTCACTTTCGGTCCCGGAAGCGAACGTACCTACGAATGTCTCAGCCGAAGCTCGGTGGACATTCTGCTGATAAATGTGGCTGTTCCACTAATGATGGCCTACGGAACCATGCACGGCGATGAAGCCCTCTGCGGCCGTGCCGTAGAGCTGCTGCATGAGATTCCGGCCGAGAGCAATTCAATCGTGACACTGTTCATGAATGCGGGTATTCCTTGCAAGAATGCGTTCACATCACAAGCTCTCATCCATCTACGCCGCAACTATTGCCAGACGCGCAAATGCCTCTACTGCCGCCTCGGACACCGCCTCCTCGCCATCAGAGCGAGAAGATGAAATGCAAATGCTGGAGAAAGGTACATAAAGACATAAGGGCAAAAGAAACAGAAGATTTTAAGTTATCAGACATATTTTTATGTATATCTGAATTATAAAATCTTCTGTTTCTTTTGCCCTTATGTCTTTATGTGCCCTTCCCGCTATATTTATCAGGGGAGAGGACTTTTATCAGATGTCTTCTTCGATTGAGAAGTCGTCGGGGAGGTCTTCGTCGTCGAAGAGGGAATCGTCGACGGCCTTGATGTCGTCGGCTGTAGGTTCGTCGGCATCGGCGGGAGCAGCCTCCTCCTTCTTCTTGGGAGCCTCCTTCTTGCTGCCGGGACGGGAGTCCTTGCTCTTGAGGGCGTCCATGATGAGACCTTCGAGTTCATCGGCGAGTTCGGGATTGTCCTGGATGACACGCTTGGCTGCATCGCGTCCCTGAGCGAGTTTAGAATCATTGTAGGAGAACCATGAACCGCTCTTCTTGATGATACCAAGCTCAACGCCGAGGTCAACGATCTCACCGCTGCGCGAGATACCTTCGCCAAACATGATGTCGAACTCGGCACGCTTGAAGGGGGGCGCAACCTTGTTTTTCACAACCTTTACCTTGGTGAGCTTGCCAAGAACGTCGTCACCGTCCTTGATGGCTGTGCTGGGGCGGATGTCGATACGGACAGAGGCGTAGAACTTAAGTGCGTTACCACCGGTGGTTGTCTCGGACGGACCGAACATCACACCGATTTTTTCACGGAGCTGGTTGATGAAGATACAAGTGGTGTTGGTGCGTGAGATGGTGCCGGTGAGCTTACGCATTGCCTGCGACATGAGTCGTGCCTGAACGCCTACGTTCTTGTCGCCCATATCACCGTCAATCTCACTCTTGGGAGTAAGCGCCGCAACAGAGTCGATGACGAGGATGTCGATGGCCGACGAACGGATGAGCTGTTCGGCAATCTCAAGGGCCTGCTCGCCATTGTCGGGCTGGGCCATGAGGAGGTTGTTGACATCCACACCGAGTTTCTCGGCATAGAAACGGTCAAAGGCATGTTCGGCGTCAATGATGGCGGCGATACCTCCGGCCTTCTGTGCCTCGGCGATGGCATGGATGGCAAGAGTGGTCTTACCTGACGATTCCGGACCGTAGATTTCAATGATTCGTCCCTTGGGGTAGCCACCCACTCCGAGAGCGTGGTTGAGACCTATCGAGCCGGTCGGGATGACCTCCACATTCTCGATGTTCTCGTCACCGAGTTTCATGATGGCTCCACGGCCAAAATTCTTCTCGATGTTGCCGAGAGCCTGGGCGAGAGCGTTGAGCTTCGCCTTTGCGGGATCGGTTTCCTTCTCCTTGGCTCCCTTTATAGTTGCTTCTTTCTTTGCCATAGTTTATGTCGTTATTTATTATATTCCATAGATTTAACATTGCAAAGATAGTGCCACACATGGGCAACAATGACGCACAGGCATCGGAAACAATGTTAAAACGTCGGTTTCAAGTGAAATTTTTCGGATTGCTAAATTAGCTATTTTTCGGGGAGTTGACAACAATTTTAAAATAAAATAAATATTTTTTCATTTTGCCGAGAACCATTCGGGTCGTCGCACGTTTTATAAGTACATAGCAAAATTACTTTTTCCATTGCAAGAAATGTGATAATGATTGGTTTATTATCTAAGCGAGAAGACGATGTGATATCATCTTCTCGTTTGTTTTTTTGCATAATGGTGGAGTCAACGCCCCTGCCGATATAGCACGGAGGCAATCAACAGATGATTTTTGCTATTTCCTTAAGTTCTTCCGAATTGAACTCCGGCCCATCGAGAGCTCCGAGATTATTTTCAAGCTGACGCACGGATGATGCACCGATTATCACGGATGTCACACGGGCATCGGCAAGCAGCCACGATATGGCCATCTGCGCAAGGCTCTGACCACGCGAGGCGGCAATCCCGTTGAGACGGCGCGCAGCATCGACCTTTTCGGGAGTGATATCCGTGGCTTTGAGGAAACCGCCTTTGGCAACACGGCTGTCGGCAGGGATACCGTTGAGATACCTGTCGGTCAGCAATCCCTGCGCGAGAGGCGAAAAACAGATGATTCCGCTGCCATTGGCGGCTGCGGGTCCGAAGTTCTCATCAATGGCCTTGCGGTCAAACATCGAAGCGCGATATTGGCTCAGAAGACATGGCACCTTTGCGTCGCGGAGGATGTCGTAGGCGCGCTGCTGCTCGGCGGGGGGATATTTGGAAATCCCGACATAGAGAGCCTTTCCGGCACGGACAATATCAATCAATGCCTGCATCGTTTCCTCCACGGGGGTGACACCGTCGTAGCGATGGGAGTAGAACACATCAAAATACTCCAGACCGGTCCGGCGGAGGCTCGCATCGCACGATGCAATGAGATTCTTGCGCGAGGAGCCTGTTCCGTAGACTCCAGGCCACATATCATGACCTGCTTTTGAGGAGATGAACAGCTCGTCGCGGTGCGAGGCAAGGTCCTCGCGCAGAACGCGCCCGAAGGTGATTTCGGCGCTGCCGGGAGGGGGACCGTAGTTGTTGGCGAGGTCGAAATGGCAGACTCCGCGCTCAAAAGCGGTCAGAATCATGCGGCGCGCCTCGTCAAAATCATCGGTGCCACCGAAATTATGCCACAATCCGAGCGAGATTTCAGGCAGGAAAACCCCGCTGTGGCCACATTTACGATATTTCATAGTGTTTCAGACAAACGTTTGGGATAAGTGTTGGCAAGCATGGCAATGTCTCGTCCGGAAGGAGCCTGATAGACACGCAGCCCGAAGCGGTGGACCGATGCGAGCACATGGTCGATGACAGCCGCCTGAAAGTGCTCGTAGGGCTTCCATGAGGTCAAGGAGGTGAACAGATACAGCTCCAGCGGAATGCCCTGCGGAGTCGGAGCAAGCTCGCGCACCATATAGACCATCGACGGGTCGGTCTTCAAGTCGGGGAGCTGCGATATGTAGTGCTCAAGATAGGCCCGGAAGAGGGTCAGGTTGACATGGCGCACATCTGCATCAAGCGCACCCCACCACTCCTCGCGACGGAATTCCTCGATTTTTTCCGGAGGACAGAAATCAACACTGTCGACATCGATAGTCACCGCGCGGTTGACACGGCGACCGCGCGCATCGGTCATGCCCCGCCAGTTCTGGAACGATTCGCTCACGAGCGAATAGGGCGGGACGGTGACAATCGTCATGTCGAAATTCTGCACCTTGACGGTCGTCAATCCAACTTCGAGGACGGTACCGTTGATGTTGCGGGCAGGGACTGTAATCCAGTCGCCGGGGCGGAGCATGTCGTTGAGCGTGAGCTGCACTCCGGCCACGACACCCATGATGGAATCCTTGAAGACCAACATCAGCACTGTCGCGGCTGCACCGAGACCGGTGATGACCGTCAGAGGATTCTTTTCGGCAAGGATGGATATGATGATTATCACACCTACCGACACCGCAATCACCTGAAGCATCTGGCGTATGCCCTTCAGCGAAGATGTGCGCCCCGAAGAGGTGTGCTCGACAAGCTCATAGAGCGCGATGAGAAAACGGTTGATGAGATGGACACCTACGCAGACTATAAGAATCTTGAATGTCAGCACGGCCACGCTCTGGAGCGTCGCATAGTATTCAAGAGCGGGCGGAACCGTGGCTTGCATGAGCAACACGGAAGCGAGTTCGGCCACAACGCGGAGCAGACGCTCATTGAAAAGCACATCGTCCCAACGCGCCTCGGTGAAACTGACAAGCTTCAGCACTCCGGGAATCACATAGCGTGTCAGCACGAAGTAGAGTAGCCATCCGAGCAGCAGACCTCCACCAGCTATCAATAGAGTAGCACAGGTGTGGAGCAGGCTTTCGCCCACTCCCCACCTGTCAAAAGTTTCAACGGCCCAGTTAAGGTAGCCGGTTATCAACTTAGCTTCCACTCGGCACCGTCTTTGGTATCCTTGACTGTGAATCCGATAGAGGCCATGCGGTCACGGATAAGGTCGGAGGTTGCCCAATCCTTGGCGGCCTTGGCTTTGGCACGCATTTCAAGGAGAAGGTCGACCGCCTCCTCGAAGGGACGCAGAGCCTCGGAATTGTCACCGCTTCCGGCCATTTCTGTGCGCACACCGAGGATGTCGACGAGGAAGGTATCGAATACGGATTTCAGTTCGTCGATGTCGGCCAGTGTGGCTGTGGCGTGACCATCCTTTACCTGATTGACCAGACGGAGGGCATCGAAAAGATTGGCAATCACCATCGGGGTGTTCAGGTCGTCGTCCATAGCCTCGTAGCATTTGCGGCGGATGTCGCTGACATCGATGGTCGACTCTGCGGAGGGGGTCAGTTCCTGCAGACGGCGGTAGCCTTCAAGCATACGTCCGAGTGCCTTCTCGGAAGCCTTGAGGGCTTCGTTGGAGAAGTCTACAGTGCCACGGTAGTGAGCCTGAAGGATAAAGAAGCGTATGGTCATCGGCGAATAGGGCTGTTCGAGCAGCGGGTGTGTGCCGTTGAAGAACTCGTCAAGGGTGATGAAATTACCCAGCGACTTGCCCATCTTCTTGCCGTTGATGGTAATCATGTTGTTGTGCATCCAGTAGTGGACGGTGTCATGGCCGTTGTGGGCCACAGACTGCGCGATCTCACATTCGTGGTGGGGGAACATGAGGTCCATGCCTCCGCCGTGAATGTCAAAGGTCTCGCCGAGGTATTTCTCGCCCATTGTCGAACATTCGAGATGCCATCCGGGGAAGCCTTCGCTCCAGGGAGAGGGCCAGTGCATGATATGTTCGGGTGCAGCCTTCTTCCAGAGCGCGAAATCGGCGGGATGACGCTTCTGGTCCTGACCGTCAAGAGTGCGGGTGTTGGCATAAAGCTCGTCGATGTTGCGGCCCGAAAGCTTGCCGTAGGGATGCTCCTTATTGTATTTGGGTACGTCGAAGTAGACCGAACCGTCGGAAATGTAGGCATAACCGCTGTCAAGGATTTTCTTGATGTATTCGATCTGCTCGATGATGTGGCCCGAAGCATGAGGCTCGATTGAGGGAGGAAGCACGTTGAGGGCATCCATAGCCTTATGGTAGCGGGTCAGATAGTGCTGCACCACTTCCATCGGTTCGAGCTGTTCGAGACGTGCTTTCTTTGCAATCTTGTCCTCACCGTCGTCAGCATCGTGTTCGAGGTGACCCACATCGGTGATGTTGCGCACATAACGCACTTTGTAGCCGAGATGACGCAGATAGCGGAAGAGGATGTCGAAGGTGATGGCAGGACGCGCATGGCCAAGATGACCGTCGCCATAGACGGTCGGGCCGCAGACATACATGCCCACCCGGCCCTCATGCAGGGGCTTGAAAAGCTCCTTGGTGCGCGTCAGGGTGTTATAGATGGTAAAATTGTTGTCTATCATAAGTTTTCTTTAATTCATGATTCATGATGCATAATTCATAACGGCAATATAGCCCGGATAGTTAAAAATAGGCATGGAACAAGAGCTGAATTCAAGTTTTCCATGCCTATTATGAATTATAAATTATGCATCAAGCATAAGTTATCAAGCCTTGCCACCCATGATGAAGGGGTTGGGGATTTCGCCGTTTCCGCCATTGTTGCCACCCATGTTGACGGGGCGTTTGGGACGGATTTCGCCGAAAGTGGCTTCGTATTTCTTCACGTTCTCCATGAGGGCGCCGAGGAGGTTCTTGGCATTCTCGGGAGTCATGATGATGCGTGACTGTACCTTTGCCTGGGGCATGTTGGGAGCCATGGTGATGAAGTCCATGAAGAACTCGTTGCCGCCGTGTGAGATTACAGCGAGGTTGGAGTAGATGCCACGGGCAACTTCGGGAGAGAGTTCAATCTTTATTTCATTAGCGTTGTTATTGTTGTTTGCCATGAGATTTATGGGTTTTATTAGGGTTAGAATTATAATTGTTTCGTTTTAGATAAATTCATCGTGCTTTGGCCGTGTAGATGGTGCATGTCCCGAATGTGAGGGGGATGTAGCGGCAATTGGTCAGACCGGCATCGCGCATCACCCGACACATCTCCTCGCGCTGCGGGACGGCGGCGATGGATTCGGGGAGGTAGCTATAGGCCCTTGTATCCTTCGAGACCATGCGCCCTACGGTCGGTATCAGGAAGCGCGTGTAGAGGCTGTAGAACGGCTTCACAACCGGCGACGGAGGTGTGGACAGTTCCAGCACCACAAGCAGGCCTCCGGGGCGCAGGACGCGCTCCATTTCCTTATATCCCGCTGCGAGATTCTCGAAGTTCCTGACACCGTAGGCACAGGTGATGCAATCGAAGGAATTGTCGGGGAAAGGGAGAGCGAGGCAGTCGCCGGTGGTGAGGCTTATACGGCCGTCCAGACCTCTCTCGGCAACCTTTCGCCGTCCGATTTCAATCATCCCTTCTGAAAGATCGACTCCGGTGACGTGTGAGCCGTCGAGCCGCTCTGCCATGAGGATTGCAAGATCACCCGTTCCGGTGGCGATGTCGAGGACATCGCCATGAGGGATGTCGCGCATCAGCCTCACCGCACGTCTGCGCCACAGACGGTCAATGCCGAAAGTCATTGCACGGTTCATGAAATCGTAGGCCGGTGCAATGGCATCGAACATCTCACGAACCTGCTCGGACTTATGGCGGGAATCGCCGGTGTAGGGGTTAATCTTTTCAACCTGCATTTTTTTCAGGGGATGGAAGGGCGGATGGAATTATAGGGCGGATAGGGCGGATAGGGCAAATAGGACTAATAGGGCTAATACGTATAAGTGTCTATTAGGCTTATTAGGCTTATTAGACCTATTAGGCTTATTAGACTTAAAGCCTAATAAGTTTTACTTGCCTAACTGATTAAGGCAATCAAGCACATTCTTTGCTATTCTGTCGGCAAGATGCTCTTCGGGAGCTTTGACGAATTTCTCGCCGGTGATGTGCTCGTAAAGTTCGATATAGCGCTCTGAGACTTCCTCGCAGAACTCATCGGTCATCTCGGGCACTGTCTGGCCTTCCTTGCCCATGAAATCGTGGGCCATGAGCCATTCGCGCACAAATTCCTTCGAGAGCTGACGCTGGGGTTCACCCTTGGCAAGACGCTCCTCGTAGCCGTCGGCATAGAAGTAGCGCGACGAGTCGGGAGTATGGATTTCGTCGATGAGGATGACCTTGCCTTCGCGGAGGCCGAATTCATATTTGGTGTCGACGAGGATGAGGCCCTTCTTGGCTGCCATCTCTGTGCCCTTCTTGAAGAGCGCGCGGGTATATGCAGCCATTGTGTCGAACTGCTCTTCAGTGACGATACCCTGAGCGATAGCTTCCTCGCGGGAAATATTTTCATCATGACCGGCATCAGCCTTGGTGGTGGGAGTGATGATAGGCTCGGGGAATGCCTGGTTCTCAACCATGCCTTCGGGGAGCTTCACGCCACAGATTTCACGCATTCCGTTCTTATAGTCGCGCCAGGCGCTGCCGGCGAGATAGCCACGGATAATCATTTCAAGACGGAGACCTTCGCAGCGATAGCCCACGGTGACCATGGGATCGGGAACAGCGAGCTTCCAGTTGGGGACGATGTCGGCGGTGGCATCGAGAAACGATGCGGCAATCTGATTGAGAGCCTGTCCCTTGTAAGGAATACCCTTGGGAAGAATAACGTCGAAAGCCGAGATACGGTCAGTGGCAACCATCACGAGGATGTCGTCATTGATGGTATATACGTCGCGCACTTTGCCGTGATAGACTGCTGTCTGTCCGGGGAAATGAAAATCGGTGTTAACCAAAGTTGTAGCCATTGTGTTGTCGTTTGCTATTGATGAGGTTATATACTGAGGCAAAATTACAAAAAATCCTCCTAAGCATCAAAACGGCAATGGCCGAATTTGCAAATATAGACACAAAAAAGACCGGAGCTGATATGCTTTCGCATTTCAGCTCCGGTCGGTAGAGGGGGCGGTTATCTACTTTCCCACTTTCGCAGTATCATCGACGTGGTGAGGTTTAACTTCTCTGTTCGGAATGGGAAGAGGTGGAGCCCTCACGCTATTGCCACCTTAGTAAGGTTTTCGGAAGCGGCTGTCAGACAGTCGCACCGTGTAAGGTAAAAAAGAGGCTTGTAGAAGCGAAGTGAATCGTGCGTTCACTTGTAAATCAGTCTTTCCATCGAGTCACTGACGGATTTCCAGAGGCTTTGTCAACGTTTGCCGTGGATGTTGCGATTCAGCGTTTGAAGCGGCAGGTGTAGTCTTTGTTTCATCCTGCCTGTTTGTTTGGGATTGCTCCCAAGAAAGGGTTTGGGCGATTAGTATCGCTCGGCTATGCACGTTACCGTGCCTGCACCTGCGACCTATCAACGTCTTCGTCTTAAACGGCCCTTGTGTGGAGATCTTATCTTGAGGGGGGCTTCGTGCTTAGATGCTTTCAGCACTTATCCTTACCCGACGCGGCTACCCGGCGGTGCTCCTGGCGGAACAACCGGTAAACCGGAGGTCGGTCCAACACGGTCCTCTCGTACTAGTGTCGGGGCCTCGCAAATCTCCTGCGCCCACAACAGATAGAGACCGAACTGTCTCACGACGTTCTGAACCCAGCTCGCGTGCCACTTTAATAGGCGAACAGCCTAACCCTTGGGACCTTCTCCAGCCCCGGGATGTGACGAGCCGACATCGAGGTGCCAAACCACTCCGTCGATATGAGCTCTTGGGAGGGATCAGCCTGTTATCCCCGGAGTACCTTTTATCCTTTGAGCGATGGCCCTTCCATGCGGAACCACCGGATCACTATGCTCTAGTTTCCTACCTGTTCGACTTGTTAGTCTCTCAGTCAAGCGCGCTTGTGCCATTACACTCTGCGGCCGGTTACCAATCGGCCTGAGCGCACCTTTAGAA
>NZ_CAJTMT010000029.1:0-4273 GCF_910577345.1 uncultured Duncaniella sp.
TTTGTTATTTTTATTTAAGCTGGTGATGGAATCATCATTTGGACTTCGCAGCTCATTAACTGCCATCCGGATTTCCCTTTCTTGTAGTTCAATCAGAAAATCCGGTTCATGTAGGATGAAAAGAGATACAGAAGTCCCTATAACGCGTTACGCATTAACTTAGAACAATATAACAAATTTGTTATATGTTAGAACAGAATAAACAAAACAATAGAAGTGTAATTTGCTGAAATTAATCTTTTGTATCTTCTGACCTTCTGTCTTTTTGTGCCCTTATCAGTAATTACGGCTTGTGCCTTTCGTGTTATTATTCTTTCTGCTTTGTGTCAGGATACTTTTAGCAATACTCTGTAAACCGGATGGTCTCCGGCATCGTTGGCGGCCGATGTCCGGTAGAGGTAAAAATAAGCGGGCGCAGTCGGGATGACTACGTCCGCTTTATGAGAAACCACGCCGGAGGAAGATGATGAAACTCCGAATGACAGGATTTGAGTGCTCGCCGACCTTTGTAATCCTCCGGGCAATTACGCCTCCCCCGAAGGGGATGAGGCCCGCCATTGGGCGACTAAGCTTGTCTCGGTATTTCAAAAATAATTGATGAGTTTCCCAATCGTGCTCCGGCGCGGGAAATTTTTTGTCTCTTCAATTTTACAACACAAAATTAGTGCATTTCGTTTTATTTTCCAAATCGGATTGTCAAAAATTTTTATCCGGGAAGTGGAGTGGGGTATAGGTAAAGAAAAAGCGACTTCATCATGATGAAGTCGCTTTCTTTGGTAGCCCATAGCAGAATCGAACTGCTATTTCAAGTGTGAGAAACTTGCGTCCTAACCGTTAGACGAATGGGCCATTTGGCGATGATGTCGTTGTTTCATTTCGACGGTGCAAAGGTAGGCACTTTTCTATTACCCTCCAAATTTTCCGGCTATGTTTAACATATTTTTGCATTAATGGGGCCTTGAAAGGCTATTTTCTGCCATCATTATGCAAGAATCGCCCGCAAACCAAACGGCTGAACCGATTGTTAAGAAAGTGAGTTAAGATATGATTTAACTCAAATGGATGTGCTTACCGATGGTAATTCAAGGAAAATGATTACCTTTGTGTCAGATTTATCACATATTTATATTTTTATAATTCATCAAGAGTATCAACTCCTACCGTAAGAATAATTCATGACAGAAAAAACAACAGACATACTGCCTTACATCATCGAAGGCATTCGCGATCGAAAAGGGCGCAAGATAACCACAGTCGACATGAGCGACATCGACACCGCTGCTGCCCGCCGTTTTGTAATCTGTGAAGGAACCTCGACCCAACACGTTGCAGCCGTCGCCGACAGTATCCGTGAATATCTCCTTGAAAATATAAAAGTCAAACCATACAACTATGACGGTTACGGCAATTCGCAGTGGATTGTGATTGATTACGGCGACACACTCGTCCATGTCTTTCTTCCGGAAACACGCCATCTCTACGATCTTGAAGAACTCTGGAGCGATGCAAAAATCACCGACTATCCTGATGAGGACTGATCGCGTTCCGGAAATTTACACACATTACAATTGCAAGCATTGATAAAATGAGTTCATCCACTCCTCCCAAGAATCCCCAGCCTAAGAAGATGGGGGGCATAAAGTTCAGTATGTACTGGGCCTATGCCATCATAATCGTATTTTTGCTCGGTATGCTTTATATCGACGACAATTCCATCACGAAGGAGGTCAGCTTTACTAAGTTCGAGCAATATGTGGCCGACGGCGGTGTAGGTGACATGACTGTCTTCACCAACACCAACCGTGCGGAAGCCGTGCTGTCCGATTCTCTTGCAAGCGAGATTTTCCCAAAGACCCAGTATGAGGCCGGAAAGGGTACGATTGCAAAGATTGTCACCGACATCCCTTCCGCCGACAGATTCCAGGACAAGATCGACCTCTGGAAGCAGGAGGGGATCTATTCCGGAAATGTCAAATATGAAAAGGCTTCCGACTATTCGGCACTCCTCTGGACATTCGCTCCTATCTTGCTCCTCGTGGCATTATGGTTCATAATGATGCGCCGCATGTCGGGCGGAGCCAGTGGCGGAGGTCCCGGCGGTGTCTTCAATGTCGGAAAATCAAAGCCCAAGGTGTTCGACAAGGGTGAGGGTACAAACGTCACCTTTAAGGATGTGGCAGGTCTGACAGAGGCCAAGACTGAAATCCGCGAAATCGTGGAGTTCCTCCGCAATCCGCAGCGCTATACCGACCTCGGAGCTAAAATCCCCAAGGGTGCGCTCCTCGTAGGCCCTCCCGGAACCGGTAAGACCCTTCTTGCCAAGGCTGTTGCAGGTGAGGCAAACGTCCCCTTCTTCTCTATGTCAGGTTCGGACTTCGTCGAGATGTTTGTCGGTGTGGGTGCGTCGCGAGTGCGCGACCTCTTCCGTCAGGCAAAGGAAAAGGCCCCCTGTATAGTGTTCATCGACGAGATTGACGCCGTCGGCCGTGCCCGTGGCAAGAATCCAAACATGGGTGCCAATGACGAACGCGAAAATACTCTCAACCAGCTTCTTACCGAGATGGACGGTTTCGGGACAAACAGCGGTGTGATTATCCTTGCCGCAACCAACCGTGCCGACATTCTCGACAAAGCGCTCCTGCGTGCCGGACGTTTCGACCGTCAGATTAACGTCGACCTTCCCGAACTTAAGGACCGTATCGAGGTGTTCAAGGTGCATCTGCGCAACATCAAGACTGATGATTCTGTGGATGTCGACCTCATGGCGCGCCAGACAGCCGGTTTCTGTGGTGCCGACATCGCCAATGTCTGCAACGAGGCGGCCCTTATCGCAGCCCGAAGCAACAAGAAAGCCGTGGACCGCGACAGTTTCATGGCCGCTATCGACCGCATCATTGGAGGTTTGGAACACAGCTCGAAAATCATCTCCGCAGAGGAGAAGAAGGCCATCGCCATCCATGAGGCAGGCCATGCCACCGTTTCGTGGTTCCTTGAATACTCAAACGAGATGGTCAAGGTGTCAATCGTTCCGCGCGGAATGGCTCTCGGTGCCGCATGGTATATGCCTGAGGAGCGTCAGATTACTCCTCTCCAGGCACTTCTCGACCAGATGTGTATGACTCTCGCAGGTCGTGCTGCCGAGGAACTTACTCTCGGGGAGGTTTCTACAGGTGCGCTCAACGACCTTGAGAAAGTTACTAAAATGGCCTACGCCATAGTGGTTTACTATGGTATGAGTGATAAGATACCCAACGTCTGCTACTACGATTCGACCGGTCAGGCCTACGGTTTCTCCAAGCCTTACGGTGGTGAACGTGCCAAGCAGATTGACGATGAGGTGTCGCGCATCATCCAAGAGCAGTACGAACGTGCAAAGCAGATTCTCCGTGACCATAAGGAGGGACATGCGAAACTCGCCGAGACACTTCTCACAAAGGAGGTGATGTATGCCGAGGACCTCGTGAATATCTTCGGAAAGCGTCAATGGAAGTCGCGTACCGAGGAAATCATGAAACTTCAGGCCGAACGCGATGCCAAGCGCGCGCTTGAAGAGGGTTCGAAGAAGGATGCTGATGCTTCTGCCGATGATTCCAAACCGACTGATAATGAGGGAACTGATTCCTCCACTGTTGATGTCGTGGATGTCAATGCCGAGGTTGTCGAAGGGACTGCTACAGAGCTTCCCGCATCTGAAAATGAGTCGGCGAAGAGCGGGACGGACAACAGCGAGCCTACGCCTCCTCCCTTTAAAAAAGATTGAAAAAAATTCCACTGAATTTGCATTATCGCACCTTTTAAGTGTTTGCATTGACTACCTTTGCAGTAGCAATGCAAACCTTTTTTTGTATCGCTACCGACATTTGAAAAGTATCTTTTATTGGCATCTCCAACTCCCCCCCTCCGCTCCCATCATCCCGATATTGATTCCCTAAAAATGTCCCCTCCCTACAGTTGTTATCAATCTTATTTCTAACCGTTTAATTATCTCATACCATTTACGAAACAGATAGTTGTTATCAATCTTATTTCTAACCATTTAATTGTCTCATACCATTTACGAAACAGATTGTTGTTATCAATTTTATTTCTAACCGTTTAATTATTTCATACCATTTACGAAACAGATATTTCCCAAGCTTTAATTTAGGCGAGGTGTCCGCAGGAATATGTGGCCACTCGAAGTTCCATATCAGGCTTCGGCCATGATTTTATGGCTGTTGCCGTGCGTATATACCACGATTACCGTCATTGCTGCGGAGTTTTTTATTTTTTT
>NZ_CAJTMT010000029.1:4371-40418 GCF_910577345.1 uncultured Duncaniella sp.
TCGGTTTTGATAGTCATTACTCTGCCGGATGGCAATTGGAAAGCTGCGCAGCAGCGCTGCGATCATAGCCCCTGTTGCCGTGCGTATATACCACGATTACCGTCATTGCTGCGGAGTTTTTTATTTTTTTTCTCCCTGTATGTTGGTTTTGATAGTCATTACTCTGCCGGATGGCAATTGGAAAGCTGCGCAGCAGCGCTGCGATCATAGCCCCGCATCGAGCGGCAACGCAATGAAGCCCGCAGGGCGTAATTGCGTGCCGCGAAGGTGTGTGGGTTATCGGTAGAGCCATAGCGACGGGCATCGAAGATGTCCGATAATATCATCCCGGCAAAGGCAAACCATCAACCCGTTTCAAATAACGAAACAGGTAATATCTGGAATTTTCAATTCCCCCAATTGACATCACCAATTATTCGCAATACCCAGAAACGTGCGTTATTATCGGACATCTCCGATGCCCGTGGCGTAGATGGTATTTCTTTCCCCACACACCTTCGCGAAATGCAATTACGCCCTGCGGGCTTCATTGCATTGTCGCTCGATGCGGGGCTATGACCGCAGTGCTGCTTCGCAGCTTACCAATTGCCATCCGGTATTAAAGAATTAATTTCAGGTAAATTATACTATCATATAACAAATTTGTTATATAACTTCAAGCTGATGCACAACGCGTTATAGGGACTTATGTACCCCTTGAGCCATCCCCTTTTCATCGCATATAAACCGGATTTTCAGATTGATATTTGATTGTTTAGCATGAAAAAAGAGGGAGAAGAGTTACGGCAACACTTCTCCCTCGGCTTCAAAATCAACGTCAAAACTATTGTTATATAGCGCCGTAGGTTTTGCTGTTAATCCGGAGCTTGACCGATGAAATTCCGGTCATGAAAATAAATTTTTGGCCTCATGCCTCACTTGCCGGGCCGGTGGTGGCGCTTGCATGGAATGAATGTAAACACTATTTAATACAATTCCATACTATTTATATAATGCCGTTGGCACCGAATTGTTCAGTGTGGAGATTTTATTTGTCTCCGGCAAGGCGTCGCAGGGCTTCAAGATTGCGGTTGCAATCCTGTTGCAGTTCGGGGCCGAGGATTCCAGCCTCTTTCGGATCGGTCATCTTCAGGTCGGCATACCGGTCCTCGTTGACAGTATATTCGGCAACGGTCTTCACCGGCTCCGAGTTCGGATAGCGTGGCGATGCGGTCAATGGTGAAGAGCCGTTAGTCCCGCTGTTGTCAGCGCCGGGGACCGGAGAGTCGATTGTCAGCGCGGTCTCCCCCTTGGCGTATGCCTCGGGATTGAAGCGGTAGAGAGGCCAGTAGCCGGATTCGACCGCGCGCCGCTGCTCTACAATCGAATGGCCCAGTCCCGGACGGATTCCGTGGTTCAGACAGGGACAGTAGGCAATCACGATGGCAGGGCCGGGATAGCGTTCGGCTTCCGAGAGCGCGTCGATGGTCTGTTGGTAATTGGCTCCGAGCGAAACGGAGGCGACATAGACCGAACCGTAGGTCATCATCATGCGTCCGAGTTCCTTTTTGGCCACACGTTTACCGTCGGGGGAATATTTAGCCACAGCGCTTCGTGGAGTAGCCTTGGAGGTCTGTCCTCCGGTGTTGGAGTAACACTCCGTATCCATCACCAGTATCTTTATCGGTTCACCCGAAGCAAGCACATGGTCAAGCCCGGCAAACCCGATGTCGTAGGCCCAACCGTCGCCCCCGATAGCCCAGACGCTCTTCTTGCCGAACATGTCGGAGGCTTCGAGCAGTTCCGAATAGGCAGGATTCACGTCCTTTACCGGTTCGAGCATAGCCTTTAGCTGTTCGCCGGTCGACTGTGAAAGCTCCGGGTCATCCTTTGCTGAATACCATGCCTCGAGTGGCGATTTCAGATAGGGGAGGGTGTCGGGTGAGTCAATCAACGTTTTCACCTTCTGAGCCACTCTTTGGCGGCGCTGTTCGAAAGCGACAAGCATTCCGTAGCCATACTCACCGTTATCCTCGAAGAGTGAATTGCCCCACGCCGGACCCTTCCCGCGTGGATTTGTGCAATATGCGTTGGAGGGGAAATTGGCACCCCAGATGGAGCTGCAACCGGTGGCGTTGGCAATTACGAGGCGTTCGCCGAAAAGCTGGGTGAGGAGTTTGACGTATGGTGTCTCTCCGCAGCCCGCACATGCTCCCGAGAATTCCAGACAAGGCTGCTGGAGCTGCGAACCGTTGATGCTCTCGCGCGGCAGGAGATTGTCTTTCAGACTCACGTTTTCCTGCGCCCATTCGAGCAACGGCACTTCGCGCCCGAGCACATCCTCAAGCGGTGTCATCGTCAGGGCGTGTCCCGGACAGATGATAGAGCACGACGAGCAGCCGAGGCAATCTTCGGGATAATTCTGGATATGGAATTTGTAGCCTTCGAGCTGTGGCGCTCCTGTTGCCTCCTTCATGGCAAAACCTTCGGGAGCTTTTGCGGCCTCCTCAGGCGAGAGGATGAAGGGACGGATGGCGGCGTGGGGACAGACGAGCGAACATTCCGTACATTCGACACATTTGTCGGCATCCCATACGGGGACCCGTGTGGCTATGCGGCGATGTTCGTAGGCCGTGGTTCCGGGAGGAAGTATGCCTGCAGGATCCAGTGCCGATACCGGGATGAGGTCGCCGTGGCCTTTTATACAAGGCGTGTGGATATTCTTGATGAACGATTCAAGAGTCTTGGTCGCAAAGCGGGGTTCGCGCCGTTTGAGCGTTTCGGGAGCGCTTGTCCACCCTTCGGTATTATCATAGTCAATGGCCACGAGCGCGTCGACGGCCATTGAAATGGCTTTCAGGTTTTTCTCCACCACTTCTCCGCCTTCGTGGATATATGTCTTCCGGATTTGCTCTTTAAGCGCACCGAAGCTCTCGTCAAACGGGATGAGCTTGCTGAGATAGAGGAACACTGTCTCCATCGGCATGTTTATCCTCTCTCCGAGACCGCAGCTCGCGGCGATTTTGTCGGCATTGATATTGTAGAAGCGGAGTTTCTTTTCGGCTATGGTCCTGCGCATCTCAAGCGGAAGTTTTTCGCACATCTGTCCGGCTGTCCAAGGAGAGTTCAGCACGAAGATTCCGCCGGGCTTGATTTTGTCGAGCATGGTGAAGCGGTTGACGTAGGAAGTCTTGTGACACCCGATGTAGTCCGCACCGTTGATTCCGTAGGCCGATGTGACCGGTGCTTTTCCGATTCGCAGTTGCGAGATGGTGTAGCCGCCCGACTTTTTGGCCGAGTAGCTGAAATAGGCCTGGGCATAAAATCCGGGAGTGTTGCCGATGATGTCGGCCACCTGCTTTGTTCCTCCGACAGTGCCGTCGTTTCCAATTGCGTAGAGGATGGTCTGATAGGTACCGGCGGCTACGTTTGTCTCGACCTTTTCAGTCACGTCAATCGAGAGGTGGGTCACATCGTCGTTGATACCCACGGTGAACGGATTCTTTGGCGAAGGCTTTGCCATCTCGTCGAAAATGGCCTTGACCATCGACGGATCGAATTCCTTGCTCGAAAGACCGTAGCGTCCGCCGATGATGCGGATATTCTCTTTTCCGGTGGCTCCAGACAGAGCAGTGATTACATCCTGACAGAGCGGTTCATGTTGCGCCCCCGGTTCCTTCGTGCGGTCGAGGACAGCGATTGTCCTGACACTTTCCGGAAGGACGGCGCGCAAGGCTTCGACAGGGAAGGGGCGGTAAAGGCGGACTTTGACGACACCGGTCTTATAGCCCTTTTCACGGTTGAGATATTCGACCGTCTCGCCGACGACATCCGCGGCGGAACCGATGACCACTATAACGCGGTCGGCATCGGGCGCGCCGCAGTAGTCCACGAGGTGATATTGTCTTCCGGTCAGTTTCCCGACCTTGTCCATCGCATTCTGCACGATTGCCGGGAAGGCATCATAGAAGCGGTTGGGAGCCTCGCGGTTCTGGAAATAGACATCGGGATTTTGGGCGGAGCCGCGTTGGTCGGGGTGTTCGGGATTCATCGACTTGCGGCGGAATTCATTCACCTTGTCCCAGTCGACAAGCGGACGCATATCCTCGTAGTCAATCACGTCGATTGTGTCCATTTCCGACGATGTGCGCCATCCGTCGAAGAAATGCAACACCGGGAGCGACCCCTCGATTGCGGCAAGGTGGGCCACGAGGCCGAGATCCATCGTCTCCTGTACGGATGAGGAAGCAAGCATGGTGAAACCTGTCGCACGGCAGGCCATCACGTCCTGATGGTCACCGAAGATGGACAGCGCGTGGGTTGCAAGCGAGCGGCATCCGACATGGAACACCACCGGTAGCAATTCGCCGGAAATCTTATACATGTTAGGAATCATGAGCATAAGACCCTGGGATGCGGTGAAGGTTGTGGCGAGTGCTCCTGCTGCGGCTGCGCCGTGGACAGCTCCTGCCGCGCCAAGCTCGCTCTCCATCTCGCGGATTTCAAGCGCCTGCCCCATGAGGTTGCGCCGTCCTTCAAGTCCCCACTTCTGGGCGGTGTCGCCCATTGATGCTATCGGAGTAATCGGGTAGATAGTGGCGACATCGCTCAATGCGAATGCGACATGAGCGGCAGCCGTACATCCGTCAAGAATCTGTTTTTTCATTGCCGTCAGGTTTGGAAAGGAATGGTGGTATAAATAGTGGACATAAGGGAGAGTCAGTCCCTTATGCCCTGAAAATCTTTTTGTCCTGTCGCTTATGCTACATGGCTGCAGAGTGGACGCAGAGGTCGGTGATCCACAACCAGAGAGGACAGAATCCGATAAATAATATCACTGAAAGAGTAAGTGACGACGTACCGGTCGCGACGTAGGTGTCATACTCGTCGGCGATGATAATGCCTGAGAAGGCAGGGGGAAGAGCGCCGGCTACGACAAGCATCTTAAGGTTCATAGGATCCATGTGGAAGATAAGACCCATGATAAGAAGCACTGCAGGCATCATGACCATCTTGAGGATGGAACCGAGGACAGCCTGCCAGTTGATGTCGACCTTGATGGCAGAGAGTGTGATACCGGCTGAGAATACGGCCATTGAAGCGTTGGCACCTTTGATAAGATCGAAGGAAGGACTTGCCCACTTAGGCCAGGGTATACCGACGAGTACCCATACAACTGCAAGGATAGGAGCCCAGGCGACAGGCTGTTCGAGTGCGTGGAGCACAGGAAGCCATGCGCTCTGTTTTTTGGTCGAGCCGGGCTGCTGTTTTTCAAGCGAGGCGTTCATGAGTGAAAGACCGACAGGAATACCGACGGCATTCACCACGATACTTACGATTGCGACCACGAGGGCTACTGACGGAGTGGTGCCGAAGATAGGTTCAAGCACGGCGAATCCGAGGAAGCCGATTGTAGGAGAACCGCTGATAAGGGCCGAGACGGCAGCGTCGGCACCGGTGTTTTTCTTGAACATGCGGAAGACATAATACACAATCATGAAGCAAAGCATAATGCCTATGAGTGAAATCAGCGAGAGCTTTATGTCCTTGGCCAACATGTCACGTGTGGCCTGCACGATAGATACGAAAAGGGCGGCAGGTAAGGCGTAGTCAAGCACGACCTTATTGAACTTCTTGGCGTCGTCGCCGGAGAAGATACCCTTTTTTCCCGAAATGTAACCGGCCAGCATCACGACGATGATCGGGACGATGGCAAAAAGGATAATATGTTCCATAAATTAGTTGATTGAGATTTGACTTGGAAGTTGAAAGACGGGCGCGGAAGTGTGGTGACGCTTCTCGCGCCCGTGTGAGTTTCGGATTTCGGGAAATTGCCTTATACGGTGATGTCCTGAAGCGGTGCGGGGTTGAGGTAGCCGATGTGGCCTGATTCCTTACCCGAGTCGGCTGCAAGCTGAACGTCAATCAGACACGGTTTCTTGCTTGCGATGCTCTCGGTGAGGGCTTTTGCAAGTTCGTCGGGAGTCTGGACGTAGTAGGTCTGTGCGCCGAATGCGTCGCCGAGTTTGTCGTAGCGCGCGTGAATGTCAAGGGTGGTAGGAGCGGGATCGGTAGTCTTGTCGAGAGGCACACCGACGCCGTTGTAGATACCGCCGTTGTTGAAGATGACCACGGTCACAGGGAGGTTGAAACGGCAGATAGTCGAGAAATCCATTCCTGAGAAGCCGAAAGCAGAGTCACCTTCGATTGCAACGACCTGCTTGCCTGTGGCGACGGCTGCACCGATTGTCGAACCCATGCCCATGCCCATGATGGCCCAGGTTGCACAGTCGACACGATGACGCGGGAGCGACATGTTGACGGCATCACGGGTATCGTCGAGCGTATTGGCTCCCTCGTTGATGAGGATGATGTCGGGATTGGATTCGATGATGGGCTTGATGACACCGAGTGCGGTCCAGTGGTGCATAGGCATCAGGCTCTTGGTCTCTTCGAGACGTGCCGCGAATTTCGCATCCTTGGCCTTGGTCTCGGCCTGCAGTCCGGGAACCCATGTCGGGTCGGCGCTCATCTTCTTGCCTTCCATCTTTGCGAGGATGGCATCGAGCGAGAGGCCCATGTCGCCAACCACAGGAGCTGCGATCGGCACATTCACGTCCATTTCTTCAGGAGCGACATCGAGCTGGATGAATTTCATGTCGGGATTCCACTTGCCGCGTCCGAAGCTGAGCATCCAGTTGAGACGGGCACCTATGACCATGACGACATCGGCTTTCTCCATGATGGTCGAACGGCATGAGAGCGCACTGAGAGGACCGGCATCGGGCATAAGGCCCTTGGCCATTGACATGGGGAGATAGGGGATGTTGTATTTTTCAATGAGTGTCTTGATTTTGTCGTCGACCTGAGCGTAGGCCGCACCCTTGCCGAGAAGGATTGCCGGACGCTTGGCTGAGGTAAGGATTTCGACGGCGCGGTCAACGGAAGCCTCGTTAGGAGCGACCGGTGAGTAGACATCGACGGGCTGATAGAGGAGCTTTTCGGCCTCCTCGCGGTCCATGATTTCACCGAGGGCGGGGGTTGTCATGTCGATATAGACACCACCGGGACGGCCCGAGACTGCCACACGGTAGGCGCGTGCGACTGCCGCAGGAATATCCTTGGCGTGGCTGCAACGGAAGGCTGCCTTGACAAGAGGTTTGGCTGTGTTGAACTGGTCAAGCTGCTCGTAGGTGCCGACATTCATGTCGACCATCGTCGGGTCGCTTGCACCGGAAATCTGTATCATAGGATAGCAGTTGACTGTTGCGTTGGCAGTCGCTGTCAGTCCGTTCATGAATCCGAGCGAGGAAACGGTCATCAGCACACCGGGTTTCTTAGTGAGGAAGCCTTCGGTTGCTGCGGCCATGCCTGCCTGCTGTTCATGGCGGAAGCCGACGAAACGGATTCCCTGGCCCTGGATAAGATAACCCGCTTCGGTGATAGGAATACCGACGAGACCGTAGACATTTTCAATCCCTATATTTTTAAGTGCCCTTGCGAGGATATACATACCCGTCACCTGCTCCGGAAAATGAGGCGCCGGTTTCTGAGGACATGCACCCTGGGGAGCTGTATTGTTTGTTGTTGCCATAACTGATTTCGAATTGATGATTTCTGTAATAGAAAAGAGAGGACAATCAGCAGTTTTGCCTAACAAGACAATTCCCGATTGTCCCCTCTCTTTTATGTTATCTGTTGATAGTGCGTCTGTGATTGAAATGTTCTGTCACGATTACATCTTACCGT
Organism: uncultured Duncaniella sp.; assembly: GCF_910577345.1. GTDB lineage: Bacteria > Bacteroidota > Bacteroidia > Bacteroidales > Muribaculaceae > Duncaniella. The sequence goes on from NZ_CAJTMT010000029.1 coordinate 12,100, forward strand.
CGGCAAGGGGAGCCGTGGTTCCGTTCTTTGCGAACGATGCAATCTGGTCAGGAGTGTAGCCGAGGTCTTTCAGGATCGAATCGGTATCTCCGCCGAGTGAAGGACAAGGACCGTAGGTAGGCTGGAAGTTACTCATTGTGAACGGGCAACCGACAGTCACGAATTCGCCGATTTCGCCACCCTGATTAATCTTAACGAGGGTGTTGCCATCATAAAGCGACTGGTCTGACATCACTTCCTTGGTAGAGAGGACAGGACCTACAGGCACGCCGTATTTCGAAAGGATTTCGACCACTTCGAATTTGGTCTTGTCGGCAGTCCATGCGCCGATTCTCTTGTAGATTTCATCTTTGTGCTTGTCACGTGCGTCGGCAGTGGCGAAGTCGGGGTTGGTGAGCCAATCCTCGAATCCGAGACCCTGACATGCGAGCTTGAATTCCTTCTCGCCACGCTGGAGGATGATGTAGACATAGTTGTTGGCATCGACGGCAGAATCCATATCGCCTGCGGGCTTACATTTGTAGGTCCAGCCAAGGACGCCGCCACCCTCGATGTTGCCTGAACGGGGCACACAGTCACCGAACTTGCCGTTAGGATACTGCGGGAACTGGGTCAGATAACCGATCTTGTCGAGTGTGAGCTGGTCACGGGTCTTGATACGGCAGAGGTTAAGACATGCGTTGTGCATTGACTGGTAGACGAAACATCCTTCGCCGGTGCGCTCACGCTGCTGAAGTGCTGCGAGAAGACCGATAAGGAGGTGCATACCGGTGTTCGAGTCACCGAGGGCTGCCCCGCTCTGGGTAGGAATGTTGTATTCGCCTTCATACCATCCGGTTGTTGATGCGGCGGCGGCTGTCACCTGTGCGATAGGTTCGTATGCCTTGAGGTCCTTATATTTAGAAGATACAGGGAAACCCTTGATGGTACCATAGATACAGCGAGGGTTGAGTGCATGTACTGCTTCCCAGCTGAAACCGAGCTTGTCCATTGCTCCGGGGTGGAGGTTCTCGACGAAAATATCGGCTTCCTTGATAAGTTTGGTAAGGATGTCCTTTCCGTCGGGAGTCTTTGCGTCGAGTGCGAGAGACTTCTTGTCGGAGTTGAGCTGGAGGAAATAATAACTTGGAAGATTGGGGTTGAACTGAAGTTCTTTACGTGTTGCATCGCCAACGCCCGGACGTTCGATCTTGATGACATCGGCGCCAAGCCATGCAAGCATTTGGGTACATGAAGGACCCGACTGGACTTCTGTAAAGTCAACTACCTTGATTCCTTGTAAGGGTGCTGTATTCATAATATTTATAAGTTTGTTTTGATGATTATGTCAGATTATCTGTTCGATTAAGTTTTTTACGGTGTGTCGTTTTTTCATTAGTTCGGAATACGCATGGATTTTCGGGATGAAGCCCGTAAATACCTTTACGTTTCATCATTAAAACAAGCGGAATGCTGAAAAGTTGAATTTATACAACTGTTAAGTTAGAATTTTGTAATTTTGCAGAATAAAATGAAAGTTCCCGATAAGGGAGATGAGTTTCTGAAACAATAGTAGAATCCATAATCAGCATGAATAGAATCTGTTTCCAACTGTTTCTGTCATTTTTCAAGATAGGAGCATTTACGTTTGGCGGAGGTTGGGCAATGCTTTCCATCATAGAGAAAGAGATTGTCGATAAATTTCATTGGATAGAGCGAGAGGAATTCCTCGACCTGCTTGCCGTGGCGCAGTCGCTTCCGGGAATCCTTGCGGTGAATGTGGCAGTGGCTGTCGGCGATAAGCTCCGCGGGCTTCGCGGTTCCATAGCTGCTGCCATCGGGTGTATCCTGCCGTCGTTTCTGATTATCCTCTGCATAGCGATTTTCCTGACCCCGGACCTGATAAAGAACAATCCGACTTTGTCGGCAATTTTCATGGGTATCCGTCCGGCCGTTGTCGCCTTGATTGTCGCTCCGGTCATATCCTCGGCTAAATCGGCGAAAATCGGTTGGAAGACAATGGCTATTCCCATCGGTGTTGCCCTGCTGATTTATTCGCGCTGGCCGATTGTGTCAAATCCCATATTGTATATAGTCTGTGGCGGTTTCTTCGGATGGCTGTGGTTCTCTCACCATGTGAGATCGTTGCAAAAGGTTGAAGATGAAGTAAGAAAGGAGGATGAGAAGCTATGATTTATCTCAGATTGATATGGGCCTATCTTAAAATCGGCCTTTTCGGTTTCGGTGGCGGTTATGCGATGCTCGCACTCATTGAGCGTGAGATTGTCGGGCCGGGATGGATTACCGAGCAGATGTTTACCGACATTGTGGCTATTTCGCAGATGACACCCGGACCTATCGGTATCAATTCCGCCACATATATAGGCTATGTCGCTCCTGCGGAGTATTCGGCAGCTTTCGCATCACCGATTTACGGGATACTCGGTTCGCTGCTCTGCACGTTCGTAGTGTCGTTTCCGTCGTTTGTGCTTGTGGCCTATACCAGTCATCTCATACGCCGGCACAGGGATAGCGTTGTGGTGAAAGGTATTTTTGCCGGTCTGCGTCCTGTCGTGGTCGGTCTTATCGCTTCCGCCGCGCTTCTGCTCATGAATTCGGCCAATTTCGGAGAGACTTCCTCGCAGGTAATCACCAGTATCGCCATCTGTATAGGCGCTTTTATCCTTGTCTACTGGGTGAAATGGCATCCGATTCTGATTATCTGCCTCGCAGGGCTTGCAGGATGGATTATTTATTAAGTATAAAGTATTAAGGATTAGGTATTAAGTACGTATTTAAGTATTAAGTAAGTATTTAAGTACAAAGTCTAAAAGTATATAAGATAAGAAAGGTGTAAGGAGGTTTTGCTATGACTTATCAGGCTGCTATTGAGTTTTTGTTTAATTCTCTTCCGGTGTTTCAGCGGGAGGGGGCTTCGGCTTATAAACCGGGATTGGGTACGTCAATTGCACTTGACGATATTTTCGGTAATCCGCACCGCAAATATGCAACAATACATATTGCAGGTACCAACGGTAAGGGTTCGACTGCCCATACACTTGCAGCCGTGCTTGCAAGGGCAGGCTACAGGACCGGTCTTTACACTTCACCCCATATTTTTGATTTCAGAGAGCGCATAAGGGTCAACGGTGAGAAGATTTCAGAGGAGGCTGTGGTTGATTTCGTGACCCGTTGGAAGGGGATGGATTCGGCGCTGACTCCCAGCTTCTTTGAGTTGACCTCGACGATGGCGTTTGAATATTTTGCCGACCAAAATGTGGATGTCGCGGTCATCGAGACCGGTTTGGGCGGACGCCTTGACAGCACGAATATCATCAGTCCTGTCCTTAGCATCATCACCAATATCTCCCACGACCATACGAACCTGCTTGGCGATACGCTTGAAAAAATAGCTTTTGAGAAGGCCGGTATCATCAAGAGCGGTGTCCCGGTGGTGATAGGGGAGGTTCTGCCGGAGACTGAGCCGGTGTTCAGAGCTAAGGCTGAGGAGGTGAAGGCTCCTATCCATATCGCTGCTCCGGTTGAGGCAGTAATTGAGGATGGCGGCTCGATTCTTTATCCCTCAACTCCGTTTGGCGCTGTCAAGGGTGAATTGTCCGGCGCTTGTCAGGTGAAGAATACGGCGACCATACTCTGTGCGCTCCTGCGGTTGAGGGAACTTGGATTCAATATCCAGGATGAGGCAGTCGGTACAGGTTTTGCCAATGTCTGTGAGGATACAGGGCTGATGGGACGATGGACGGTGCTGAGAAACAAGCCTCTGACGGTTTGTGATACCGGCCACAATATCGGTGGATGGGAATATATCGCGTCGCAACTTTCGTCAAGAAAGGAGGGACGTGTCCATCTGATTGTCGGTTTTGTCAATGACAAGGATATTTCGGCCATTCTTGCTAAAATAGCTTCTATCGGTGTGGACAAGCGGCTCTATTTTTCCTCCCCGTCAGTTCCGCGCGGGCTTAAGGCTGAGGCACTTTCATGCAAGGCTGCTGAATTCGGCATGGAGGGGGAAGTGATTGACGATGTGAACCTCGCGCTTGCAAAAGCTACCGCCGAGGCATCGGACAATGACCTTATCCTCATCGCCGGAAGCAATTTCCTAATCGCAGATTTGAAATTGGAGGCATGATAACGGTCTCAGAAGAGATGGTTTAGAGAAAATTTTAAGAGATACATTTTTAAGAGATACAGAAGTACAAAAGGTTCAGAAGAGACAAAAGGTTTAGGAGTGACAAAAGTTCGGAGTAACAAAAGTTCAGCAAGAATAAAATTTCAGCAGGAACAAAATTTCAGAAGTGACGAATGTTATTTAGCAACCATTGATTTTCAGTGTGTTGGTGAGGCTTAGCCTATTTGTGTGATTTTATCACCGTACCGGATGGCAGCCAATAAGACCGGATGGCAGCTAACAAGATTGGATGGTAGCTAACAAGTTGCGCAGTTACATTGCCACAATTCCTTGCTGCAAAGCTGCGTTGCGATGTCGTCGTGCCGGATGGCAATTGGAAAGCTGCGCAGCAGCGATGCGGTCATAGCCCCGCATCGAGCGACAATGCAATGAAGCCCGCAGGGCGAAATTGCATTTCGCGAAGGTGTGTGGGGAAAATGGATGTCATTCCCGCCACGGGCATCGAAGATGTCCGATAATAACACGCGTATTCGGATAATTAGATTATTGGTGATGTAAATTTGGTGAATAGAAAATGCCGGATATTACCTGTTTCGTTCGTTGAAACGGGTCAATATCATGGAGGATTGTTTGTATATGCCGGATTGATATTATCGGACATCTTCGATGCCCGTGCCTACATGTCTACCGATAACCCACACACCTTCGCGGCACGCAATTACGCCCTGTGGGCTTCATTGCGTTGCCGCTCGATGCGGGGCTATGATCGCATCGCTGCTGCGCAGCTTTCCAATTGCCATCCGGCAAGGTGATGACGCAAAGATATTTCGCCGCTTATTGATTCGATCTGGGAATGCATTCGATCCGGAATGCATTTAATCCGGAAAAGAAACGGGATGATTGTTTGTGTATGCCGGATTGATATTATCGGACATCTTCGATGCCCGTGCCTACGTGTCTACCGATAACCCACACACCTTCGCGGCACGCAATTACGCCCTGTGGGCTTCATTGCGTTGCCGCTCGATGCGGGGCTATGATCGCATCGCTGCTGCGCAGCTTTCCAATTGCCATCCGGCAAGGTGATGATGCAAAGTTATTTCGCAGCTTATTGATTCGATCCGGGAATGCATTCGATCCGGAAATGCATTCGATCGGGAATGCATTCGATCCGGAAATGCATTCGATTTGGGAATGCATTCGATTCGGAAATGCATTCCATCCGGAAAAGCATTCGATCGGAAATGCATTTTATTCGGAAATGGATTTTATTCGACGGGGATGCCGGGGGTTTTTGAGAGGACGGAGTTGTAGTAGCGGGGATCGCCGGAGACTTCTTTGCCGATGAAATCGGGGAGGGAAGGGTTGCAGTCGGCTGAGGGCATTTCGATTTCGGCGACAATCAGTCCTTTGTGTTTTCCGTGGAAGAGGTCCACTTCCCATTTCCAACCGTCGTGTTCAACGATATATCTTGTCTTGTCGATTGCAAATCCTCCGGCAAGGTGCGTGGCCATCTCCTCCGCGTCGCTGACGGGGATGGGATATTCCCATTCGTCGCGGACAATGCCGCTGTTGCGTCCCTTGACAGTCAGGTAGGCAGAACCGTCGGTGATGCGCAGGCGGACTGTCGCATCGGGGTTGGCAGAGAGGTAGGCCTGACGGATATGTTTTGAAGAAATTGCCTTAGACATGAATGACGTGTTGGTAACCAGGAATTTGCGCTCGATTTCTTTAGCCATATCAGTGGTGAGGAGCTGTTGTGAGTGTTAAAAGAGTAAAAATGGACAGGGGCTATGGTGGTAGTCCGGTCTATTATGAGTAATTTTGCAAAGTTAAAGAAGATTGTAACTATTTGCAACATTTCCACATGGTCAATTTGCGCCCGCTTATGCGCATCGCTATATTTTCCGTTTTTCTTTTATGGATGCTTCCCGCCGCAGGCCTTAATGTCACGGTGAAGGGAGTCGTGACCGATTCTCAATCGAAGGAACCGGTGCCGTTTGCCACCGTGATGCTGAAAGGCACTGACAGAGGAGTGCTGACGGACGATGCCGGAGCATACTCCATCTCGACTGCATTGCCGTTCGACAGTGTGCTTGTCTCGGCTATCGGTTACAGTACCATCACTTTGCCTGTCAAGGTGAAGGGTACGTCGCTCAAACTTGACATCAAACTTGACCCTACGGGCGTGTTGCTCGGAGAGGTTGTGGCGAAACCGAAAAGGGTTCATTACACGAAGAAAAACAATCCTGCCGTGCAGTTCATGGAGCGTATACGCCACACGCAGGATCTCAACGACCCGCGCCGCCATGACAATTACAATTATGACAAATACGAGCGCATCACCCTCGCAATCAACAATTATAATGTGAGCGATTCAGGCAAGGGGAGTGGTATGGGTAAGAATTTCGCCTTTCTGAAGGAGTATGTCGACACGTCGGAAATCTCCGGAAAGCCTATCCTCAATGTGGCTCTCCGCGAAAAGCTTGCATCCGTCCATTACCGTAAGGATCCGGAAGCGGAGAAGGAGTATGTCAAGGGTCTGCGCTCATCGGGCCTCGACGAAATTCTCGATAAGCAGAGTGTCCAGACTTTCTATGAGGATGTCCTGCGCGAAGTGGATGTCTATGACAATGATATAACCATTCTCCAGACCCGTTTCGTTTCACCTCTATCGCGCATTGCTCCGGACTTCTATAAGTTTTATCTTACGGATACGGTCATGGTAGACACCACGAAGTGCGTGGAGTTGACATTCGTCCCCCGCAATCCGAGTTCGCTCGGCTTCACGGGGCGTTTCTATGTCCCCTTAGGCGACACGACAATGTTTATCAAGCGCATCATACTCCGTGCGCCACACGACATCAACCTTAACTTCATCGACGGCCTCGTCATATCGCAGGACTATGTCAAAGCCCCCGACGGTTCGCGATTGAAGGTAAAAGACGACATGATGCTTGAAGCGAGCGTCATTCCCGGTACACCCGGACTGTATGGTCACCGCTACACCGTCTATGATTCGCATAATTTCGAACCGGCCCCTGACCAGTCCTTGTTCAAGCGCGGGGCAAATCAGATTTTCGCGACCGGTGCGCAGGGGAAGGATATGGAGTTCTGGAATGAGAACCGCAAGGCTGAGATAGGCCGTGGGGCCAATTCAATCGAGCAGATGATGAAGCGGTTGCGCTCAGTCCCGCTGTTCTACTGGACGGAAAAGACGGTGCGTCTGGTGACATCAGGCTATGTCCCGACGTGGAATCCGTCGTATTTCGACATGGGCCCTATGACCACAATGGTTTCCTACAACTCAATCGAGGGCTTGCGTCTGCGTCTCGGCGGCATGACCACTGCCAATCTGTCGCGGAGATGGTTCGCGCGAGGCTATGTGGCGCGAGGTTTCAAGGACCATAAGTGGAAATATAGCGGCGAGGTCGAATATTCATTCCGCGACAAGGAATATCATTCGCGGGAGTTTCCGGTACATTCGATAAGGGCCACGCAGCTCTACGATATTGACCGCCTCGGTCAGCTATCGGTGATGCACAACGTGGACAATATTTTCCTATCGCTGAGGCGTATGCCGGACCGTCAGGAGACCTATCACCGCGTGAGCAAACTTGAATACATACTTGAGACCGAGAATCATTTCTCGCTTGAGGCGAGAGTGCAGCAGGAGAGGCAGTATTCAACAGAATATATGACTTTCATCAACGGTCACGGGCAGGATTTCCGGCACTACACGATGAACTCTTTCCGTTTGCTTCTGCGCTATGCTCCGGGCGAGAAGTTCTATCAGATGAAGACCGGACGTATGCCCATCAATATGGATGCCCCGATCTTCACCCTTTCCCACACATTCGCTCCAAAGGGATTCATGGGCAATCCGTTCGCGCTCAATGTCACTGAGGCTTCATTCTCCAAGCGTTTTTGGCTCTCGGCTTTCGGATGTGTGGATTTCGGTGTGAAGGGTGGCCACGTCTGGTCGCGTTCGCCGTATCCCAATCTGCTTATTCCCGGTGCGAACCTCTCGTATATCATACAGTCAGACCTTTTCTCCTGCCTGAACCCGATGGAGTTCATCAATGACTCATACGCACAGTGGGATCTGACATATTGGGCCAACGGAGCCTTACTCAACAATATTCCGCTGCTTAAGAAGCTGAAATTGCGCGAGGCTGTCACATTCAAGGGTATATGGGGCCATCTGAGCGACCGCAACAAGCCGTGGCTGAATCCGGAACTGTTTGGCTTCCCGGAGATTGCCCACACGCAGGAGATGACCAATCAGCCTTATATGGAGGTTGGTGTCGGTCTGGATAACATCCTCCGTATTCTCCGTGTCGATTACACATGGCGACTGACTTACCGCGACAATCCGGATGCCTGCAAGAGCGGAGTCAGATTCACGTTCCATTTCACGTTCTAAAGTTAAGATACAAAAGCAAGGATACAAAAGCACAAAAGGACATAAGGAACAAAAGAATATATAGTTTTCTGTAAGGTTAGAGTTATCTTCAGATATTATATTCATTTGATTCTTGTGCCCTTTTGGGCTTTTGTATCATTGAATTATGATACGGCAGCCCCTATAAACATATCCTTCCGCAGGTTTGTTTTGATTATTATTGGCCGTTGTTTGCGGGATTGTTCCGTGAGACGGTATGATATGAAAATCAAAACCTTATGAAAGATATAGAAAATCTCTTTGACCTCAGTGGCAAAGTGGCTGTCGTCACCGGAGGCGGCGACGGTATCGGTAAAGGCTGTTGCAGGATTCTGGCAGCAGCCGGAGCATCGGTCATGGTCAGTGACCTTTCGCTTGAAAAGGCTCAGGCGACAGCAGATGAGATAAAAGCTGAAGGCGGTGAGGCAAGTGCCGTCGGCTGCAATGTCCTTGATGATAATGACCTTACAGCTTTGGTCGACAATGCCGTCAAGACTTACGGCACAGTCAACATTCTTGTCAATAATGTCGGGCTCGGCGGCGGTGGCAGGGAAAATCCGTTCAAGATTGACAAAGCATACATAGAGCGGATCTATGCCATAAATGTTTTTGCTCCCTGGCAGCTATGCAAGCTTGTCGCTCCCTACATGGAGCAGTCGGGCTACGGCAGCATCATCAACATCACTTCGATGAGCAGTCTGAACAATGAAGCTAACATGGCAATTTATGGGTCGTCGAAAGCCGCGCTGAATCATCTTGCTTCAAATCTTGCCTACGATTACGGCCCTATGGGCATAAGGATAAACAGTGTCGGGCCGGGAGCCACGCATACCAACGCGCTTGCTTCGGTACTGACTCCGGAGATGGAGGAGAGGATGTTGGTGCATACGCCTATCAAGCGTCTCGGTGAAGTTGCCGACATTGCGAGGGCCGTCCTTTTCTTCGCTTCTCCGGCCTCGTCGTGGATCAGCGGTCAGGTGCTGATGGTCAACGGTGGCGGAGTCCAGACTCTCGATTAGGGGGCATACTGATTATGCCGGATAAAATATAGGGAACTACAAGAGATACAAAAGCACAAAAGAGCATAAGAGACAAAAGGATTTTATAATAAAGGATATGAAGGTAACTCTCAATCTTACAGAAAAATATATATCTTTTGTTTCTTATGCACTTTTTTACTTCTGTATCAAAAAACGGTGATACAGCTCCCTATAAAAAACAGCCTGCAAGGTGGACGGACATGCTTTTGCTGTCGGTTTCCCTTGCAGGCTGTTCAGTTTCTTGTATGTATCAGAGAGTTACTTCGGTTGGTAGAGGTAACGTTTGATGGAGCGTTTGGGGGTCTTTTCGAATTCCTCGGTCATGAGCTCGAAGCGCTGTACCTGTGAATAGGCGGGAAGGTCGGAGTTGAGCGACTTGATGTTCTCACCCATGATGTCGGTCACGGCCTGATTGCTCAAACCCTGCGAAGTGATGCTTTCATAGTCGGGATAGATGAGGGCGACGAGACGGCCACCACCTGCGTCGATGACGAGCGATTCGGAAACGTAGGAGAGGTTGTTGAGCTTGTCCTCGATTTCCTCGGGGTAGATGTTCTGACCGGAGGGACCGAGAATCATGTTTTTGTCGCGACCGCGGATGTAGAGGAATCCGTCGGCATCGAAGTTGCAGATGTCACCTGTCGAGAGCCAGCCGTCAGCGCTCATAGCTGCTTCGGTAGCCTCGGGGTTCTTGTAGTAGCCGAGCATGACGTTCTCACCCTTGACATAGAGTATGCCGGGTTTGGTTGTGGGTTCCGGGGAGTCGATGATGGCTTCCACGCGGTCGACGATGCGTCCGCATGAGGCCATGCGGTTTTCGCGGGCGTTGGCGTAGGAGATGAGCGGGCCACATTCGGTCATGCCATAGCCGACGGTGTAGGGGAAGCCGATGCGGCGGAGGAACTTCTCGACATCGCGGTTGAGTCCGGCACCGCCTATGACAATTTCCTGAACGTTGCCGCCGAAGGTTTCGGTCAGACGGTCCTTGATTTTGCTGAGGAGACGCTCGTCGACGTAGGGAACCATGAGCATGAGTTTCATCAGGGGCTTCTCAAGCATCGGGAATACGCGTGTACGGATGATCTTCTCGATGATGAGGGGGACGGTGACGATGTAGCGCGGTTTCACCTTGGCGAAGGCATCCATGATGATGCGCGGCGAAGGGGTCTTGGTGAGGATGTGGATATGGTTGCCGCTGATGAAGGGACGGAGCATGTCGATGGTCAGTCCGTACATGTGGGCAAGCGGAAGCATACACACCACTCCGTCGCCGGGGTTTGTCGGGAGGAAGTCCATGCAGAACTGCACGTTTGACCAGAGGCTGCGGAAGGGGAGCATCACGCCTTTGGAGAAGCCGGTTGAACCGGAGGTGTAGCTGATGAGGCAGAGTTCCTCCTTGGTGTCGACGTGATATTTGACATCTTCCGGAGTGAAGCGGTCGGGGTAGCGCTGGCCGAAGAGTTCGTTGAGGTGGGCGCGCGTGTGGGTGAGGGTTTCGTCGTTGCTGTGGATAAGGGAGAAATCCTTGACAGACAGCGCTCCGAGGAGGGTGGTCATGGCCTCGGGGTTGAGATTCTCCCAGATGCTTTCGTCGATGATGGCGAGCTTGGCATCGCTGTGGTTGATGAGGTGCTGCACGTTGTCCGGCTTGAAGTCGGCAAGGATGGGAACGATGACTGCGCCGTAGGTGAGTGTTCCGATGAAGGAGACGCACCACATGGAGCTGTTTTTCGCACATAGCGCCACTTTGTCGCCGGGCTTTATGCCTGATTTCTCATAAAGAAGGTGGAGTTTGGCAATCTTGCGTGCCACGTCCTTGTAGGACATTGTCGCACCACCGAAATCAGTGAGTGCCGGAAGCTCCCAATAGTTGCGGACTGCATCTTGGAAGTATAAATTCAGGCTGTCGCGGGATGTCATTTTGTAGTCTTGGAAATTGATTTTGTAAAATGTATTCTGAATCACCTTCCTTCCGGCGGCTCACACCAGGGGATAGGAGGAAGCATCAATCAGAAAAAAATTTCTCATTCAGAAGAATTTCGTGCAAAAATAAGAAAAATAGAGCAGTCGGGCGGATTTTATTTAATTAATAAATCTTAACGCTTGCGGCAAAAGCGGTTCTGCCGGATCTAACAGCTTGACATCCGGGTCTTTCGAAAGCCAGAGCAATTGTTTCTTCGCATAGACACGGGTGTTTTTGGCTATGCGGGCAATCGCCGTCTCGCGGTCCATGATTCCGTCCATCATGGCGAAAAGTTCCTTGTAGCCGACAGTGTTGAGCGAGTTGAGATGGCGCAGCGGGTAGACCTTTCGAGCCTCTTCCTCCAGCCCTTCGGCAATCATGAGGCCGACGCGGCGGTTGATGCGGTCGAAAAGGCTCTGACGGTCATGGTTGATGGCGAGTTTGACGGTGCGGAAGGGGCGGGACTTTGCCTGGCCGGTGCGGAGGGAGGAGTAGGGCACGCCTGCCTGCAGGCAGATTTCGATTGCATGGACGAGGCGACGGTGGTTGGAGAGGTCGGCCACGGCGAGGTAGGCAGGGTCGAGTTGACGCAGCCGTTCGTGGAGTGCCGGAAGGCCACCTTTTTCGTAGAGTTCAAGGCAGTAGTCGCGGATTTCCTGTGAGATTGTCGGGAGTTGGTCGATGCCTTTGGTAATAGCGTCGATATACATCATGGAGCCTCCACACATAACGGCATAGTCGCTCTTTTGCCAGATGCGGTCGAGAATCGCGAGGGCATCTTCTTCGAAACGGGCAGCGGAATAGTAGTCGTGGAGGTCGAGGACACCGACAAGATGATGGCGCACGCGGGCAAGTTCTTCGGGCGTGGGCGCCGCGGTCCCGATAGGCAGACCACGGAAAAGCTGGCGCGAGTCAGCCGACACGATTTCCGTGTCGAGTGTCTCGGCCAGCTCTATGGCAAGTGAAGTCTTTCCGCTCGCAGTCGGTCCGGTGACAATTACGAGTGTTTTCAAGAATTCAAAAGTTCAGCTATGGACGATTATTTTTCGGCTACGAGACGTGCGATCTCGACGATGACCTGTGTGGCCTTCTCCATCGAGGGGATGGGCACGAATTCGTAGCGGCCGTGGAAGTTGAGACCGCCTGCGAAGATGTTGGGGCAGGGAAGACCTTTGAACGAGAGCTGCGCACCGTCTGTGCCGCCACGGATGGGCTGCACCTTGGGGGTGACTCCGGCATTTTCCATGGCCTTTACGGCAACGTCGATGATGTGCATGACAGGCTCGATTTTCTCACGCATGTTGTAGTACTGATCCTTGATTTCGATCGAGGCGCAATCGGGGAATTCGTTGTTGATTTTGCGGGTGAGGTGTTCGAGTTCTTTCTTGCGGCGCTCGAAACGGTCGCGGTCATGGTCGCGGATGATGTAGGTGAGGACAGTCTGCTCGACAGTTCCTTCGAAGGAAACGAGATGGTAGAATCCTTCGTAGCCTTCTGTGTGTTCGGGAGTTTCCCAGCGCGGGAGCATGATGACAAACTGGTTTGCCACGCGCATGGAGTTGAGCATCTTGTGTTTGGCATATCCGGGATGGACGTTGCGGCCTTTGAAGGTCACCTTTGCTACGGCTGCGTTGAAGTTCTCGTATTCGAGTTCGCCGATTTCACCGCCGTCCATCGTGTAGCCCCAGTCGGCACCGAAGAGGTCAACGTCAAATTTGTGTGCGCCCTGACCGATTTCCTCGTCGGGGTTGAAGGCGATGCGGATGTCGCCGTGCTTGATGTGGGGATGCTTGATGAGGTGGTCGATGGCGGTGATGATCTCAGCCACACCGGCCTTGTCGTCGGCACCGAGGAGGGTGTTGCCGTCGGTCACGATGAGGTCCTGGCCCACATAGTTGAGGAGCTCGGGGAACTGCGAGGGCGAGAGAGTCACGCCGTTGGCAGCGTTGAGGATGATGTCGCCACCGTCGTATTCCTCGACGATGCGGGGGCTGACATGACGGCCGCTCATGTCGGGCGACGTGTCGAGATGGGCGATGAAACCGACTGTCGGAACCTCATTGTCGACATTGCCCTTGAGGGTGGCCATAAGATACCCGTTTTCATCGAGGGTGATGTCGCTGAGACCCATTGCGCGAAGCTCCTTTTCGAGATGCTGCGCGAAAATCATCTGCCCCGGGGTCGAGGGGGTGAGATTGGTAAGCTCGTCACTCTGAGTGTCGAACTTCACATATTCTAAAAATCTATCGACTACTGTCATGGCGTAGGATTTACGGATTGTCAGTATTTTTTGTAAGTTTATTAATTCACAGCCACAAATTTAGTGACTTTTTCCCGTTTGGGCAACTTTAAAATTTAAATTGTTTTCTAATACATAAATAATTGGGAAAATATGCTTATTTTTGTTGTTTAGATTTTTTCAATAAAAAATTAACCTTATAAAATGATGAAACAACCTCCTTTTTGGCTTAAAGTCTCAAATAAATATGTAATTGAAAATTTTGAGCAACTGCTTAAGTATGTTAAGGCTTATATTTATGAGAAAGAAGAAGAAAGTGAAGATGGGGATTTTGGGCAAACATATAAATACCTAAAGGCAGTTGCCGATGACTATGCCATTGAAATCCGTAAATTAAGAGTTTTTCAGACTCCACAATTTGATGTCTCCGTTGAAAAAGTAGTGAGAATTATCTGTACAGCTATTCTTACAGGTAAAAAAATGGGTATTGATGATTTTCAATTGTTGACTGCTCTGATTAATCTGTTGATATTGAATAACAAACATATTGGAGCTGATATTGAACGTGAATATTTTAGGATAATAAAAAATTGTATAGCTCGCCGTCCGATTAATTGTTTCATGTTTTCATGGAATGATCTTGATTGTTCTCAATTTATGATAGGCTTGATTGAATCTAAATTGTCAAAGACTGAGTTTGTTGAGAGTTTGCCAGCTACAGTATACATATATGAGAATCGAGGATGTCTTGTGCTCAAAGATGAAATGTTGGTTTTGTCAAGCATGAATTACAATGATTATAAGATGAGGAAGATGAAGCCGGAATTCCGTACAGACTTCGGGATTGAGGTCAAATCTGAAAATCCTGTCACTGACGGTTCAATAGACAAGCTTCTTGAAGTCTATCCTTATATTTCTGGTGAATTTGATGATATGAAGCCTTCACATCTGCTTTTGCAAAAGACATATTCCGATAGTGAGACTATAATAGTCCGGATCAGGCAGAAAAGCGGTATTAAAGTAGAGGTGGAAACCATAGATCCAGAGTATATATATGAAAGAGGGAATGTGTTTTTAGACTCACAGATAGGTCTTATTCCGAAATCATATTTTCTGGAGTCTCTTAGTGTCGGGGATTATTTGCCTGTGGTCAGAAATCAGCATGACCATCTTCCTTTCCGCATAGATTTAAGACGGGTCGGGGAATTTATTTCAGATTATGTGCAGACTTGTATTGAGAATGGTCAGGATGTGCTTGCAATGAAGTCTGAAGATATAAAAGGTGGTGCTCGTTGGATTACAGAACTTGGATTGTCAGTCAATATATTTGATGGAGATGGCGTTGAAGAAGAAGTTAGGGATGACTGGAGAGTAGCACAAGACATGGGCTTGCTTTCTATCATAAGGATTCATTCAAAGTTAATGGATTCAAAGAGTAATTGTCTTGTCAAGGGGCGTTTTATTGAGATAGCGTCTTCCTATGAAGAGGAGATAATCGATTTCATGACGATAGATCAATTCAAGCAACAGGCTTATTCGGCATTTATTGATGAGTTCAAAAAAAATATATATGCTAACCGTCCTTATAAAGAATCAACAGATGTAATTGAGCAAATGACTGACGATACGGTGCATCTACTTGGCGTATTGACATATCAGCTTGCCATGAAACAAAATAGCGGGGATTCTGCGATGCGAGTCGAAGAGCTTATAGTCGCAATGTTGGTTATGAGAATGGTGGATATTTCAGAAGAGTCAGATTTTGTCAGAGCCCAACTTGACTATCAGAAAGCGGTTATACTTTTTGCAAAAGGTGTCACGCCGACGGCTCTTCCGTGTTTGCAGCATGTTAATACAGAGTTGGACGAGATGGTAGAATGTTTAAAAATTGTAGATGTCATACGTCAGTATAAAGAATACACTGATATTAGTGCCAAACTACATACTTCGCTAATTGCAGAAAAGGATAGCAGTACGACTTACAATATTGTAAGAGAGCTCGTCAAGGCATCGAACAGTTTACTATATAAGATTGATAAATCAGAAATAAATCGTATAAAAAAGACGATCTGTGGTCATTTGAATGTGATGGATCAATATGTTGATATTTATGATAAATCCACGAATTATGGTGTGGAAAGTGATTTTTTGGAATTTAAAGTATCATGTGTCTTGCCGCCAAATGAAATTCGGTCGTCATCGATTCTACGGGATATGGAATTTCAAAAATGGACTATTTTAAAGGCCGTTTGTGCATTTTTGAATTCAATGAGTGGAGGAGAATTGCTTATTGGTGTGGCAGATTCAGGATTTGCCGTTGGTATACAGAATGACATAGATATTTTATTTCACGAACGAATAATTTCAGAACCGACTGCGGATAGACTACGTACCTACATAAAGCTTTTTATAGATAGAGGTTTCGTTACTTGTGATAAAAAAGTTTCAGGGACAGCTATCACAGCAGGAAGAGTACAATGTATAATTGAACAAAATAGTGAGAACTGTGAGATTATACGTATAAGGGTTGCTCCTTATCCTTGGGACGTAGTGAAGATTTCATATCAGGATAGACCAAGTGGTTTCCATGATGTTTACATCCGTACTTCAGGAGCATCAACACCAATGACAAATTCAGGCGTGCGAGATGTTAAGCTCCGGAAGATGAAGGCAATTGATAAGGGACATTATAAAATTGCACGTATTCTTCAAGCAATTGATGATAAGGTCGTAGTTGAGATTAGTAATTATAGTGGTGCTGATGGAATTAGTAAGAGACGACTTGAGCCATATAAGATTTTTAACAACAAGGCTTTTTTGGCTTATGATATAGTTAAGCGAGATATGCGCATGTTTAAGTTTTCAAGGTTTAGAGGTGCGGACCTTAAATTAACTTCTGAAAAATGGAAGTATCAGAAAAGGCATATAAATCGGAATCTCGATATTTTCGGTATGATTGAGACAGAGGATTTTCAAAAGACAAATTTAAAATTAAAACTGACAGATTATGCTAGGAATTTATTGATTGAAGAATGTGAATGTGAGTACTCTGAAGATAATATAGTGTTAAGGATGATTTCAAATAATAATGAACCCGATAATTATCATTATCCTTGGGTTCTTGATGTCGAGGTTAACAGTTTTGTTGGAATTGGACGTTTTGTACTCGGTCTACCGGGCCATATTAAGATAACAGATAGTGAGGAGTTTATTGAGTATCTGAAATCTCAAATAAAATCTTTATGTTAATATGTTTTTGAATTTAATAAAGAGCTTGGAATAGCGATTACTGAGTATAAAAATAATATATAAATTCAATATCTGCCGGATATTTAGTAGCTTTGCAGTAAATTTCGGCAATTTAATATTATGGTATCAGTAGATGCGCTCACCGTTGAGTTCGGTGGCACCACCTTGTTCAAAGATATATCGTTCGTCATCAACCCCAAGGACCGTATTGCCCTCATGGGCAAGAACGGAGCCGGCAAGAGCACACTGCTCAAGATTCTGGCCGGAGTCCGGCAGCCGACGAGAGGAACCGTGTCGGCTCCGAAGGACTGCACAATCTGCTATCTTCCACAGCACTTGATGACTGAAGATGGGCGGACTGTATTCGAGGAGGCCTCACAGGCATTTTCCCACCTGCGCGAGATGGAAGCGGAGATTGAAGCCATGAATGAGGAGCTTGCCACACGTACGGACTACGAAAGCGATTCCTACATGGCGTTGATTGAAAAGGTGGCAACTGCGAGTGAGAAGTTCTATGCGATTGACATGACCCACTTTGAGGAGGATGTCGAGAAGGCGCTGCTTGGTCTCGGTTTCAAGCGCGGTGATTTCGACCGTCCGACCTCGGAATTCTCCGGCGGTTGGCGCATGAGAATCGAGCTTGCAAAACTGTTGTTGCGCAAGCCGGATGTGCTTCTGCTCGACGAGCCTACGAACCATCTTGACATTGAGTCTATCGGTTGGCTTGAAGACTTCATCATCAACAGTCCGATGGCCGTTGTGGTTATAAGCCATGACCGCCGCTTCATTGACAATATCACCACCCGTACGATCGAGGTCACTCTCGGACGCATATATGACTATAAGGCTACCTATAGTCACTACCTCGAACTGCGCAAGGAGCGCCGTCAGCAACAGCAGAAACAATATGACGATCAGCAGAAGCAGATTGCCGAGGCGCGCGAGTTCATAGAGCGTTTCAAAGGCACTTATTCAAAGACATATCAGGTCCAGAGCAAGGTGAAGTGGCTTGAGAAACTGGAGATTGTCGAGGTTGACGAGGAGGACACTTCGGCATTGCGCCTTAAGTTTCCGCCGTGTCCGCGAAGCGGCAACTATCCGGTGATAGCCGAGAGAGTGGGGAAGAGCTACGACGGTGTTCCTGTTTTTTCAGGAGCATCATTTACGATCGAGCGTGGCGACAAGGTCGCTTTTGCAGGCAGGAATGGCGAGGGTAAGTCCACGATGGTCAAGGCGATAATGAAGGAGATTGCACACGACGGCGTCCTGACGCTCGGCCATAACGTGAAAATCGGATATTTTGCCCAGAACAGTGCCTCGCTTCTTGATGAGGAACTGACAGTTTTCCAGACAATTGATGATATTGCTGTCGGTGATATAAGGCTGAAGATACGCGACCTCCTCGGAGCATTCATGTTTGGCGGAGAGGAGAATCAGAAGAAAGTCAAGGTGCTGTCAGGAGGTGAACGTGTGCGCTTGTGTATGGTGAAACTTCTGCTCGAACCTGTCAATCTCCTCATCCTTGACGAGCCGACAAATCACCTCGACCTGAAGACAAAGGATATTTTGAAACAGGCTTTGCGCGATTTCGACGGTACGATTATTGTGGTCAGCCATGACCGTGACTTCCTTGACGGACTTGTGACGAAGGTCTACGAGTTTGCCGACGGCCGTGTCCGCGAACACCTTGGCGACATCAACTACTTCCTCGAAAAGAAAAAGGCCGAGCAACAGGCGAATTGAATAAATATTTAGAATCCTCATATTCTAAAATATTAGGATAAACTTAAATAATTATTATTAAGTGTTGCCAATTTGGAGAAAATAAGATATAAAATGTGAAATTTTGTTGGATTGTATTGCTAATATAATTAAATTTGCAATAGGGATCTGTTAGTTCTCTACACTTGACATTTTACCGTTATGATGATGTGAGCTTTGACATAAATTTTTATAGATAGAAAACTCAACAAATCTATATTGGTTTATACAAGATGTTCCATGGGATATGTTTTCATAATCCCTTCCTGCTTAAAAATATATTTGAAACATACTTTTCATCAATCATTCACAAATGATTGGGAATCTGGGATACAACTAACATTTATCAAATTACCGATAATATACTGTTTCTTTATAGAAGAGAAAACAGTATTTTAATCGGATAAAATACAAACTCAACTCTTCTTATTCCCATGAGAATCAAAACACCTTTAGCTACGGCATTGTTGGCTTTTATCATCACATCATGCAATCAACAGGAAGTCATGCCGGAACCGAGCCCTATTGGGCTGACATTCAATGTGGCAGCCGACCCGATATCAAGAGCCACGACAAATGTGGCCGACCAGGATCCGATAAGAGCCTTCATGTATGTCAGTGATATTACGACAGGGAAAGTAGTCACATTGGCACAACAATCTGCTCTTGAAAACGGTCTGTTTCAATTCTCAATCGAACTTGACAGAAACCATAAGTATACGGTTGCGTTTTGGGCGGATGCCGGTGATTATAACATTGATTCGGCTGAAGGTCTGAAAAATATACGCTATACCAACTCTTCGACCCAGGCACCAAAGATTGCCTATACGGCTAAACTGGAAAATTTCACACCTACAGAAAGCGTAAGGAGCGTGACTCTCCAACATGCGGTTGGCAAGCTTGTTGTCCGCGAGACAAGCAATCTGAATACGGGTGATAAAGTCACTGTATCATTCACCCGCACCAACTATCGCTACTCAGCGGTAGAAGACCGATACACTGATGACAATTCAACTACCCCCATAAGCCATACATTGACGGTTGACAACTCGACGAATACGGGAGATATAATCACTCTGTACATGCTCGCTCCCAATACGCCCAACGAACCTGTCATGATTGTAAACGATTTTAAACTCTCGTATCTTCCTGTCAATGAATCTACAAGTCATTCCAAGTCTATTTCACTCGTGCCGTTCCAAGCCAATCACCGGACATTGATTGCCGGAAATTTCATGAGTCTTGCGAAAGTCAATCAGGCGTTCTCCGTAGGTCTTGATACTAATTGGAATAGTCTCACGCCTGAAGGTGACGAAAATAAATCAGAAAACGGAACCGAACAGGATCCCACACCGGGCACAAATCCGGAGATTACACTGACAAATACACAACGCTTGACGGAAGCAATGCTCAATGAAACGGTCGGTAGCGGAAACGCGCTTAAAATCAACGGCCCGATGAAAGATGCCGATTTCGATGTATTGAGAGAATGGTTGTCAACAGGACAAGGAGCATCGAAGAGGCTCGCGCTTGATCTCGGAAGTGCATCTTTCACATCCATGCCGGAATCAGCCTTCTCCACTGACGGCCTTGATATATTTGAGGAGACAGCAGTAAATCCCACCACCGGCCTTGCCTCTATTGTCCTCCCGTCGGGATTGACAGCCATATCCGCAGGTGCATTTCTTGATTGTGTCAATCTCCATACCGTCACCATACCGTCAACTGTCACAACAATTGAAGAGCTTGCATTTTACCGTAGCGGCATCACGAAACTCGATGCACCGTCCGTCACTGTTGTCAATGGCGATGCATGTGGGGAGTGCGAGAATCTGACGACTGTTGTCCTCGGTAATATCACGAAAATCGCCACTAACGCATTCCGCAAAAGCCAGAATATAACGACAATGGACCTCACCAGATGCACAGCCATGCCGACAGGGAATTATGCACCATTTGGCAACCAAGCATACGCACCCACCAATATGACAGTCTATGTAGCTACAGCCACCATAATGGAAGCGTTCAAGAACAATCCGATGTGGAATATCTATGATTTCAATTGGGTGGTCGGGACACCGTCACTGTGACACGGTGCATTCTGTTCAATCATAATCCTGTACGGGAATTCGATAAAAGAATACTTACACATAAACATAAGATAGTCGGCCATCTAATTTGAAGTTAAATGGCCGACCATTTGTTCATGATTCAGACTTCTTTATGACCCATGTGGCGTTATTCTTTGCTCCAATACGAGAGAGGATTGCTATCTCTTTGAGGGAGGTGATGGCGTGATCAACTATTCGGTTGCTCAATCCGATTTTAGTTGCAATGACTGCGATTGAGATTGGCATCTCCTTCAAGGAAAGGTGTACGGTTAATGACAATGGTGTTTCCAAAACGTCATTTTGGCGTTTAGCATTATCTAAAACGTCAGGCTGACTTATAGAGCCCCTGTTGAGTTCCAGCTATCAAGATTGTGGTTATGCGCTTTCATATGATATTGATTATTCTTCAGCAAATTAATAGAATTCTCAGAAGATAACATGAAGAAACACTAAAACCGCAACCATTGATTCCTCAATTATTATTAACTTTGCAACTTCGGATAATGTGGGTTATCAGTTATAATCAGGGCCCTGGCATTGATGCGCCGAAGCATATCGGCAGCAGGCTCATCCGACGGGGCTTGCGGAGCGAGTTTGCCTTGCATAGCCAGTTCTATGATTTTGGACTTTATTGTAGGGATGCACTCTTTTAGTGATATTGTATTTTTCTCTAACAATGTAATGCGCTCAAACCAGCTTTCAACTGCTTTAATAATTCTTGTTTGTTATTGAATCGGAGGAATAGGTATGGGCACTTCCTCAATCTTAGCTACTGATAGCCTCGGCTGGGCGGTAGCCGTTGCATATTGATTCAGATTGAGAAATTTAAGAAAATATCGCCATAACAACGGCTCAGTATTAGCAAAATAATCAGCTACTAGAGCATGTTCAGTAGCATAGAACTTGCCATATTGATATTTCCGCATAAAGCTCCCTGCCTGCCAACGGGGTATAACCCTTCATGATTATATTTTGGTAAATATCCCCGTATGCCATTATCACCATAACATGGATATAGTGATTCATCTAAACACTCTTTAAGTTCAAATGCTTGTATATTTTTACCAGCTTGCAGTGAGAATATTTCGCCAAGTGTAGTCCATTCCAAGAGTTCTGGATTTCAAACTTCTGATAATGGGATATATGTAATTTAAATCTCTATGCTAATTTAGTGGAAGCATGGGGATTAAGGTTATCCAGTCGGGGTGTAGATGCGTTTCAGGCGCGTAAAGATGTGGGTGTGGCGGAGGGATTCGCGGTAGGCGATGTCCTGTTGCTATTGGCCAGTTTGCCAGTCGCGGTATTGTTTGGGGAAATTCTCGCGGTAGAATTGTCCGAAGGCGATAGTTTCTGCATTGTCGTTATACCGGTGGTAGAGCTACACGATGCGTTGTATATTAGAGGTGCTTAAGCGGACTCAATCATCGACGAAGTCGCTTTGCAGCGATAATAATGATAAAACTGCAAAGAACGGAGACCTCGATGTTACTAAGTGAATGTTGAGGTTATTCGGTTGTTTGAGAACGTTATCGTCCGCGCATTCTGCATAATAGAGCGGATATTGCTGAAAGCGGCATATTGGGATGAGTTCCGCGATGTTGATATAAATGAGCGTCAGCGCAAGGTAATCAACCGTCTTTGGGATGGCTTTGAGGGAAAACTGACATCTTCAAAATGGGCGAAGTTATGCAGTTGCTCGCAGGACACAGCGTTACGCGACATCAACGACCTTATAGCCAAAGGTATGCTCCGCAATAGCGGCGAGGGTGGACGCAGCGCCAACTACCTCCTGCCGGAATAATCATTTGTCTTTGAGGCTTTGATTTATGTAATATTATATTATTTACGATTTACCTGATGAGAACCCCTCCGTTTGAACTTGTGCAAAAAATGCACAAGTTGAATCCCAATCAAGTCCACCATCTTGGTAGATCCATTTGATGTGACGTTGTATAATCGGGCAGTAAAAATGAAACAACTCTGAAAATTGACCGTATATCAGCGAAACTATCTATCTCAAAAAATACGAAAATTACGAAGATATATCACTTTTAAGACCCTGAAAGCCATATATCTTGCGAAAATTCACTAACTTTGCATATTATATCCCTAATGTAAGCAATTAAGGAAATGGCAATACAGAGCGAGGCTGCATTGGAAGCAGGGCTTATCGAGGCTCTTCAGAAGATGAATTATGAGTATGTTCAGATTGAAGAAGAAACCAACCTTAAATCTAATTTCAAGAAGCAGCTTGAAATACATAACAAGAAGGCTCTTGCTGAAATAGGCAGAGAGCATCTGACAGACGGAGAGTTCGAGAAAGTTCTGATTCACCTTGAAGGCGGTACGCGCTTCGAGAAAGCGAAGAAGCTACGCGATTTGTTCCCTCTGGAAACAGAGGACGGGCAGCGTGTGTGGCTACAGTTTCTCAACAAGAAAAATTGGTGCCAGAATGAGTTTCAGGTTTCCAATCAGATAACGATTGAGGACCGTAAGAAATGTCGTTATGACGTGACCATCCTCATCAACGGCTTGCCTTTGGTGCAGATTGAATTGAAGCGTCGTGGCATAGAACTGAAACAGGCATACAATCAGATTCAGCGTTACCACAAGACTTCATTCCACGGACTGTTCGACTACATCCAAATATTTGTCATTTCCAACGGTGTAAACACACGCTACTTTGCCAACACTCCAAATTTAGGATATAAGTTCACATTCAACTGGACTGATAGATCAAACAATCCTTTTAACGAATTGAGTCTTTTCGCTGCTGATTTCCTTGACAAGTGTACTCTTGGCAAGATGATTAGCAAATATGTTGTGATGCACGAGGGTGATAAGTCGCTCATGGTGCTTCGCCCATATCAGTATTATGCTGTTGAGGAGATTATCGACAAGGTGCAGAACACCAACCGCAACGGATACATTTGGCATACCACCGGAGCAGGAAAGACGTTGACCTCATTCAAAGCCGCGCAGCTTGTTTCCGAACTTGACGGTATTGATAAGGTTATGTTTGTAGTTGACCGCCACGACCTCGACACTCAGACACAATCGGAATATGATGCTTTTGAGCCGGGTGCGGTTGACAGTACATCAGACACAAGCGAACTTACGCGCCGTCTGCAAAGTGATTCCAAAATCATCATTACGACCATTCAGAAACTCAATGCCGCAGTTACCCGTCCGTGGTACAGCAGTAAACTTCAGGAGATAAAGGATAGCCGCATTGTGATGATCTTCGACGAGTGCCACCGAAGCCATTTCGGTGACAGCCATAAGAATATCGTCAAGTTCTTCAACAACTTACAGATATTCGGCTTTACCGGTACGCCAATTTTTGCTGAAAATTCCACCGATAAGCATACTACAAAGGAAATTTTCGGAAAATGTCTCCACAAATATCTCATCAAGGATGCCATCGCTGACGAGAATGTACTTGGTTTCCTTGTAGAATATTATCATGGTAATACAGATGTGAACAACGGCAACCAAAACCGTATGCGCGAGATTGCACAGTTCATTCTCAACAATTACAACAAATCCACCTATGACGGTGAGTTTGACGCTCTGTTTGCAGTGCAGTCAGTTCCGATGCTTGTCAAATATTACAAGATTTTCAAGGAATTAAATCCGAAAATCCGCATTGGAGCAATCTTTACCTACGCTGCCAATGACAGTCAGGACGATGAAACCACAGGGATGTCAAGCGGTTCATTTGTAAGTGACCGTGTAGCCGGTGCTGATGACATGGAGGATATTATCAATGACTATAACGAGATGTATGGTACATCATTCTCATTGCAGAATTTCCGCGCATATTATGATGATGTCAATCTCCGATTGAAAAAGAAGAAGCCGGATATGCTCTCGCTCGACCTCTGCCTCGTTGTCGGCATGTTTCTCACCGGTTTTGACTCCAAGAAACTCAACACGCTTTATATTGACAAGAATCTTGAATACCACGGTCTGTTACAGGCTTTCAGCCGTACCAACCGCGTGCTCAACGAGCGCAAACGCTTCGGCAAGATTGTCTGCTTCCGTGATTTGAAGTCTAATGTCGATGCTGCAATTAAACTATTCAGCAATGGAGGAGAAGAAGGTATTATCCGAGAACCGTATGATAGTGTCAAGAAAGAGTATGTCGATTTGACAAAAGAATTTCTTGAACACTATCCTGACTCGCGTGTGGTAGATTATCTGCAAAACGAGGAGGATAAGCGAAAATTCATCTTGGCGTTCCGTGACATTATCCGCAAGCACGCTGAAATTCAGATATACGAGGATTTCAACGAAGAAGACCCGGATTTCCCCATGGACGAGCAACTCTACATGGATTTCCGGAGCAAGTATCTTGACATACACGACACGTTCATGGATTCTAAGACCGTGAAAGATTCCACCCCGGCAGATGATGCTGGAGAGTCAGAGCCGACACTTGATGATATAGATTTCTGTCTGGAACTTCTCCACAGCGACATAATCAACGTGGCCTATATCCTCAGTCTTATTGCTGACCTTGACCCGAATGCCGAGGATTATCCTGAAAAACGTCAGGAGATTCTCGACACTATGATTAAGGATGCTGAACTGCGTAGCAAGACACAACTCATTGACGGCTTCATTCTCCAGACGGTCGATAATGACAAGGACGGTTTCATGCGTGACAAGAAGGCCGATGGAAGCATTGACCTTGAAGAGCGTCTCAACCAATATATCCGTCAGGAGAAAGGTCGTGCCATCGAACGAATCGCACAAGAGGAAGAGATCCCTGTTGAGATAATCAACCGCTATATGTCGGAATACGATTATGTGCAGAAAGAGCAGACTGAGATTATACAGGAAGCCTTGAAAGACAAGAAACTTGGTCTTGTGGCCCGTCGCCGTACCATTAAGCGTATCATTGACCGTCTCCGCAATATTATAAGAACATTCAGCTGGGATTGATATGAAAGCAACGAAAACGATAGGCACTAAAATTATAGAACCCGGCTACGTCTATATTCTGACGAATCCAAGTTTCCGCGAGGACTGGGTTAAAATCGGCAAGAGCAGCCGTCCTGTTGATATACGCTCAAAGGAACTTGACAATACAGCCGTGCCATTGCCGTTTGAAATTTTCGCCACAATGCATACTGTGAAATTCAACGAGGTTGAGAAACTGGTTCATAAAACCATTGACCGCCTGACAGATTTGCGAATCCGTCAGAACCGCGAATTTTTCAACGTACCGCCCCAAGTGGCACTCGATATATTCAACGACATCGCCCAGACCATTGACGATGCCGTTGTCACCGAATACCGCGATAACAAGCCTATCATCAAGGAAGAACCCAATCCGGAGCCAACGCCTAATAAAAGAGAGGTCAAGCGTGCTCGCTTCAAATTCTCTATGGTGGGCATCAAAATTGGCGACTACATCATCTTTGACCCCACCGGAGTTAGTGTGAAAGTGGCGAGCGATGACTCCGTTGAGTATCAAGACCGCATTTACAAACTATCACCGTTTGTAGGAACTTTTATGCCGGAGGAAAGGCGCAATACCTCCGGGGCATACCAAGGCTCCAAATATTTCTCTTTCAATGGGAAAGTTTTGGACGATATGCGCAAAGAATTAGAAACGACATCCGAAGAAATATCAGAATAAGATCATGAGCGAGGAACTCCAACAAAAACTGCGTACTCAGCTTTGGGCTGTTGCCAATAACCTGCGCGGTAATATGTCTGCCAACGAATTCATGTATTTCTCACTTGGCTTCATTTTCTATAAATACCTTTCAGAGAAAATTGAGAAATATGCTGATCAGGCTCTTGAAAATGATGAGATAACTTTCAAGCAACTTTGGGAAAGTCAGGAAGAAGATGCCGTTGAACTCCAAGACGAAGTTAAGAAACAATGTCTGGAGAATATCGGATATTTCGTTGAACCTCAATATCTCTTTACTTCAATCATTGACCGTATTAACCGTAAGGAGAATATCCTTCCCCAATTAGAGCGTTCGTTGAAACGCATTGAGGACAGCACTCTTGGTCAGGAGAGCGAGGAAGATTTTGGAGGTCTTTTCTCGGATATTGATTTGGCATCGCCTAAACTTGGCAAGACTGCCGATGACAAGAACAACCTTATCAGCAGTGTACTCACCGCACTCAATGGCATTGACTTCGGTGCTGACGAGGCAACTCAGATTGATATTCTCGGTGATGCTTATGAATATATGATTTCGCAGTTTGCCGCCGGTGCAGGTAAAAAGGCCGGTGAATTCTACACCCCACAGGAGGTTAGCCGCATTCTCGCTGAGATTGTAACACTTGGACACGCACGTTTACGCAATGTCTATGACCCCACTTGCGGTTCCGGCTCTCTGCTTATCCGTGCCGCCAATATCGGTAATGCAGTAGAGATATTTGGACAGGAGAAGAATCCTACCACCTACAATCTTGCCCGCATGAACATGCTACTCCACGGCATCAAGTTCAGCAATTTCAAGATTGAGAACGGCGATACCCTCGAAGCCGATGCTTTCGAAGAACGTCAGTTTGATGCAGTTGTCGCAAACCCTCCTTTCTCCGCAGAATGGAGTGCCGCCGATAAGTTCAACAACGATGACCGTTTCAGCAAAGCCGGACGTTTGGCTCCTCGCAAAACCGCAGACTACGCATTTATCCTTCACATGATCTATCACCTCAACGACGGTGGCACAATGGCTTGTGTCGCGCCTCATGGTGTGCTGTTCCGAGGAAACGCCGAGGGTGCTATCCGCCGTTTCCTTATAGAAAACAAAAACTATGTGGACGCCATCATAGGACTTCCGGCAAATATCTTCTACGGCACATCGATACCTACCTGCATCATAGTGATGAAGAAATGTCGTAAGGAAGATGACAATATACTCTTCATCGACGCCAGCAAGGAGTTTGAAAAGGTTAAGACTCAGAACAAGCTCCGTGAGGAACATATCCGTAAGATTGTTGAGACTTACCGCGACCGCAAGGAGATTGAGAAATACAGCCATTGCGCAACCCTTCAGGAGATTGTCGACAACAACTACAATCTCAATATTCCCCGATATGTTGACACATTCGAGGAAGAAGAGCCTATCGACATCAAGGCTGTCATGGCTGAAATCAAGGAATTGGAAGCCAAACGCGCTGACCTTGACAAAGAGATTGAGGGCTACCTCCGTGAACTTGGTATCGTTGAATAATCTCAAAGGCAATCCCTATGGCACAAGATAAAGACCTCAAAACCCCTAATATTCCACCTTTGCGCTTTCCCGACTTCACCGACGAGTGGAAAAAGGTTACACTTGGAGAAATTGGCATTGGATTCAATTATGGATTGAATGCACCAGCTAAAGAATATGATGGCATGAATAAGTA
>NZ_CAJTMT010000030.1 GCF_910577345.1 uncultured Duncaniella sp.
GAGTTCGTCTTCGGTGGGACGGATGAACATGTTGGTCACGAAGTGAGCCTGCCATGCAACTTCCATCACGAAACGTACGGCAAGACGGGTGTCGGGGTTGGTTCCGCAGAATGCGTCAACAACGTAGAGGGTCTTGTTAGAAAGCTCCTTGTCAGCGATAGCCTTGAGAGCGTCCCAGGTAGCGGGAGTGATGGGCTTGTTGTCGTTCTTGTATTCTTCAGTAGTCCACCAGATTGAGTTTGCGCTGGTGTCGTCCTTTACGAAGAATTTGTCCTTGGGTGAACGGCCTGTGTAGATACCGGTCATCACGTTAACGGCACCGAGTTCGGTCACCTGGCCCTTTTCGTAGCCCTGAAGATCGGGGTTGGTCTCGTCGATGAAGAGCTGGTCGTAGCTGGGATTGTGGATCACCTTGGCGCCGGTGATGCCATACTGGGATAAATCAATTGTACTCATTGTTGTGTTAAAGAGTTTGATATGAAATTGATAATTTGATGTTTCCTAAAAATAAATCTTTTTATACCTTTGCTGTCTGTATAAGTCTATGAGCTTTATAAGGTGGACAAAGGAATATCTTCTTATCCGACTGCAAAGTTACTTACTTTTTTCGGTATTAAAATGCAGGATTAAAGAAAATTTTCTCTATTAATAATTTTTAATTAAACACGGGAGTCGCGCGGCTTGCGGTCCGCTCTCAATACTCCAAAACTTCCAACAATCCTAAAGTCGGGATGGTTCGGGCATTTAAATCGCCTAAAGCCGTTTTAAATTTTTTTAATGATTCCGGTCGCGTTTTTTAGCACTCTTCGCTTGAATTGGAAAGAAATCCTCCTTACCTTTGCGTCCTCAACCACATCCAAATGTCCAACCCCTCCGAATTGACGGGTGTGGACGACATGAATGGTTGAGTGTTCCCACTGTCTGGAAACCGCCAATATCTTCAGTCCGCGGGGAACAAGGAAAAGGATTAGTTTATATGCTCGAAATAGGGGCTGGCTCATCTTTTTGTACTTGTTCCGTGGACAAAGGCGCTTGGCGGTGCCTCAGACGGGGAGCAACGTATGAACCGGGAGTCAAGCCCCATTTTTTTATATCCATGAGCTTCTGCCTCTCAGCCTTTCCGGCCTCCGGGTCTCCTTCTTGTCGGTGCCGCTGTCACTAAACCTACAGACCAATCAACCTCATCCCCTGATTACCTCCCCCCCAACCACCGTGTATTTCATCTGTCACATCATTTTGTACGGCCGCCAGATCCGGCCATCCTAACATTGCACACATTTCTACCATCCTCTATGACAACGATATTTATAGGTAAACTTATCCAGGAAGAGCTCAGAGTTCAGCAGAAATCTGTCGTATGGCTCGCTCGGGAACTCGGCTGCAACCGCACCAATATCTATAAGATATTTAACCGCCGTAGCATTGATGCCGAACTTCTCCTGCGCATATCACGGGTGCTCGGGCGCAATTTCTTCAAGCCATACATCGAGCACCTTGATTGATGACCGCTCCCTTCAACCATAGTTTGTATCGGTTGAAAGACAGAGTCTTATCTCAGTTCGGAATAGATGTGTCCTCCACCCAGGCAACTTCCCGGGGACGACACCGTCTTCAGGACTTTTGCGGGTTCGTGCCTGAAGCTGCTTCCTCTCCGCTGAGCATTCCGCAGGCGGCCTCTATGTCCTCGCCTCTCGATGCCCTTATTGTGGCCGTCACACCCTGCTCGTTGAGACGGTCGCGGAAACGCTCCATCACCTCCATTGAAGCCGTCGGGTGTTCGAAGCCCGGAATGGCGTGGAACCGTATGAGGTTCACCCTGCAGTCAAGGCCGCGGAGCAGACGGGCAAGCGCGTCGGCATGGCGGATGTCGTCGTTCACGCCTCCCCACACGATATATTCAGCTGACAGACGGCGCTGGTGGGCAAAATCATATTTCTTAAGGAAATCCATCACCCTCGTCACCGGGAAAGCCTTTTCGACCGGCATAAGTTCCTCGCGTTCCTTAGGGTAGGGGGAGTGGACGCTTATGGCCACATGCACCTTGGTCTCGTCGAGCAGACGGCGCAGGGTGTCGAGCTTGCCGATGCTCGACACGGTGATTCGTTTCGGGCTCCATGCAAGACCCCAGGGTGCGGTCAGCACTTCGAGCGCCTTGAGCACTTCGTCGATATTGTCCATAGGCTCACCCATTCCCATGAACACAAGATTGGTCAGACTCCGGCTCTCAGGTATGGCGAAAATCTGGTTCAGGATACCGGCGGCAGTCAGGTTGCCGTGGAAGCCCTGTCGCCCTGTCATGCAGAACTTGCACCCCATGCGGCATCCCGCTTGCGACGACACGCACAATGTCGCCCTGTCGCGGTCAGGGATATAGACTGCCTCCACGTCGCGTCCGCCTCGTCCGCTCGTGAGGAAATCGAAGTCCTTCCCACGGGTTGCGAACAGATATTTCACCGTCCCGTCTTTCGAACGCGATTCCTTCACCGGAGCCTGCAGGCCGATGCAGTAGTGCTCGTTGAGCCATTCGCGCGCAGGTTTCGGAAGCTCGGTCATCTCGTCGATGCTCTCCACGCGGTTTACATACAGCCGTCTCGCCATCTGCTTGGCTGCAAATTTGCGCAGTCCGGCTTCGGCGGCCACCGATTCGAGTTCAGAAAGAGTCATGCCCAGCAGAGGGCGACGGATGCTATCTTTTGTTTCCATTATGATGCGGATTAGTGAGTCTGTGTAGCTTATCAACGCTTCAAGGAGCGGGATTGATGATGCGGATTAGTGAGTCTGTGTAGTTTATCAACGCTTCAAGGAGCGGAGTTGATGCTGCCGATTAATGAGTCAGTGGAGTTGATGAATGCTTCAAGAAGCAGGGTTGATGCTGCTGATTAATGGGTCCGGGAGGGGATTTATCGTGGCTCAGAAGAGCCGGATTAGCCACTCCGACTGCAAAATTACAAAAAAATCCGCCAAACCCTTGCAAAAATCAAAAAACATCCTTACCTTTGCACCGCAAACAGACGGGGTATTAGCTCATCTGGCTAGAGCGCGACACTGGCAGTGTCGAGGTGAGCGGTTCGAGTCCGCTATACTCCACAATCTAAGCTGAAAATCAGCAAATTACAAGCACAACACCCAATTTTACACCCAAATCGGTTGAAATTGGGTGTTTTTATATATCTTTAACGCCAATCAGAGCCTCCAACGCCTCACCCACCGCTTACCGACACAATTTTTGGGGGAGCCAGAATTGTGGCGCATGGTAAAAAAGCTGTGTTTAGGCATAGAGATTGCAGAGTCGGAAGATGAAGAATTTTGTATCGTTGACACCATGTAATTTAGCCCGGAAGGCCTTTATTTTGGAGTTGATTGATTCTGCGGATGCATTTGTTGAACGGTTGTCAAAATAGTTGATTATCTCATCTGAGTGCTCGTAGAATGTAGCCGCAATAGTGTTGAACGACCTGAACCCGGATTCAGCGACCCGGTTGTACCAACGTGCAAGATTTAACCTGGCAGTATCAGCGGTTGACCTCTTATTGGAGAAGATGGCCCGGAGATGTTGAGAAAGCCAATATGCTTCTTTAAGATCGGGATATAATGAGAACATCAGATCGATGCGCTGTCGTTGTGAGTCAGTCCATTTTTCAGGAGACTTGAACAATGCGTATCGACCTCGTGCAAGCAGTTCTTTGAGTGTGTCACCGTTGGCGAGGCGTATCGGCACATAAGGTTTGCCGGAAAGTTTAGCCTGCTCGCGGGCTTCTGTGTCAGCGTTGATTGCGTCCCAACGGTGGGCAATGCGTACTTCCTGCACGGCTTCAAGAGCCTGCTTCTGCACGTGGAAGCGGTCAATGACGCGCTTTGCACGTGGAAAGGCGTAGCGGCAGATGCGGTTCATACTGTCCGACAGGTCAAGTGTAATCTCTGTAACCTTGTTACGCAGTCTACTGTCAATCTGCCTCAAAGCTCTCAGAACGTCATCGGAATCAGTTCCGAACACGATGGCCACCAGCGAATGTTCCCTGCCATGCGCGGCCTTATTAGTGACTATCGTGTAGAGCTCTCCATTGCTCAGCGATGTCTCGTCTATGCTCAGATGAGGCCCGATGTTCTCGGGGAAGACACGCCATTGCTCGGCGTGAAGCCCCTCTGCGGTGTCTTTCCACTCCCAATAGCCGCTGAGATGACGCTTGTACTGGCGCTCAAACAAATCTCCGTCAATGCCGAAGAACCATTCAAGAGAGCGGCCCGTAATCGGGTATTTGTCCAAGCATACCTTTTAAAAAAGCCGCGAACTCTTTCGAGAAGCGGGTACCTTCAGCCACTATGTCCCAACGCTTGGACACGCTCTTACCGGTCTCTATTTCAACCCATCTGCGTCGCTTGACATGGAACGTCATCTTGCGGCCTCTGACAGGGTAATCCCTTACCGTACTCTCCTCGTAAAAGCCATTGGGGCGAAGCTGCCCATCGACATATCCCTCTACGCCTTTGTCGCGTTCCTCTAAGGTCACATCCAATGTGTCTTTGGTCTTTTCGACTTTGACAACTTCGAAATATTCAACCATTTCTTCAGGGAGCAGACACTCTGCAAGCTCTATGTACGGATTCTTTTCCATTGTTCTAATTTTATTTCTGCAAAGGTACTAACTTATATCGGTAAACACAGCTTTTTTACTATGCGCCAGAATTGTGGGTGCCGCGGAAGTGTCCACACCCACGCCCCTTTTTCTTTTGCCCAGCCTCATCAATATATATTGGTTTAGGTTTATACGGGCATATATAAAGCCCGAACCAAACCAATGTTACCACTCGTCGTGGTCATCGTAGAGGTCACGGTCGAATTCGAGGTCGTCCAACTCGTCGCGCAGGTCATCGAGTTCATCTTGTATGTCCTCCCACTCTTCCAAGCAATCAATTCTGTCTTGAAGTTCATCGATGCGGTCTTGCAGTTCATCGTAGTGGTCAGACATCACGTCTGTGTCATCTAACCTCAACTGCAATTCATCGACACGGTTTTGCAAGGCATCTATGTCGGATTCGTCCGCATATAACCCCAGATAATCTTCGTGGTCATAATCATGATAAAGCTGTTGCGGAGGAGCATAAGTCCGCTTCGGCTTGCTTGAAAACATATCGCAAACCGCATTGAATAGGGCGAAGCCGCCAAGAAAATTCCAAAAACTCATAAACTTAATATCAAGAAATCAGTGTATGTTCCCACCATCTCGCAATGCTTGACCAAGCCAAGCAAATCCACATAAAAGGGCAATGATTATTGACATAATTCTTCTCAGTTATAAATTTCGAGGAAAGCCACCATGACTTTCATGTGCAAAATTAAAGCGCAAGCGGGCAATAATCCTGCACATGAAAGTTAAATTTTATTTTATGGAGGTCATTGCGTCAATAAGGTCTTGGTAGCATGTTACCTTATGATATTTGACGTTATCGGTTGAGATTTCGTTGAATAACTGAGTGCAGCAGTCAATCTTGGCATTTTCTATGGCGTTTAGCTGCATGGATTGGAGCGAACCTTTGGTTTCGGCAATGAAGAATATATGTTTGACTGCGCCTTTCTGCATCGCTATCGCCCAGTCGGGGGCATAATTGCCAACGGGTGTGGGGATTTGGAATGAGCGAGGCAGTTTCGCATATACCACCACTTCTTCGGCCTCGTCGAGATCGTGGGCAAAGTCGCGCTCGCCCTTGCTGTCGGAGACAACGTAGTCCGTGATATGCTTCGAGGTCTCGACGGCCTTGTCGAAGTCGGCACGGCTCGCGGCTGTGAATATGTCAGAGTCATATTTGCCGTCGGTCAGATGATAGTGTATGTGGTCAACTATCATCGTGGCTTTCTGTTCGCGGATAATCTGCACGACCTTACGGATAAATTCTTCGGGATTGTTGCGGAACAGGGCGAGTTTCGCCGGCCGCAAGCCCTGAAGAATTTTGGCGGCGGTGCGACGGGTGATATTAGCACCTTTAGCAACCTGTCCGATAAGGTCATACTTGACTGATGAAGTGGAGACATCGGTCAGTTCGTTGGAGGTGGACTTGGTGTTGCCAAACTCCGTAACCTCCTGCGCGTCCTGCTGCCCCTCAATCTTGATGTAGCGCAGAGTGCGCACCTTCAGCTCATCGGTGTTGAGATGCAGAATAGCGTTCTTGACAAGTTCGGCGGTGTCGTAACTTACCGTATAGACATACTGCCGGTTTATGGCGTTCCAGAGAGCCTGAAACTCCGGCTTGGCAAAATTGGCGTTGAGTCTTGGCTCAGGCAATTTGGTCTTGTTGCCATCACCGGTCATCTCTTTCAACAGGTTCGGGTCGAAGATTGAGTTGATTAGTAGCGTCACACCCTCTGCCATCGGTGCGAGTTGGTTGCCGTAAGGAGCGACAGCCTCGGCTGCAACATCAGCATGATACTTCGGCGTTATGTTACCCGCATCGTCGATGTACTCATTATCTTCAAGCCATACCATAATGCGGCTTGCCTCGCGGTCGGTGACGACATGAGGCTGCCCCTCCACGGTAATTGTCTTGCCCTCGAAGTAACTTAGCGTGGCTTTAACTGCACGTTCACGCAGCGCATCGCGGGTCTCGCGTTGCAGCGCACCGGTGAAGTCCGAGTAACTTTCATTGGCAATGACGGTGAGCACGTTGATGTTGTGAACTTCGTCACCGAGCAGTTCCTTATCCTGACGGACACCGTTACGGTCAACAGCGATTCGCAGACCGCGCCCCACTTCCTGACGCTTGGCTGTCGTGGAGTCGCTATGCCGGAGCGTACAGATTTGGAACACATTTGGATTATCCCAACCCTCACGTAGAGCAGAGTGCGAGAAGATGAAGCGTGTCGGTTCATCAAAACTTAGCAGACGCTCCTTGTCACGGAGAATAAGGTCGTAGTCAGACGCCTCCTCGCTGACATCGCTGCCGCGCTTGGTCTTGGTCTCAACCATCTTACCTTTCTTGTCGATTGAGAAGTAGCCTCGATGTGTCTGATAGGGAGCGAAGCGACGCAGATACTCGTTGTAGTCTTCATCAAAGATGTGGAACTCCTCATTGACCAGTCGGGCATATTCTTCCTCGAATATTTGTTGAAACACACCTTTTACAGGTTGGTTGTCATCATCATACTGACGATACTTAGCCACTTCGTCAATAAAGAAAAGCGACAGGCACTTTATTCCTTTCTTGAATAATTGACGCTCCTTCTCGAAGTGAGCCTTTATCGTCTCGCGTATCTGAACGCGCTGAAGATGCAGCAGGTTTGAGTCACCAACGACATCCCCTTTGCGGAGCGTAACGCCGTTGGTAAAAGAGACGTAAGCCGTCGGTTGTGTAGCTGAGCCGGGAAAAATCTCGGCAATGTCGAAGCCCCGGTATTGCTCCAGCTCCTTTGACTCGACAAATAGAGAATCACCCACGCCCATAGTCTTAAACAGACGGCGAGGCTCGCCCGATGCGCTCTTGACCTCGATAGATATACGCGCCATCGGTGGCTTGTTGGGTGACAGGATTATATTGTCGAGATACATATAGCCGCTGGTGCCACGCAGGTTCTTCATCTCGAAGCCGATAACCTTGATGCGCTTTACAAGTCGCTCGCGGTAAGCGTCGAGGGCATCGAGGGCATATACAATATCGTGTTTGGTGCGGTGAGTCGCGGAGTAGTTCAACACGAACAGCGGATTGAACTTCTTGAGGGCTGCTTGGGTAGCGGCTCCCTCCATCTTCTGCGGCTCGTCCATGATGATAATCGGGCGATTGGCGGCAATAACGTCGATAGGACGGCGTGAGGCAAACTCGTCGCGTTTGGAGTAGATAATGCGGCTCTCCTTTGAGCGTCCGCCCTCTTTGAGTGAGGCGGCGAAAGCCTGGGTGTTTATGATCATCACGTTCAGACCTGCGTCTTGCGAGAACTGGTCGAGCTGATTGAGGTTTGAACTGTTGTAGACAAACCAACGCGCTTTCTTTCCGTACTGCTCCATAAAGTGTTCTTCGAGCATACGGAATGACTTTGCCACACCCTCGCGGATAGCGATGCTCGGCACGACGATGATGAACTTCGACCAACCGTAGAGTTTGTTGTGCTCAAACATCGTCTTGATATAGACGTAGGTCTTACCTGTGCCGGTTTCCATCTCGACATCAAGGTTGACGGCACCGAGTCCGTCGATCTTGCTGAGAGACTTTGAGAGCGGCACTCCGGCTGCCGTCTGAACCGAGTGGAGATTTTCAAGCAACTGCTTGGACGAAAGCTCCACATCGGCATTACGATAGCCGTCATCTTCAAGCATTTCCCGCATTGTACCGTCCGGCAGTTTGCCGAGGTCGCGGCGATACTTCGAGGGGTCGCGGTTGGGCTGGCCGATGAAGATGGCGGTTGTATTTTCTACCGCATTAGTCTGATAGCCTTGTATCTTGAATTTGAATTTCATGGCTTACAGAATTTTGCGGATAGTGTCGGGTGAATAATGCGTGAAGATTTGCTCGAAGTTGTCGAGGACGTTGTCGTTTGCGGCCGATGAGTCGCGCATAACGAAGTATTGCGGGCGCATCTTGGCTATCTCGGTAACAGTTGATTCGTTGACTTCGGTGTCGAAAGTAGCGATGAGATAAGTGTCGTCCACGAAGAATACCTTTTTACCATTGACTTCCTTTTCCTCAATCTTTGCGGAAAGTTCGATGTCGAGTTCCGGCATAACTTGAAAAAGGAGGTCAAGCGGAGTGCGGTCGCTCTTGACGTTGTCAACGGTGTTGAACAGGTCTGCCTCGTTGAAGTCTTCGGGTGTGTAGAACACATCCTCCATATTCGACGAGTCAAGTTTGAGCACACGGAAGCCGGTGTCAAGGTCATGTCCGTGCAAACCTGCTTCCTCTTTGACTTTCTTTCCTGCACGACGTATGCGTTCCTCACCGATTTGGCAGATGGTTTCGTAGCCGGCTTTATTTGCTTTATCGTCGGTGTCCTCCGGAAGTTGCACAAGAATAAACTTACAATGTTTATCCTTTTCAGCGTTAAATTTCATGGTAGCGTGACCCATAGACCCCGAACCTGAGAAGAAATCTAAGATAATCGAGTCATCGTCAAGATTAGCAAGTGTTAGCAAACGTTCCATAAGACGCTGCGGCTTTGGGCCATCAAATACTCCCGCATCCATAAGTTTATTTACTTCTTGCGAGCCTTCTTGACTATGACCAACCTCTTTGTAGTAGAGAATTGAAGTAGGTGCCATCCCCTCAAATTTCAGTTCAGAGAGAAATCTTTTAATTCGAGGAACACCATTACCATCCGAACCGAACCATATTCGGTTGTCCTGGAGTCTCTCAGCGAAAGCTTTCGCTGAGAGACTCCAGCAGCGTCCTGCTGGAGGCTCTACAACACGCCCAGAGGGCGTGGTTATAGGATAGTCTCCGGAGGGAGAATATGTCTTGACTGTAAGATTATCAGACTGCCATACACCTCTTGGGTCGTTATCAGGATTTGAATAGCGAGCATCGGCTTCTGCTGTTCGAGGTAAACGACCTATTTTGAAGTGATTTATGTTCCGAGCGTACATAACCACATAGTCATGGCTATTGGAAATAAACTTTGCATCATTTTTAGGGGCAAATGCACGCTCCCAAATGAGTTGCGCTATGAAATTTTGACCACCAAAAATCTCGTTACATACCTTGCGCAGATTTTCCTGTTCGTTATCGTCTATTGAAATGAAGATAACGCCGTCCTCGGCGAGCAGGTCGCGAGCTACTTTCAGGCGAGGATATATCATATTGAGCCAGTCGGTATGAAAGCGACCGTTGCTCTCGGTGTTGCGCTGCATAGGGTCGAGGACTTGGTTGCCGTCTTCATCAAAGACTCCACTTCTGATGCCCAATCCTACTGTGTTTTCTTTATCTTCATATACTCCATCCCAGTCAATCTCCTTATTTTTATAAATATTATTGACGATTGAGTATTCATCGTTGTAGACGAAGTCGTTGCCGGTGTTATAGGGAGGGTCAATGTAGATCATCTTGACCTTGCCGAGATAATTCTCGCGGAGAACTTTCAGCACGTCGAGATTGTCGCCCTCAATGTAGAGATTTTTGGTATTCCAAAAATCAACCGAGGCATCTACGTCCGGGCGCAGAGTCTTGTCGGTCGGCGTGTTGGCAAGGCGTGAGGCAGTTCGCTTATCGGGCCATGTGAACTGATAGCGTTCCTCGCCGGTGTCGAGAGCGTCGGTCGACAACTCCGCCCGCAGCTTGTCGAAGTCGATTGCAAGTTCGGCGGTGCCGTCCTTGCCCTTTCGCTCAGTGACGCAATAAGGAAACAATGCAGCAATCTTCGCCACATTACCCTCCACAGCGTCAAGGCTCTTCATTCTCAATTTTTCCATTATTTGGTTTATAATTTATTTTCTAACTGTTTTACAAGGGTGTATTCACTATCCAAAATTTCGCGCCCACTATTTTGAACTGATGCAAACAGCAAATCTGCCCTATCTTTTTGGGTGTCATAAACTCCAATAAGACGTTTTTTCTCAGATTGTAGTTTCTTGCAATGCTCAACGTATTTTATAGCAAAGTCAGATTTATCTTTTTGAGTACCAATATAGTCTGCAACAGTTCTTGCTTCCGAACTTGCAGAGTTCGTAGCAATCCAGTCATTCAGTATTTTTTGCATTGTATCAAATACGACATGATATGCGGCTGAAACCGTCTTAACACAATCCTCAAAAGCAGAAACTTTTGAAGTATCGCTAATTAGATATTTAGAACGAGCAAATTGTTGTTGTGCTTCATCTATCTCTTGCTGAATTTCTAAAACCTCTTTAATTAGACTCGGCGTATCCATTGAAATCTCAATAGAGTACAAGATACTTAATTGCCGACGGCTTATATTAAGTGAGTTAATTACCCTGTTTACGGACTCACTTATAATTTGAAACTCTGATTTTTTGTGCTGAATATCATTGCGGAGTCTATCAGCATTGGCGTACCAATTACCGCCAATAAATATTACCCCACTTATTATTGCATCAGCAACAATAGGCAACCAAGTATTTTCGTCTCCAATAACGTCAGTGATGGCAGGTAATTTCAAAACCCAATTCAGGGCATATAGTATAATTATTGCGGATACAGTGCAAACACAATAAATCCAAAAATTGCTCCTTGTTTTTATTTTCATCATAATATTTTAGATTTCAGCTTCTGGAGTTCAACGAATAATTCACGCTTGCGGCGCGGCTGCTTAGTGGAGTTCATTTGACGCTCCAATGCTGCGATTTGGCGTTCAAGTTTGGCGCGTTCTTCGTCAACCTTGATTTGCTCGGAGAGAGATTTGTCTTTCTCGACGGAGAACTGACCGATTGATGAAACGATGTTTTCCCAAACGGCATCAAGGTTGAGTCCTGACAGCGGCAAAGTGATGTCCTCTACGGCTCGCCATGGAGCGGTAAAGAGTTTAGCGTGATGAGTGGCGAGCATCGCCTCGTCATCGTAGCGCAGAAGATAGACAATGCGTTGAGGGATATATTTGGCAAGTAGTGTTATTGCCTTAGTGTCGAAGTCGCGCGATTTGAGCGATACCTCGACAACAAAAATTTCTTTGACTTCGTTACCGACGGCGATAGCCGGAACAGTGCGAGGTGATATCCAATTAACGAAGTCAAGACGTGACACTTCGGCATCGAAACGGTCGCGTTGCGATGGTGTCCAGTCAAACCGCTTAAAAAGCTGCGCTTTTGGAAGCGGCCGTTTGACTTCGGTGGTTGGTGGCAGTCCTAACATACGCTATCGGATTATCAGGAAACAAATTAGTTCAAAGTTATCGAGACCGCGGACTTCGTTGCCGAATAGCGAGCCGCTGTCGCCGTCGAGGAACGAGAAAAGATCGGTGGTCTCCTTGACTTTTATAAGCGAGGAGATGGCGTCGCCGAGCAACTTGGAGTATGTGCCCATACGTTGACCGTCGCGCGTCTCAGCGTTGAACTTATGGCAAAGGTCGAGCAGCGGTGTTGCATTGCCCCGACACAAATGGCGCATTGTGTCAAGCAAAGATTTCGGGTCAAGGTGGTCAATGACAACTGCCGACTCCTTTGTGATATAGACCATATAGAATGGATGAAGCCTGTTCTTGCGGTCGATATTGATTGAGTTATTGCGATTTTTGAGAACGAAAATCACACCGGGAGGCGTGTCTTTATCGGCAGGTACGATGGCATGTAGCCCCATTGGGGTATGCTCTATATCATTGTCTTGCTTGATGTATTCAAGCAGGTCAAGACGAAATTCATTCAAGCCCAAATCCATAATGGAAACACCTGTGTTCATCTCCTCAATATCCACGACTTCCTCTTTGAGGCGTTCCAACTGGTCTCTACGATATTTGAGGTCGCCTTGTTCGGCATCGGTGAGCGGGTTATCATCGCCGGTGGCAGTGAGTACCGACACTTTCATGCGGGCTTCAACACGTCCTTTGAGGTCGATGTATTCATCCAAGTCCATATCGGGCCAGTAGTTGACGAGCTGAATGACCGTATTACGCGAGCCGATACGGTCGATACGCCCGAAGCGTTGGATTATGCGGACCGGATTCCAGTGTATATCGTAATTGATGAGATAGTCGCAGTCTTGTAGGTTCTGACCCTCGGAAATGCAGTCGGTGGCGATCAGCACGTCGATTTCCTCGTGAAGATTAGGATAGACGGCAGCCTTTTCTTTCGATATAGGCGAAAAAAGAGTGAGGACTTTATTGAAGTCCATTTTCTCACGTGTCTTGATTGTGCAACGTGCTTCGACATCACCGGAGATAAGGGCTGTGTTAAGCCCGGTGCGTTCCTTGATGAGCGACGCAATATTCTCATAGAGATATTGAGCTGTGTCGGAAAATGCTGTAAAGATTATGATTTTCTTGTTGCCGGGATTGATAGGGTTGGCGAACTTCGAGCGAATATCCTCTATGAGCAACTGAAGTTTACTGTCATGCGCAGGTGTAATGTCTTCAAGCATGAATAGCAGTGTGCGAAGATTATCAAGGTCTTTAGCGAGATATTCGCGCCACTGCACATAGTCCATGTCGGCAAGGTCAATCTTTGTTTTCTTACCGCCGATAAAGACCGAATCCTCGCGTTCATCAAAGTCAAGATTGGAGTCAAAGTCATAATCATTGACCGTTGAGTGACCACCATTAGCGGCGAGCCTATCTATAGCGTCAACAGTTGTCTGAATGAAATCCTTAATGCGTGTAAGCGTCAAACGGAACGAGTTGACCGAACTTTCAAGGCGTTTGAGCAGGTTGATACTCATAAGTTGACGTATGCCTCGCTCGCGACCGAAGCGGGAGAGATTTCCAAGCGAGCCGTCAGCCTTTGTATCAAGATATTTTTCAAGTTTGCTCGGCAATATAAAGTCGGAGGGAGTGTAGATAGCGAGGTTAAGTTCGGTTACGCTGACGAAGATATCATTGAACGATACGGCTGTCGGTAAGTCTGTGAGCTTGGGTGAGCGAGAGATTGGCTTCAATCGTTCCGGGAACTTGCCGATGTCGGTCGTGTCGTAATATTGTTCGATGTGTTTGCGGCTTCGGGCTATGGTAACGCTATCGAGCACTTCAAACAAATCAAAGCTCAGGAGCGATAGCAGATTTTTTGTGGTACGTTCATCCGGAGGCATTTTCGACCAACGGTTGAAAGCAGACTGTGCGTCACGAAATATTTTGTCAATGGATGATGTGGTGTTGAGCAGCGCATCCATTCGCTCCGAGTCACCTTCGTATGCAAGTTGCAACTGATTACGGAGGTCGTTAAATCGGTTGTTGACAGGCGTGGCCGACAACATCAGAACCTTCGTCTTGACCCCTGCGCGGATTACCTTATTCATCAGTTGGAGATAGCGATTCTCGCGCGGGTTTTCGTCGTTCTCGTCGGTGGTCACTTTACCACCGTTGCGGAAGTTGTGGCTTTCGTCAATAACGACAAGGTCGTAGTTGCCCCAGTTGATGTATTCGAGGTCGAGACCGTTGCTTTGCCCGGACTGACGCGAAAGGTCGGTATGATAGAGAATATCGTAACGCAAGCGGTCTGCAACAAGCGGATTGTTTAGATAATTGCTGCGATATGTGACCCAGTTTTGATGCAACTTTTTGGGGCAGAGAACGAGCACTGACTTGTTGCGGTTTTCGTAATACTTTATTACGGAAAGTGCGGTGAACGTCTTGCCGAGGCCTACGGAGTCAGCAAGGATGCAGCCGTTATACTTTTCGAGTTTGTTGATGATAGCGAGAGCCGCGTCACGTTGGAAGTTGTAGAGCTTGTTCCAGATTACGCTCGATTTGAAGCCGGTGGCTTCGTTGGGCAATACGTCCTCTGAAATATCTTCAAGAAACTCGTTGAAAATATTGTAGAGTGTAACGAAATAGATAAATTCCGGCGCGTTTTCCTTGTAGGCGTTGGTGATGTTGTCAAGTACCTGTTCGGTGACGACTTGCAGTTTTTCGCCGTCCTGCCATACTTGATTGAAAAGATTCAGGTAGAACTGCGACATCGGAGCATCAGTACGTTGAACGAACTGATAGGCATTATTACCTCGTTCACAACCGAGGTCAACAGTTGTAAATCCTGTGATGGGCATATAATTGACATCATCTACGTTGATGAAGCCCATCATATTTTCATTGGTTCGGTTCGACTTGAAACAAGCCTTTTGCCTGATCCATTCGGCACACTCCTTTGCTACGGCTTTAAGCGACAATTCATTGCGGAGTTTTATCTCAAACTCCGAACCAAATAAATCGCGCTCACGGTTAAGACGTGGTATGTAAAATTCTCGACGTTGCTTATCTGCTTTCTCTGTGGTAAACGAGGGGGAAGTAAAGATAAAACGCAACTCATCTATATCTTTCAACTGCTCTTTAAGTTCTTGAAAGGCATAAATCGAAAAACTTGCGGCCGCTATTGACACACGACTGCCGGATTTGATGGTAGCCACCAAATCATTGCGTAAGGTTTGATTTATGTTGTCAATGAGTTGCACTTCGGGTCACTCGCTTTCACAGCCATTGACTCCGACATGGCACAATTAGATTGGTTTGGGCAAAAAGAAAAGCGGGAGCCTTATCATTACTCGTCCCGCAACTCGTAGCCTTCGAACTTGCTTTAATCGCCAGAACGAGCAACTTCGACTCCACGCTGTTATATGCAAATACCCCAAACCCATTTCAAGCAAGTGCCTGAAATGAGCCCGGATAGGTATATACATACCCGTGGCGTCTATCGTTACTCTGTCCTTTAGCGATTGTTTGGAGTGTTCGAAGTTCCGAGTTGCCAAGAACAAAGCGTAGATATACGCTTTCTCAAAAATATAATAGATTTCCCGCGTGCCGTAGCGATAAACTCCTCTGAGCAACGCTCCCACAGCGTGGAAGTCTAAATGCAAAATTACGAAAATTTTTTGAGGGAACAATCGAATGTGCTGAGAAACATGAAAGTGCGCCCCGACAAATGGGTCGGATTTGTCGGGGCGTCCTCTATCACCAGAATGATTTGGATTCGGGAGTCCAATTGTCTGAGGGGCGGAAGTAAGTGTGGGTGCGTTCAGCGTGCCTTTTACGCTCCGCATTGACAACCATTCGTTTGATGCTGTCTTGTTCCTGTTGGGTGCCGACCATCATGGCTTCTTCGCGGAGCATCATATTCTGAATGCCCTCTTTATCATAGCTGATACGCTCATAGCGATAGAGCCATTCCATTTTCTTGTACTTCTCATTGTCTGCGTGGACATTGAAGAAGCCAATCGAGAAACCGATTGCAGCGAGAATGAAGAATCCGACAACAAAGTACACCCACCGGGGGACTACCAGCCACCAATGGCCGTCGGACACGTGGCGCGACTCCCGTTCCAGACGGTCGGCGGCGTTGTTGAGTTTCCGGGTGCTGTCCGCGTAAATGTTGACAACGCCCTTTTGAATCATCTTCTCAACATTTTCGCCGAGCTCTTTCTTGATGTCTTCGGCAAAATTCTTGTAGAGAAGATTGGCTACACTCTCGCTTGAGGTTTCGATGATGTATCTTGGCGGCTCTTTGAGAGCAGTCTTGATTTCTTCAAATTTGGGAATAATACCCTCCTGCATGAAACCATCGACTTTTTCGCTGACTCCGTCAATGAGATTTTTGCTCATTGCGGTTAAGTCGTCGGCAGTGGCGCAGTTAAGTTGTATTTCCTTGATTTCCTCACAAGTGCCGGAGAGCGTTGCAAGTTCT
Organism: uncultured Duncaniella sp.; assembly: GCF_910577345.1. Taxonomy (GTDB): domain Bacteria; phylum Bacteroidota; class Bacteroidia; order Bacteroidales; family Muribaculaceae; genus Duncaniella. The sequence goes on from NZ_CAJTMT010000030.1 coordinate 16,251, forward strand.
TCGGCAACCTTCTCGATATGGTTATCAGAAGGATTTTGAATGGAATTTGTACTCACTGTAAAAAAGATATTTATTGTTAAAGTTTAGGTCCTTTTCTCTTGGGCTTTTTATTCAGGCGTCGCATCTTTCGTGCGAAGTCCTCTTCTTCGGGATTGACTGATGGTCCGAGTTGGAACAAGTCGCCGACAGCACCTCCGATGGATTCGCCAATGTCGAGTGCGGCATCCATGACTTTTTCGGCTACACTTGGCTCCTGTTTCTCCACCATTGGAGGCATTTTCGGAGTGGCGACCGATCCCGGCGATGGCGACTGCGATTGTCCGTTTTTATTCTCATTGAGAATCCGGTCGATGTTGACGAAAGAGAATTTTCTCCCTTTGGCAACCTCCGAAGCCTTGAACTTATGCTTGTCTTTTACGAAAGAAAGCCCCTCGACAATGGTAGTGCCGCGACGATATTTCTTTCGGAGCGAAACGCCGCTTTTGGCGAGTTCACGTTGAAATGTAGTCCAGTCTTTAGCAACTTTCAGTGCATCACGGACGGCGATATACACTTCTTGTTTGGCTCGGTCACGACCTTTGAGACGGTTGGTTTTCACCTTGTCGCGGCCTTTGCCAAAGGTCAAACCGTACTTCAATTTCAGTTCCTTGCAGATGTCATTGCTGCGGAAATATTCCCAGCTGTCGCTCACGCATTTGCCGTCATTGTCCACTCGGTTGAATACGATGTGGCAATGAGGATGCTCCTTGTCAAGGTGTCGGGCGATGATAAACTGGGTGTTCTTTATGCCCATCCGCTCTATATATTCGAGTGCGAACTTGACCATTTTCTCATCGGTGAGAATTGCTGAATCCTCAGGAGAATAGGACAATGAGATGTGGCCTACCCAATGTTGAACACGCTGGTTGAGGTGTCGTTGACACTCAAAACCGTTGATAATATCCTGCGGAGTATCGCTCAAAACGCCTTCTGCATACAGCAGCCGAGCCTCTTTGCCGGGTTCATCCACGGCGAGCGCATAGCGGACGCATCCGCCAAAATCGCTCCCTTTAGTTATGCTTCCAATCATTTGACAAGTTGTTGTAAAGGGTTTTCAATTCCTTGCTGCGGGCTTGTACTTCCCAGCTTACGAGCTTGAAGTCTTTGGTTGTGTTGGCAACAGTGGCAAGCTGATTCAGGTTGTTGCTCATGCTACCGATCTGACGAAGTATCGCCATATCTTCGGGCGTGGCGAGTGCTGTTATCTTGGCGTTGAGCAGTGCCCGTCGCCAAAAGTCGGAGAGTTTTCTGCCGGCTTTGCGGCAATTTTCAACTACCTGCTGATACTCTTCTTCTGTAAGCCGGACGCTCACAACCCGGAGTTTCTTGGACTTATTTTGCGCATCCGTGGATGCGACTTTTCTCTTGGTAAATGTCATATACGAATTCAGTTTAGAGGTCGAAAAATAATATTGACTGTGACCATCGGGAGCGTAGTTGCCCACCCGGTAACGGAGGGTGCAAGGTCGGCAAAAGTTTACGTTGCCACTACCTTGCTACCCTCCAAAACCTATCGGCCTTTCCGGGTTACGCTTCGCGGATGGCTACGCCATTTTGACTATAGTCGCTATGGCGATTAAAGCGACTTACCGAGTTGTGAATACCTGCCGTCGTAGATGTCGGCGTATGCCTCCAAGTGGTCGATGATGATGTGCTCGACAAGGCTCCCGACAGTATAGCCGCGACCTCCGAAGTGTCGGGCAATACGCTCGATGCGGTCAAACGTGTCATTGCTGATTGACACCTGATGCTTTGTTTTCGGAGTAAGCTTAATCGGAGTAAAGAACTCCTTACGGTAATCTTCGATGTTCGACCTGCGCTGTTTGGCTTTGGTGCGTGACGGCTTAGGTTGAGCGGTCACAATCTGTTCAGCGGTTGGCTGAACTTCGGGAAACATTGAGTTCTCCATAGTGTCAGAGGAATTTGAGTTGTTTGTAACTTGGAGTAATTGTGGTGCATCAGTCATCTTGGATGACTCGATAGCGGAAGATTTAGCGTTTGTTGCCATAATCAGAAGTTTATATTTGTTGAGAAATTAAGTTGATTGTGTTCGCTGACTGAATCAGAAATTCATTTAGGTCGTTGAACTGAGTGTAAAGAGTGGAGCAGTCAATCACATTATCGGACTCAGCAGATATTACGGCAAATGCGGATTTACCTGCATTATCGTTATCAAGGTAGCAATTGATTGTGTTGTAATCACGGAGATATTTGATAGCTTTGCCAACATTGCTGACCGAGTTGAGTATGATTGCATCCATGCCTTGGATTATGCCGAGTGTGAGAGCCGACAGATAGTCTATGAACCCCTCGAACACGGCAACATCTGTTGACGGACCATCACGGATGCGTCGCAGACTGATGTCTTTGGGAGCGATGCAACCTTTGAAATACTTGTTGCGCGTCTCGTACCCGCTACTCTCATTTGCGAAGCCAACGGCATAATACCGTTTGCCACGGCAACTGTAATGTATCTGTTTGCAGTGTTCGGCTGCAATCTGTGCCGGGATACCACGCTCTTGGAGATAAGCGACAAGTACGTGGTGTCGCAATGGCACGACCTCAGTGTCTGTGAAACTCGGTGCAGAGTGTCGCTGAGGAGAAAAGGAAGCGACTGTATGCGATGATGGCACTGAAACACATCGGGCGATGCAATCCATCAGATAGCGCAGGTCGTTGGAATGATAGAGTTCGGCTGCAAGGTCGATGATGTTGCCCCCTTTGCCAATACCGAAATCATACCAACAGTTGATGTCGGTCTGCACCTTGAATGATGCCGTATGTTCCTGTCGCAACGGCGACTTATACCACAGCCGATTGCCTTGTGTTTTAACCGGGTAGTGTCCGAGTTGAGACAAGAAGGTGGCTAAAGGGATTGATTTTATCTCTTTCAACATGGGTCTAAAATGTTTTGTGGATTACTGGTTTTTGGTTTGAGTTCTATTATATATGCCATTTGCTAAACCAAACCAAAAATGGTGTTTCTCAAAAGTAGAAATCCGGATGATAGTGGTACTGACGGTTGGCATACTCAATCATATTCTTGTTGTCAAGAAAAGATTTGAGCGACTTTACTTTATTATTCGCGTAGCTGTGGCCACACGCGGCATATCCTCTTTTCAACGCAGCTTCAAACTCTCGGCATCCTTTGACGGGCCCGTCTGCGAACACTATCGCCAATGCCTCACGGTGTTGCTCATCCGTCAGCTCTTTATATGGGAATGGGTCTGATTTCTTTTTGCCCGGCTCGGTGAATACATATCCGCTTGCTATCTCCGGCAGACCGTAGTCATTGATTCGGAAAGCGAATGGGTCGAACTCAGCGGCTCGTATCATAGCCGCTGACACCTCCGACACGGTTTCATCCGTCTTGCTGCGGCTTATTTGCAATATTGTTTCAGCCTTGTTGTTCAGCTCCGTACCAACGTGACCACGGGCATTGTCGTCGCTCTTGTTGAGATGCAGGACGGTGTGAATATGAATCTGGAATTTATCAGTCCACTCCATCAGTTTGCCTATAAGGTCGGTTGACTCCTTGGCGCAGTTGATGTCATACATCAGGTCGCGGACACCGTCTATCACCACCAATCCCACGTTGGGCGTGTTGATTATCGCCTGTTCAATCACTTCAAGGCGCATCACGGGAGTAAGTTGACGCAAGGCAGCGAATTTAAGATTGTCGGGGTGAACATCGGTCGGGAGTTTGGCAAGACGCAGGGCGCGTTCCATCACCTTCTGACAGTGGTAATGGCTTTGCTCGGTGTCGAAGTAGAGGATGGTGCGCTTATCATCCGGGAACTCCGCAGTATAGCCTAAGACCTTACCATTGACCAGCGATGCCGCGACAATGGCTGCCACGTTGAAAGTCTTTTTGCTTTTAGCCTTACCGGTGGAAGCCGAAAAGTTGCCGAGCGTACCGATAACGCTGCCGTTGGCATACAGCACCTCTGGCGCGACCTGGATTTTATCGGTTATACGGAGCTGTTTTTCCTCCCACAGTTTGAGGATGTCGTTTTTCACTTCCTGCATCTGCGTCCTCCCTTCTTCTTCTCGTTGTCCTCCTTGACAAGTGCAAGAGCCTTCTGACGGTCAACCACGATTGTACGACCGGATTGTATAATCGCTTCGTCAATCACTCCCGACCGCTTTATACGCTGCGCGGTGGGCTTGCTGCATCCGAAAATATCACAGATGCCGGAAATACCATAGGCGTACTTCTTGCTATCCGATACATCGGTGACAGTGGCTGTAGCAAGCTGCGTTTCCTGTCGGGTGGCATACGCTGCCGACATAAGGGTTAGAAACTGTGCCCCTGTCATAAGGCCCAGAGGCAGACCTAAAATACTTGAAAGTTCCATAGGCAATATGGGTTTAATTTGACAAATCTCGCGTTGGGATTGCCTCCCTCTACAAGAGCCGGGAATCGTTCCTCGACAATGCAAAATTACTAGCCGTTTCGAGTGGAGTCCAAGTGGTAAAAATTAGGGAAATGAAGAAATTTTGATAAAAAATTTAATGTTGATTATTAGATTGTTATGTAGTAAAATCGTGGGTGGTATCGAATGATATACAGTGGTAAATCAGTGGTAGCGGAATACCACCTATTTCTGATTTTGGATGATTTTTGTGATTTGGGGCTGCATGAAACGAAAAAAGCCCTGCCGAAGCAGAGCCTTTATAGGTTTTTATCAGTGTAACGTCGAAATAGAGTTACAGCTACCTAATTTTAGATAAGATATCATCAGGATTTTGGTGCATTTGGCTGAAGGCGACTATTTTCTTACCAAGGTCTTTGATTGATCCTCCAATGAAATAGATAGTATCGTCTATTATAAGAAAACGGTCGTGTACGTTTGAGCAATGATGAACTGTGATTGCCGGGTACTGGGCATTATGCCTACGCAAATCATTCTCTATATGGGAATGTCTTGGGTCTGTATAAATTGTTGCAGTTACTTCATCGGCTCTCTTGTCAAGAACTTTTAGAATCCTATCATCTACATAATTGTCAATAAGAATGATTCTTGTCTTGGCCTTACGCACCAAATCAGAGATTAGAGTATATGCATCGAAAATCTGACCGTCAAAGAAGAATCCCTCAATTGGTTCAGCTTCTTTATTATCAAGACGAGTCAGCACCTCGTCAATCCTCTTGTCCGTTTCGGAGATATGACGGTGCAAAAGAAGATGATTGTGCTCTAATGTTTCCAACCGTTGAAACACATGCGCATTTGTCTGCAAGAAGCTTCGCATGGCAATAAATGCCCTCATAATGCGAATATTGATCTCGATAGCTTGCTCAGACCTTAATACGCTGCTAAGCATGGCAACTCCTTGTTCGGTAAAAGCATACGGTTTGTAACGGGTACCACCGTGACCGTTGCCGGAACTTGAGGTGCAATTTTTGCACCTCAAGTTATCGAGTTCCTCAAGAGAAAGCTCTATCATAAAATCTGCCGGGAACCGAGATATATTGGATTTCACGGCTCTTTTGAGGTATTTGGTCTCAACTCCATACAGGCGAGCTAAGTCGCTATCGAGCATTACCTGTTGTCCTCTGATGACGTATATCAAATTTTCAATTGGCATTAAAGCCGAACCTACATTTGCATTTACGTCTGAGGCCTTTATTATATTTTTGTCTGTTTTATCTTCCATCTGCCAGTGTTATTGTGATTGCAAAATTACGAAAAATAATCGGTATTTCAGCCGATTACGCTGCGATACCGATTATAGTTTTATCAAGAGGCCTCTCTCAAATCTTCAAACTGTTCTTTCAAGTCGTCAAGTTTTTCCAAGAACTTTTCGTCTTTCTTGGATGGACGGCTCCGCAATTCCGTATATTTGGAATTATAGGTGCTGTAAGACATACACAGATGATGACACATGCTCTTTCGCCACATAGCCCTATGTGATGCATCAATCATTTCTCCAAAGAAAAATATGAAGAAATATACCCGGTTTTTCTCGCCGAAGCGAACTTTTAACCTCCGGGGACAATCCTGTAAATTGATGATTGAATACATATCTCCGGGTGAAATGTGTTCAAATTGTTCGTTGTTGCACACCTTATGAATCAGGTCAACCTGCAACAGATTGAAGAACGTGGGTAGGTTTGGTTTATCCGTTTCGGTCTCATCTTTCGAGTCTGCCTTATCCTCTGAATCAAAACCATGTTCCCAAATCCGATTTATTATATCGTCTGTTGATTTGGCACCCTTTATCAAAGAAAGAAGTGAGTTTTCTTCATCACTATCTCCAAACATCACATCAAGGGGATTCTCCACCTTTACCAAATCGTTCACATACTCAATGGCAATTTCCAATGACGAAAGAAAATCGTGAATACTGTAATAAGTAAAATGCTCTGTATATCCGCGCAGAGTTCTGAACTTCAAGAATTCTTGGTAACGGGTAATCATCTCCTCCATAGAATCGAATACACTGCCCCATTTTGTTTCATAATCCAACTCCATCTGTGACCGACCATTCCATACACATGGTCCGTCAGTGCGATTGTCTATCGCGTCAATCGTCTTTCGGAAATCTTCAATCTGCTTCTTGTTGGCATCGTCGGATTTGAAAATGCTATCACGACACAATGCCTCATATTCCTTGCAGATGTTGCGGTCAAGGACCAACATCAGGTCGAAATCATCAGGATCCCAGTCATAGTTTTCAATGAGCGCATAATATTTGTCTATCTCTTTTGACAAACGCTTGATAACTCCTCGTTCAGGTGAGTTTTTGAAACTACGTATAACATCCGTATGGGCATCATCATCAATTGATATATAACCGAATTTTGCCAATGCTATCGCATCGTCAAGCTCTATCTCACCGCCGTCAAGATAAGTCTTGGTTATAGCGGTGAAACGGGCGATTTGATTTGTGAGTTCCTCAATGTGTTTCTTTGGGGTGAGCATTAATTTAAGTGTTATATGTTATCAAATTTGGACATTTCCTTTGATTTGATAGAATCCGCCACTGCTATATATGGCTTCATGGCACTGTAATCACTATGCCCCGTCCATTTCATAACAACTTGTGGTGGGATACCCAATGCAAGGGCGTTACAAATAAAGGACCTGCGTCCAGTGTGAGTACACAGTAAATCGTGCTTTGGTCGAGTTTCATCAATCCGTTCACGCTGTCGGTAGTAAGTCTGCGTAATTGGCTCATCTAACTCAGCCAAACGACCAAGTTCTTTCAGATAATCATTCATTTTCTGATTGCTGATAACCGGCAGAACCTTTTCCTTTGGGAATGGAATTTCTGCATATTTAGCCAAAATAGCACGGCTATGTTTGTTTAGATCTATGCGTAGTGTGTCCGAAGTTTTTACGGTTGTCAACTCAATATGGTCAGATTTAATGTTGCTCTTGCGCAGATTATAGACATCAGAATGACGCAAGCCTGTCCAGCAGCAAAAGAAGAATACATCGCGAACTCGCTCAAGATATTGCTTGTCAGACGGAATCACGACATTCCCAACTTTCTTTAATTCCTCAACGGTAAGGAATACGATGGTTTTCTCCGGCTTTTTATAGCGTGGTTTGAATCTGTCATAAGCGTTATTGGTATGATAGCCCTGCTTGAAAGCCCATTTCATAAACCAAAGAAGAATACCATACATTTTACTGAGCGTTGAATTACGCATACCTTTCGTTTCTTGAAGATGGTCAAGGAATGCAGCGATACCCTTTTCATCCAAGTCCTCAAAGGTTAGGTTCTCACGGAAAGAACGAAGATGGCGTCCAAAAACATTTACCTTTGCGACCGTTGACTTCTCCCAATTATTGTTATGCCCATTGATATTGACAAATTCATCAAATCGCTCCCACAGGCTTATTGTTGGAGTCTCCTCCAGAGCAACCTCTACATTTTTCTCCTTATACGATTCTCCTTTCATTCTTTCTGAGAATGTCACCCGTAGCTCATCCGGAGAAGGAATGCACTCCTTTACTTCATACTCTTTGAATATCTTCTGAAGTTCGGTACGCATCTCATCAAGATAGTCATTGATTTCTGATGCCGTTTGGTGGAGTTTGTTTGTGGTCTTGGATTTTACACGCTGAACTGTGTCATCCCATTTAGCCACGTCAACACGATAACCAGTAGAGAAGTCAATGCGTGAGCCGGTATAAGTAACACGCATACGGATGGGTACGTTTTCAACGATGTCCACACCTTTGTTTTTACGTTTTTCGAGTTTGAAAGTTATGTTGCGTTTGATATTCATAATTTGGGTGTTAAGGTTTGTCTCACCCAAAATTACACCCATTTTGAATGACGTCAAAATACGCTTTACGATTGTTAACATTTCACACCATAAGCATAATTGACCGAGTATCAAACAACTGAGCGTTTGTGATTGTTCACGTACCTCATATTTTCGTTCCGCTATACTCCACCAAATCCAACGCAACATCCGCCGTAACTCAAAAAGTTGCGGCGGTTTTCATTTTTACCCCCTGCAAAAACACATACAATGTAGGGTGCGAACTGAGGGACCTGCAAAATTTGTGACCTTAAAGTGTATCGAGAATTACAGATGGCGCTATTTCCATTTTTGAGAATGCGAACAATTTCTTGCCGAGGTCTTTGATTGATGCTCCTATGTGATAGAGGGTGTCATCAACAACCAGGAAACGGTCATGGATGTCTGCCACATACTTTATTTCGATAGGAGCATATTGACGGTTGTGACGTTGCAAGTCAAGACGGATTTGCTTTGAACGTTCAGCATCGGTGTATATAACCGCCTTAACGCCGTCTCCTCGCTTATCAAACAAGGTAAGGACTGACTCATCAACATAATTGTCAATGAGAATAATCCTCTTATTGGCTGATCTTACCAATCGGCAGATAAACTCGTAAGCATCGAAAATCTGACCATTGCAGAATACACCTTCTTTCGGAGGAAGTGATGTTCTGACGAAGAAATCAATTTTATTGTCAAGTTGCAGTAGATGTCTATCGTATTCAGAAAAACGACGGTCAATTTTATCTTCAAGATGAGATAGACGTTGATTTACTGAGTATCCTCTCAGCATGTACTCTTTCAGAATCTTACTTGCCCACTGGCGAAACTGTATGCCCCTCTTCGTATTTACTCGGTAACCTACTGATATGATAACATCAAGATTGAAGTAGTCCAAATTTCGAGTGACAGAGCGACCTCCCTCAATCCGAACTGTTCGGAATTTCCGAACAGTTGCCTCTCTATCCAATTCACCGGACTCAAAAACATTTTTAAGATGCTCACTCACGTTTGCTTTGCTTGATGCAAATAACTCAACAAGCTGGGCTTGAGTGAGCCAAACTGTTTCACTTTCCACTCTCACATCTAACGCAAGAGTAGAGTCAGGTTGATATAGTATGATTTCATTGCCTTCCGACGAATATTCCTCAGGCATGGAATCCCTATTTATGCTTTCTTGATTGTTCATGTTCAGAATCAATGGAAGTGTAGCCATGCAGGGTACGCGGCCACAAAAATTACTCTCGAAGCAAAAATACAAAAAATAATCGGTATTTCAGTCTATTACGCTGTAATATTGACCATAATATCCCCTCAATTCTTCAAATTGTTCTTTCAAATCTTCAAGTTCCTCCAAGTCTCTTTATCAGTCAGGATGCGATTACAGGGATTGTGACCTTGAAATCGGTCCCGGTGCGCGATACGGTGACTTGTTTGTTGTGCAGGGCATACTGCCGTTCTATGTTTTGAAGCCCTATGCCTGTGCCTGCAGAAGTGTTGCGTGGTCGGAGATTGTTGGAGACGGTGATTTCTGTGTCGGTGATGACTATTTTTAGTTCTAATGGCAATTCCTTTGAGAACATATTGTGTTTGATGGCATTTTCAACCAGCATCTGAATGCTCGCGGGAATGATGGAGCCGGTCTTTCCACTGCGCATGTCATCTGTTGAGACTTTGATGGAATCTCCGAAACGGACTTGTTCAAGATACAGATATTTATTTGTGAAATCAAGTTCCTCGTCAATCCCTACGGTGCGATTGTCGCGGTTGGACAATAGATAACGGTATACTGCTGAGAGTCTTTTGGTGAAAATGTTGGCTTTCTCACCGTCAGTGTAGGCTAAGGAAGCCAGGACATTCAGGCTGTTGAAGAGAAAATGGGGATTGATTTGATTACGGAGTGCGAAAAGTTGATAGTTTGCCTTTTCCCGTTCAATCTCCTGTTGGCGGTTATTGTAAAAGAAAAGTTCAATCAGCAGGGTGACAACCCAGTTCCACGGTATGGCAGGAAGTGCTGAACGAATGAGGTCGCGCACGGTGAAATCTGTCAGTAGATAGTTCAGAACGCAGATTATAAATACGCATGTGGTCGTCGTCGCAATCAAATCTATTATCAGCCGGATAGAATTGTTGGCGATAGGCAGTCCTGCTGTCTTCTTTATGAAGAAATAATCAAAACCACCGATGAGAAGGCACACCGGCAGGTTCGTCAACAGGCTATCCATGAGATTTTCTGGTTTGTCGCTCATCAGACTGTATATCCCGATAAATGGAATGAATGATATTGAGATGACGATGATGAAGAGGACTATATATTTATGTTGCATTATTTAGGCGTTTTTAGTCAGATGGTTCCTTCAATCCAGTCGATGAAGTTCTTCACACGGCTACGGCTTACGGAGGCCTCCACCGGAAGTTCGGGCTTGCAATACAATTTCAGTCTACCTCCGAAAAGTTTGGAACATCGTGTGACACTGCTGATATTGACAATGCAATTTCGTGAAGTCCGGAAAAACCGGCTGTTGTCGAGGGTCGACTCAAGATTGTCCAGCGTATAGTCTATGATATGACTTTTCCCGGAGAATAATTGCAGATAAGTGTATTTATCCTCGCTATAGAAGAACGCAATATCGTCTGTGGACACTGGCAGCAGAGAATCGCCGCAACGGACAATGAATCGGGTCTTGGGAACAGTCGTATACATGGTCTGGAGTTGAGCCATCTGTTGTCGGGAACCGATTTTTATTGATTCCCGCTCAAATCTGAGTATGGCCCCTTCAAGTTCGCTTTGCTCGATTGGCTTCAGAAGATAGTCGATTCCGTTGACTTTAAATGCTTTGATTGCATATTCATCATACGCTGTGGTGAATATCACAGGAATAGATATGTCGGTATGCTCAAAAATCTCGAAGCAAGAGCCGTCAGCCAATGTGATGTCGGCCAATATTAAATCGAAACTCTGTGATTTAAGTAGTGTCACGCTTTGTGCGACACTTTGTGCCCAGCCCGCCATTTGGAAGTCGGGCCGCAGGCGGTCCATCATTCTTTTCAGTTCTTCGTATGCCAAAAGTTCGTCTTCGATGATAAGGTAGCGTATCATTGGTTCTCTTGTGGTCGTTTTTTAGTCGGGTGGTCAGGATTCATTCATGCACTCCGTTCGGAGCAATGGTCCCGATGGCTTATATGAATCATTCAGAAGCTCAAAGGTAGATAATTTTTTAGAATTTGAATTTGATACCGGTTGATAGTCTGAGGGCTGCTTGAAAATACGGATCTTCCTTGTCATCATCGTTGAAACTGTCAAAGAACCCCTTTAGGCTTCGGTTGCTTATGCTCACACCTCTTATCCAGTTTCCGCCGATTCGTGCGAAGAGGGTGAATTTATCCGTGAACTTATATTCCGGAGATAGATAGGATTGCAGCATGGCCATTGAATAGATTTTATTTTTACCGTCAACTTTCATCACAGCCGTCAGTCCGTCAACTTCCATCGGGGTGAATTCAAGGTGAAATTGTTTCCATAAGCGGGTGGAAGCCGAGATTTTGATTCCGGTAGTCATGTCGATTCTGCAGGAAAATTTGCCTTTCTTTTGCCAACTCAGATAGAGCATGGGGACGGCCATGGGTGGGCCGTAGGAGTTGGTGATTCCACCTCCGGCTCCAAGGCTGAGATTATCGTTCATACGGTAGATGAAAATGACTCCTCCGCTTCCGAGAATAGATTTAGCCGAAATCTCATCAGCGGGAGCGAATACCCCGCCTCCAAGGCTTGCCAGAATGTCCCATTTTTCTGAGAGCGGACGGAGATGGATGATGCTGAGGCCGCTGTTTATAATACTTCCGGGGTTGAGGGTGGCAGATTCACCTTTATTGGACATTTCCGCGAATACGGCACTGATGTTTATTGCCCATGAGGTCGATCTTGATTCATCGTGCATCTTGACAACCAATGGAATATTGTAGGAGCCGGAAACAAGATACATTCCGCCTGATCCGAGGCGTGAGCCGGGAGTCTCACGCATTCGGCTTGATGAGAAATAGTCGTAACTGATGAAACCCTGGGCTGAGACGAGCAGGCCGGTGATTAGAAGGATGATAAAAATTGTAAATCTCATATATTTTTTTGATGCAAAATTATGGTCGCTGACAGCTCATGACAAGTAATTTCCGACAGGCGGTGTTTTCCGGCGGATGAGAAGTGGAATTCGATGACCGGAAACATTGACGGTATGGTCAAAGTGCGGGACCGGGAGCGTGGTAGGGTCACTATGCCTCCCCAATCCGAGTGAATCTTGAGGCAATTCAGGATTCGCTTTTGTTTTATTGGTATAAATCCGTTATATTTGCCGTATGAAATTGATTGAGTTGAACATGGACAAGATTATCGCCCTGTGCAAGAAGTACAGGGTTGCCAAGCTATGGGTGTTCGGCTCGATTCTCACTCCCCGCTTCAATGATGAGAGCGATGTGGATTTTTCAGTTAATTTCGACTCGGAAACCATAAATCGTGAAAACCTTGACTGGGCAGACATATTTTTTGACTTTATGCATGAGTTGGAAGGTTTGCTTGGACGCAGAATCGACCTTGTATGTGACGATGCAGTCACCAACAAGTTTTTCCGTGAGGAACTCGACTCAACCAAACACTTGATTTATGGATGAACGAATAGAAAAATATTTGACAGACACATCAATTAGCATTTCATAGATTGAAGATTCGCTTTTGTTTTATCGGTATAAATCCGTCATATTTGCCGTATGAAACTGATTGAGTTGAACATGGACAAGATTGTCGCCTTGTGCAAGAGGTATAAGGTTGCCAAGCTATGGGTGTTCGGCTCAATCCTAACATCCCGCTTCAATGATGAAAGCGATGTGGATTTTCTTGTGGAGTTCGATGAGGGTAAGATTGAACTCCTTGATTATGCTGATAATTATTTTGATTTCATCCATGCCATCGAGTCGGTAGTGGGACGCAAGGTAGATATGGTTGTCAATAGAGCAATCCGCAATCCATATTTCCGGAAAGAGGTTGATTCTACAAAGCGGTTATTATTCGTTAGACATCTTCCTGTCCTGAAGGAGGAAGTCATGCGGTTGTTGAATCAATAATGACCATTCAGACTCATTCCTTTGTAAAAATCTCCGCTGTCAATATATACTTTTATACCTTGTAAACGTTTATCATAATACTATGACTGTCGGAGAATTTGCAGATTTGGTCAGGGCGAAGTTGCCTTATACCGCCAATAAGCAGCAGGGTTTGCTTATTGACGCTCTTGCGCGTTTCTGTTCCTCTGCCACTCCTTCCGACTCGGTTTTCATCATCAACGGTTATGCGGGTACCGGCAAGACTTCGCTCACCGGTGCGCTTGTAAAGGCACTCGAAGAGGTCGAGCGGCCGGTCGTGCTTCTCGCTCCCACGGGGCGTGCCGCCAAGGTATTCAGCTCACATTCCTCGCATCCCGCCTACACGATCCACCGCAAAATCTACCGTGGTCCCTCAGGCAACCTTTCCGGCGGTTTCACAATGCTTCAGGACAACCGTCTCACCAACGCCGTCTTCATTGTCGACGAAGCCTCCATGATAGGTGACCACGAAGCCGAGGGCACATCCATGACTCCCAACAACGGTCTGCTCGAAGACCTCCTTCAATATGTCTTTACAGGCGACAATTGCCGTCTCATCCTCCTCGGCGACATTGCCCAGCTCCCTCCGGTGGGTTGCGTCGAAAGTCCCGCAATGGCTCCGAAGCGCTACAAGGAACTGGGGCTTCACGTCTCGCGCGCCATCCTGACCGACACCGTCCGCCAGGCCCGCAATTCAGGCATTCTCCGCAATGCCACATGGCTACGCCGCGCTATGCTCGTCGATCCCCTTCCCGAACCGAAAATCATACTCACAGGCTATTCGGATGTCTCAATCCTCGATGGAGAGGAGGTGCTTGACGCCATCAGCGACTGCTACCGTACCGACGGAGCGGCCGCGACAACCATCATCACCCGTTCCAACCGCCGGGCCACGGCGTTCAATCTCGGCATCCGCTCGCAGATTCTCGAATGTGAGGAGGAACTTGTCAAAGGTGAACGGCTTCTGATAGCCAAGAACAACTATACATGGTCATCTAAAATTAAGGGACTCGACTTCATTGCCAACGGCGACGTGGCGGTTGTAGCTGCGGTCCACGGTACGGAGGAGAAGTATGGTTTTCGCTTCGCCAACGTGACCCTCAATCTTCCCGACAGGGATGTGGATGTCGAGTGCAGGATATTCCTCGACACACTGACCGACGAAAGTGCTTCGCTTCCGCGCGAAAAGATGGAGGCGCTTGCCCAGGCCCGCATGGCCGACCCGGAGGTCAACGCTCCCGATGTCCCTTACGAGACACGGATGCGCCGTCTGCGCACCGATGAATATTTCAATGCCCTGCAGGTGAAATATGCCTACGCCGTCACCTGCCACAAGGCCCAGGGTGCCCAGTGGCCCAACGTTTTCGTCGATATGGGAGGCATACCCCCCGAAGCGCAGGGGCTCGACTTCTACCGCTGGCTCTACACGGCCACATCCCGTGCCACCGGCCATCTCTACTACATGAACCCCGACGAAGCGATGTGCGAATGAGCGTGGTTATGAGAGTGTGTCTAAAAAGAAATGTTAATACGAGGGTCCCGTATTTCGGAGGGGATTTTGTGGTGCAGTTGAAGGAGTGTACTTGATGTACACGACTGAGACAAAGCACAAAATACACCCGAAAGACGGGAGGCCGTGGTAACTTTTACAGACATATTCTATGTAATCGAAAAATTTAGAATCATTAATCAAATATGTGTGAATTGATAATTGATAACCCTGCACGACCACTCTTTGGTGCTTTTTTCTTAACTATGCGGTCGAGTGGCAAAGGCCACAACCTCTTCAGAGCTCGCGTGTGGGCTTGACCCACCGCACTCCCTTATCGTTAAGAAAAAATCCCTCAAAGATTGGTGGCCCTCGTGTTAACATTTATTTTTAGACACACTCTAAAATTTTTTGTATCTTTGTGGCCTAAACCGCTGAATATATGGACAACAATCCCTCCAATCCTCCTGCCGAAACGTCCACCGGAAAGTGGACCGAGATAGAGCATCTTCCCGAATGGGACGAGGAGTTTTACCACGTCTATACGGCCAAGAAATTTGGCAAATGGCTGATGCTTAAGACCCTCCGCCCCGAGCTGAAGGGTCAGCCCGAATATGAGCAGATGATTGAGAAGGAATTCGAGGTGCGCTACAATCTCGCCCATCCCCACATCATCATGATTAATGACTATGAGGATGTCCCCGGTCTCGGGCGCTGCATCATCACCGATGATGTCTATGGCGATTCCCTCGCCAAGCTAATCAAGGAGGGCAAGGTGACAGAGGAGCATCTCGCCAAGCTCCAGCATCAATTGCTCGACGCGCTCGACTATATTCAGACCAACCATCTCGAGCATCATCCCCTCAACCCCTCGCGCATCATCTTCACCGAAAATATCGGTAACCTCAAGCTCATCGACGTTGGTTTCGACCAGAAGTCGCACATCACTCCCAAGGATGCGAGCGAGGATATCAAGAACTACGGTGAAGTCCTCACCGCCGCTCTTGATGCGGTGGGCACTCCTCATCCGCGTCTGCGCAAAGTGGCCGAGCGGTGCATGAACCCCGACCCCGAGAAGCGTTACCACGATGTCAACGACCTGCGCCTCGCCCTTGCAGAGCGCAAGCCCAACAATATATATATAGCCATCATCGCCTTCCTTGTGGCCATGATAGCCTTCCTCCTTTGGCTCAACTCTCCCTACCGTCCCACTCCGTTATCGGAAACTACTTCAAGCGTTACAACTGAATCCACCAACTGATTATGCCGGTTACAATAAAGGCTATAGAGCCTGTAAAAAGCGAAATTAAGAAATATGTGAAATTCGGGATTGACCTCTATGACGGCAACGACTGTTTCGTGCCGAATCTGGTTTTTGATGAGGTCCATACCCTTCTTCCCGATAAAAATCCTGCCTTTGACTATTGTCGGGCGCAATCTTTCATGGCTTACCGCGACGGCAAGCCCGCAGGACGCATAACCGCGATAATCAACGACCGCCTCAACGAGACCACAGGCCGTAAGGAGGCCCGTTTCGGTTTTGTGGACTTCACGGACGATGCCGATGTGGTCGACGAACTCTTCGCAACCGCCGAGCAGTGGGCGCGCGACCGTGGCATGACCGAGATGATCGGTCCGATGGGTTTCACCGACATGGACCGCGAAGGTATGCTCGTCGAGGGTTTCGACGAGATGGGCACAATGGCCACCATATATAACTATGATTATTATCCCGCCCACATCGAGCGTCTCGGCTACAAGAAGGATACCGACTGGGTGGAATATCGCATAACCATCCCCGACAAGGTCCCTGACAAGATGACGCGCATCGCCGAGATCGTCCTCAAAAAATATGATCTCCGCATCCTCAAATACACCTCCGCCAAGAAAATCAAGGAGGAATACGGCCATGCGCTCTTCCATCTCATCAACGAGACCTACGCCGACCTTTACGGATACTGTACGCTGACAGAGCGCCAGATTGACTACTATATCGACATGTATCTCAGCATCCTGCGTCTGGAATATGTCAGTGTTGTGGTTGACAAAAACGGAGGTCTTGTCGGAGTGGGCATCACACTTCCCTCCCTTGCCGCCGCCCTGCGCAAGTGCAAAGGCCGTCTCTTCCCGACCGGTTGGTATCACATCCTCCGCGCCATGAAGGGGCAGAACGATGTCATCGACCTGCTGCTCATTGCCGTCAAGCCTGAATATCAGTCCAAGGGTGTCAATTCGCTCTTCTTCTACGACCTTCTCAACATCTTCATCAAAAACGGCGTGAAGTTTGCCGAGACCAACCTTGAACTTGAAAGCAACTCACAGGTGCAGTCGCAATGGGACTACTTCGAGAAGCGCCAGCACCGCCGTCGCCGCGCCTTCCGTAAGAAACTCTGATTTTGTGGACCTTGTAGGGACGCGCTGTAGCGCGTATGCCCGATGACAATCAAAATAAGGCAACCCTCGTAGGCAACCGTGCCTGATGAATTCCAAATGACCATACCATGACAGACCGTCCGCTGAAAATACTTTTTGTCGGTGATGCATCGTCGTATCACCGCACACTCGCGCGCGGTCTGGAAGAGCTTGGCCATCACACGGTCGTCGCCTCCAATGGAGGATATTGGCTCAATACGGGTCGCGACATCGACCTGCGTCGCCGTTTCAGCGGTAAGTTGGGAGGCCTTGACCTCTGGATGAGGTTGCAGACCGGTCTGTTGCGCCGCATGAGCGGTTTTGATGTGGTGTCCATCGCAACTCAAAGCTTCATAGAGCTGCGTCCGGGTCGCAAGCGTTTGGTTTTCGATAGACTCAAAGCCTCCAACCGCTCTATCTTCTATACAGCTCTCGGGACGGATCCGACATACGTCGAGGAATGTCTCGACCCTGTAAGCCCCCTCCGCTACAACGAATTCAAAATCTTCGGTGAGGACTCTCCGTATCTGCGGGCCAATCCTCACATCTGCGACGATTGGCTTGCCGATGACATGCTTCAACTTGACCGTCATGTCTATTCTTCGGTCGATGGCGCGATTTCCGCGCTCTATGAGTATGACGTTGCCCTCCGCCGCTCCCTCTCTCCGGATAAAATCGCATACGCGGGCATACCGATTGACACTGATGCTCTTCAGCCTGTCGAACTGCCCGACCGTCCTGACAAAATCCGCTTCTTCCTTGGCCGCTATCGTTCACGCCTCCTTTTAAAAGGCACCGACGTGATGGAGACGGCTGCCCGCGCAGTCGTGGAGCGTTATCCCGACCGGGCCGAACTCGTCATTGTCGAGAATCGCCCTTACGATGAATATCTCGAACTGCTGAAATCGGCCCACGTTGTCCTCGATCAGCTCTACAGCTACACCCCTGCAACCAATGCCCTTCAGGCGATGGCCTACGGGCTTAACACCGTTTCGGGGGGTGCTCCGGAATTCTATGATTTCATAGGAGAGAAGGAGCTGCATCCCGTGCTTCATGTCGAGCCGGACTATGAATCTGTAGTCAGGGCGCTTGAGGATGTGGTGCTCCATCCGGCCGGCCTGCGCCTGCGTGGTCTGCAGAGCAGGGAATTCGTGGTGCGTCACAATGACTATCGTCTCGTTGCGCGCCGTGCGCTTGAATTCTGGAAGAACCGTCTTGAATCAAAACAGTCAAATCTCCAAGCTTGATAACGCCATGCTCACACTCGATGTCCTTATATGCACCTACACCCCCGATGGCATCCGCCGTGTGGCCGGAATGAATCTTCCCGCTTTGGAGGGGGTGACATATATAGTGTCGTGGCAGGAACATGCGGATGCTCCCGTGCCCGACAGTCTTGCGTCGAGAAGTGATGTGCGCGTGTTCCGTCTCGGTCAGAAGGGGCTTAGCCTCAACCGCAACAATGCCATCGAGAATTCAACGTCCGACATCTATCTCATTGCCGACGATGATCTCCGCTACTCCGCAGCCCGCATCGAGGCTGTCCGCAAGGTTTTCGAGGAGGATTCCACGCTCGACTATGCTTCTTTCATGTATGAGGATTCGCAGGGTAGGGTGGGTGACAGCAAGATATATCCCACCGTTGAGTGTGATCTCCGCAAACGCTTGCCTAAGGGCTTCTATCAGACATCATTCGAGATAGCCGTGCGCCGTCGCGGTCTTGCCGCCGAACTCCGTTTCCATCCGGCTTTCGGCCTCGGGTCGCCGTGGCTTCATGCTGCGGAGGAGGAGATGTTTCTGCTGACTGCACGGCGGCTGAACCTCAACTGCCGTTTCTTCCCCATTGTCATCGCCACACATGATGGGCCTACGACCGGAAACCGTCCGGTCACTGATCCCTGTGTGCTCCGCGCCTGGGGTGCCTATCTCTATTTTGCCTATCCTTTCACCTTTCCCGCGCGGGTGGTGCTGAAAGCTCGTCGCCTTGACCGTGCCGGTCAGTCACGCTTCCTCACGGCGCTCCGCGAGATGCTGCGTGGTGTAGGAATCGGAATGTCGAGGGTCAATACCCCTTGGGAGGAGGTGCGCCGATGAGCGGAACTGTCTCCGGGCGGGTGTTGAAAGCCATGGGCCTTTTCGGAGGGGTCAGGATGCTCCAGATACTCTTCGGTGTTGTGAGGGTCAAGCTCATTGCCCTTTGGTTGGGCCCTGCGGGTGTCGGACTCTTCGGCATCTTCAACAATGCGGTGGAGACAGTGCGCACTCTTGCGCAACTCGGTCTCTCGTCAAGTTCGGTGCGTGAGATAGCCTCGCAACCGACAGCCTTACACCGTGCGTTGATTATTGCAGTGGTCAGGCGTTGGGCATGGATATTGGGTCTGTTCGGTGCGGTGCTGATGGCTGCCGGTGCGCCGATGCTGAGCCGGTGGACTTTCGGTTCGTCGGACCACACTTTGGCCTACATGGGTCTGGCATCAGTTATCTTCCTGCTGAGTGTTAACAGTGCCGGTGAGGCCATTCTGCAAGGTCTCGGAGAATTGCGGAGGCTTGCGAAGGCTTCTGTGTGGGGTGCGGGTGTGGGGCTCATTGTATCCGTGCCGATGTATTATTTCTGGGGGCTTTCAAGTGTTGTCCCGTCTATAATCGCCTACGCGGGCGCCACTTGTTTCTTTACCCTGTACTTCGGTCCTCGCGGAATTCGCGTTGAGCATCCGGTCTCCGCGTCAGAGACGCTTTCCTTGGGCAAACGCTTCATCATACTCGGTATCTACATGACTGCTGCCGATTTCATCGCGCAGGCCATGAGCTATGTGTTCGTCGCGTGGCTCAATGTCCGTGGCGGGGATTCGGAAGTGGGTTTCTATCAAGCCGGTTATACGGTGGTCAACCGCTATGTCGGTTTGATTTTCGCAGCGATAGCCACTGAATACTATCCGCGTCTTGCGCGTGTGGCCGGGTCGGCGATGCGTCTGCGGGTCTTTGTCGCCCATGAGATGCGCTTGCTGCTTCTGCTGCTGTTTCCGGCGGTGCTTTTCCTGATTGCGCTTGCTCCATATATTGTCAATATCCTTTACGACAGCCGTTTCGCCTCCGCAGTGCCTTTCATCACCATCGCGATGGCAGGCGTGGTGTTGCGCGGGGTGTCATACTGCATGTCATACGTCATACTTGCAAAGGGCGACGGTCACACTTTCCTGATGACTGAGTCGCTGAGTGCTGTCGCAGGCTTGGCTCTCAACATTGTATGCTACCGTTGGTGGGGCATAGCGGGTTTGGGTGTCAGCTACACGCTCTGGTATCTGCTTTATGTCATCATCATTGCCTGGGTCTACTGTATCCGTTATCGTCAGGCCCTCCCTCGCCGGCTTGTTCTCTTTGCATCCCTGACGTTGTGTCTGACAGTCGGAGCCATCATTGTGGCATCCATTATCTCACCGCTGTTTCTTCTGATACCCGCCGTCATTTCCGGCCTCCTCTCCCTCCGCAGCCTGCGCCGCCTGCTCATGAACAAACGAAAGTAGGGATAGCACCCCTTTTTAGGGGGAGATACAGAAGACTAAGGAAGGAGATACAGAAGAACAAAAGCTCAGAAGAGACAAAAGTTAATAGTAAATTACGGTAAATCATATTTGTCATCTGTAATTTATAGCATCCGGTATATCCGGTTTATAGATTTACTACAAGTACTTATATGTTTCTCTTCTTTCTATTCCTATAATGCTTGTAATGTGATGCTTGTATGCTTGCTATAGTCACACAACTTTGCGGGCATATATATTGTTATTGTAATATATTTGTAGTATATTTGCAGTATAATAGATTAGATTTATGGATGTAGCATTGACAAAGAGAAATCAGAGTTTCCGTTTGCCTGTTGATTTGATTGACAGGCTGAAACTTATGGCCAAGCGTCAGAACCGCAGTCTCAACAATTTTGTGGAAACACTATTGTTGGATGCCGCCTATCATGAGCCAAATGCCGAAACCCTCGCAGCGATGAAAGAAGCCGAAAGCGGCGCACTGCGTGATGTGCCGGCAATAGATTCATCCTCAATTGAAGCTATGGAAAAATCTATGGGCTTATGAAGAAGCTGAAACCAACTCCGCAATATAAGAAAGATTACAAAGGCTTTCGCAAATAATTCTAAAAAGAAAGAGAAATTGTTTGAGCTTCTTGGTATGCTTCAAAATGAGATTCCAATCACCTTGCCGGACGGCAATATGTTAGCTGCGTAGTCCAAATGATGATTCCATCACCAGCTTAAATAAAAATAAAAAAAACGGGTAGT